>CAZKFZ010000001.1:0-205628 GCA_964552475.1 uncultured Candidatus Saccharibacteria bacterium
AGGTAATTGACTTTTTACTTGGCTTTTGCGAGTAAAAGACAGGGTATAACTTTCGTCTTTTTTGTAGATTTATTCAAAATCTGCATAGACTGGCAATTTGAAGATATTAAATTATCTTCGCTCTTATTAAACAAAAACAAAACTCTGCCTATGGCTTAAAGCTTTTGTATACACAAAACCTTAAGCCATAGCGCAGGTGGTTAGATTTTCGCAAATTGTGTGTTGGTGTCTATGGCGAGGTGGGTACACCTGGTCCCATTCCGAACCCAGCAGTTAAGCACCTCTGCGTCGATGATACTCTTTCAAGGGGAAAGTAGAACGATGCCAACACACAGTGTGTGAAACCAAAACACCTTATTTCACTAGGTGTTTTTTATTACACACTATTGACAATAAGCATAAGGGGTATAAAATATAGATAAATATTAAAAACTTAATGAAAGTTAACTTATGCCCGCAAAAAAAACAAAAACAAGAGTATTAAAAAGCAAAATAAGTAAAAAAGCCAGTGTACCTAAATGGCTTTTGTTAACAGTGTTGTTAGTGTTTGTTGCTATTGGAGTGTTCTTTATATATAAAAGTTTTGCAGCTACCACTGCTACTAGCTGGGAAAGAGACCTTCGTTGGTATAGTAGTTCAAGCACGCAGTTTTCGTCTAATATAAGATCAACTGACGGCTGGTTGTGCGCAGGTACGATGTTTAGTAATGATCCAAGTCAAGAATACAGATTTATAGTGGACTGGTGGAATGGTAGAGCTTGGCAAGCCGTCAGAAATTCAAAAACCTATAGAGCGAACGGCAATGTAGACCAAGCTTGTTTTGATAGAAACATTAGTCAAAACGGTACTTACCGAGTGCGGTTTGCACCTTTCGATTCTACCTCTATGGGAGGTTGGGCTTGGGTATATGGTCGTAACACCAACCCACAACGTTCTTCTGTTGAGTTTGAGTCACCAGAAAACAATTAACTAGTTTTATGGGTTTGACCTTACTAACCCCTCAAGCTACTATTATAAGTAGTTATGCTACCCACTATTCCATTTAAACGAAAACCTAATAAGTCTTCGACGCAGTTTTCAACCACCAAGCATGCTAGGCCAACGGCAGAGCACTATGTTGCCCAAAATAAACATATTGCTCAACATAACTCTAGCTCATTATCTAGTGTATTTAGGCCGTGGTATCTAGTAGCTATTGTCTTGGTAGTAGTTGTGGTGGGAATTTTTGTGGTGCAATTTAGTAGAGCATCTACTATAGACCAAGACAATATTCCAGAAAATCTAGCGGATATTCAAAGCTATATAAGCTCACTGGTAGGGAGTAATTCAAGCGCCAAGATCGTACCACAGTCTGGCTATGTGGAGTTTACTTACACTCCCAAAAACCAAAATCTTTCCAGTACAGTGGCTTACTATATAGATGGCAAGTTAGCCTACGTAACAGACACTTCACCCTACAGTTTTATTTTTGATACCGCGCGCTACTCAAATGGTAGCCACACCCTAACAGCCGTAGCTTTTAATGCTTCATCTATCCCAGTAGGTGCAATAACCAAAAATTTAACATTTGATAATAGTAGTGGTTTATTGCCTGGCTTGCAAAAAACTCTTACCTATCCTTATTATCAACTCTTGGGTATATAAAATTAGAGTTTAATTTTTAATCATATTTTGCGAAATAAAAAAATTAATAAAACTATTGACACCATAAGCACAAAGTGCTAAAATACTTACGTTAACAGCATTAAATAACCAAGAGCTATAAATAGCCTTTTGGGAGGGTGCTGGTGAGGATACTCAAGTAAAAAGTTAGTTTTAGCTTCTAAAAGGAGATAAATTAACCATGCCAGGAACAAAAACCGGTGGTGAATTAGCCGCAAAAACTAACAAAAAACGTTACGGTAAAAACTTTTACGAACGCATTGGTGCCATGGGTGGAAAAATCAGCCGTGGTGGTGGTTTTGCAGCCAACCCAGAACTTGCTAGAATAGCAGGTCAAAAAGGTGGACGTGCAAGCCGAAAACCAAAAACTACTAAATAATATAATATTAATACTAAAAAACTCCTAGATTTAGGAGTTTTTTAGTATTAACTTTCTCACAACTCTTTTTTGTGGTTCGTTGCTTACTCGCCACCTAGTATTGCACACAAAACATTCAAATATATTCTCTTGTTGCTCTACACAAAAGTTATTACAAGCAGGGCAAGTACCACGTTGATTTACCCAGTTATCATAACTTTCTATACAATCTTGTATATAGCCATTGTGAAGTTTGAGGCCATGGATCTTGGCTAATTTTTTAGTATAGTGCCAAGCAGCTACTTCCATCATTAATAATTCTATATCAAAACGATAGTTAAAATGACCCAATTCGCAATGGCTTATTTCGTGAAGTAAAGATATTTTTCCAGTTGGTTTATTTAAGCGATCGGGGTCGTAGTTAATAACTTCATCGGCAGCATCATAACTAAAAAAACCAGCCGGTAAAAATCGATATTGACTGTATGCCGAAATTAACTCTATACTCACCCCCACTTTTATTTCTTATAAACAGTATAGCCCAGTGAACATGTTCAAGTAAATATTTTTTTAAGTAACTACTTATGAAGTGCCTCAACTGCTAAAAGCATTGCCCCAACTGCCGGAGCGGTTTCTACATACCTGGCCTGTTTTATAACGGGTATAGGGTAAGCTATAGCCAAGTTTTCTAACTCTTTTTTTAGTGGTTTTATAAAACGTTTGTAGTGCACACTAACACCACCACCCAATACCACGCAATCGGGCTGCACTATAGCAATCATATTGTTAATGCCTATAGCCATATCTTTGGCAATAAGCTTCCAAATAAGAGGGTCTTTTATGTTCGATGCGGCGTGTCCGTAACGGAGCTCTATAGCTTTACCGCTACTGGTGTCATGAAAGGTGGTTGGGCCAGAGAACTCATCAGATACTATTTGGTCGCCACCCTGAGAGTTATACCTACTACTAATTGGCTTACCGTTATATATAATACTACTACCAATACCTGTAGAGATGGTTATATATAGTACTAGAGGAAAGTTTTTTCCGGCGCCCAATCGGGCTTCGGCCACACCTCCGGCGGTAGCATCGTGCTCTAATACTGTAGGACATCCAAAGTGCTTTTGTAATGGCATAACTATACGGAAATTGTGCCAGGACATATTGCGGGCTCTAACTATTAGCCCTCTTTCTTTATTAATAGAAGCTGGACTGGCTATACCTATTGCATCAACTTTGGTAGAGCCCACCATCTCGTGAACAACATCTATAAGCTTTTGGGAGACACTACGTTGGCTTACCGGAGTTGGAAAGTCTTGGGTGTGCTCTAGGTAATCGCCCAGGTGTGAGTAACCAACTCGTATTTTTGTGCCACCAATATCTATAGCTATTATCATATCTAGTTAAAATTATAACAAAAAGTCTTATGCTTATGTTAGTATTGCCAAAGTTTAGTAAAAACCATACAATAGATTTCAAAGACTAAATTCAAAGGGGGAATATGCGCCACGATACATTACTAAAGGTTATAATTGCTGTTTTTGGTATTATTTTAATTGTTCTAGCAACATTCGTTTATGGTAATGTACAACGATCTAAACAAAAAGCTCAGAATAATCAACCCAACAATACTACTCAAACACAAGAGGTCTCACAGACCCCAACCAAAAATGACAACCAAGCAAATACCAACCAAGCTCCCGCTGCACAATCCGCCAAAACACCTGTCGCACCTACGAAACCAGCTTCTACTAGTATTCCAAACACCGGAGCAAGTGGTTTAGCAGCAATACCTATGACTATTATTGCTGTTTTGGGCTATGTCTTACGTGGCCAACACTCTATCACACGCTCAAAATCACAATTGCATTAAAATAAAACAACGCAACTATTTACAAACAATACGTTTTCAGATATAGTATAGGTTAGGTTATTTAACTACATCGATAGTTAAAACTTTATAATATCGTTCGAATTATTCAGCGATAAATCTCAAACTTAAGGAGTAACAAATAAATTATGAGTGCAAAACAACCAGACATGGCTGAGCTTTTGGCTTCTGCGGAAGTTTCTGCCTTGCAGAAAAATGATACCGTCGAAGGGCAGATTATTAGTCTTGATAAACATGAGGTTTGGCTAGATCTAGGCCCTCAAGGCACAGGGCTAGTAGTGGGACGAGAGCTCGACCAAGCCACTAGAGGCCTTGAAGTAGGCGACACCATGAGTGCTTCTGTAATCGAAGCAGAATCACCCGAAGGTTATCCAATCTTGAGCCTACGCAAAGTAGCGCGTGAAAAAGGTTGGTCAGTTCTAGAAGACCGATTTAAAAACAAAGAGAGTTTTGGAATTGTACCTTTCGATGCCAATAAAGGTGGAATGTTAATTGAAGTAGAAGGGGTAAGAGGATTTTTACCAGTATCTCAACTTTCTTCTGAGAATTACCCAAGAGTAACTGGCGCCGACAAAGATGAAATACTACATCGTCTTGGTCAGTTAGTGGGCAGAACCCTAATGGTTAGAATACTAGATTTAGATCGTAGTCAAAACAAGCTTATCGTTTCAGAAAAAGAGGCTCAGCGCGAGTTTACTGAGGGTAAGATATCTAATCTTAAGGTTGGTGATAAGGTTAAAGGAATTGTGACTGGAGTGGTCGATTTTGGTGTTTTTGTGAATGTTGACGGAGTAGAAGGTCTTGTACATATTTCTGAAATTGCTTGGGATAGAGTTTATAGCCCTAGTAAGTATGTAAAGGTTGGCCAAGAAATTGAAGCAGTGATTATTGCTATAGATCAAGATAAGCTATCTCTTTCTATGAAACAACTTAGCGATGATCCTTGGGCCAAAGAAGTTGCTAAACTAAAAGAAGGAAGTAGTGTTGAAGGCACAGTCACACGTATAACCCCATTTGGCGCTTTTGTGCAGGTGTCACCTGTAGTCGAGGCTCTAGTTCATATTTCTGAGCTGAGTGATGATCATGTGAGCGACCCAAATACTCTTGTGAAGGTAGGAGATAAAAAGAAGTTTAAGATAATTAGTATCGATCAAGAACAACACAAATTATCTCTAAGCCTAAAAAAACAATCAGATACTGGCAACACCAAAGAAAGTAAAACAAAATCAAAGACACCTTCTTCAAGTAAAAGGCAAAAAGACGAAGAGAAGTAAAAAGGTTTGCTTTTGAAGATGGTTACTACTACCCAAGAAGTTAATGAGCCAATTAGAACCTGCTTGGGCTGTCGTCTTAAAAAACCAAAATCTATTCTTGTACGACTAGTTAGTACGCCTAGTGGATACCAAGTAGATAAAAAGTCACTCATACAATCTAGGGGATACTATGTTTGTTCAGATAGGTGTAGTGAAAAATTTAATAAACTGCATAAGTATAAGTCAAATAATAGAAAGGAGCTAAAGTAATGACAGCAGATGAAAAAATTGTACTTTTACCGCCGGTTATTACTGTTAGTGAATTTGCGAAAAGACTTGATTTGAGCGGTGCTCAGGTAGTAGGCGAACTTATGAAGAATGGCGTAATGGCTACTCTTAATGAGCAGATTGATTATGATACAGCTGATATTATTGCCCAAGAACTAGGCTATGTGGTTCAACCCGAACCAATTGCAAAAGAGGAACGCCCAAGCGATACTGCAACGATTAGCGAGTCTGCTACCAAACAACCCCGCCCACCAATTGTTGCGGTTATGGGCCACGTAGACCACGGTAAAACATCGCTTCTAGATGCTCTGCGTAAAACAGACGTAGTAAGCGCCGAAGCAGGCGGCATTACACAACATATTGGTGCATACCAACTTCAAAAAAATGATAGAGTAATTACATTCTTAGATACACCTGGCCACGAGGCGTTTGCAGCTCTGCGTGAGCATGGAGCCAAAACTTGTGATGTAGCAATTATTGTAGTAGCTGCCGACGATGGCGTAAAACCTCAAACGAAAGAGGCTATCAAGCATGTTAAAGACGCAAATGTAAAACTAGTAATTGCAATAAATAAAACTGATAAGCCAGGGGCAGATGTTAATAGAGTTAAGCAAGAGTTAACTGAAGCCGGTGTACAGCCTGACGACTGGGGTGGTGATATACCATGTGTTGAAGTTTCAGCAAAAACTGGTGATGGCCTTGATAAACTATTAGAAGTTGTGCTGTTGGTAGCCGACATCCTAGATCCTCAAGCTATACCAGTAGGGGCGAGTAGTGGAGTAGTAATAGAATCTCATCTCGATACTGGTCGTGGGCCGGTAGTTACGTTACTATTACAAAACGGTGACTTAAAAGTAGGTGATTGGGTAGTAGTTGGTAAAAGTTACGGCAAGATCCGTCGTTTAGAAGATTACAAAGGACAAAGTCTGAAAAAAGCCACACCCGCTATGCCGGCGGTCGTAAGCGGATTAAAAGAGTTGCCTGTTTTTGGTGATTGGTTTGAGGAAGTAGAAAGCGAAAAAATTGCAAAAGAATGGGCTAGTAATCAAGCTCGAAAAGCTAGTTTTAAGAGCTTAACTGGCACTAAGAATATGAACTCTGCAGACATTGCTCGTGCTGTGATAGACGGTAAGGTAAAAGAGTTAGCCGTTATTATTAAAGCCGACACCCAGGGTTCTCTAGAGTCGCTTATTGATTCTTTAGAGTCTATTGGTAATGATGAAGTAAGGGTTAAAGTAATAGGTACTGGGCTTGGGGATATTTCAGAAAACGATATTAATTCTGCTAATGCTTCTTCAGGCAATGCTATAATTCTTGGTTTTCATGTTGGTATTTCGGGTCCTGTCAATCAACTAGCTAAGAGATCTGGGGTAGAATTTAAACTATATAAGATTATTTACGAACTATTAGACGATGTGCGCGACTGGCTGAGTTCACTTCTAGAACCCGAAATAATTGAAACCGAACATGCACGACTAAAAATATTAGGAGTTTTTAAAACAACTAGTAACGTTGTAATTTGTGGTGGTAAAGTAACTAAAGGCAAGATAACACCCGATTTGTCGGTTAAGATTGTATCAAAAGACAAAAAAGAGGGCGGTGGCATACTAAAGAGTTTAGAGAAAAATAAAGAAGCCTCAAAAGAGGTGGTAGAGGGTGAAGAGTGCGGCCTAAGTGTTGAAACCAAAACACCGATTGTCTTGGGTGATGAACTAATCTTTTATAGTACAGAAAAAAAAGCTCGTAGATTGTAATAATCAAGATGAACGTCAAGTACCAAAAAACTGCATCAATACTACAAAATTTATCAGCCAAATTCTTTCAAAATCAACAATTTTTTGAAAACGGTATCTTAACAGTTACAGTAGTCGATGTCTCATCTGATAAAAATAATGTTGTGGTTTGGCTAGGCCTGCAAGGTGTTTCAGAAGTAGACTTTGCAAAAAAGGTTCAAAAAATTGAACCCCAGTTAAGACACTATATAAGTAAAGAATCAAAGCTACGCTACACCCCAGTTTTAAAAGTTAAAGTAGATAACTCTATCGACGCGGGTATAAAAATACAAAAACTGCTCGGGCTAAATTAAGTAAACATAAGTATTAGCTTGCTAAGATACTCAAGTAGGGGTAAACTAGTCTTATGAGTAAAGTAGTGCTTTTAGTAGAAGATAATGACTTTATAAGGAACATGTATCAGCTTAAATTGGCCAAAGCTGATCTTATGGTGGTAGAGGCTGTAGATGGTAAAATGGCTCTTGATAAACTTGAGCAACAAAAACCAGACATTGTCTTACTTGATCTTATGATGCCAAATGTTGGTGGTATTGATGTGCTAAAGGCTTTAAAGAAAAAGAATATTACACCTGGTCTACCTGTAATAGTTCTTACAAATGTTATGGATCCCCAGACTGTATCCGAAGCAAAAGAGCTGGGTGCACGTGACTATATAGTCAAAACTGATCTCACGCCTAGCCAGGTAGTTGAAAAGCTCGAACCATTTTTAAAGTAACAATCAAGTTATAAAATTTTTATAGCCATTAATAAAGCTATTTGCATCCATTGGTTTCTTTCCAGCTATTTGTAAACGAATAATCTCAAGTGCATCTTTTCTACACCCTAGCAATAATTTACCATCATGCACTTCTAGTTTTCCTGGCTCAATACTCTTGTGAGCTATCTTTGATTCAAGCAAAATTATATCTAAACCTTTGTATTTGAACTGGCTTTTAGGCCAGCCCAAATATGCCCTAACTTCGCGCTCAATTTGTTGAGCAGTCTTACCGCAATCTACCAAACCGTCTTGCTTGGTTAGCTTTCTTGAGTAAGTTGGCTTTGGTTTTTGGGATTGAGGAGTTGGTTTAATTTTACCCTCTAAATACCGAGGAATAATAGTTTGTAACATTTGGGCGCTTAGTTTAGTTAGCTCTCTAGTTAGAACATCAATAGTAATTGTCGGTGCTATTTGGTACTCTCGGGTAGCTAATAGATCACCCTCATCCAGACTAGGTACAATCTGCATAATGCTTACCCCGGTAAGCTTTTGACCGCTCAAGATAGAGAAGGTTATCGGGTCGGCACCCCGCCACTGTGGTAAAAGCGAGAAGTGGCTATTTAATATCCCTTTGTCAAAATAATCTATAACGGCTTTGGGAATAATAATACCGTAATCAACCACTAAACCAATTGAGCTGACAAACTTTTTTTTGGTAAAAATTTCCGAAAGCTCTTGCTTGTTAGATGTTAGAAATACTGGTATTTTATGATCTTTCGCCCACGCTTCCACCGTCTGGGGTTGGTTTTTTTTAGGTTTGTTCTTTGAAGGCTTAGTTATGATTCCTTCAATTTGAATACTAGGATAAATCTTACTCAAAGTATCCAAGCTTACTGGTCCAGCACCAAAAAATACTACAGATATATTTGTTCTATCCATCTAACTTTACTTGATTATTTTCAGTCAGCGGGCTTAGCTGACCGTTTTTGTCTATACTAAGTAAGTTTTTACTATCTTTTATGTGATCTAAAAAGATTACTCCATGCATGTGATCTACCTCATGCTGTAACACTCTGGCCGGAAAACCCTCCAAGGTTAAACGAACTTCGTTACCTTCTAGGCTCTGAGCTTTTACCTTCACCTTTAGACTACGCTTTACTCTGCCATATATTCCAGGCACACTTAAGCAACCCTCAATATCAGTAACTTTTTCTGAGCTCGATTTTACTATTTCTGGATTCACTAAAGAAGTAAAATTCTTTTCATCACCACTTTCAAAACTATCCCTAACCACCGTCAGTCTAACAGGCTCATTGACTTGTATAGCAGCAAGTGCTGCACCGAATTCGCTGTCATGATCCCAATCTAGAGTAGTTTCTATCATGTCGGCTGCCAGTTTACGCACCGAATCGTCGATGTAACCAATCCTTTTAGACTTCATTCTTAAAACTTTATTTGGTATGGTAATTATTTTTTTTATCATAGTATTAAATTAAACTTATTGGATCTAAGTCTATCATCCAGCCTGTAGGAAGTTCTTTTGCAATCTCTAAAAGTTTGTTGCGCGAACGACTCTTTAAAACAATCTGTGACACATATTTTTTATTGGCTATTCTGCGTTGATGTAGTGTTGGGCCGAGCAATACCACGCCTTGTGGTTTTTTAATAGATTGACTCAACTCATTAGCATGCAATAATGCTTGAGCAGATATTTTATGTGCATACTGTAATTTTAACAGATAACAGAACGGAGGGTAAATGTACTTATTGCGATACTTAGACTCGCTATTATAGAACTCATCATAATCATGTTTACTAGCAGATACTATGACAGGGCTTTTTGGTAACTTGGTTTGTACAATAACTTCACCCACATCTTGTCTTCGTCCTGCTCTACCAGCTGTTTGCATTATAAGCTGAAAAGTTCTTTCAGACGCTGTGTAGTCGGGTATGTGCAAGCTTATATCGGCATCAATTACACCAACCAAAGACAGATTATCTATATCTAAGCCACGACTAATCATCTGTGTTCCTATGAGAATATCTACTTTGCCGGCCCTAAGTAGTCTGTAGGTCTCATGAAGATATTGGTAGCCCGACTGATCTCTATCAATTCTAGCCACCCGTGCATTGGGCCAGTAGGCTTGTACTTCGGCTTCAAGCTTTTTGGTGCCGTCCCCTACAAAACGTAAATCGCTACCTTTACAATACTGACATTGAGCTAAGGGGTTGGTTTGAAAATTGCAGTAGTGACATTTTAGTTTACCAATATCGGCATGAAAACTCAGACTAATATTGCAATTCGGGCAGTTGGATGTTTTTCCACAATTATTACAAATCAATGCCTGTGCCGAGCCTCTTCTATTCAAAAATAATAAAGTTTGTGACTTAACTTTTAAGTTATTATTGATAGCTTCATAAAGCTCACTAGAGATGATTTTATCTTTTTGATGTTTCATATCAACTATTTTAATGTTGGGCATGGTGCTTTGATGTCTTGTTTTTAACTGGGCATAACCAATACGCTTTAGTCTTGCCAGCCCAAAACTACGCATACTGGGTGTGGCACTTCCTAGTACCAGCTTAGCCTTTGTAATACTTGCAATCTTTGCTGCTACCGATTGTGCCTCGTAACGAGGCGCTGCGTCTTGTTTGTAGCTTGGTTCGTGCTCTTCATCAACAATTATTAATCCGAGATTGTGTAAAGGAGTGAAGAGTGCAGAGCGTGGACCCAACACTATTAGCGGCTCGTCCTGTGAACGCTCGAGACACTCTAGCCACAATTGTTTACGACGTGCCGTACTCAAACCAGAATGCATTACCATAACTTCATTAAAATGACTTTGTAAGCGAGTTTCGAGTTGAGCAGTTAGTATTATTTCGGGCACCAAAACAATGGTACTTTTTTTATTTTTTACCATTTCAGAAATAGCATGTAAGTACACCTCAGTCTTGCCAGATCCCGTTACCCCATGTAAAAGGGTGTTGCCCCATTTGTTTATAACTTTTAGAGCTTTCCTTTGATCAGAGTTCAAAGGGTTGATAGCATATGTCTTTTTTGTAACCGGTTTTGTTTTTTTTAACCTAGAACTAGCGCTTATACCGCTAGGTAGTAAGCAAGACCACACGGCTCTAGGCGAGCTTACATAATAACTAGCTAGCCAGTCTGCTAATTCTAAAAAGTAATTCGGTAGCGGTGAAGACAATTCAATCTTTTTGCCGAGGTCTTTGATTTTGTAGCTTCCTGGTGGTTTTTGAGTAGTAACTTTGCGCACAATTCCTAAGACTTGTTTTTTACCGAACGAGACTTTATAAATATCTCCAACTTTGGGTTGGGCTTGACTGTCTGAAGCATAGTAAAACAAGCTGTTCCCAACTGCTGCCATACCAGTACTTTCTACTCCAACATATAATTTACTGTCACTACTACCCATACCACTAGTATACAAGGCAACTTGATTATTAAACACATTAAATAAATAGTTGGTTGCGAAAGCGTCTGATTATCTGGTATGATACCAAAGAGTTTTTTAGAATATGAAGGTAAAAACAAAGTTTTACATAATTTTAGCATTTGTGGCGGTGGTTATACTTATCGCTATTCCAAGGGAGGACAAAATTCTCTCAGCCCTTGGTATAAAAGATACTAAGCTGAAAGTTCGTCAAGGACTTGATTTGCAAGGTGGTGCCAGCTTGCTTTATCAGGCCGATCTAAGTAAAACCGATAGCGCTAGCCGAACCAAGGCGATTTCTGGGGTGGTAGACGTAATTAATAAAAGAGTAAATCCTACTGGTACTTCCGAAGTACTAGTGCAGACCTCAGGAAGCGACAGAATTTTGGTACAGCTGCCTGGTATTAAAGATATCGACGAGGCCATTAATCTCATTGGTAAAACCGCAGAACTAAGCTTTTATCAGGTGAGTCCAGAGAACAATATTACGCCTAGTGATGTGTCTGGTAAGGATCTCGACAATGCTACAACCGATATTGATCAACAGAGTGGTCAACCAGTAATAGCCTTTACTATGAAGAATGAGGCTATCCAGAAATTTGCGGATCTTACTACTCAGGTGAACAAAACCGGCGGAAGATTACTGATTACTCTAGATGATCAATACCTATTTAATGGGACCGTTTCTACACCTATTTCCGATGGTAAAGGACAAATGCAGGGCTTTAAAAACGTCAAAGATGCTCAAGAAAAGGCAGTGCTTCTCAACGCCGGTGCATTACCTGTACCTATTCAGCTTGCCGAACAAAGAACCGTAGGTGCTAGCCTTGGTTCTGAGTCTATTGCCAAGAGCATGATAGCCGGACTAATAGGTATTTTGGCAGTCATGTTTTTTATGATAGCCTACTACCGATTGGCTGGTGTTATTGCTAGTGTTGCATTGATAATTTATACCCTAATTAATATTAATATATTTAAAATTAGTGTGGCTACACCCTTTCCAATAGTGCTTACACTAGCGGGTATTGCGGGCTTTATATTAAGCATTGGTATGGCGGTAGATGCCAACATACTTATATTTGAGCGATGGAAAGAAGAAGTACGTGAAGGGTCTACTCTCGAAGCCGGTCTAGACGCTGGATTTAATAGAGCCTGGAGTAGCATTAGAGATTCAAATATTTCTACACTTATAACATGTATTATTCTTTATAACTTTGGCCTACCTATTATTAAGGGCTTTGCGGTTACTCTTGCGATTGGTGTGCTTGTAAGTATGTTTACGGCTATTACTATCAGTAGAACTTTTCTACAGATGCTAATGCAGACAAGCATTGGTAGAAATGAAAAGTTTTATGACTTTACCGTAAAAGGATTCAAAAAGGGGAAAGTTAAATAATGGATATTGTAGGAAAACGTAAGCTTTGGTTTGCAATATCGATTATTGCAGTTGTGCCCGGGATTTTAGCGCTAATATTCTGGGGTTTAAAACCAGGTATAGATTTTACTGGCGGACAAGAACTAGAGGTAAGCGGAAATCTTAATCAAACTCAGGTAGCTGATATTGTAGCAAGTACAGGTGTTAAAGACGTAACAGTTACAACTAGTGGTAAAGATCGTCTGCTTATTCGTTACAGTGATATTGGCGTTGGAGAGTCGCAGGCTGTACATCAAAAAATTAAAAGTATTCTAGAGTCGCAAAATATATCTGAGACGTCATTTAGTTCGGTTGGTCCATCGGTTAGTAAAGATATCACAAGAAACGCTGCAATAGCAGTAGCTTTGGCATCACTAGCGATTATTATCTACATTGCTTTTGCATTTCGTAACACTCCACCGCCGGTTAGTCCCTGGAGTTTTGGGGTAACTGCTATTATTGCGGTTTTGCACGATACCTTATTACTTTTAGGAGTATTTGCTATTCTTGGACATTTTTTAGGGGTTCAAATAGATGCATTATTTGTTACAGCAGTCCTTACTGTAATAGGTTTTTCGGTACACGATACCATTGTGGTGTACGACAGAATTCGAGAAAACTTACGACGCTACAATAAGCCCTTTGAAACCATCGTAAATGATAGTATTTTAGAGACTTTTTCTAGATCTATAAATACTTCATTAACAGTATTGTTAGTTCTTTTGGCTTTTTTCTTGTTTGGTGGTCAGTCGATTAAATATTTTATATTAGCACTTTTAATTGGAATAATATCTGGAACTTATTCATCGATTTTCAATGCCTCACCACTCTTGGTGGTTTATAACAATTGGAAGATAAAACGTAGTAAAAAAAGTACCAAAAAACCTTCCAAGAAGAAATAGATTACTTTTTAATCATATGGTAATAATCTAAGATGTTTTGCCTGAAGTAGATTAACAAACTTATTAGCACAAAAATGATTGCAACTACTACAATTATTTTACTAAAAACGTCCCTTTTTGCTACCGGAACCTTACCTTGTTGCTCTGATATTTTTGGACTTTCTATATTGTCTTTACCTGGATCGCTTTGTGTCTCGGGATGATCATTGTTATCTAAACTATCATATTCTATATCTGTCGATAGACCATTTCTTGGCAAGGGTTCGGGGGTTTCTTCGCTGGGCTGACCTAGAGGTAGCTGAGATATTTCGTCATCACCTGGTGGGTAACTAGCTTCTAGTAAATGGCTTTCATCAATAGGTTTTGGTAGCTCGCTTATTTTAGGTACAACAAAACTATGAAGCTTATGCTTGAATTTTAATGTAGAGGGCGCATTGCTAGACATGAGGTTTTTTCGTGGAGTTATATCAAATTGTCTCTTATAATCTTCTTCGCTAGAAGTAGATTTTTTCGCAAGTTTAGAGCTTGGCGAGGCGTTTGCGATTTTATCAATTTGATGAACAGCGCCACAATTATGACACATATAACCCACTATCGAAGGAGTAAGCTCTGCATGACAGTCAGGACATAAATCTTTCATAATAATATTGTAGCATAAGCGAAATAAAAATAATGCTTAAGGTTGTTGTAAATACTACTTAGTATGGGTTATACTGTATCTTAAGAGGTAAAATAGAGATAAAATTTCTAGAAAAAGAATCTTATGTTGCAATATTTTATAACATCAAAAACTCGTCGTAAAATAATTATGCTTTTTTCGAAGTATCCAGACTACAAGATACACATAAGAGGTCTTGCTAAGATTATCAAAGAAGATCCTGGAAATATTGCAAGAGAATTAGTTAAGCTTGAAAAGATTGGATATGTACGTTCGGTAAAAGATGGCAACACTAAGTTGTACTGGGCTAATCAGACCTTTTTGTTATTTAAAGAACTTCAAAGTATGGTCTTAAAAACATCAAATAAAAAATGATTGTGTGAGATAGTTATGTAGTAAAAATTATAAAAAATAAAAAAGGTAAAAATGAAACAAAAAATAAAAGAAATATTTAAAAGTTTTTATATAGAATTATATTTTAATACGCCAGAACCACCAAAGCCGATAAATACTAGCCAATATCTTAACCAAAAAAGAACCTCTAATGTTTTGAATACACCTATGGGTTTTAAGCCAAGAAGTAAAAGTGATTATTTCTTAACTTCTACTCGCTAGTATTACTACTTATAAACCGCAAAGCTTAGTTTGTGGCGTATAATTGTAGTATGCAAAGTAAATCAACCAGTATAAAATGGGATGTCCTTAAACACATCGAAGGCGATACTGAAGACGATCTAGCTAAGATAATATTAAAGGGTCGTGGCTACACAAACGTTCAAATAGATGAGTTTCTACATCCAAGTTATAATGATAGCTTAGCCGATCCTTTTTTACTGCCTGCTATGAAAAAAGCAGTAAAAAGAATTGTTAGGGCCATAGATAACAAACAAAAAGTTGTGATCTATGGCGACTACGACATAGATGGGATTACTGCCTCTACCCTATTGGTAGATTTTTTTAGTTGGGTTGGGCTGGAAGTTTCTGTGTATATACCCGATAGGTTTGAAGAAGGCTACGGTTTAAATTCTGATGCTATCAAAACTTTAAATAAACAAAATGTAGATTTAGTAATATCAGTAGATTGTGGTGTAACTGCGGTAAAAGAAGCTAAATTGGCAAGAAAACTCAAGCTTGATCTAATAATTACCGATCACCACGAACCACCAAAAATTCTGCCGGCCGACGCTTTGGCTATTATCAACCCTAAATTGAGAGATAGTAAATATCCATTTAAAGAGCTGGCTGGCGTAGGAGTGGCCTTCTCGCTAGTTCGTGCATTAATAATTGAAAAACCAAGACTATTAACTAAGGGTAGAGAAAAATGGTTATTAGACTTAGTTGCGCTGGGCACAATTTGTGATGTTGTGCCATTAATAGGCGAAAACCGAGTGCTTGCTAGCTATGGTTTGATAGTTATGAAAAAAACTCATAGGCCTGGACTAAAGGCATTAGCCGACATCAGCAGTACCAACCTTAGCCAGTTACAAGAAACCGATTTAGGTTTCCGTTTTGGTCCAAGGCTTAATGCAGCCGGCAGACTAGAGCATGCCAAAACAGCTCTTAATCTATTACTTTGCCAAGATTCTACTCAAGCAAAGATATTAGCCGAACAACTAAACGAACTAAACAAGCAAAGGCAACAACAAACTCAAGAAATTTTTGATTCAGCCAACAGACAGGCAAAAAAAATGGCAAGCAACATGATTCTGGTATTGTCAGATCCGGGATGGTCTAGCGGAGTAGTTGGTATTGTTGCTAGCAGAATAGCAGAAAGATGGCATAAACCGACTATACTGTTACAAACCAAAGACGACCAGGCAAAAGGTTCAGCTAGAAGTTATGGAAACTTTTCAATCGTCAATGCTCTTAAGGATTGTGAGGATATTCTAGATAAATTTGGTGGGCATGCATTTGCTGCCGGCATAAGCTTAAAAACACAAAATATCCAGCTCTTGAGCCATCGACTTAATAATTATGCTATAAAAAACATTGATATCGAATCATTAATACCTAGAATTAAAATAGATTTAGCTTTTAACGAGTTGTCACCAGATATAAACCACATAAAAAGCATTGATAATCTTAGGCCTCACGGTAACGAAAATCCAAGGCCGCTATTGGCCAGTAAATTTGAGATGATAGAGAAACGATTAATAGGACAAGACAACAATCATATAAAGTTTAGATTTAAAGCTCCAAACAATACCATACTTGATGGTATAGCATTTTCTTCGGCACACAAGTGGTTGGACTTAAGTTCACCCAATACCTACGAGGTAGCTTATTATCTACAAGAAAATATATGGCAAAATGTATCTAGGGTACAACTAGAGGTTGTCGATATTCGAATCCCAAAAGAATAACAATATTATTCAACAAACCAACAATAAGCCTACATATAAGCTTATTAAAAGTTCTAACTTATGAATAATATTTTGTATTAAACTTATGAAATATTATTCACTTGCATTTTTACTAATATTGACGTAAAATAAGTCAATCACATGTAGTTTATAAAAATCTTTAAATAAAATTTGCAAGGAGAATGATAAAAAGTGCTTGAAGTTACTAGAAAAGAAGATGAATCGGCAGAAAACCTAGTACGTCGGTTTAATAAGAAAGTCATACAATCAGGTATACTCGCTACCGCGCGTAAGAAGAAATATTTCGAGAAACCCATTAGTAAGCGAGATGCTAGAACTGCAGCTATACGCAAACGAATTAGAAAAGAAATAAAGACTCGTGAATTAATGGGTATTAGATAATCTAGGTAAAATAACGCAGTGAGTTTAAAAAACACTTCACAACTCGAAGAAGACCTTCGACAAGCCACAAAATCACGTGACGAAATTAAGCTAACCGTATTAAGACTGCTTAAAAGTGCTCTCAAAAATTACGAGATAGAGGTTGGACACGATGCTACTCCCCAAGAAATAATGACGGTACTACAAAAAGAAGCGAAAAAAAGACGTGATTCTATTGAACAATACACTGCAGCTAATAGGGGAGACTTGGTAGCCGAAGAAAAACAAGAACTAGATATATTGCAAACATATTTACCAGAAGAAATGAGCGATGAACGGCTTGATAAAATAATTACATCAGCAATAGCAGAAACTGGTGCAAAATCTTCCGCTGATATGGGTAGAGTTATGCAGATTGTAATGCAAAAAACCACTGGAGCTGTTGATGGTAAGTTGGTAAGTGAAAAGGTAAGGGCAGCCCTGCAATAATGTCCGCTGTAGCTAAACTTGAATTTACAACTAAATTACCTCGTGGTGTAGATAAAAAAACCCTAGAAAGGGCTTTTTTATTAACATGTAAAAAAATAAACTGGAATGCTGAAGGAGGTGTTTTATTGGGTTTTGTCGATACTAGTGAGATGCAAGAACTAAATAAACAATTTGCCTCCAATGACTATCCTACCGACGTGCTAAGCTTTTCGTATTCTGAAGGAGTAAATGTACCAGATCATTTTAAGAGCGACGGGTTATATGTGGAGGGGGAAGTAATAATATGTACCGAAATTGCACTTAAAAATGCCCTGAACCACAATGTATCTATAAAATCGGAGGTGTGTTTATTACTTATACATGGTCTACTTCATCTCAGTGGAGCCGACCATGACAGTTTTGATAAACAGTCTAGCTTTAATACTATCCAAAGTGGTATTATGAAATCACTCAACCTTAAATATCATCCTATGACATGGTAACCTATACAAGCTTTCGCCACGCCTTTAGAGGCCTAAAATATGTTATGAGCTCGGAGAGAAATGCTAGAATTCATCTCTCTATGGCGGTACTCGCTTTCTTGGCCAGCGTTTTACTACGGATAAGTTTTGAAGAATGGCTATTTGTAATCGTGTCTGTCACACTAGTTTTTTTTGCCGAAATTATAAATACTGCAATAGAAAAAACTCTAGACCATATCGTGCCAGAAAATAGCTATCAGGTGAAGATCATTAAAGATATGTGTGCTGCCGGGGTTTTGGTTACTGCCTTTAGCGCTATTATTGTCGCATTAGTAGTTTTTTTACCAAGATTAATTACATTTGCACAAGGTATTATTAAGTGAGAAGCCTAGTCGTGCTAATGGGTATGCCGGGTGCCGGCAAAGACACTCAAGCCGATCTACTCGAGAGCAAGTGTGACTATACAATTATTCGCGTGGGTAAGTTGGTTCGTGAAATAGCCGAACACAACCCCTTAATTGATAGTGAACAGCACGATGGTGAACTGGCTGAGCCCGAAGTAGTGGACAATATTGTGCTTAATGCCATTGTTGACACAGAACCTAGTGCTAAAATTGTTTGCGATGGTTATCCACGTAGTATCGCACAGGCTAAAAAGCTTGACGATATTTGTAGAAATAACCATGTAGTCATTAAAAAAGCAATATATATAGAGATTCCCGAAGAAGAAGTAGCGCGTCGTTTGTTATTGCGTGGCCGTGAAGATGATAGTAAACAAGCCATACAAAAACGGCTCGAAATATTTCATCATTCAACAAAGCCAGTACTAGACTACTACAAAGAAAATAACATACTTTCTAATATAGACGGAGTTGGAGATATCTTAGATATCAATCAAAGAATACTCAAAGTGATTCAATAATGAAAACGCAGATAAAAACCCCAAAAGAGATTATTGCGATCCGGCAAAGCGGTAAAATTTTAGCCGAAATATTAACTGTACTCGAAAAATCTACTGTAGCAGGAATCACCACTAAAGAGCTTGATGATATTGCTGCCACAGAGCTTAGTAAGCGAGGCGCTAAAGCAGCTTTCTTAAACTACAACGGCTTTCCTGCGAATATATGTATTTCTGTTAACAACGAGGTAGTGCATGGCATACCATCAACTACAGTGGTTAGAGAAGGAGACTTGGTGGGGTTAGATTTTGGCGTTATCTACGACGGCATGATAACCGATTCAGCCATAACTGTGCCGGTAGGCAAAATTTCAAGTAACGCCGAAAGATTACTTAAATATACCAAGAGTGCCTTATATGCGGGTATAGATGTATTGCGTTCGGGCGTTAGAGTTGGCGATATTGGTGCAGCGATTGAGAACGAATTAAAGAGAGGGAATTTAAAAGTTATAGAATCGCTTGGTGGTCATGGCGTTGGTCATAGAGTACATGAAGAACCCATAATACTAAACTTCGGGAGTGCGGGTTCTGGAGAAGTTTTGTTGGCTGGCATGACTATTGCTCTTGAGCCAATTGCAAGTCTAAGCACTCACAGTGTTAACCTCGCAAGTGATGGCTGGACATACATGACGGTCGATGGAAGCTTGTCTTCACAGTTCGAACATACTATTCTAATTACCGAAGATGGAAGTGAAATACTGACCGAGCGAGCATTGTAGCAATGGGTAAAAGCCTGCTATAATTGCATACTATATGGCAGCACAAAAGCAAGAAGCAACATTCGTAGGTCTAGATATAGGTACTAGTAAAGTGGTTTGTGTAGTTGGTTTGCATCAGCAAGATCAAGCTACACCAAGTATTATTGGAATAGGCTCGGCTCCTGTAATGGGGCTGAAACGTGGAGTTGTAACTGATGTAGAAGAAACTGTTAGTGCTATTACTACTGCGCTAGAAGAAGCTGAACGAATGAGTGGTGTTGCCATCGATAGAGCAAGTATTAATATCGATGGGGCGCACTTACAAAGCACCAACACTAGTGGTGTAGTTGCGGTTGCTAGAGCCGATCACCAGATAGCCATAGAAGATTTGGCCCGTGTAGAGGCTGTAGCAAGCGGAATTAATTTAGAAGCCAACAGGCAGATTATTAGTATAATACCCAAATTCTATAGTGTTGATGACCAAAAAAACGTACCTGATCCTGTCGGTATGAATGGTATTAAATTAGAGGTTGAAGCCCATATTATTACTGGTTCAGTACCAGCTGTAAAAAATCTTCATAATGCAGTTTATCGCTCGGGTATTGTTATCAATCAACAGATTGTTACTCCAGTAGCAGCCGCCAAGGCGCTCTTGTCTAAACAACAAAAAGAACTCGGCTGTGCAGTAGTGCATTTTGGCGCAGAAACTACCGGAATAGCGATATATGAGTCTGGTGCACTCAATTACACAAGTATTATCCCTCTTGGTTCAAAACACATCACTAAGGACTTAGTTTATGGCTTGCGTACCACGGAAGAGGTTGCTGAAAATCTAAAAAAGGATCATGGTGTGGCTTCTAGACCGAGAGCAAAAACCAATCAAAAAATTAATTTAGAGAAATACGGTGCTGCTGGAAACGTTTACCAATCAGATATCGACACAATTGTAAGTAGTAGACTTGAAGAAATATTTACAATGGTAAAAGATGAGCTTATAAAAGCAGCTAAATCACCCACATCACTTGGGGCGGGTGTAGTATTAACTGGCGGGGGAGCAAATCTTACTGATATCATTCCATTTATGCGTAATTTTCTTAATAAACCTGTACACCTCGGCCAGACTACTGGATATAGCGGTATATCAGACAAAATATCCGACCCAGGGTTCTCTTCGGTTATTGGTCTTATGTTGATAGATATGGAATCACCTGCTGCTGCGCCACACAACAAGCTGTTTGGTACCGTAAAAACAGTCTCTTCTAGGGTTAAAACTATCATAAAAGGCCTTTTGCCTTAATTATCTCTAAGCTTTCTTAGGTAAATACTGCCTAAAGGGCAGGTTTTTTATTGTAGCTAAAAGAAACTTTGTACAAATAGTTTGGTACAACATTGAACACTAAATTTATTATTATAAATTAGTTAAAAAAAGTTGCATAAAAATGTTGTATTTAGTGAGTGCTTTAGTTTATACTATTAGTATCTCTTGGTAATTCGAGAGTGTGTGGCAAGGATCAATATCCTATCTGGCAGGCCGATCTCTCGAGCCTGCCTTTTTAGAAATCATTCCAGCGTTTACAAAGCGCTAAGTTAAGGAGGAATTAAGTGGCAGAAATACTTCCAGATATCGAAACATTTGCACGAATAAAAGTTGTGGGCATTGGCGGCGGTGGCGGCAATGCTCTTAATCGTATGATTCAGTCAAAATTACGGGGCGTCGACTTTGTCGCTATTAATACCGATGCTCAAGCCCTGCATTATAGTCAGGCAAATAAAAAAGTACATATTGGCAAAGAAGCAACTAAAGGTCTTGGTGCTGGTGCTAATCCTGAAATTGGCAGAATGGCAGCTGAAGAGTCAGAAGCTGAAATTTACGATTCTCTTAAGAACTCAGAAATGGTATTTATAACCACTGGACTAGGTGGTGGTACTGGGTCTGGCGCAACTCCAGTGGTGGCTAGAATTGCTAAAGAAATTGGTGCACTTACAGTGGCGATTGTTACCAAACCATTTTCTTTCGAAGGTGATAGACGCCTCAAAATTTGCGAGCAAGGTATTGAAGAGATAAAAGACAAGGTAGATACCCTTATTGTTATACCAAATGACCGTATCTTGCAGATAATTGATAGAAAAACCTCATTACTCGACGCTTTTGGTGCGGTTGATGATATTCTAAAACAAGGTGTTCAAGGCATTGCTGACCTTATTACTATCAATGGTATAGTAAATCTAGATTATGCCGACGTACAGTCTATTATGAGAGACGCAGGAAGTGCGCTTATGGGTATAGGACAAGGTGCAGGAGACACTAGAGCTATAGATGCAGTCAAACAAGCTATCGAATCACCACTACTAGACGTTTCTATTACTGGGGCTAAAGGGGTTCTTATTAACTTTACTGGCGGTAGAGACATGGGTATGCACGAGGTTGAAGAAGCAGCGAAGCTAGTTCATGACTCTGTAGACCCTATGGCAAACATTATTTTTGGTACAGTTATAGACGAGAACTTAACTGGTGAAATTAGAGTTACTTTGGTTGCCACGGGATTTGGGGTAGAAGATTATAGTGGAGCAAACACCTTTGGTGGTTTTGCTCCTATCGAACAGTCCGACAAAGAACTATACAATGAACCCGATGTATCAGATGAAAAAAAAGAAACACCTTTCTTAAAAGACGAGCGACCACGTGCTGTTATAAATGACTACAGAGAGCCATTAGTTAAAGCTGAGCCAGAAAACGCCCAAGATCATGAGGAAGAAGTGGCCGAGGAAAGTATAGTCGGCTTTGATCTAGAGAATGATATTTTAGAGGTTGAATCAGAAAAAAAACCACTAGATAAATCTGAACCAATTATCGAAACCGTCTCTTCTAGTTTCGAGATTGACGACGATTATCATGAAAAACCTGCATTTTTAAGAAGTGGTAAGAAAATCACCCAGCCAACTGAAAGCCAAGATGACACAAACGATGACAAGGTTCCATCCTTTATAAAACGTAAACTTTAGGCTTGTTTAATGTACTGCCCAAACTGTGGCTTATTTAAAAACCGTGTACTAGAATCTCGTGATGTAGACGATGGGCTTGCCATACGTCGTAGAAGATTGTGTCTAGGCTGTAAATCACGGTTTACAACCTATGAGCGAATAGAGAAACTCTACCTACTCATTGTTAAAAAAAATGGCGACAGAGAAGGTTATGACAGAGAAAAACTATCTCGAGGCATATACAAAGCTTTTGAAAAGAGACCAGTACCAAGTGAAAAAATAGAGCTACTGATATCTAGAATAGAGCAGAAAATGCAGGCTCCGGGCGAGTCTGAAGTACTAAGCTCGTACTTAGGTGAGCTAGTAATGAATGAACTAATTAAAACTGATCCCGTAGCTTATGTACGTTTTGCCAGTGTATATAGAAGTTTTGCTGATATTGCTAGTTTTGAACGTGAATTGTTAGAAATTAAAAAGAAAAAAATAGAATAATATCATAGCTCAATAATAGTAATAATTGGCATATAAAAAGCAAATTATTAAAATTGATATAGAGCACATTATTAAGCCAACGACTACAATGATATAATATAACTATAAACCGCTATGAAGACACTCATATTCGTTAATCAAAAAGATAGTAATAATAGTCAACTAACAAATCTTTGTAATGATCTAAAAGACAGGCAAATTAATTACGAGGTGTTAAATGTTGATGCCAAGATTGAGCCGTTAGAAAAACAGTTATATGATATAGTTTCTACACCTACTATAGTAGTTGCACGAGACGATGGTGCCCTGGTAAAAGCTTGGCGTGATGATTTGCCTCTAGCGGATGATGTATCCTACATGCAAGGTAATATATAGATACTTAACAAGGTATTTATTTTGTTGATTTTATTGACACTCTCAACTATAATTAGCGGGTAGTTTAATATTAAAAAAGCGCTTTGTATATTTTCATATTTAATATGGCAGATATGCAAATAAGTGGTTATCAGCCATGAAGCTATCAGTAGAAACCCATCTTAATTTGTTGATAGGAAGTAGATCTGATCGCCCATCGCGGTGTTATAGCGATTAATTAAGAGCCATTCCCTATGGAAGCAGGATGGTACCGTCTCATTACTGGGATTCCTGCCAATAACCATGGGGTTTTTATATAAAGGTGTATATGAAGTTTAAAAAGGAAGATCGCGAAAAACCAGTCGTATATGAACAAGCCCTTGTTAAGCAATGGAAAAAAGAGGCTACCTTTGAGAAATCTGTTGAACAAAACTCCAAAGATAACGCATTTGTTTTTTATGATGGCCCACCGTTTCTAACGGGTACACCTCACCATGGACACTTACTTATATCTACCGTTAAAGATACGGTGGCTCGATATCAAACCATGCAGGGTAAAAGAGTAGAAAGACGCTGGGGTTGGGATTGTCATGGTTTACCTGCTGAGGTCTTCGTAGAAAAACAACTCGGTATAAAAAATAAAAAAGAGATTGGTACCAAAATAAGTATAGAAGATTACGTGAATGCATGTCGCGCAGCAATGGTTAAGACTGGAACCGAGTGGGAAGACACTATCGACAGACTTGGTCGCTGGGTGGAATTCAAAGGCGCCTATAAAACCATGGATAAAGAATATATGGAGAGTGTTTGGTGGGCTTTTAAGACGCTTTATGAAAAAGGCAAGATATATGATGGAGAAAAGATCTTAATATACTGTACTAAAGATGCCACGCCTATATCAAAATCTGAAGTTGCTATGGAAAACAGCTACCAAGAAGATACCGACCCCAGTGTATATGTCTACTTTGAGCTTGAAGATAGTAACAATGAATACCTAATGGCCTGGACGACCACTCCATGGACATTACCTGCTAATGTTGCTATAGCAATTAATCCAGATATAGATTATTCTTTGGTGCAGTTTGAAAACAAGAAAGTGTATGTAGCCTCGGCAAGTATAAAAAAGGTTTTTACTAATGAAAAGCATCAAGCCCTGGAGTATGAAGTATTAAAAACCGTTAAGGGATCTGAATTGGTTGGTCGCCATTATCACCCACTATTCGAAAACCACGGACCAAATTCACACATTGTATTGGCTGCAGATTTCGTCACGGCCGAAGATGGTACTGGTATCGCCCACGAAGCACCGGCTTATGGTGAAGAGGATTATGAATTATGCAAGGCTCAAAATGTACCACTAGTATCAATCGTAGACGAAAATGGACACTATACATCAGGTAGGTGGCTTGGGCAGAATATATGGGATGTAAACAAAGAAGTTGCTAAAACGCTTGTAGAAGAGGGTAAGGCTTTTAAAGTAGTCTACATTAAGCACGACTATCCACACTGTCATCGTTGTGGCTCTAAGCTAATGTATAGAGCTCATCCTAGCTGGTTTATGGATATACAGGGTCAAAAAACCGAAATGTTAGAACAAACTCATCTTACAAGGTGGGTGCCTGCCAAGCTTCGTGATGGGCGGTTTGTGAACATCATAGAGTCTGCTCCAGATTGGAATTTGTCTAGGGACAGATATTGGGCTACGCCAATACCGGTCTGGAAAGGAGAGCGTCAAGATGGTACTGAGGTAGTAAAGGTGATTGGTTCTTACGAAGAGTTCACCAAACTTACTGGTAAAAAAATAGATGATTATCATTTACCTAACGTTATGAATGTAGAGTTTGAGTGTGATGGCGTAACAATGCGTCATATCGGTAAGGTTCTAGACTGTTGGTTTGAGAGTGGTTCTATGCCGTTTGCTCAATTTCATTATCCGTTTGAGAATAAGCAAAAGTTTGAAAGTAGTTTTCCTGCAGACTTCATAGTTGAGGCAATCGACCAAACACGTGGCTGGTTCTACTCATTAATGGCCGTAAATGTTGGTTTGTTTAATACAGCACCATTTAAAAACCTTATATGTACAGGTTTTATTAATGCTGGTGATGGTAAAAAGATGGCTAAGAAACTACAGAATTACACAGACCCAATGGATCTTATGAACAAAACTAGCGCAGATGCATTTAGATTCTTCTTCTTAACCTCTCCTGTAGTCTTAGGTGAAGACATTAACCTTAGTGACAAAGATATTGAAGGCATAGAGCGTAAACTTAGCATGATTTATAATGTACTAGATTTCTTCTTAATGTATGCCGAAGTAGACAACTGGCAGGCCGATAGCAGCGTACCATTACCTACTAACATTCTAGATAAGTGGATTTTATCTAAACTACAAGGTTTGATTGGACAGGTAGAACAAAATATGAACGATTACAATCTCATGCATGCCACAAGGCCCATCTTAGAATTTGTAGATGGTTTGAGTAATTGGTATGTGCGCCGTAGCCGTAAGCGTTTTTGGAAAAGTGAGAATGACAATGATAAGTATCTTGCTTATCACACACTCTATTATGTACTCATGCAGCTTTCAAAACTCATGGCGCCTTTTACACCTTTTTTAAGTGAGAATATATACTCAAAGCTTTCTTCAAGCAATGAATCGGTGCACTTAACGAAATTTCCCGCAACACAAAAGAGCTTGGCGTTTGAATCTGTAGAAAAAGAGATGGATGCAGCCAGAACCTACATAACTGATGGCTTACGACTTCGCTCTTTAAAACAACTCAAAGTGCGTCAGCCACTAGCTAGTGCAACAATAATATCAAACCAAAAACTAAGTAGTGAACTAAAAATGGTTATTGCCGAAGAGCTTAATGTCAAAAAAATTATTGTTAAAAACATAGATACGCCAAATAGCGATAATGAAAATGTTCAATTGGATACTAAAATTACTCAATCTCTTAAAAATGAAGGCCTTGCAAGAGAGATAATACGCAATATACAGAGTGGTAGAAAAGAAGCTGGCCTAGATGTAGAAAACTATATAAACTTAGTATTGTCAACTAAAAGCACTGAATTAACAATGGCTATTGAGCAGTGTAAAAATCTCATAAAAAATGAAGTATTAGCTACAACAATAGAGGTAAATTCTAGTATTTTTGACTACCAAAAACATGTAGAAATTGAGTCTCATAAAATAATAATTAGTTTGCAAAAAAGTAGTAATGCAAAATAAATTTGTATTAAATTTTAAAAGGTTCGACACGATACTACTTGTGGCAATGGGTCTACTTATATTGCTGGGTTTACTCATTCTATACTCATCAGGACTTCGTCCGGGGCCGACCGCAACTCAACTAGATACAAGCAGGCAGGCATTATACGTGGCTGTTGGTATCGTTATTTTTTGGGTTGTTGCTAGGGTAGACTATAACGTATTAAAAAATTACGCCTTACCCTTATACATTATTATGGTGGCCTTACTACTGATAGTAGAGGTGTTTGGAGCCACTAGACTGGGTGCAACTCGCTGGATAAACCTAGGATTCTTTCAGTTTCAGCCTTCTGAGTTTGCAAAACTAACGCTTATAATCATGCTGGCAAAGTTTTTTTCCGATTGCTATGAGCAGAGTGATAAGATTAAGTACCTACTATTCTCTATACTATACCTACTACCACCCCTGGTATTAGTGCTGGCTCAACCAGATCTTGGAACAGGCATGGTACTAAGTATAATATGGCTTGCAATGGCGCTGGCAACTCGTATAAAAAAGCGCTATTTTGTAGTGATGTTGGTTATGCTTATTCTTGCTGTACCACTATTAGTACCAAAACTTGCACCATACCAACAACAGCGTATTGCAACTTTCTTAAATCCTACAGCCAATCCAGCCACAACAGGGTACAATGTGAATCAAGCAATAATTGCGGTGGGATCGGGCGGTATTTTTGGTCAGGGCCTCAGCGCTGGTAGTCAAAGTCAGGGTAATTTCTTACCTTCTCAACATACTGATTTTATCTTTGCTGTTCTTAGTGAAAAACTTGGTTTTTTTGGTGGTCTAGTCTGTATATTCTTATACTGCGTAATAATATTAAGAGCAGTTTGGATAGGTAACCACAGCTCAAACCGATTTGGATCTTTTTTGGCTATTGGAATAGCTGCTATGTTTGCCTTTCACGTAGTAGTAAATATCGGTATGAATATTGGTTTACTACCTGTTACAGGTATACCCCTACCTTTTATCTCTGCAGGTGGCACAAGTATGTTTATATCTATAATAGCTATAGCGCTCTTAGAGAGTATTTACGCTCGCAGACGCACGCTAAATATCAACACTAAAGAAGTTTATGAATAGACTAAGAAAACATACCAAACGTAGTGCAACTCTTATACTAAGTATTATAGTTGGTGCTGTGTTGGTATATTCAGGAATGCAAGCCAAGAATGCTAGTAAGGCAGGTAGTGCAGTTGGCGTGAGTACAAACTACAGTATCACAAAGGTAATAGATGGTGATACCGCTGAAATAATAATAAGTGGCCAAAATCGTAGAGTAAGATTTATTGGCATGGATACGCCAGAGGTGGTTGATCCGCGCAAAACCGTTCAGTGCTTTGGTCGCGAGGCCAGCAATCGTGCGCATCAACTCCTTGATGGTCAAATAGTTAGTTTGGAATATGATAACAATGTGGGTGAGCAAGATAAATACGGCAGAATACTAGCCTATGTTGTTTTGCCAGACGGTACTAACTACAACAAAAAAATGATAGCCGAGGGCTACGCACATGAATATACCTATTCAAATCAAGCCTATAAATATCAAGCTGAATTTAAGGCTGCTCAAGCCGGCGCCGAGGCTGCTCAGCTTGGTTTGTGGAGCCCAAGTACCTGTGGTGGCAATACTACCCAACCAGCTAGTTAAACTACTAATCTACAATCGGCACTGTACCAGAGCCATAATTATAGTCATTATCAGTTTTTAATTTGTAGCACACTTCACCAGCGGGGTGACCATATGTTGTTATATAGCTACTGTATTTATCTATTGAGTCTGTCTCGGCAGAGGAATCGGTGGAATTCACCACAGCGTCGCCACCATCGTCATAGCTACCACCTCTTGCACTGTTTTTATCTGGCTTGGCATAATTTACACATAATGTGTAGTTAAAGGAGTATGAAGTGTCGTTATATTTAGACTTTGTGCTGTAGTTAAGTTTGTTTTGGGTGCCGGGGGTATATTTCACCAAGTTTTTTTCTACAAGTAATTTCGCATCGCCTTTTAGTGTTAAGTCATTTAAGCTACCTGGAAGCTTATTGTTTTTTAAGGTGTAGCTATTTATAGAACTCTCTATGGAATTGATATTGTTTACTATCAGCTTATCGTTTTTGGTGGCATACTCATAACTAATTGGGCCAACCACACAAACTACAGTAATAACAACTACCGCAACTATCATAAATATTTTGTATATCTTACTTACCCACGCCAACTGAACTGGGTTGAGGGTTCTTAAGAATGTTGCCAGGTATAGTAAGGTAGCCACCAAAGCGCTATACAGAGTTACCTTACTCCACTCGGCTTGTCCACCACTTATTACCAGCTGAACTACAGCAAATACTGCTGTAATAAGCGTACCTATACCAATTAAAGCAAATAGTACGGCATGAATTACCATCACCACCATAGCTGCGCCGGTTTTTTTCTGAGGCTCTTTTTTACTATAAAACAAATCGCAAAGTACCGAAATTGGCAACAGAACTAAAACGGCAGCCAAGGCGTAGGTAGTAAATTCTCCGGTCTCGTAACCCAATATTATATTAGAAATGCTTGCAGTTACCAAAATACTAGATACCAGTACTGTCCACCCCCAAAAAGCGTAGGTAAGCCATTGCAGAATGATTGTACCTGGTGTATTTACAGCGGAAGGTGAAACCCGATCAACAGTAGTGTCGACAATCTGTTCTGTCGCGGGTGTAGCGGCTGGTTTATCAGTTGTTAAATCAGCAAGTGGTGGCGCTGTGTTTTTACTTGTGGGTTTGTCTGACGGATCCATATAAGTATATTATTGTTATGTATTGTACCAACTATACTTATGTATAGCAAACCAGTATCCTGCTACAATATAGTTATGTCTGTTTCGTCTCAATCACTTCACTCAATATATTCAGAAGATAAAAAACAACGCGAACACGAGCTAATAGCGCAGTTTTTGAAAATATGCCCAGATTTTGAAGGCTACACATTTTTAAATTTTTCTGAAAATCCCGATATGATATTTCAAAAAGACGGTCACAAAGTTGGTTTCGATAGCGTAATTATTTCTGAGGATCAAGCCAGCGTAGACTGCTACTTTGATTTAGATATGTGTAAGATTGGTATACCAACCAAGCTCAACAACGCAGAGCGTACAGAAAAAATAACCATTTTTTTTGAAAACAAACTTTTTAAACATTTTCGTAGGTACTCGCTACCTACCGTGTTAGTTTTTTCGCTTGTGGACACTAGTGCCACCACCTTTTCACAACTTACTACAATTGCTAAACGATTTCAGCTACCGGAGTTTTCAATGTTTAATATTACAGATTATTATATATGCGACGGCTCACGATATGTAAAAATTGCCGAAACCAAACTAACCAATCAAGCTTAGCTCAATATGAAAAAAATAATAAGCGTAACTGACTTTTACCAGAAAGATTATAGCTATACTCTAGAAGAGCCAATGGGCAAACATTTCGCTAATCATTTTAAGCCCGAACTTACCCCAAAACAGATGTTTGAGTTGGGTGTCTTTGGTGGAAAATATTTTTCCGATAAGCCCAGTGATTTACCCGTGGAATGGCTGGTAAACGCCAAACTGAGCCACAAAAGGGATAAAGATTTAAATTTTTTCAAAGTGAATGCCAGCCAACCACTCAGTGTCTGGCGCCAAAAAGGCTGGATAGACGAGCGTGATCCCCGAGGGTGGTTTCAATGGTATTGCCGTTACTATATGGGGCGACGTATAAGCGACTACGATGCCTGGCAAATTAAACGTTGGCGGGCCATTAGGCGACACATTACTCAGCTTCAAAATAACTGTGTCGCAGGTGATCTCAATTGTCGTCCTAGACAACGTCAGGCTATTTTGCATTGGGCCTATGATAGCAGGAAACTGTAGTTTTAAATTATGAACTTTATAGATATTCTTATTATTGTATTAATAGTCTTAACAGTTGCTCGATGGGCTAGAAATGGATTGGTACATGGTGTATTTTCGTTATTTGGTTTGCTTGCTGGTCTGGTAGTAGGTGCGCTAATAGCGCCATATATTATGCACTATTTTGGCACACCAATTACTAGGTTTTTGGTTGCTTTGCTAGTTATTTCTGTATCGGCCATTGGCTTTGATGCTGCTTTTGAAGTTGCCGGTATAAAACTTAGTACCTATATAGATAAACCTTGGGCTGTCAAAACCAACGCTATTTTGGGTGGAATATTTGGAGTTATCTTTACTTTGTTTTATGTATGGTTACTTGCTGCCATCTTAATAAGCAGTCCATCTGTGGCTATTAATCAACAAATTCAAGGCTCAGCAATAATACGATTTTTAGACAGTCGTTTGCCACCCGCGCCGGCACTACTTGGGCGTATCAACAATTTAATCACCCCGCTAGAATTTCCTCAGGTGTTTGCCGGAGCACAGCCTCAGCTTACCGAACCAGTTGCGCCTACTGGCACTGCCGATATTCAGTCGGCTGTCAAAGCGGCCGGGAAGTCGACAGTACGAATTAGCTCCCCTGGTTGTGGTGGTGTATTGTACGGATCGGGTTTTGTTGCGGGTCAAAATCTTGTAATGACCAATGCTCATGTAGTTGCTGGTGCAAGCAATTTTGTAGTAGAAGACAGCAATGGCCAACATAAAGCAACTGTAGTGTATTTTAACCCAGATCTAGATGTGGCAGTTTTGCGCACCAACGGTTTGGCCGGCAAAATATTAACTATTGAAGATGGTATTTTACCTAGGGGTACCGCTGCGGCGGTATTGGGCTATCCGGGTGGTGGTAATTTTAAAGCTGTGTCGGCAAGTTTATTACGTAGTATGGATGCAGTAGGCTTAAACATTTACGGCAACAGCACGGCTACGCGAAATATTTATGAGTTTCAGGCCACGGTGATACCGGGTAACTCAGGTGGGCCGGTGGTATTACCAGACGGTAGGGTAATTGGTATGGTTTTTGCCTCTGCTAATAATGGCCAAGGAATTGGCTATGCTATTACTTCACCCAGGCTTAATGAAATTATTAATAGTGTGACAAATTCGTACGCTAGCGTTTCTACTCAGGTGTGTGCCAAAAACTAAACTTTTTTATATATTAAACATTAGAATGCTATAATGACTATTATGAAGATTGGAATATTAGGTAGCGGTGATGTAGGGCAAGCCCTAGCTAGAGCGTTTAAATCTGAAGGTCACGAAGTAATGCTAGCAACTCGCAACCCAAAAGCGAAAAAAGCATTAAGTATCGGCAATGATTTAGGTGTAGCAATCGGCGACTTCTCTACTGCAGCACAATTTTGTGAACTTGCTGTACTTGCAACGCTTTGGACAGCAACAGAAGATGTTATTAAACTTATTGAGCCTAAAAACCTTGCAAGTAAAACTGTAATTGATGTTACTAATCCACTAGATTTCTCAGAAGGTATGCCACCCAAATTATTACTAGGTACTAACGACTCCGCTGGAGAACAGGTGCAACGCTGGCTTAAAGAATCAAAAGTTGTTAAAGCCCTCAACACCGTTGGCAACGCACACATGTACAAACCCAATTTTGGCAATACCACGCCAACCATGTTTTATTGTGGCAACGATAAGGGAGCTAAAGAGATAGCCCATACAATACTGCTAAGTTTCGGTTGGCAACCCGTAGATATTGGTGGTATTGAGGGTGCGCGAGAGCTAGAACCTATGTGTGTTTTGTGGGTAAAGTATGGTATAGCTACAGGTAACTGGAACCACGTAATTACTGTGTTGCAAAAGCCCAATTAGAGATGATCGGTCTGTAAACTGATAATTTTTCTAACAAACAGTACTAACCAAGAGAATGTAATACCAAACGCCAATAGCTCAAAAGCCGTTAGATTAAGATAATGAACTCTGGCGAATAGAAAGTAGCAAATTGCAATAATAACTAAGGTGAAATATGAGTTAGCCAAAAACGTCGCATCTATAAACGGTAATATTTTCTTTAGCCCAATAATTATAATTGCAAAACCCAATACCATAGAGTAAGCCGACAAATTGTGAAGCGCCGGGTGTTCGGCGTAGGTAAAAATTCCTACGCACGCCATACATATGCCTATAAAAATAAACAATATTTTTAAAGTATTTACTCTTACATTCTCCGAACGCTCACTCATATTGCCTAGTAGTTTGTGTATATCGTCTATTAGGTGAGAGCTCATGGTTATTAGAATTAAGCCAGATAGAATTAATGTAAAATTAAACGCCACAGCTGATTTTGAGTCGGTACTACCAAGTGATGAGAAATTTACCTCCCACCAGAGCGGGTTGGTAGCGGTGATCATACTTAGTAGCATTCCACAAACCATTACTACCGAGAATATTCGCACAATACTTTGGGTCGATAAACTAATTATTGCAGGCACCAAACTATATACTACAATACCAGAATACACACCAACTATTACCGATGATATATATCTATCAAGCGTGAGATCTACAAAAGCTTGGGATATTAGTAGTACTCCAACTGCAGTAACGAGCGCCACCATAATAGCGGTAGCGACCGTGAGAGTTATAATATTAAAAAATAGTTGTTTTGAAGTAATACTTTCTTTTTTTGTTTTGAGCCCGTAAATATATGCTGTCGGAAAAATAATAATTGAAAGAATAATACCAACAACCAGTACTACAAAGCCTATTGAATTTGTACCCACTAGTTTTACCGCGCTTTGGTTCCAGAACAATATCATACTAAGTAGGCTAGTAACTAGAGCAGTAGGAAACAGCAATGTCTGAGCTATATTTTCATTACTCTTTTTACTACTTGGTGAGTTCTTTGTCATAACTATATAATAGCGCCAAGTTTATAATAAGCCAATATTTCTACGTAGTAGTTGATTTTTTAAAAGGTAGATTCTGCCAAAATTTGCTAGTACGAATACGTAGAGCTTCGAGTATGAGGTAATAATATGGAAATGCTACTATCACTAAAAATGCACTACTCATTACTCCAAATATCAAGGTTATTGCCAAACTCTCCCAGAACGGATTACTAAGAGCTAAAGGTATTAGAGCTACTACGGCTGTAATACTAGTAGTGAGTAATGGACGAATACGAGTTCTAAGAGCACTTGCAATTGCCTCACGTGGGCCATCGCCAAGCTTTCGACGTTGGTTGGCGAAGTCGGTAAGTAATATGGTGTTGTTAAGCGATATCCCAATTAAGGCAAAGAACCCAACCATCACAAAAAAGCTAATAGGATTATTGGTAATATATAGTCCTAGCCCCACACCAAAAAAGCTAAATGGAATTGCCAAGAATATAAGTAGTGGTTGTGTGAGCGACCTAAACTGCACGGCAAGCAACACATACATTGCCAGTAACAAAGCCGGAAAAGCCAATAGTACAGTCTTAAATGAATCTTGGTTGGAGCTTTCATTACCAAAATCGAATTTATAGTCTCCCTCTTGCAGGCCAGCTCTATTAGACTCGGTAGCTATAAAGTCTTTCACGTCATTTTGCGTAAGAACTACAAGTGCCGAGACATCATCGCTTGTGAACCCAGCCGAAACCTGAACTATTTGTTCGGCATTGTAGCGCGTTACAATTGGCCTTAAGCCATCATATTCAACATTGGTAATACTCACTGTAGTACCATCGGGGCGGGTAACAGTATGGTTTTGTAAAAACTCTACCAACTTACTAGCGGCGGCATCGGCTGTAGCTTTATTGGCAGAAGCAATTTGTACTTTAAACGGTAAACTATCTTTGGGCGGGCCGGCATCTACTTGTGAGATGGTAATCTTGGCACCATCTACACTATTTAAGTTGGTTTGCAAACTATTTATTAGTTCCTTGGCGGTTGGTTCGCGCTTACCGTAGGGCGTAAGCTTTATGTTTACTTTGGCACCACGCAGCGAGCCCGAGCCATCATAACTAATGCGCTCTACCTCTTGTCCAATACTTTTTGCTACCGCCTCATTAATAGCTTTAGATATAGCAATATTGTTTTCTATACTGCTACCTGGCGTAAACTCAGCAGCAATACTTATTACATCACTATCTTTGGTGCTAGGAAAAATATCAAATTTAAGCATTCCAAAAAATTGTCCGCCCAAAACAATAAACTCTACACTTATACCTATGGCAATAACACTAACGAGTATTTTGCGAACAGGTGTTTTGCTCCAAAGTAGTATTTCGCTACCAGCAAAAGATACACCTTGTTCTATCCACCTAAAAGGATTGAATCTCCCCATGGTTTTGCGCCAATCCCGACTAGGGCGCTTGTCTATCTTGCTAGCCAAGAAGGGTATGAGGGTTATTGAGGCAAGTAGCGAAATGGCCAGAGCAATGATAATTGTTATGGGCAACACTCTTATAAATTCACCTAGTATGCCACTTACAAACAATAGTGGGGTAAACGCTAGTATTGTTACCAAGGTACCAGACAAGCTGGCTACAGCCACATGATTGGCGGCTATTTTAACGGCATCAGCGAAACTCCGCGAGTTGTCTTTGTATTTATCTATTGCCTCGGCCATTATTACAGTGTCATCTACTATAAGACCCAAGCAGAGAATAAGACCAAATAGAGTAATAGTGTTTAGAGATATTCCAAATATATATAAAACACCTAGCGTCATGGTGAGTGTGCCTATCATACCAAGGGCCGCCACTATGCCAGCTCGCCAACTTATAAATAACATACAGACTAGCGCTACTATCAACAGCCCTTCTAACAGATTATCTTGCAAAAGATGAATTTGTTCTTTAATTGCGCTGGCTTGATCGGCGGCTACACTTCCGCTAATATCGCTAAACTCAGCCTGGCTATTTAGCTCGTCTAAGGCCGAACTTAGTTTTTCGTCAAACTTAATTATATCGGTACCTTTAGGGTTTTTTATACCAATTATTACGCTACTTTCGGCTGGTGACAGTTCTGAATTTTGTCGAGTGGCTAAAAAATCAAAAGCTTTTTGCTGTTTTACTTCTTGCCCAGTAAATGGATTGGTACCAACTTGAAAATTAGAGACCATCGTAGCAGTAGAGGGCGATATTTTGTTGTTTAATTTTGCGACGTAGTTATTTGCTTGGGCCTCTAGTTGTTCAGGGTTAAGACTAGCGCTACGTACAGCCACCAAGGTGTCGTATTCGTTTAGAAATTTACTGGCATTGATGGTTGTAAACTCTACCTTAGCTCCTTGAGGTAGGGAGTTATTTTTTTCTACTTGGTTTTTAATATCATTTGAGGCGGTATCGGCATTGGTACCATCGGTGTATTGAACTACTATTGTAAAACCGTTATCTAAAGAAGTCGCGGTAGTTTTTTTTACCTTTGGGTTTTGTTTGGCCGTCTCTACAATTGGCTTAACTACCTCGCTATCAACCTTAGCTCTGTCGTTTACAAAATATGTGCCACTTACAGTACTAATTGGTACAGCCACGTCTGGAAAACCTTGACGTTGCATAAACTGTAAATAACTAAGTAGCCCAAATATTACTATCACTACCCATACAACAGCGCTTATTCTAGGGTGGCGCACTGAGCGAAGCGATAGTTTTGCCAACCAGCCGGGCTTTTCACTTTTTAAATATTTATGATGGTTGGTGTTTTTCATAACTTAATAGTATTATCTCATAACGAGTAGCCAATCATAAAGCACAAGCAAGATGGATGTTACAAGCAAATAATAGTACAATATATAAATATGAAGAAATTAAATAGTGTAAATCAACAAAAATTACTTATAGGCTTACTGATATTTAGTGGTTTAGCATCGGTAGCTGGTGGTATAGGTTTAATCACCGGCAAGGCGGGTGTGCCGAGCGTTTGGCTAGCATCTACGGGGTTTAATAGTTACTACTTTCCGGGCGTAATACTTATGGCAATAGTGGGTGGTAGCGCATTGCTCGCTGCAATAAGTTTATACAAAAAACAAGTTGGTGCAGGTATCGCTACGGTCTTGGCTGGTCTTATTATGTTAGTGTGGATAATTGGTGAGATAGCATCTATACGACACATTAATTTTTTACAGCTAGTATTTATTGTTATCGCTATCTCAATTATTGCTCTAGCACCGAGCGATAAAACAAAATCTTAAATGTTAAAGCGCCCAGGGTTAGCTGGGCGCTTGGGTCTCAATCCTTTTAGTTAAAGAATTGGTTTGTGGGTGGGTGGTACCAACTCCGTGTTGGCCGCCTCCTCGTCGAGGTTTTGGGCGAGTTCTTCTAGTTCTTCTAGATCGTAGTTGGTGTATTTCTTCATTCTCGAAATGATTAAACCCAACACCGAACAAACAAGCAGAGTGGTCGACATCACCAGTAAGATCACTCGCGGCAAGTTTGAAGGACTAGATACTTGATTGGTCCACCCATAGGTGTCCACAATCACTTCGCTCTTGAAGTTGCTGTAGTAGTTGTTGCAATACCAAAGCACCGGGAAGATGAAAACTGCCAAGATCGCGTTGAAATTCCGCAATGAAGAGTGAAGCCGATCTAGCGACTCGTACTCAACTTCTTCAACTACTCGTAAGACCTTCTCATCGGTCCAATCGTTTGGAGTGTTCAACCTTTTCTCCTTATTGATAGGTGCGAACTGATACATATAATAGCATAAAAATACCTACTTTGTCAATAGGTTTTTAACTTCATTTAGTTTACAAACTATTTTTGAAAAAATTCACCAGTCGGCTATTTACTACTACTGCACTAACACTCAATTGGTGATCGTCACCTGGATAAGTGTAGTATTCTACTACCTTACCCGCAGCCTTTAGTGCGCTATCAAGACTCGCTGAAAAGCTTACCGGCACCGTGGTATCGCCAGTGGAGTGGTGTATTTGGCTTGGCCCAGTAATGCTACCCACATAGTTAATAGCACTGACTGAGTTCCAAAAATCTGGGTTAGTTTTTGGAGTACCATATTGAGCCAGTAGTGCCTCTCGAGCTTGCTGAACAGTCGCTGGTAAATCGCTAGGCATTGGGCTGTTTGGCCAGTTGTATAATATGTCTTCTACACTACCCACTACACCGCTTAGGTAGGCAGTAGCTTTAATACTAGGGTTTACCACTGCTACTCGCAAACTAGTATGCGCACCTAGGCTGTGCCCAAGTGTGCCCAAACGATTAGCATTAAGATTTAACACCGGGGTTTGAGCAATTGAGCTTATTAAATTTAGATCGTCATAGGTATACACTGGTGAGAAGTGGCCGCCTTCTGGCACACCCTGACTACTACCATGGCCACGATAGTCTGGCTTTATTACTGCAATACCGTTACTAGTGAGCGCATTTGTTATACCACTATAGCTTCCGTCGTTAGTACGATACACGTTAGGGTTTATGTAGCCATGGTTAAGTATTACTATTGGCCAGCCACCAGCAGGAGCTGTGCCGTTTGGTGTAGTGAGTAGAGCGTATATTTTATAGCTATCAGACATGTACGATACTATGCTAGTGCTATTACCTAGTTGCTGTTCTACTACTATTGCACTACCCGGATAGCTACGAGCTTTTATGGCTTCAATCTGCAAGGGATTAAGTACTGGCGCGGGCGCAGGGTTGTTGGTTTGAGTATTAGTGCTAGCTGGTGCCATAGCTTTTGGCGCCCGCCATCGCCAAACCAAAAACGCACTTAATAAAACAATAGCCACAAGCATTGCTGTTGCAATAGTGGTAGTCCAAAGCCTATTTTTTACCAAGAACTTTTGCATATACCTTATTATAGCGCAAATATAAAAGCGACTAGTGCGAATGCGCTAGCCGCTTAAGTTATTAGAACGAATCGAATGGATCCCAGCCACCACTTGGTTCTTTGGTAATGATCTCTTCGATCTGATTTTTAGCCCAAAGGGCCGGTGCACCGACCATGCTGGCACCAAAGAAGAGTAGTAACCAAGCGTACTCTTCAAACCATTGCTGTGCACCATCGACATTGTTATAGGCCCACAGGCCAATTCCAGCAACTACACCAATCCAGAAGATCATTAGTAGAGAAAGACCAAGAATAGCTACACCATCACCCGTGGTTAGGGGTGGCCTAAGAGTGCTTTGTTCGCTTTTCGAGTCGGGCAATTCTATGCTCCTTTTGGTACGTGGTTAGTTTTTTTACTAGACCTGCTGATGCATATATTATCATACTAAGTTATTTACGTCAATATTTAATAATGCTAGCACTTACTTATTTCTCGTCTTAATAATTTTATTAAAGTAAAAAACCACGCAATGTTTAAAAATTGCGTAGTTTTAGTGTGGGTTTAATTTATCTTCTGCAAGAAGATACCGAATGCAATAAGAATAAGAGTTGGTAGCCAGAAAACACTATATAGAAAAATCTTCGCCAAGTATTTTGCTGTTAGCGCAGGAGGGTATAAGTGCGTAGGTATTTCTTCTTTTGAGCCAGCATATATTTTCTTTAGCCGTCTCACTTGTAGTGGACGACCTACGAGTATCCCAAAAAACATCCCGAGTGCACCAGCTATATAGACTGTAGCAACGAGCTCGAGCATTGTTAATTACCCCTGTTCTAGGTACACGGCCGGGTTTCATCCAGGCCGTCTTGTGCATATTATAATACACTTTAAGTATTAAGTCAATATAATTAAATAACCCCAAGAAAGTTTATATTTCTTGGGGTGTAAGTGTTAGCTCACCGTGGTGAGATTATTTGTACCGTACTGTTCGGCAGCTTTCTCGAGAGCTGTGAGCTCTCCCTTGAGTCGCTTCAACTCTTCGTTGCAACGGTTGATGTCGGTGACGTAGCCACCAAATGAAGCCCGATTTTTCTCGTAGGTACTACGTTTGATATGCACAGCCTTGATGGTGCTCGAAACAGTGTTTAGTTGTTGCAAAATACAAGCGGCGACCACTTGGCGCGAGTACTCGCCTAGACGAGTCATTAACTCGGGTCGCTCCTCAAACTGATCTACTAGCGCCAGTATGGCGTTAACTTCTACGTAGTGCTGAGTAGCTTGGCCTAGGCGAGCAACGGCTTGATCGATAGTACCTTCAAGTCTGTAGCTGCCCAGGTTGCGCAGTCGGTGGGCAATCACCATTAGGGTAATAACGATGGTAACCACAGCTACCACAGCTAGGCTAGATAGTAGCGTTTCGGTACCTGTTAGGTCCATTCGCTTATCCTTTTCGTGTTGGGTGCTCACTTTTGAACAGTCTGTTAGCTATTATACATAAATATGCCAAATAGTCAATGTAATTAAGTGCAGTCTGCTATAATAATACTTAAGATTAATTAAATAGGAGTAATTATGGCAAAATCTACCAAAAATAAGGTAAAACAAAAAGCGTACGATGAAAGCACGATGGGCTTTGTGCTGTTTGTAGCTTGGTTTGGCGCCCTTTTTTACTTCGCCCATCAGGCTCAAGGCTTTGGTGGCTACATCCTAGCCTTTCTTAAGGCCTGTGTATGGCCAGCCTATCTTCTATATTACGCCTTACAAGCTTTAGGTGTAAGTTAGTAAAAAAGCCTATCTCATCTAAGAGATAGGCTTTTTTGGTTTTTACCTACTCACTACTTCACCGGCGGCGGGCGCTCCAGCACAATTAGGCGAGTTGGGTACAACTTCTAGGTTGGTTTCACTCCCGTAGACAATAATCACTCGTGTATTACCGTCACAAAAGATCTCAATATCACTGTAGTTGGTTGAGAAAGAAAAAACCTCTGGGGTACCAGGCTCGGTAGGGTACAGTGGTTCGTCGTAGATCTCAGCATCTTGGTTTGGGTCTGGCACATCGCTCGTGGCATTGTTGCTGTTGGTGTTAGAACCAGAGTCGCTATCGCTACCACAAGCGGCCAGCGAGCCTATTAGTAGTACAGCGACAACTACACTCATTATTACAAATACAACACTTCGCCTGCTTGGCATTGGTCTACTTTCTTCTATTAGGTTCTAAGTCGCTGTTATATTACTATAATATGTAGAGTATGTCAACAATAATACAAATTGCATTTCTGTAGAGTTATTAATGTATAAGTTGTAACATGGTAGTAAATGACCAATACTACCAACCCCACCAAACAATCTAGTTCAAACCCGTCACAAACACCCACTACCAACCAAGATGGTAGCTACTCACATCCTTACAAAACTGTTTGTTTGCAAAAAGGTAGAAAAGTAAATCCCATAAGAGACGACATCAACGACGATGGTGGTGAGCCCCAAATACATCTCTTTTCGGCCGAAGATGCCTATGGCAAGTACGATATTCATAGGTACTATTTTACTTTTGAGCTACCCATTGCCAATCAACAGGTTTTTATACGATCGCGTGCCTCTGGCAATCAATTTTTGCGTTTGCCTAGTCGGTCGCAAATATACAATGCCGAAGGCATTTTTGGCGACACCGCCGATCTGTACATTGCCAAAGGCCAGCAAAACAACGCTCTCACTATTTTAGATCCCGACACCATGGCCGATATGCTCGAGCTACTTAAGACTTGCGATATAGAAATATATGGCCGTACTGTTTACATTGTCTACGGTGGTTTTAAAGAGAACGACCCTATAATGACAGAGGTAAAAAAGCTTGCGCAAGAGATGTATCGCGACGCCCAGAGGCGGCAAGATAAATCTAAGCCCTTGCCAGACGCCCACCTCGTAGAGAACCCACTCAAGTATTCTATTACCACAGCCGGCGGTACCAGCCCGGGCCGAATAGCCCAACTAGTTGCTATAATAGCCATTGGCTTTGTACTGGGGTTTTTCTTAAGAAAATATTTTGATCGTAGCACCTCTAAGCTAATTTTGCAGATTGTAGGTATAATATTTGGTATTACTATTATAATTATTGGCGAGAGGTTAGTTCGTCGCAGGCGCAACAAGTTAGATAGAGCTATCAAGCAAGACTTTAGCGATAAATAGTCTTTTAAAAAGCACCTCTAATTGCTCTTGGTGCGTCTAGAAGAGTACAATAGGTAGTATTATGGCAGAGATAAAAGATCTTCAAAAAGAAGTAGTTAAGTTTCGCGATGAGCGCGATTGGGCGCAATTTCATAACCCCAAAGATTCTGCAATTTCATTAGCGCTAGAGGCCGCCGAGGTACTCGAGCATTTTCAATGGAAGAGTGCAGAGGAGATGCAGGCGCATGTAGAAATTAACAAGGTAGATGTGAGCGAAGAGCTAGCCGATGTTTTGTATTGGGTACTACTTATGTGTAACGATTTAGATATTGATATATCTGAGGCTTTTATGGCTAAGCTCAAAAAGAATGCCAAGAAATACCCCATTGCTAAAGCAAAAGGAAATCATAAAAAATATAGTGAGTTATAGCTGGCTCTATCTGTAGATCTGAAAAAGTGATATAATTGTGGCAAATTAAATCTGGAGCAAAGTATCAAGTATGCCTGACAACTTACCCAAAATCAAAACTACGAAAGTAGTGTACCCGCAGATATATTCATATACTCTGCCTGAACATAAAGCCAATGAAGGCTCACAGAAGATAGGCTATACAGAACGTAAAGATGTTGATGCTCGTATAAATGAACAAACTCACACTGCTGCAATTAAACTCAAGCCACAAAAGCTGTGGAGTGCACCATCTTTTTTTGCTGATAATAAAAATGATTTCAACGACAAAACTTTTCATAAATTCTTAGTAAAAAATGGTGTAGAGAACAGGTTGGATTTGGGTAAGGAGTGGTTCTATTTTGATGGTACGCCTGAGAAATCAAAAGAACTGTTTGATGCATTTCGTGAGCAAGGCTTTGCAGCTTTGCAAAATGTCGATAAAAAGATACCCTACTCTCTACGTACTGAGCAGCAAGCCGCAGTAACAATGGCAAAAAACTATTTTACAAAGCATAGTGGAGGTGAGGTATTATGGAATGCGAAGCCGAGATTTGGTAAAACTCTAGCTACGTACGATTTAGCCAAACAAATGCAAGCCAGAAAAGTATTGATTGTCACCAACCGACCTGCAATCGCTAACTCATGGCTGGATGATTTTGAGCAATTTGTCGAAGGTTATATGTTCATTTCTGAAACGTCTTCATTATCAAATCGCACCGCACTTACTAGAGAACAATTTGTCTCAACTTCTGTAGAGCTACCTCAAATTACCTTTTTATCACTACAGGATATGAAAGGCTCAAGATATTTTGGTGGTGATTACGAAAAACTCGAGTGGGTTGCTGATCTCGAGTGGGATATGCTAGTGATCGATGAAGCCCATGAAGGGATCGATACAGAGCGTACTGACGCGGCCTTTGACATAGTCAAGCGAAAATATACACTGCATTTATCTGGCACGCCGTTTAAGGCTTTGGCAAATAATAAATTTCCTAAAGAAGCTATCTTTAATTGGACGTATCTTGATGAACAGAAAATCAAACAAGCAGAACTAGAAGAAAATGATACGGGTGATCACACAGAACTACCAAACCTAAAGCTATATACATATAGAATTTCTGAGATGGTGGCGGATGAGGTGAATGAAGGAATAGAAATTGATAATGAAACACGTGATTTTGCATTTGATCTCAATGAATTTTTTGCTACTAAAGATCAGAAGTTTGTTCATGAAGAAGATGTACGGGAATTCTTAAAGAATCTTACTTCTAATACAAAATATCCTTTTTCAACCCCAGATCTACGTGAAGAACTACGCCATACATTTTGGTATGTTGGTAATAGAGTTGACTCAGTAAAAGCTCTTGAGCAGTTGTTAAAACAAGACGATATCCTTAAAGATTATAAGATAGTAGTAGCAGCCGGTGATGGTAAGTCATTTGAAGAAGAAGAAAATGACTTCTATGGCAACGAGAAATCGTTCGATAAAGTCAAGAAGGCTATTGCAGAAAACCCCAGAACCATTACTCTTTCTTGCGGTCAGCTCACAGCCGGTGTGACTATTAAAGAGTGGTCTGCCGTATTGATGCTTACCGATATAAAGACACCCGCTCAATATATGCAGGCAGCTTTTCGTGCTCAAAACCCACACAGATTTTATGAAGACGGTCAGCTAAAAGCAAAAGAATCTGCTTATCTATTTGACTTTGCACCAACAAGAGTATTGGAAATATACGACCAGTTTGCGAATGGATTGAATGGCAAAGCTGCTAATGGTGAAATAACAGAATCTGAACGCAAAGAAAATATCAAAGAGTTACTCAACTTTTTTCCTGTAATATCTGAAGATATAGATGGCAAGATGGTAGAGTTAGATGCAGAGAAGGTCCTTACATTCCCGAATGCACTAGCTGCAGCTGAAATCGTAAAAGCGCGCTTTATGACCAACTTGTTGTTCAATGACAATGTAAAAGGCGTATTTAGTTTTCCTAAAGAAGTAGAAGATATTCTCGACAAAATGCCAATAGAGAAAAACAAGCGTGCAGAAGTTGCTAAGAGTGTGCTAGACCTTGATGATGCGCGTAAGTTTGAGCAGTCAAGAGAAGCCAAGATCAACGAAAACTCAGGTGTAATACTAGGCGAGAAGATATTCCGTTCGAATATCGAACGAGTTGTAGACAACGCATTGAATGCCGAAACTACCGAAGAAATAATTGAAACATTGCCTGATAAGATTACCGAGCTAGCTGAGCCACTAATTGCAAAATACAAAGAAGTATACAAAGCAACAAACGCTGAGGTTGAAGAAATGAAAAAAGAAACAGATGAAAAGGTACGGCTAGTCGTTGCTGAATACGAAAGCTCTGAGATAAAAGACACGGCCAAGCTAAAAGAAAACCTTGCAAATGTAATTGAAAATGACCTGGTTATAGATAGAGTTGAACAAAAAGAAACAGAAGTAGTTGAGAAAGTTCAGAAGACAAAAGAAGAAGAAGTACGAGACCGTCTACGTTCGTTTACTCGCACTATACCAATGTTTATTATGGCGAACTCAACAAAAGAAACTATCAACATAGATAATTTTGATGATCATATAGACGATAATGATTTTGAAGATCTTACCAATATCACTAAAGATGAGTTTTATAAGCTCAGAGATGGCTTTGACTATGATGAGAATGGTGAACGCAAAACCTTTGGAGGGGTATTTGATCGCTACAAGTTCAATGCCTCAATAGCTGAGTTTGTAGCTGAGAAGCAAAAACGTGCTGACTACTTCAATACCCATGAGGATATATTCGAACTCATACCCAATCAGAAAAACAATCAGATATTTACACCTAGAAAAGTCGTGCAGATAATGATTAACAGTTTAGAGAAAGAAAGCCCAGAACTTTTCGAAAGAACTGATAGTACTTTTATAGATCTATACATGAAGTCAGGTATGTATATTACTGAGATAGTCAAAAAGTTGTTTACCCATACTCGCAAGCACTATAATAGTGATACAGAGTGTTTAAAGCATATATTAGAAAATCAAGTATACGGTTTGGCACCCACCAAGGTGCTATATGATATTACCCAGTCGTATATATTTGGTTTCGATCAAAATAACAAAGTTAGTAACCACAATTTTGTTGAGCACGACTTACTGCCCGAGGCAAAAGACGATACTGCAGCAAAGAAACTCGCACAATTATTTGGAAATGGAGGAAGTATGATGAAATTTGATGCCGTAGTGGGGAATCCACCGTATCAGGAAAATAGCGGAACAAGTGCCCGAGATGATGCTATATACAATTATTTTTACGACACTGCTGTACAGATAGCTGATAAATACTGCCTGATTTCGCCTGCACGCTTCTTATTCAATGCCGGTAGTACCCCAAGACAATGGAATAAAAAAATGCTTAATGACACTCACTTGAAAATTATATCTTATGCGCACGACTCGTCAGCTGTTTTTCCTAATGTAGGTATTGCGGGTGGTGTAGTGATTATCTTTAGAGATGCTACTCAAGAATATGGAGCAATCGGTACATTTACAAGCTTTGATGAGCTAAATAGTATTGCGAGTAAAGTGAACACAGCCAGACAAGAAGCACTGACTAATATAATTTCAGGACGGGGTATATATAGGCTAACCCCGCAGCTGCATGAAGAACACCCTGAAGTCAAAAATATGCAATCTGCTGGCCACAAAGACGATGTCGGGACGGGTGCATTTGATAAGTTTATCGGAATTATATTTTTTAAATCAAAACCGAATGACGGAAAACATTACACACGCGTATACGGTAGGCTGGCCAATGAAAGAACTGATATGTGGATCAGGTCTGACTATATCAATAAACCATATGCAAATGATAAGTATAGGGTCATTATTCCTAAAGCTTATGGTACTGGCATAACCGGAGTGGGTGTAACTGCAAGTTTGATTGGAAAACCTTTTGTTATTAAGCCTAATGAAGCCTTTACAGAGATGTACATATCCATAGGCGATTTTGAGAGCGAACAAAGTGCTTTAAATGCTTTAAAATACGTAAAATCTAAGTTTGCGCGAGTGATGCTAGCTGTCCTTAAGGTTACACAAGACAACACTAAAGAGAAATGGTCAAAAGTTCCACTCCAAGACTTCACATCGAACTCTGATATCGACTGGTCGAAATCCATTCCAGAAATCGATCAGCAACTATATGCAAAGTATAAGTTATCAAAAGATGAAATAGAATTTATAGAGTCTCATGTTAAGCCCATGGTGTAGTTAGTGGTAGCCAAGCCTAGCATTGATATTTTTGAGAATTCTCTCCGCTCAAGAGGTAATTTACTAGATATATTACTTCTTGATCGTACTACTAAGAAAAATATAATTTGGGCTACAGACTCATATAACAAAGCTCAAAAGAATAATAGTTTTTCACCGCGTAGGCAAATAAAACCAGAGCTTGTTACGGGCAAAGTTTATGGCCAACTTATACAACCAAGAGCTGCAAAACCACTATACGAGCAGCGTAAGCGTACCAAAGACAAAGCGGAGGTTTTCACACCATTACGTGTAGTAGACCAAATGAACAAGCATATAGACTGGTCTAGTAGTTATCCACCAAACAAAGATAACTGGCAGGACTATGTGAAACAGCTAAAACTAGAGATAACATGTGGCGAAGCACCTTTTATGGTAGGAAGGTACAACCCAGATGCTCACACAGGTAAACTGATACAACTATACACTAAGACTGGCAAGCCAAACCGAGTAGGGTTTTTAGATCGCAAGCTATACATAGTTTCAAAATATTGCAACAAGCATAGTCAGTGGGTACATTGGGCAAAAGAAGCATTTAAGGCAAGTTATGGATATGAGTGGCAGGGTGACAATATACTTATAGCTCGTGAGAATTTACTATATACATTTATAGATTTCTATGTAGATAAATTCAAACGTCGCCCATCGTTAAAATTACAAGAAGAGATTGCAGAGATAATAAGCTGGAATATATTTCAAATGGATGGGCTAAAATATGTAGTACCTATGAGCTGTAAACACATCAATAGAGTAATCCCCGGCGAGCTTACACTTTTTGGTGAGACACCAGACAGAGTAGAGAAAGACGAATGCGATGGATGTAAGTTACAAAAACCATACAAGCATAACGGTAAGTATGTAAAAATAATGGATTGGGAGAAAAATACCACCATAAAGTTCGTTGATCTAATAACACAAAACGACGGCTTGTAACCATCGTTTTGCTGGGAGGTGTAGCTTTTCTAGCGCTTTAGTACTGTCACTACCTAGCTCTCTATAAACCAGCTACTTTTCCATTAACCTCTTGGTGGGAACGGGTCGTTACCGTAAGTCTCACGGTTTTCAATTGTACCATCTAATTTTTGAATAACTAATTCACTAGGTTGATTTTGTTTAGCAGTAAGTCTGCCTGTTTGCACAACTTTTATCTTTAGTGTATCCACGAAAAGTACCTTTTTATTATGTGTAAGCGCCCAGCTAGTTTTTGCTGGAGACACATAGTAGTATTTTCTCATCCACACTCCTTTCTATTACAGAACAATGTTCACCCTCCCTGTAATTTACAAGGGTAGACTACGAAAGTCTAACGATATTATAGCAAAAATATACCGAACAATAAAATCATACACATCTTTAAATTTTAAGATCAGTTTTATGTAAATTGAATATAAAAATTACATAATCAACAGGGAATAGGTATAATATATTGTGTGGATATATAATATACAGAGTAATTTATATAATTTAATATAAAGATTAAAAAAGGAATAAATAAATGGCAAAGTATGTAGATGGGTTTGTACTAGTTGTGCCCAAAGGTAAAGAAACTGAGTACCAAGAAATGGCTAAAATGGGCAGAGACTCGTGGATGAAACACGGTGCTTTGCAATACTTTGAGTGCCGAGGTGACGACCTAGTACAACATGAGCAAGGCGACGAAAAATCGCGAGATTTTAAAGAAATGGCTGGTGCGGGAGCCGACGAAAACGTATGGTTCTCTTTTATAGTTTTTAAATCTAAAGAGCATAGAGACGAAGTAAACAAAAAAGTAATGCAAGAGATGGGCGAGGAGTACAAAGACCAAACTGATTTTGAAATGCCCAACGACATGAAAAAAATGGCCTATGGCGGTTTTGAGGTTGTAGTAGAGGGTTAGTAAAAGAATCAATGATTGAATGTTCGTAGTATGTTTGGTATATTATATTTATGAGCAACGAAACTAGCATAGCATTGTTTAATGACAAAGAAGTGCGCAAAACTCTGCATAAAAATGAGTGGTGGTTTTGTATTATTGACGTGGTAGAAATACTTACAGATTCTGTTGATGCTGGTGCATATTGGCGCAAACTTAAGCAAAGGCTTTTACAAGAGGGTGGCGACCAAACCGTGACAAATTGTCACAGTTTGAAAATGACAGCAAAAGACGGCAAACAACGCAACTTTGATGCCATGAAGACAGAGGATATACTACGACTTATACAATCTATACCTTCACCCAAGGCCGAGCCGTTTAAGCGTTGGCTAGCACAAGTAGGTAGTGAGAGAATTGCTGAGATAGATAACCCCGAGCTTGCCACCGAACGTATGCGCAAGCTATATGAAGCCAAGGGGTACTCGAAAGGCTGGATAGATAAGCGTGTGCGAGGCATCAATGTACGAGACGAGCTAACAAGCGAATGGAAACAACGAGGCGTAAAAGAGGGCAGAGAGTACGCTATACTTACCAACGATATTTCAAAAGCAACATTTGGTATGACAGCGACAGAATATAAAAAACATAAGAGCTTACAACTCGAGAATTTGCGTGATCATATGACAGATCTTGAGCTTATATTTACTATGCTTGGTGAAGCTGCCACTACAGAAATAGCGCGCAATAAAGATGCACAAGGTTTTTGGCAAAATAAAATGGCAGCTAATCAAGGCGGAAAGATAGCGGGTGACGCGAGGGGCAAGCTAGAAAAAGAAAGTGGCAAAAGAGTTGTGAGTAAAGGTAACTACTTAGATAACAACGGCGCAAATAAACTCAAATAACAAATTAGCAAAACGATACTTATCGCATTATTGATTGGTATAATAAAAATATGTCGTTTCAAGCCTACTTAGACAATATAGAAAAACAAACTGGCAAAACGCCGAATGACTTTATTGCTATGGCCAAAACCAAAGGCTATGGTAAAGATACTAAGTCTAGCGAAATAATTGCTTGGCTTAAAGACGATTTTGGCTTGGGGCGTGGCCACGCCATGGCGCTAGTACATATAATAAAAAACGGTGCCAAAATAAGTGATAAACATGTGGGTTCGGCCGGTACTCATAGTGATGAAAGTGATACTCTACGGCTCGATGGCATTAAGAACCGATAGACCTAGAACTATATTACAAAAAGAGCCCCGAGGTGAGTCGGGGACTCTCTCGGGGCTTGTGCGCCCATCTGGTGTACTAGATACGAATAGAGAAATATGGCATGCCACCGGGTAGCATAGACCACATCTCCTTGGGAAGCTGGTAATGAACAAGGTCTAGCGCCACACCCATCACCACTAGCTGTTCCATAATGGCATGCAAGCCAGTCCACAAGTTGCCGTGTCTATCGTTGCAGGCGTTGAGAAAGCTCCAGCCTCCACCACCGTTTTCGCGGAACTCGTCGGGCAGTTCGGCCAGCAGAGCAGCAACTTCATCGCGATGACTCTCGAGGCGTTCGGGGTGAAGCCCGTAGTTGGCAACGATTCCCTCTACCATAACGTGGTTGGAGGTATCCTCGCCGTCTTGGTAGAGACAGTCGAGAAAGATCTCTTCGACCTTCTTTGGGTTGAGCACCAAGGTATCGCTCACTTTGTATCCTTTCGCAGGTTTTTGGTACACTCGGTTGAGACATGCGTTATTATACAGACTAGTATAGATTATGTCAAATATATTAGCTGGAGATGCAAAAATCTGCTACACACCCATACCACAAGGTGCAGTGCGTGTAGTTAGTTAATATAGTTAAACCAGGTGCTATAATATAAGTTATAAATAGGAGATCTCAAAATGAAAATAGCCCAAAGTAATGTGGTGGCAAATGTAGCAGTAAAAGATATGGCCGAGAGCAAAAAGTTTTATGGTGAGACGTTGGGCCTCAAAGTAGACCAAGATGGCCCAGCTGGAGTAGCTTATAGCTGTGGAAGGGGCACATTGTTTGTATATGAGGCTCCAAGTGCTGGTAGTGGAGAGGCAACTTGTGCCACCTGGCAGGTAGAGGGTATAGAAGATGTAGTAAAAGAGCTGGCCGACAAAGGAGTGAAGTTTGAACACTACGAAATGCCCGGCGCACAGTGGCAAGGAGGTGTAGCGACTATGGGTAGTATGAAAGCTGCTTGGTTTAAAGACCCATCTGGCAATATTCTTGGTCTTTCAGAGATGTAGAAGGGTAACAAAAGATTATGAACATGTTTAAACCTGTAAAGGCAAAAAATAGAGAAGAGTACATTAGCTCTTTAGTAGTGGAGAGAAAAGAAATAATTTTATCGCTAGATAAGCTTATTCAAAAGACCGTACCGGCCCTTAAGCCAAATTTTTTGTACAACATGCTGGGTTATGGTGAGTTTGACTATATTAATTACAAAAAAGATAAGATTAAATGGCCTATCATCGCTCTGGCTAGCCAAAAGAACTATGTGAGTTTGTACGTTTGTGCGTTGGTAGATGGAAAGTATTTGGCCGAAAAATACAAAGATGAGCTTGGCAAGGTAAGCGTAGGCAAGAGTTGTATAAAATTTAAGCGCCTTGCAGACCTTAATATCCATGTACTTAAAGAGCTATTAGTAGAAGCAGCTAAAAACCCGGGCTTAATAGTAAGTAATTGAATGTATAAATTTAGTACCAAAGTAAAAGTCTATCCAGGTGAGGCGGCTTGGTATTTTGCTACTCTACCAAAGAGTGTAGCTAGAGAGATAGACTTTAAACACGGCCACAGTAAGGCAGGCTTTGGCTCTTTACGCGTAAAGGTAAAAATAGGCACAACTAACTGGCAAACTTCAATTTTTACCGACACCAAAGCTAGTAGCTACATGTTGCCCTTAAAAGCTGAAGTGCGCAATGCAGAGAGTATAGAGGCAGGCGATACCGCGCAGATAGAGTTAGAAGTTTTAGTTTAGGTTAGTAAACTATTTTGAGCTGGCTGTTTGGCTCAATAACTGTAGTAAGGGCGTTGGGCGACTCTACACCATTAATATAAAAGCGCAATTGCTGTGCTGAGTTGGTACAAAAGGTTTGCTTGGTACCGGTAACTATACATTTGGTATCTACACTCATAGGTAGAGTAGTAAACAGATCACCCCAGGTAATGTTAGGTTTGGTAACTACCACCTGTACCTGGCTAGAGCCTTCGGGCGGTATGTATACATCGGCCGATTTGTTGTGATAACGCGGGTCGGTAAATATGCGGGTTTCACCATTTATAATAATTTGAAAAGTAGCTGTATATGGGGTAAATACCGGTACAGTCGTAGGTTGGCTATTGTTTTGGCTGGTGCTGGCTGGTGCAGTTGTTTTAGCTCTTGTGAGATACAAGTAGCCAGCAAGAACTATAATAATAGAAACAAAGATAGCAAAAGCTACTAAATACTTATTACTACGTCTTTTTTTTGCATTTTTCATACGGCTAGTATAGCAACAATTGGTAGTACATAAAACTATTGACATTTACGCTAGTTTGTGCTAGTATAGTTAGGCTCAAGTAAATCTACTGAAAGAGAGATGAGCACATGAACATCGACATCAGTGATCTCGACCGTGCAGCCGTGTTGGCCGCGCTCTTCAATGGGGCACGGGCTCAGGGCCTCGGTTTCATCGCTCACCAGGACGGCGACATGACCGTCGAGCAGGCTCAGGCCATCCTCAACTCCGGTACGACCTACTTCGACTACCTGCAGGGTAGGGTGATGAAGGTCGACCTCTCCGGCGACTCGTTCGACCCCTGGGGCTACGACCGCGACAACGGCGAGGGCGCTGCCCACTCCGTCATCCGCTCGCTGCGGCAGACCGGCTCGGCCTCCAACGTGGAGACCAGGCATCTGCACCAGCACGGCATGGCCGCCGCAGCCGACGAGCTTCGGGAGCACTACGGCGACGATCTCGCCGACGAGCTGGTCGGCGCCCGCCGACCGGTCAGCGAAAGCTGACAAAAAGGTTTGCCAGTTCCTTTCAAAAACTGGCTCCACCTAAGTGTTTAATGATATTAAATTGAAAATTTGGGTGGCAAAAGGTTCCTTGCTGAGTATTAATCTAATGCTAAGTAAGGAGCTTTTAGCAAATAAAAGCTTTGTACCTGTCCCCAAAAAAAAGGAAAATGCAAAATGAGTCGACGCTCACTCATGCAGTTGTCGTTTGTGGTGTTTACTACCGCGCTCAGCGTGGCGTACTACCACATCTACATGTCGCTCGACACCTTGGCGCGTCAAGCGCTTATCGAGATGGGCGACACCACCTACTACCCGCCAGAGAATCAGCTCTGGGTAGCTACCAAGATCGTCGCAATCTCAGCTACCTTCGTGGGTGCTGGCATGGTGGCACTGATGTTTTTTGCCTACCTTCTCATTATGGCAATGTGCAACCAAGAGATCAACTCAGCCATTCGTGACTGCGAAGAACTTGGTGGCACGCTCACCTCAGAACCCATTAAGGTGTGCCACTGGTACAGCTACGACTGGTCGCTAACCGGTGAGTTGCCCAGCGGCGAGGAGTACATTCGCTACAACGGCGACAACTTCTTCGAGGTTTTTCCGTTCGTACACCACTAGGGCCAAGTAGGCCCGCAGGGCCCCAACAATTGTTGGGGCCCTTTACCTATAAAACATCTTGCAAATTTATAAATTTACTAGTATAATACTGCATCGGAATGTATTTCCTAAACGAAAGGTCCAACAAAGGACATGGTACCTTCCAATACATATGTACTAGGCGCATCTGAGGGACTCCCAATTGTGCCTATTGTGCTTGGAGTTGTTGCATTTATTGCGCTACTTATCGTGGCGCGATTTATCGTAAAGAGCTTCAATATGATTGGCCCAGATGAGTTTGGGTTGGTAGAGAAGCGCCTGGGCAAGAAGTTGCCAGAGGGTCAGTTAATCGCTTTTAACGGCGAGGCCGGCTATCAGGCGGAGTTGCTTCAGCCAGGCTTACGCTTCAAGCTCTGGCCTCTGTATTGGGTCACTAAGTACCCTCTGGTGCAGGTTGCTGCCGGTGAGATTGGTCTTGTTGTGGCCCAGGCCGGTGGTGATTTACCCCCAGGCTTCAAGTCTGGTGTCTACAAAGACGAGTTTGGTCTTTTTGCCAACCTAGAAACGTTTATTCAGAACGGTGGACAGCGTGGCGTGCAGAGACAGGTTTTGCCTCCGGGTACAACCCAGCAGATGCACCCTATCGCATTCATTGTACGGACTCGGTCTGAGACTTTCGGCACGGTTTTGTCGGAGTCGGCTGAGGAAGTGCTGAATAGAATTCCGCCCGAAAAATTGGTGCCGTTCACTATTGAACCCCAGGGTCATACCGACGTAGTGGGTGTGGTTACTACACTCGAAGGCGCTCCGGCCAAAGGCATCGCCAGTCGGCTTGGTAACTTCGACGATGTAGTAGAAGCTGAGGCAGCAGATACGGCGGCTAACACCATCATCACAACGGTGCTTGCGCCCAAAAACAACCTGCACAACAACTACCAGGATTTCCAGGCTTTTCTGGATGCTGGTGGGTGCATTGGCCTCCAGCACGATCCACTACTTTACGGGCAGTACATGCTAAACCCCTACCTGGTTTCAGTTGAGCTTCGCGAGATGCTCGTTGTGCGCCAGGGCGAGGTTGCTGTGGTTAAGGCCTACGTAGGCCTACCCACCGAAGATACGTCTGGCGAGGAGTTTAAGTTTGGCTCTATTGTAGAGCCAGGTCATCAGGGTATTTGGTCGGAGCCACTGCGCACCGGCAAGTACACCCTTAACCCACGCATTTACGAGGCCGAGATTGTACCGACCTCTATCCTTACACTCAACTGGGCCAATGCAACCAGCGAGGCTCACAACCTCGATGGTTCGTTGTCGTCGATTCACGCCAAGAGCAAGGAAGCGTTCGATTTTAGCATTGATCTGCAGGTGCAGATTCACGTGCCCGACACTCGAGCACCCAAGGTTATTAGCATGGTTGGTACCATGCAGAACCTGGTTAATGAGGTTCTGCAGTCGGCGGTAGGCAACTACTTCCGTAATACACTGCAGTCTCTAGGCGCCGCTGAGTTCATTCAGAAGCGTGACGAAGTCCAGGCCCAGGCCGAGAACTACGTCATGGGTTACCTCTCGCGTTATGAGGTAGAGGTGCGCGGTGTTTACATCCAGGATGTGGTCTTCCCACCAGAGTTGGTAGAGGTGCTTACAACGCGAGAAATCGCAGCACAGCAGACTCAAACCTACCAGAGCCAGATGGTAGCCGAGCAGGCTCGAATTGACCTGGAGAACCAAAAGGGCGTGGCCGATGCCCAGGCCGATTTGGCAAGGGCTCGGGTTTCGGTGGATGTTAACGATGCCGAGGCTCAGGCTGCGGTTAAGCGTGCTGAAGGTGAGGCTGCGGTCGTGCGTCAACGCGGTCAGGCTGCTGCCGATGTTACAAAGCTGACAGGTGAGGCTGAGGCTGCTGCCACACAAGCTACTGGTTTGGCCGAGGCCAAGGCCACCGAGGCCAAGGGTCTCGCGGTCGCCAAGGGCTTCGATGCTCAGCAGCGGGCTATTGGCCGTCAGCAGACTGGTTTGGTTGCTGCACTCGAGCAGATTGGCAAGGGTGGAGTGGTACTCACTCCGCAGATTCAGGTTGGTGGTGACTCAGTAGGCTCTGGTCTACTAAACACCCTAATGACCTTAGGTGTCGATAAGATGGTGAACGACAACGGCGAGGGTTCGCCCGAGCTGGAGGCCGTTGATGCGTCGTCCGATGCTGAAGCCTCGGCTGAGCCGAGCGATGAAGCACCGTCAACCAACGAAGACTAATTCGTACCTAGTACATGTAGAATAAATTGTACCCAAAGGCCCCAACAATTGTTGGGGCCTTTTACCTATTTAAAATCCCAAAACACAAATATAACTATAATCTACTAGGTATAATGTAAGTTTTATAAAATCAAGACTAAACTACCCTGGTCTATTTATAAGTAGTATAATATACATCAATACTAAAACAGTTAAGCTTTGTAAAAAATGTATAATCTAATACCTAAAGAATTTCTAAGAATAATTTACTCGCAACACAGTAAAGAGTTGGGTAAAAATCTTGCTGGTATAGTGTTGTGCGGTAGTGCAGCCAACCATAGCCTAGATCGTGACTCCGATATAGACTATGTTGTGATAGTTAAAAATTTAGATAAAAATAGCTACAAAGTCTTGGCTGATTTACGGCTTGCACTAGAAAAGCAACTTGGTTTGCAGTGCAGTAATACTGTTGTTGAGTATCACTCTATTAGAGATTTAAAAAACAACTATATGTACTTAGACGGTAAAGCAGTACAAGCCTGTATTGACTCAAACGCACAAAATACTTTACTAAATAAGAGTTATGCCATACCTAAGCTAGATTCTAGTACGGTCCGAAAGTTTTCGGCTCTAGATTTTCATAAGCTAAAAGCTCTTACTATTAAACAACTAGTAAGAATGTCTAATCCAGCTAGCTACAGCGAGAGACGTAAAGTAATAAAATTAGCTTATATTTTATGTAAAGTTTATGCACAGGCTAGTACAACTACTCAAGAAAAAGAGTATATGGATAGCATTAGAGACTCACTAATGTCAATAAAAAACAATATTCGCAAATATAATGATAGTCAGCTTTTTGAGGTTATTGCTAGAATAATTTCTCTAAATCTTCACTAGGCTCTATAAAAAATTTTAGTTTTTCCCATAATGACATTTGTGTATTTGCAAACAAATGAGAAAAAACAAGAGATAGTTTTTGGTCTTCAATACTCATCTTGCTTAGTATAAAAGTTGTAAGCAGGCGAAACGAAATCGCTAGACTGGCTTGATCTAAGTATGTTTTATGGTTTGCAACACTTAGTTTATTTATGTAATACTCAACAAATTGCAAAACTAGTTCTTGCCTGCTTGAATCTATATTTACTTTAATATTATTACTATATATAGAAAAACATTTTGGTTTGGTAGCTAGTTGTTGAGATGTTTCTTGGCTAGCCCATTTGGCATATTTTGGGCCAAAATAATTGCCGGCAAATAAAGTATGCCATAAAAATGTAGCTATGTCGGTAGCAATATGATTAAACCCAGCACCCTCAAAATCAACTATCGCGCCGCTGGTAAAAATATTGCGCTCGTGTAAGTCTCCTTGAGAGGGAACACAAATACCCAAACTAAAATCCTGAACTCCAGTGGCGATGTTTGTAAAAAAATCCGACTCCAATTTGGTTTTATAATTGCCAATACTAGGTAGATAGTTATGAATATTGCTACTAAGTAAACTTTTTAACTCAGGCTTAAAAAGTCTAGGCAATCTATCTAAATAAAATAGCTGAGTACCACCATTAGAGTTGGTTTTAGACCAATTGGTGTTGGCGATAGTAGCTAGCTCTTGCCACAGTGAACTTAAGTCTGGAGTTTGGCCTAGCGAGAGGGCATCGCCAACAGTAGTGCTATTGGCGCCTACGTTTTGGTAGTGAATTTCTAAACCATCTTTGTTTATTGAGAGACGGTTTGGGATGTTTTTATAGTAATGGCTAATAAAATCGTAGCCATTTAGCTCTAAATTGAACTGCTTGGCAGAATCAAAACGTTTTGTCACCGTGGGCTGGTGACTGTTATTAAATTTGTTAGGCTTTACACGAAGCATAATAAATAGTATAATATCGCATAATTTAACAATTATCAATATGGCTAAGACAATAATCGAAATTTCCGGTCCAGATTTTGTAGGCAAATCTACACAGGCCGAATTACTTACCTATGAGACCCAAGCTTTGCATGTACATAACTTCGGCTCTTTAGCTGGCTATTCTAAAAAAATGCCAGATAGTTTGAGCCCGCAAGAATTTTTTAAATGGTGGTTTGAAAAGAGTAGTTTTAATGAGCTTTGCAGTGCGCTAATAGATGCCTACAATAACAGGCTGGCTACCATAGAGAAAGCAGAAAATCTAGATATTGCAGTAGTAGAGAGAGGGCGAGATATGTTGCGAGCGCAACTAGTTGCAACCTTTTTAACCCGTGAAAACAAGAACACAAAAGACACAGTAGCACTAGAAAAAATTACCACAGCAGTTGAAAATAAGATCGCAAAATATATGGTAGATGTGCCTCGTGACAGTAGAGTAGAGATATTTTTAAAACCTTGCAAACCGTGGCAGAGTGAAATAGAGTGTTACCACAAAGTTTTACGATCGGCTCGTAGTGAAGGATCGAGTTTTAGCGGGAGCCAAAACAAGCTATATGCTAACTATCAAAAAAACTTAAGTACTGTTTTAGAGCTTCAAACAGAGAGTAATTCATCTATATTAGTTGATTGCCCGGCTGTTGATGTGCAAAACGTTATTCGCGCACAAGTAAGGAAACATAATATACCACCGCTTTTTGCTAATAATCCGGTAATTGTTGGTTTGGCAGGCTTAAGCGAAACTGGCAAGGGCGCAGTAGCTCAGTTTTTGCAAGATAACTTTGCCTTTACCAGGCTTAAGATTGGTTTTTTTAACGAACACTCTCGCGACCATCAAAAAGCCTACGCCAAACCATCAAAAACCGCGCTTACAATTACCCATTTTTTAGCAACCAATAGGCATATACAAAGAGCGACACTAGAGAGTTTGCACGGCACCGATATTAGCATAGCTCTTAAGCTAATATTAGGTGAACGTTGGGTGCCAACTCTACTGACGTCGCCAGATACTTTAAGAGTCCAGCGAAATAATAGCCAATTTACCAATACAGACCCTACTAAGCTCAGACGTGATCAACAAAATAAAGACAAAACTAAGCTCAAGCAAGGATTGGCCGAGTATCAAGAGCATGCCGATATTGTAGTAGACAACTCTGGTACAATAAAACAGACAGCTAACAAAATAGTAAAACATATAGGGCAAAAACGTGATAGAACCAAATAACGAACCAAGAGAATTAGAATCGGGTGTTCAGCCACCTCCAGAGCCACTACTTAGATTGCAGGAAAAGTATGCCTTTATGCCCAGCCCTATTACTGAGAGACCCAAAAGATGCCGAGCGATTATATATAATCAAACAGGTGATAAGGTTCTGGGTATAAATCGCGTCCGTCCTGGTAGAGACCCTTATGTGGTGTACCCTGGCGGCGGCTTAGAAGAATCAGACCAAAAAGCTGTTGATGGTATTTGGCGAGAGTTACAAGAAGAGCTTGGGATAAGTAGAGATGATATTATCCTAACTGGCTCAGTTATTGAGCTAGAAGGTGAGTTTTTTTACTTGGGCTATGAACGCCATAAAATAGTAAATCTAACTATTGGTGGTCCTGAGGCCGAGCGTGACACGGCGGTTTCGGGTAGTTATGAGCCAGCTTGGCACAACACCACCTCTCTAATAGTGGATAATATGTTTCCGTCTGAAATAAGCGAGAGAATTGAAGAAACTGCTTAAATATAGCGTTTTATTCTACGGTATCTTCAGATTCAACATGAGAAGATGATACGTGACTTTCGTCTTTAACCACATAAGCAACTATTAGTGCTAGTGGAAAGAAGAACAAACTAAAGACAAAGTACCCCCAAAAACTGTGACCTTTACGACCAGCGACTCGGGCAGGCCAAAATGCAATAGCTATCCAAATAATACCGGCTATCACCCAATAAATTGCCTGAAAAAGACCCATAATGTACTCCTAACCTATTAAATTATTACTACTATATTATACCATAAAGATATATCTACAACCTTAACACTCACTTAAACCAAAATTAAAACAGCCTATCACCATCTATGAAGGTGATAGGCTTATTAAGTTTTAGTTAGCTTCCTTAAGCTTAGACGCGCTCTAGAAGGCTACAAACTCTCTCTTGTGATGTCTGGTGCACTACACAGAGGCCGTAAAGAACCGAGACGAACGGGCGAGATACTGGGGTGTCAACCCTTAGCTTGTTGCCAGGGTTGAAATCGGTAAGTGGTCGCTCATAGCCATTGCCGTAGTTTGCGCGAATACGTTGTCTATAGCACTCGCTACCCACCATCTTCATAGTAGTTACCTGTACGCCATTTCGCACCCAGAATCGCACATTGGCTTGACAATACATTCCGCCATTATATACTCTGAACTTATAAAAAGGCGTATCGTAGGCGATCCTTTCCACGTGCTGGCCAGCCTGCACTTCTGGTACAGACGACAAGCTTTCGTCTGCAGAGGTTTGTGCACTAGCCGACGGGCTAGGCAAGTTTGGTGCTAGTGTAAGCACCAGCGCCAAGGCTGTAAACAACAAAACACTCTTTGCTCGCATTTCGTTACCTTTTTGGTAGGGGGCAATATTTTAGGTGCCACTTAACCCAGATATTTTAGCTTAAAACTCATTAATAGTCAAGTAAAATTCAAGCAAGTGGATTAGCGCAAACTGCGCGACAACAATCGAGTAAGTAAAGGCATAGCAAAGAACAACATAAATGCTGCCTGACCAATAAATATTGATCCCCCCACAACTAGTAGCGAGGTAACTACTGCGGCGGTGTTGCGGGCTTTGTTGTAGGCAATATCTTTATCGGTAAGGCTTTCGTCAAAACTAAAGTCGGTAGAGAGTGCATAGCGCCATTGCCAAGCACTCACAATCGTAATTAGTGCATAATTAATAGGCAGTAGCATTCTACCCAGCACCAAACCACTGTAATTACCGGCTATGCTTGCTGTAAGAGGCATAAAAACTACCAACAGTAACCTGAAAGTATTAATAGCGACTAAGTGCATATCTACTTGTTTTATTTTTTCAAACTGGCGCAAATGTACAGACCAGGCACTACCAAGCATTAAAAAACTCACCACAAAACTTACAAGCATTGTGGAGTTATTGGTAATGTTTTGCCAGAGCTGTGTGCTGGTGTTGGCGTTGCCAAATTCACCAAATTTGAGGCCCAAAACCAAGAGAGTCATAGCAATTGCAAATACACCGTCTGATAGTGCCTCTACTCTGCGTGTAGAATAAAATTGATTAGAGTTGGTGTCTTTTTTTACCATTAGTATTATTGTAACAATGTTTGGCAATATTTGGCAGTATCACAGCAGGTACTTGCTAAAAGTGCATATTTATAGTATATTATTGTTGATTTTTTGATGCTTTCAAATTTGAAAGGTTTTAAAAGTGGACTATACCACAATATCAAGAAAAAGAACCTTACAGCAAAAGATGCGACGCATTCATTGGGGCATTAGCCGAGCCAAGAACAAAATTTTTGCAAACCTAAACGGATATTTTTGGATACCTTGTCCTATTTGTGGTACCCCTTTTGGTGGGCACGAATGGCAGAATGGTCAATCTATGAAACTCAAAGAAGGTAGCCAGACAAATCAGGGAATTTGCCCACCATGTTCGTGGGAGTTGGGCGAAGAGTCTGCCCAGATTTGCGATGAGCTTGGGCACATGTTGGTGTCGTCTTGGAGCCCAGCCCAAAACCCAAGAGTTGATGATGACGGCATTATGCATATTGTAATTGAATTTGATACGAGTAGAACGCCAGACCGAGTAATGTGTAGTCGTTGTTTTCGCTATTTTGACCCAGTTACCAATCAACCCTTACCTAGAAGTCTAAAAATCACTAGTTACAACAAGTAGCTTCAACCCCAGTTTGTCTGGGGTTTTTATTTTATTTATTCTTTTAAAAAGAGTATGATAGTACTTAAGTTTATATTAAAAGAATTAAAGATAGGTTTTAATTATGGCAAAGAGAAAAAATAGTAACATTGGCAGTAAAATATCATCACTCGTACTACCTAGTATGTTTATATTGGCCTGGGTGTTTGCATTTAGTGGTATGTCGGCGCCAGGAGCAGTTTTGGGTGAGGGAGCGAATGTTAGTTATCTCAAGTGGATACTTTACTTTGCTGGCTGGGTGTTTTTGTTCTCTAGCATTATGCATTCGGTTTTTGCCAAGAAAATGGCTGCAAGTATTGGCTGGAAAACTAATGGCTTTCAATACGAAATTGCTTTTGTAAGCCTAGGCTTGGCGCTTGGTTGTTTTTACGCTGTTTATTACGGGGTAGTAGAGGCTTGGGTAGCTATTAGTCTACCCGTAATATCATTCTTGTTTTTGGCTGGAGTTAATCACCTAATAGAAATTATTCGTAATAAAAACTATGCACCCAATAACACCCTAATACTAGTTTGGGATTTTGGTGTGCCACTCTCGCTAGTATTTTTATTACTATCGGTTGTTAAATAATTTGTGGAACTTGTAGACGTACTAGATGAAAGTGGCAAGCCCACTGGCCAAAAAGCAACCATAGACGAGGTGTGTGACCAAGGTTATTGGCATAGCTCGGTTCACGCCATTATTATTACCAGCGATAATAAAATTGTGGCGCAAAAACGATCGCGTGAAATTATAATGAACCCCAATCTTATAGAATTATCAGCCGGAGGGGTAGTAAGCGCCGGTGAAAAGCCCGATCAAGCTATTAGGCGAGAAATAAAAGAGGAACTTGGTATCGATGTATTGGCTAGCGAAGTAATACCAATAAATATAAGAACCTATAATAAACACTACCCCAGACTCAATAAAACTGCTAAAACATTTTTACACACCTATGTAATAAAATTACAAAAACCAATTGCTCACACCCATTTACAGTCTAGTGAGTCAGCCCAGATTTACTTTTTGACGTTACGAAATACTAAAAGACTAGTCAAACTCCATCGTTTAGTAAGAGTAGGTAGAGTTACGCCCTTTTATACCTATTGGAACTTCTCGTTAAATGAAGCCATTAAATATATTCACCCAATTGTGCATTTTGTGTGTCGCGGTAATACTTTTAGAAGCCGTTTGGCAGAAGCTTATTTTAATAAAGTAAAAAGTGAGCGAATTAAGGTAATATCTAGTGGAATACAGGCTAGTGAAAACCAAAATGGGCACATAAGCTACTTGGGTAAATATATACTTAAAAAGCATCATTATAAAAACTACAAAAAAAGCTGGACCCAAACTACTCAAGCAAACATTGATGCCTCTACGATAGTTATTTTTGTCTCACCTACGGTATTTACTGACGCTCAAGATATGTTCGATTTGAGCGCCACGAAGTATCAAGTGTGGAGTATACCAGACGTACGCCAAGGTGAATACGCAAATAGCGAGGCCAAGGCAGAGGAAGTGTATAAGATGTTGGTTGGTAATATTAATAAACTAAAAGATCAAAGAGAGTTTAAGCATTTTCTACTATAACTAGTAACTCAATAGTATTTTAATGACACCTAGTATCTTATACTACTGTATCTGATACCGCTTTCTTTTGGTGGTGTACTGGTGCTATCTACCACCATCCTACTGGCTACATTGTTAAAGACATCGTCAATGACAGCCCAATCCTTAACTTGACTGCGTGCTAAGTAAGCAATACCAGTTTTAGTACGTGTGCCGCTCCATTTGTTCTTTTTAAATAATATATTTTTTATCTCATACCCTGGCTCAAGAGTAGGGCGATCTTTTGCATACTTGTCGCCGAGAATAGCCAATTGCTGTACTTGCTCGTTTAGTATGAATGAATTATTTTCAATCCAGAAATTATTTGCTCTAAAAGACTGAGCCGTGTTGTCTGTGTATGAGTTACTTCGTATTTCAAGTACGGCATTTCTATTGTTACCACCTACAACCGTCATATTTGAGTTGTGTAGACGCACACTTCTTGCATCACCAACCGAGAAAAGAGCAACCTTTCTATATGATCCACTATCGTTGATATTTATATTATTAAACCCAATATCAACTGAGCGCTCACCAATATCAACCGGCCAAACTTCATTTAGATTACAACTTGAAGGATTTGCACAACCTTTTGGTATGTAACGTAAATTTATATTCTTAAATGAACTTTGAGAAGAGGCCATTTTTATCTCTATAGCACGTCCGGTATACGTAGCATTAATATCAGAAAAAATATTTTTTACTAAGGCGTTCATGGCCATGGGTGTTACAATATTTTCAAAATCTACTTGCTTAACAAAACAGGCGTAACAAAGACTGCCACCTAGACCAGCCTCGCCACCACGAAAAGTGATACCACTTATTTCTACCCACTGAGCAGCTTGCCATGGAATATCTTTACCCATAACATAGCTCCAGAATGGACTTCTTCCTTCTACTTTGCAAATCTGTGGGTTTGGAATAGCATTAAGTGCTTTGTCGGCAAACTCTATTTTATTGCCATTAATAGCACGTATTTTATTAAACTGAACAAAGTCTGGTTGCTCGTAATCTCCTACTTTAAAACCTACCTCAGATCTGATACACGCTATCTCGCCAACAGCTAGCTTGCTAGCTTCATTGCTATTTTTTAGATTGAGTGATGTTGAATCTTTTGCCCAGCTAGTTTGGGCAACCGCTATATTGGTAAATACTTGATTTCTACCTTGTGCGTCGGTCGCATTTCGCTCATCAAATGCCCACGGGTGCGCTACCCCTAAAAGAATATGGGTCATTTTATTTCGTCCATCTGGAGTATTAGGGGCAACATTTACAATAACAGATTGACCACGGGTACCTCTGAACTGCACAAACGACTTCATAATTAATGGCCTTGTAATATTATAGGTACCTGGCGGCAATGTAAGTTCTTGGGAGCGGTTAGCGGCTGTGCCCGAGGCCGATACTGTGTCTATTGCTGTTTGTAAAGCCTCAGTATCGTCGGTAACACCGTTACCTACCGCCCCAAACTCCTTAACAGATCTCGGTGGAGCACTGGCGTTAGTTACAAAAAATACTAGAATGCCCAAAACAACAACAGTTCCTACTACAAACAAAATTTGCCAAGTCTTGAAACTAAAATTTCTTATAGTGGTTTTTTTATTGGTTCTCTTAGTTCTTTTTTTAGGCATAATCACTAGTTTAAGTGTTAGCGTTCTTAAACACTATTGTAGACCAATATATTCACAAGCACAAGTAGTATCGACAAAATAGGGTATAATAGAAGTAATAAAAAAGGAGATATTTATGGCCAATAAATCGCAGCGCACCGAAGAATTTAAGGTAAACGGTGAAGACCTACTTAAAAAAGTAAAAAATCTTATTGCCGAAGGAAATATTAGACGTATTACTATTCGCAACAAAGAAGGGAAAAGTATAGTAGAGCTTCCCCTTACAGTTGGTGTGGTAGGGGCAGTATTGGCGCCCCCACTAGCTGCAGTAGGAGCTATTGCTGCTTTAGTAACAGAGTGCACAATTGTTGTGGAGAGAGAAGGTAAATAAATAAGTTTAGAATGAAGCGGTCGGGGAAAAATACCAATTCGTCAAAAATCGTCGCTATATTTGTAGTGATTGTAATAATTTTTGCTATTTTTATTGCTTTGGCTATTGGTAGTTTTGTGTTGAGGTACTACTCAAGCCCAGCTCTTAGAGATCAACAAAAAGTTACCACCGAAGTCGCTCTAGACATTGAGACCTATCCAGATTCCTATACTTCGTCGGGGTTGCCACAATACCCAAATGCTAAACTTACTAATTTAAGCAAAAAAAACTCCACAGCAAAGGATGGTGTAAGTGTATTGCTATACTCTAATGATGCTCCGGCAGTTGTTGCCAAATATTATGACGAACAGCTAAAATCATTAGGTTGGAGTATGGCAGGATACACTAGTAAATACACAGACATGCCTTATTCACAAGAGTATAAAAAAGGCGATGAGTCGTTTATTGTCTTGGTTAACTCCTCAGACACTGGTGATTATAAAACTGCAATTTCAATAACCTGGAAAATATTCTAATAAAAGGTAGTAATGAGCTTATTTGGTAATTTTGGTGTTCAAACTATAAAGTGGTTGAAATCTATATTCAAGCCACGGCATTTACTTAACATTAAAATTATTGAAGGCCCTGGTGAGCCAATTGTTTTTTTACATGGCTTAGCGAGCAATATCGAGTTTTGGAATAATGTTGTAGAACCACTAAGAGGTCGGCACAAGATGGTGCTTGTAGATTTGCTGGGTTTTGGTGCATCGCCTCGTCCTACCGATAGTGAATATACGGTAGATGATCATGTAGATGCTATTGTGCATACACTTAAAAAAGCGCACATATGGCAAAGGTCTATAATAGTGTCGCATTCAATGGGAGGAATTATTGCAGCACGTTTCGCAGTTCGTTTTCCAGACAAAGTGAAAAATATGCTACTTTGCAGTATTCCAATTTATAAGCGATCTGAGCTTAACGATAAAAAACTTCTACAATGGCAGAGTACATCTGACGAGCTATACTTTAAAGCTTATAGAAAGTTACGAGCCAACCCAGACTGGGCCATTAAAGGCTCTGATATGCTGAAAAAACTAAATATTAAAGGTATGGATGTAACCACAGAAAGTTGGCCGGCTTTTCATGAGAGCCTACATAACACTATTGAGAAACAACGTACTAGTACTGATCTTGCAGGCCTTCACATCCCTATCAAAATTATTTACGGTAGATTTGACGTTTTGGTAGTGAGTCGTAATATTACAGCTTTGAGTAAAAACCACGCCAATATAACTGTTCGAAAAATTAATGCTGGCCACGAGCTAACACCAGGATTTAGTAAAATAATTGTGGGTGAAATAGAAAAAATCATTTAAGCTATAATGTATATATGATTACACTAAGCAAATCTGAATATATAATGTATCTTAAGCATCCGGCGTGGTTGTGGCTAAAAAAACATGACAAAAAAATGTTGCCAGAAGTTGACGACAACCTACAGGCGCGTTTTGATGCCGGTAATTTGTTTGAAGAGTATGCCGAGAAACGTTTCAAAGATGTTTTACGAGTTGGTTTTAATGGCTATCAAGAATATTCGAGTATGCCCGAGCGTACCCAAAAGGCTCTCAAAGATGGCGCCAAAACACTATCTCAAGGTAGATTTGAGGCTAATTTTGCTGGTGAGCAGATTACTTGTATTGTAGACATTGTTGAGTTGGTGGGGGATAAAACCTTCGATTTGTATGAGATAAAATCTAGCACCAAAGTAAAGCCCGAACATATTGACGACCTGGCTTTTCAGGTAGTTGTGCTAGAGAGCGCCGGTTACAGCGTGAGAAATATTGGTGTAGTTTATTGCAATAACCAATATGTGCGTAGTGGCGCGCTAGATGAGCTCTCGCTGAGCGTAAAACAAGATGTAACTAGCAAGGTAGAACAAAAGCTTGAGTCTACCAAACGTAATATTGAGGCCGCACTAACGGTAGTTGGGGCTAGCGACATGCCAGACCCTACGCCTCGTCGCACCAAGATGGGGGCTATTAAAGACTGGTTAGAAATATATTTAGCCCTTAGACCCACTCAAGATAAATACTCTATTTACAATCTATGCTCGGCCGCGGCCGAACAATTGGGGCAACTAGAAGATTTGCATATTAGTAGTATTGCCGATATTCCAGATAATTTTGCTCTAAAACCCAAACAAAAAAGACAAGTAGAAGCTACCAAGCAAGCCAGCCCAATCGTAAATATTGCTAAAATTAAAAAATTTATAAATTCTTTGCAGTATCCATTGTACTTTTTAGACTACGAAACCCTCAGCTCTATCGTGCCGCCCTTTGATGGGCTCAAGCCGTTTGATCAACTACCCTTTCAGTACTCACTACACATTATACAAGAGCCAGGCGGCGATTTGTTGCACAAAGAGTTTTTGCATACACTCGCTACCAACCCAGTACCAGAGCTGCTACAACAATTGCAAGCCGACATTGGTGAGTCTGGCACAGTTTTGGTATGGTGGGAGGGCTTTGAGAAGAGCTGTAATGAGCTAATGGGTAAACTTATGCCCGAGCACCTTACTTTTTTAGAAGATGTTAATAGTCGAGTAATTGACTTAATGAAACCATTTAGTGAAGGTTACTATATAGATCGCGATTTTATGGGCTCGGCTAGTATCAAAAATGTTCTGCCAGTAATTGCGCCCGAACTAAGCTACAAAGACCTAGACATACAAGAGGGTGGCTCGGCCCAAAGACTATGGATGCAAGCCGTTTACGAAGATAAGTTCGACCAATCAGAGAAAGCAAAGCTAATGGAGAGCTTACGGCAGTATTGCGAGCTAGACACCTACGCAATGGTACGAATTTTTGAGTTTTTAGTTGCCTTAGATGTTGGTGGTACTAAACCTAGAGGTGACTCTAGTGTAGGTCAAGTTACTAATCAAGATTTTGAACAACAACAGCTCTTTTAGTATTTAAAACACTACGTAAGCAAAATGAATTAAAACTATTGTAAACTTATGCGAGTTGTGACATAATAATAAGCAATTAGTAACGCAAGCGCGATATAATTGTCGCGCTGTTATTTTTTAGATTATTATGAGTGACCAGACCCAAGACCCTCAAAAAATACGCAATATCGCCATTATTGCTCACGTAGACCATGGAAAAACCACCTTGGTAGATGGGTTATTAAAGCAATCGCAAACTTTTAGAGACAACCAAGCCGAAATGAGCCAAAGTCTCATAATGGACAGTGGCGACCAAGAGCGCGAGCGTGGCATTACTATTACTGCTAAAACTACTGCAGTGGTTCACGATCGCTATAGAATAAACATCATCGATACGCCTGGCCACGCTGATTTTAGTGGCGAGGTAGAACGTACCCTAAATATGGCCGACGGTTGTTTGCTAATAGTCGATGCCCAAGAAGGACCAATGCCACAAACCAAGTTTGTATTGCAAAAGGCTTTAGTGGGTAATCTTAAACCCATAGTAGTAATTAATAAAATAGATAAGCCAGGTAGTAGAGTAGCTGAGGTAGAAGAAGAGCTTGCCGACTTATTTCTAGAACTTGCCGTGCACGAAGATCAACTGCATTACCCTGTGTATTATGCTATAAGTCGTGAGGGTAAGGCTTGGCATGAGATCCCTAGTGACGTTAACACAGAGGCCAATTTAGATGTGTTATTTGATGCTATTGTAGAGCAGGTGCCAGCCCCAAAAGTAGAGTTAGATGGGCCTTTTCAAATGCTTGTAACAGCACTGCGCTGGGATAACTTCAAAGGGAAATATGCTATTGGTAGAGTAAATAGGGGTAGCGTAAAGCCAGGTGAGGGAGTTGTGCTGTGTAAAAAAGACGGTTCGAAAACCAAAACTAGCATCGACAATGTATTTATAAGTAGAGGTCTTACCAGTGTAGAAGCCAAGGTCGCAATTGCTGGTGATATTGTACAGCTTACAGGTGTAGCCGATGCTCAAATTGGCGAAACTATTGCCGATATTAATAAACCCCAAGCTCTGCCAGTGCTAGAGGTAGAAGCCCCAACTCTCAAAATATATATAGGCCCCAACACTAGCCCTGTAAAAGGCACAGAAGGCGAGTTTACTACGTCACGCCAAATAGGCGATAGGCTACAAAAAGAACTCGAAACCAATGTGGGCTTGCAAATAGAGCCAAGCGATATTGGGTATTTGGTGAGCGGTAGGGGCGAGCTGCACCTAAGCGTGCTTATTGAATCGCTAAGACGAGAAGGATTTGAGTTAGAGGTGGGTCGCCCGCAAGTGGTAACCAAACAAGAAGACGGCAAAACTATGGAGCCTGTAGAGGAGCTGATTATTGAAGTTCCGCCAGAAAATGTGGGTACAGTTCAAATGGAGTTGGGTACCCGTAGAGCCACACTAAAAGAACAATTTAGTAGCTCAAAAGGCGTATCAAAACTCGTGTACGAACTACCTACTCGCGCGCTTCTTGGTCTGCGTAATGTACTAATGACTACCACTAAAGGTGCTGCGGTAATAAATAGTCTAATGATAGGTTACACCGAGCAGACACCGGCACTCAAACAACTACGTAATGGTGCGCTTATATCTTTTGAGGCCGGTAGCGCCACAGCTTACTCACTACAAAAAGTAGAGGAGCGTGGTACATGTTTTGTAGAGCCAGGCCAAAAAGTCTATGCTGGGCAAATAATTGGTCTTAATAACCGCAGTGAAGATATGGAAATTAACATCTGTAAGGGTAAACAACTAACCAATATGCGTACTAGCTCTAGTGACGGAGTGGTACAACTTATGCCAGCGGTAAAAATGAGCTTAGAGGAATGTATTGATTTTATAGAAGACGATGAACTTTTAGAGGTCACACCAAAGTCGTTACGACTACGTAAGCGCGAACTCGACCCCAACAAGCGCAAACGCAAATAGTAATTATATATATTCTTATGCTTGAGTTTTACAGGAGTTTAGTTTAAAGTTGGTTTGTCTATATTAATTATCGGAAGGCTACCGATGAGCAGTGACGACGTAGTAAAAGTTTGGGACAATACTGGTGGCGAGAGTCCAGACGAAAAACCACATAACTGGAGTCACGCAAAGACCCCTTGGCCAACTGGTCCATTTGACGGAATAGAGTACCTTTTTCCACCTGATGACCCAAGGAGTAGGATACTTTTACGTGCAAAACAAAGAATGGACCTTGGCGATAAAGGTAGATGGGTGTTAGTAGAAGAGTTTGAAATTACTGCGATTCTGAATCTTAGGATTTGTCGTAGTTCTCATACATTTGCTCCAGCAGAATTAGATCTAACACATGACTTTACTGCATACTGTGTATTGCAAGCTGGTCACGCCGGTCATCATAGTAACGGCACTCTACGTTGGAGACCCCAACTGATTGTAGTCACTTAAGTTATAAACAGCTTACCACTTCGGTAGGCTCTTTTAATTGCCTACAATGTAGAGTTCTTCTTCGGCGCGAGTTACTGCAGTGTAGAGCCAACGACGCCAGTCGTCGTCGCTCATTTGTGAAAATCTTTCTTCAAAAAGCAGCACTCTTTGAGCCTGCGAGCCTTGAGCCTTGTGTACCGTAAGAGCATAACCAAAATCAAATAAGCCAATAAGGTCGGTTTTTTTACGCTTAGGCAAACGCGACATGGTATTTAGTGCACCAAACTGCTCACGTGGTGCGTAGCCTTCAAACTTTGTTCCATCAAAATTGGCCTGCAGATACCACCATTGTTTTTTAATATCGTCATCGGCTTCGCCGATATATTTTATTACCCCAACTTGACCGTTACTAAGACCACTCTCGCGACTATTTCGCAAGCATACAATAGTGTCGCCAACCATAGGATTTGGCGACTCAAACTCTTTTAATTCTCTTATGTAGCTGTTGAGTTTTTGACGAGTATGATTGTAGCCACATAGCACTAAGCTGTCGTCGCCATGCCGGCGCAAAATCTCTTCTACAATCTCGCCAGTTTCACTATTCGATTTTTGTAATTTTTTAACTACTGGAGAGTAATTGGCTACCATTACCTCGCCATTTATACGAGCATTGGTAGCAATCTTAATTATTGGGCTAGTGGCCGATTGTCTAAAGATTTGTTCTAAGCGAATTTGGGGCTCGGCCATAAGGTTGAAATCTGAGTTTATTGGGGGCAATTGTCCGTGATCACCAACAGCAAGTATAGGTATGCCAAAACTTAGCAAATCTTGCCATATGTCTTGGCCAATCATGCTGGCCTCATCAGCAATTATAAGGTCGTACTTAAGGCTTTCGCGCTTACGCCAACTAACAGGCTGATCTTTTTTAGAGTTTGAGTAATACATAAGCCCATGAATTGTAGATATAGAATCAACTCTTTTAGTAGCTTTTTGTGCTCGTAAGTGCTTTTTAAGTACCTGAGTAGCTTTACCAGTATAGGCAACAAAAGCCAAACGCATATCGGGCCGGTTCTTAGCGAGTATCTCGCGCAAAGCCGCAATAAGCGTGGTCTTGCCGGTACCAGCATAACCGCCTAGCGTTAAAAAGGGCTGGTCTTTTGATTTGAGCCAAGTGCCAATAGCACCCAAGGCCTCAGCTTGTTGAGTAGAAAGTTTTTGCATTGAGTTTCTATTGTATCAGAAACTTTTAGATGCAGTTTGAAATAATGTATATCCTAGTGTTGTTCGTGGGGGTCGGCCATGGCATCGGCTTTGGTGGCGTGAACGGTGCCGTCAGGGTGTTCGGGTGGTGAGTAAATAGTGTAGAGTTTGAGCTTGTCGTCGCCAGTATTTACAATATTGTGTTCTACGCCTGCCGGAATAATTACACAGCTACCATCTTCTAATACTGATTCCTCGCCGTTTAAGATAGCCTTAGCACTGCCTTTATCTACTCTTATAAACTGATCGTGCTCTGGGTGAGTTTCTAGGCCAATTTCTTCTCCTGCTTCTAGGCTCATCACCACAAGTTGCATGTTTTTGGCGGTGTAAAGTACCTTGCGAAAATTGTCGTTTTCGAGAGTATCCTTTTCTATATTAGTTACAAATCCAGTCATAATTGTACTCCTTATTTATCTATACTAATTATACCACAGCCTTGGTAATAGAACTTGTGCTACAATAACTAAATAAAACTAATGGAGGGTAATTATGAGTGAATCTAAAATTTCTTTTAGCAAACTTCGCAATCTCAATCTTGTTGCTGCAGGTTTGCATTTTGCCCAGGCTGGATTAATTCTGTACTTAAGCAAAAGTTTTACTTTGCCAGTAACGACTTCTTTTTTGCGATTTAATTATAATACTCAATCTTTAGAACCAGCTACAAAAACACTGTTTAATATCAACCTAGCATACTTGGTGGTGGCATTTTTGTTTATGAGCGGCATTGCTCACCTAGTAATTACTACGGTTTGGCGCAAGGGCTATGAGGCCGATCTGGTAAAAGGTATTAACCGCGCCCGCTGGATAGAATACAGCATTAGTGCCAGCACCATGATAGTGGCAATAGCCATGCTTACTGGTATATACGATATAGTAACGCTACTAGCGCTATTTGCACTAACAGCGGTAATGAACTTGTGTGGTCTAATAATGGAGGTACACAACCAGACTACCAAAAGAACCAACTGGTTGAGTTACTATGTTGGTTGTTTGGCCGGCATAGTGCCCTGGATAGGTATAGCGCTAACATTTTGGGCTTCGGCACAATTTAGTATTGGCGATGCCCAAATACCTACTTTTGTTTACTACATATTTGTTAGCTTGTTTATATTCTTTAACTGCTTTGCAATAAATATGGTGTTGCAATACAAAAAAATTGGTCCCTGGCGTGATTACTTATATGGAGAGAGGGTTTATATTATTCTTAGCTTAGTAGCCAAATCAGCCTTGGCTTGGCAAGTTTTTGCAGGTACGTTAAGACCATAATATTTCATGCAAAATTTAATATAAATAAGAGACTATACTTTGATATAATATAACTTCTATGAGCGAAAAAACTAACAAAATTTATGACGTAATAATTATTGGCGCTGGCCCGGCTGGCTACACAGCAGCAATTTATGCTTCACGCGCTAATCTTGGTACGCTAATGATTGCTGGCGATACACCTGGTGGCCAACTGCTACTTACATCTGAGGTGGAGAACTTTCCTGGTTTTAAAGACGGCATTATGGGCCCAGAGCTGATGGAGCAAATGAAGGCCCAGGCGCTACGATTTGGCACCGAATTTAGAGCCGACTTTGTAACCAAGATTGATTTAAAAGCTCAACCCAAAAAGATCTGGGTAGGCAATGATATGTATAGCGCCAAAACCGTTATTATATCAACTGGTGCAAGTGCTAACTGGCTGGGCCTAAAAAACGAACAACGCCTAATGGGCAAGGGCATATCGGCCTGTGCTACTTGCGATGGTTTTTTCTTTACCGACAAGCACGTAGTAGTGGCTGGTGGTGGAGACAGTGCTATGGAGGAAGCTCTCACATTAGCCAAATTTGCAAGTAAGGTAACTATTGTGCACCGCAGAGACGAATTTAGGGCGAGTAAGATTATGCAAGATCGTGTAAAAGAACACAAAAAAATTGATATTATTTGGAATGCTCAAGTAGTAGATGTGCTCGGCAAAGACTTTGTAGAGGGTGTAAGGCTCAAAGATACAGTAACTAGTAAAGAGCGCGACTTGGCTTGTGGCGGACTGTTTGTGGCTATTGGTCACACTCCAGCCACCAAGCTTTTTGATGGTGTACTAAATAGAGATGAAAAAGGCTATCTTACGCCCAAGGCTAATACTAGTACTGAAATACCTGGCGTATACGCTGCGGGTGATGTAGCTGACTCGCGCTATAGACAAGCAATTACCGCCGCTGGCGATGGTTGCCGTGCAGCACTAGAGGCCGAGCACTTTATTGCAAACCTTTAATTGCTTACTATTGTTGTAACAAAGTATAATATTATTAGATGGCAGATATTGTTATAAAAAAAATACCAATTTTTCATAGTGGCAGACTATATTATCTTTTTGATCAAGCGCTTGAAAAAGATTTTGCCTATTTTTCACCCTCTTATCGTCAAAATGTGCGCCGTACCAATAATATTAATAAACTTAGGCTAGGTACTATTCATCCTTACAGGCTGTTTATGGGAGTGTATCAGAACAATGAATTAAAAGGCTATTCTATATCTGGAATTCAAAAAAGTAATATGAGAGCTTTTTTATATTGGCTCTATATAGTACCGGCACTAAGAAAAAAACAACTCGGTCAGTTACTGCTGAGCGAAACAGAGAGGGGACTAAAAGCCAAGAAGGTTGACTCAATCGAACTAGTAACTCACAATCAACAGCTTTTCTATGAACGATCTGGCTATGATATTAATAAAATTCTTACAGAGGTAGATACAGACGTAGACATGTATCTAATGTCTAAGGTGGGTATATGAAAAAAGTGTCGCACAAAAGAACTACTCACCAACATAAGAGTACCTCACACTTGGTTACTACAGCGCAAAAGCCTACTAAAAGCAAAATAAGTAAAAAATTTTATATAATTATTGCAGTAGAAATAGTTCTTATGATTGCTATTGCCGGTTTTCTTAGATGGCAAGCGTACAAGAACTCAAACAAAGTTATTTACTCGCCACCCGCCAAACAACTTGAATCTACCAAGCCTCCCAAAATTGACACAGGTAAGATAGTTTCTAGCGAACCTGCGCAAAACTTTACAGCCGCTCAAACACTAGAACGTATTAAGCAAACTAATCGTAATTTTGACTTACCAGTTACGCAAGGTCACACCAAACAAACCTACGTATATACCAGTTCTGATGGCATAGTAAATGACGTGCCAATTTATGCTAGAGTATATATTCCTTCAAATATAGGCACAAAAAAACTACCAGTTTTAGCGTTTGCACCAGGTACAATCGGTATTGGAGACGCTTGTGGAGGCAGTTTAGAGCAACCCGCTAAACGCAACTGGGCAAATTATGATAGTTTGATGGCTGCCTATGCCAGCCAAGGCTATATGGTGGTTATTACCGATTACGAGGGCTTGCGTGACCCCAATAGAATTCATCATTATATGGTGGGTGATATTGAAGGCAGAGCCGTATTAGATAGTATTCGCTCACTTGAAAATCTTGAGTTGTCAAAGAACAGTATCGATGAAAATGTTGTATTTACTGGTGGTTATAGTCAAGGTGGACATGCTGCTTTTTGGGCCGACGCGATTGCCTCTAAATATGCACCAGACATCAAATTACGTGGTGCAATTGGTTTTGGCCCGGTGACTAGCGTAAACGAAACCCTTACCGATGCCATCACCAATAACGCCAATATAAACTGGTTTGGACCATTTGTACTCACAAGCTATCAAGATTGGTACAAGCGAGAGTATCCAGTAAATAGAATACTTTTGCCGCAGTGGACTAAGTCTCTTCAGACCGACGTGTCGCGCGAGTGTATTGACACAGTTAACAGATATTGGCCAAATAATCTTGGCGTAAATAGATCGGCAAATATTTATACCCAAGAGTTTATATCTGCTGCCAAAACTGGAAATCTCGCCAGTAATAAAATATATGCTCAATTTATGGCCGACATGGAAAGTAACATTGTGGGCCCAATAAAAACTGATACACCCAAACTTATTAATCAAGGTATGCATGATAACGTAGTATTGCCTCGCCAAAACCAAGCTGGCTATGCCAGATTATGTGCGGCAGGAAATACAACCAACCTTAAAGAGTACACTACCAGTAAGTATGCAATACAAAGTTATAACCCCCAAGGGCTCGTTGATCATTACCAGACTATGAATGCGAGTTTTAGAGACACTCTTGTCTGGATGAGTGAGCGTATAAGCGGTGTTATTGTCTCTGGCTCTTGCAAATAAGTAATATAGAAGCTCGTGCATTACATTACTTGAACAATTTTTAGACGTTTGCTATTATACTTAACTACAAAGTATAGTACCTATAGAAAGAGATAAAATGCGACTTAAGTCAAGGGTACAACTTACCCGTATGGTCAAAAGAGTTGTGTCGGAATATCGCATAGACAATACCAATTTACCAATTGATGTGGCTACAGAAATTAAACGCCCCTCTCTTAAAAAAGAGTGGACATGGCATGCCTGGTACATACATCAAGATGATAAACCTAATGAAAATGGTTTTTGGAAAAGAGCTTTTACACTACACATGTGTGTACGTGGAGGACTTATTCCTAATCCATTTTCTTGGGGCGAAAGTTCCGTAGGTGGAACTTGTAGGAGTGAAAAGGAAGCCAATATCCAATCAGCATATGCAAAGACTCTATTGCTCGAAGCTATTGCACCAATTCATGCTCTGAGCGTATATCACGAACTCAGCGAAGAGAGTGTAATGTCGTGAACTTCTATACAAAGTGGCGTCTGCATCGAGCTGTTAAACGAGCTGTAAAGACCTACAATATTTACTACAGTTACCCACCACACAGTGTAAGAACTGAGATCAAAATAATTGGTAAAAGGTGGTGTTGGGAGACTAGGTTTATAGAAGATCCTAACAAACGGGGTAGTATGCGTGAGGTTTTTAGAACTATGTATGGGTATCACAGCTTAGGCTTGAGCCATAGCGGGGTGGTTGGTAACTCTGTAAGAAGTAAACAAAAGGCCCTTGTTCAATCTGCATATGCCGAAAAACTTATGAATATAGCTTTGTCGCAAGAATTACTACCCAAGGTAGCACAATATCGTTTTATTACCGATAGTTAAAATAAAACCACCATATACTTGGTGGTTTTTTACTTTTACGTTATTAGTATTTTAGGCCTTTATATCGGTAATAGTAATCGCTGAGTACTTTTGACGGTGGCCCGTTTTGGTACTTTGGCGTTTTTTGGCCTTGTAGTGCAAAATAACTTGTTTTTTACCTTTTACAATTTCATCAGCAACAGTAGCCTTAACTACTGCTCCCGACACTATTGGCTTACCAACTTTTACGTTTTCACCATCAATTAAAAGAAGCGGTTTAAACTCCACAGCAGGTTTATCGTTATGTAAAAGCTCTACCTCAAGGGTTTGGCCTTTTTCTACTAAGTATTGTTTTGATCCGGTTTCTATTACTGCTAACATGACTTTTTATAAATATCTACTTTAAGATCTTTCTTATCTATTACTAAGGCATTATTTTAGCAAAATATAGTAAGTTTGTAAAGTATAAATCTAAAGATTAACCTGTTCGAAAGGTGTTCGTATTATTTGAAATAACTCTTAAACTTATGCTAAAATTAACTTAACAATAATACTGCGAGGGAGGAAAAACAAAAAGTGGCGCATTGTATTGCAATTGCGAATCAAAAAGGAGGTGTTGGCAAAACCACAACCGCAATTAACCTAGCGGCCTATTTGGCAAAAATGGGTCGATCAACTCTCTTAATCGACCTCGATCCACAAGGAAACAGTAGTAGCGGGTTGGGCATAAATAAAGCTGAAGTGAGTCAAACTGTTTACGATGTACTTCGTGGAAGTGCAAACATTATGCAAAGTCTGGTAAAAACGCAGTACAGTGGCTTGAGTGTGTTACCTGCCAACTCAGATTTGGCAGCAGCCGAGATTGAACTTGCCGCTCGTCCCCATAGAGAATTTGTTTTAAAAACAGCCCTGCAAAGCCTTAATTTTGAATATATTATTATTGATTGTCCGCCATCGCTTGGACTACTTACTATTAACGGCTTGGTAGCTGCTCAAATGCTAATTATACCCGCCCAGGCAGAATATTATGCTTTAGAAGGCCTTGGCCAGCTATTAAACACTGTAAAGAGAGTTCGTTCGGCTCTCAATCCTAGTTTGAAGTTATTGGGTGTTGTGGTAACAATGCACGATGGTCGCACTAGCCTTAGCTCGGCGGTTATGGCCGAACTAAACAAGCATTTTGGTAAGCTTTTATTTGACACCACTATACCACGCAATATACGATTAGCAGAAGCACCATCGCATGGTAAACCCATTTATGCTTATGACCGTTTCTGTAGAGGTGCATTTGCTTATAAAAAACTTTCAAAGGAGGTGAGTCGTCGTGTCGAACAACCCAACCAGTAACAGTCGTCTTGGTAAAGGCCTAGACTCACTTATACCTAGTCAAATTGGTGAAGTAGACGAATTTGCAGCACCTAGCTTACCCGAACAAGTTAGAGTAAGTAGCAAAACCGTTACCGAAGTACCGATTGAAAATATTGATGCTAATCCTTATCAACCACGCACCGAGTTTGAACAAGCAGAACTGCAGGAGCTGGCAGATAGTATTAAAGAACATGGCATTATTCAGCCTTTAATTGTAACCGCCGAGAACGACTGGAAATACAAGTTGGTCGCGGGTGAAAGGCGGTTAAGAGCTGCTAAAATCGCTGGCCTCACCCAGGTACCAGTTATTGTTCGTACCTATAACGAACAGCAACAACTAGAAGTTGCTCTTATCGAAAATGTGCAGAGATCCGATCTCAAACCTCTAGAAGAATCGGTGGCTTATCAAAAGCTTGTTGACCAGTTCAATATGACCCATGAGCAGATTGGTAAGGCGGTAGGTAAAGCAACTTCTACAATTACCAATATTATTCGCTTGCAAAATCTTACTCATAAAGCCAAGACTGCACTTAATGACGGAATAATCACCGAAGGGCATGCTAGAACCCTACTATCTTTAACCGACCCCATTAAACAAGATCAGTTTTTGAACTATATAATTAAGCACAACCTCACCGTTAGGCATGCCGAGACACTAATTAGAGAATTCAAGGGCGGGGTAGAAATAAAACGTAGCAAGGTAAAAGAAGCTGAGGCACCTCAGCGCAAACTCACCCAAGACTTAGGCAAATATCTAGGCACCAAGGTAAGTCTACACAAGACAGCCAAAGGTGGTAAATTACAAATAGAATACTATTCAGATGAAGAGTTGGCTAGAATATTCTCTCAAATCACTGGTTCTGAACCCAGTATTTAGTATTTAAAGTTGTCTTACAATTTAATTTTGGTTTAATAACTAGGGTCGGTCACTAGCTTGAGAGTATTGACAGGGAGTAGACGCAAACTGGCAAAACCAGTAATGTTACTTTGTGGTAATTGACCCCACTCACGTGAGTCAAAGCTTCCACCCGGGCTTCGATTGTCTCCCATTACAAATACCATGCCTGGTTCTACTATCTCGTCTATGTCACCTTGTGTAGTAAATTGGGGGTCTATATATGATTCTTTTAAAACCATTCCCTCGGGGTGTTCGGTGTTATAGATAGTTACCACACCATTTTTTAGCGTAACGCGCTCGCCCGGCAAGGCAATGGCGCGCTTAATAAAGAAAGTTTCGGGTGCTTTAGGATATCTAAAAACCAGTACATCACCGCGTTTAATGTTTATTTCTTTTTGTCCGAAAAACTTACCAACATCATACATAGTTAGCGGAATTTTTGAGATTATTAAATAGTCATTATCGTGAAAACCAGGCTCCATACTGCTACCCGATACATAAAAAGCTTGAAATATAAAATTCTGAATAATTAATACTATTGCAATAGTAACACCTGCCCATATTAGTAGCTCCTTAATGATTGAGCGTTTTTTTTCTGGCTCTGGTTCTTCTAATTGATTGTTATTTGGCTCATGAAGGCTATTAATATCTTCATCGTAGCGCTCATTTTCTGTTACCATTATGTGGTTTTTAATGTGGTCGCTTGGCTCGTCTTCTTTTTCGGCACGTGGCTTAATAGGTACACCAAGTTGAATATTTTGTGGTTCAGTGTGGTGAGTCTGCTTTTCATCGCCATCAACATTAGGGGTTTGGTTTTTACTGTCCATTTATAGTATTATACGCAGATACAGACAATAAAGTCGAGTACAATGTTTTTTGTTGTACATATCAATACGGTAATAACTAACATCATAATGGCCTTATATTAATAAATATGAAATTACAAAGAAAAAATAGTAAAGATGAGTCCGTTAAGAAAAAAAGAATCTGGTTAAGAGTAGTACTGGCTGTACTACTTGTTGGAGTGTTAGCAACGGGCGCGTATGCTTATCGTACCTACCAGACAATTAGTAAAGTAATACAAAAAAACACCGGTACTGTCGCGGAGGGTTTGAAAGCCGAAGATATAAAACCCGAAACTCTTAAAGGTGAGGGAGCTGGTAGAGTAAATATTTTATTGATGGGTGTAGGTGATGTAGGGCATGAAGGTGAGCAACTTAGCGACACTCTAATAGTCGCAAGTTATGATCCCAAGACTCACGACGTTGCTATGCTCGGAATACCAAGAGACTTATACGTAAAAATTGGCAACAACGGATTCAGTAAAATAAACAATGCCAATGCTTTTGGCGAGCAAAACAAAAAAGGTGGTGGACCTGAGCTAGCTAAACAGACTGTCTCAGACGTCCTTGGCATACCTATTCATTACTACATTCGAACCGACTTTACGGCATTAAAACAAACTGTAGATATGGTGGGTGGCGTAGATGTGGTAGTCAAAGAAAGCTTGGTTGATCCAGATTACCCCTGCAGTAAGAATGAAGGCATGGTTTGTGGATTTAGTTTACAAGCTGGACCCCAACATCTCAATGGTAGTGCAGCTCTTAAATATGCTCGATGTCGAAAGGGCAATTGTGGTGATGACTTTGGCCGTGCAAGCCGACAACAAGATGTTATTGTGGCGTTACGAGAAAAGGCCGAGAAGCAAAACATTCTAAAAAACCCAGCTAAAATCAACGAACTACTCGGTATAGTCGGTGAAAATGTCAGAACCGACCTGCAACTAAAAGAAATTGAAAGACTAGCACAAATTGCTCGCGAGGTAGATACTAGTAAAATAGTCACCCATGTTCTAGATAACACCACAAATAATTTGGTAGTAACCGATACTATTGGAGGCGCTAGTGTGGTTGTGCCAAGTACTGGCGTGGGAAAATATGCCGCTATACAGACCTATGTAAGGAGTATATTTATAGATGGATATATAAAACAAGAAGCCGCCTCTATACAAATCGCCAATGGTACACCTAATGAGTTAAAGGCAAAGCTAGCCTATGAGCTACTAAAAAGCTATAATTATAATGTAATAGGTATTGTTGCGGCACCGACGAGCACGGTAAAGAATACGCAAATTGTCGACAATACTGGTGGAAAAAAGCCCTACACGTTGCAGTATTTAGAGAAGCGACTGGGTGTTACTGCTACAGTTGTTGAGCCATTGAATGGCACGATTCCACCGGCCGATATTAGCGTAATAATTGGAGCAGATTATCAAACTCAGTGATCAACTAAAACGAATAGAAGTTTTTACCCACGACCAACGACTTATTTTGGCCGCAGGTTCTGGCTTAACTATTTTGTCAATTGCCTTATTGTATTATTCTGCATACCCAATACTAATACTGCCCTTGGCGATTACCGTGAATTATTGGGTGTTAAGCAGAATATTAATTAGCCCTAAAAGGGCTCATATACTAGCATCACTTATAAGGCCAAGCATGTGGTTACTTTTTTTGTATGGATACATATATACCATACATGTGATTTTCTTAATACCAATAGGCTGGTTTATACTGCTATGTATTTTGGTAGGTGTGGGCTATATGGGTCTACTTTTACAAGAGGTACGCAACAAACCAAATGTAATTTTTGTGAATATCTTGCACGTTGTACTACTCACTCTTGGTCTTAGCCTGGCTAGTCTTATGTTGGCATATTGGCACTGGCCGGTGGTACTTGTTATGTTGGGTGTATGGCTGAGTATGTTCTTCTTATCTCTTGCTTGGCTACTAAGTTTCACGAACAAACCCTATGTTATAGCAAGTGTGTGGTCGTTAATTGTGCTAGAAATATTTTGGATAACTACTCTTTGGATAAACCTATATCACATACCTCAGACCAACCTACTGCTTAGCCAGTCTTCTCTCGTTGTGGCCGCACTTGCGTATGGTTTTGGCGGTCTTTACTACCATTTTAAAGAAAATACTTTACGAAGAAGTCTTCTTTTTGAATACATTAGTGTTACCGCAGTGGTGTTTATTGCCCTACTACTGCTTAGTAAGTGGGCGGTAGCCCTATAGAATATAATGTATGACTTAAGGCAATTCTCAGATATTTTTTGTTATTATATGTAATATGTCACAAGAAAATAAGCAACATAACAACTCTCATAGAAAAAACAGTATTATAAAATACGCAATTATTTTGGTGTTAGCATCTTTGTTATTTGGATTTGTTGGCGCTGCTGGTTTTAATTGGTGGGGCACTCATCAACCCAATTCAAGATTTGGCACTTCACAGAGCAAGAACGTAGTTATAAGTGAACAAAACGCAACTATTAATGTTGCAAAAAAGGTAAGCCCAAGCGTAGTAAGTATCACTACCTCCACTATTGGTAGTGATGTGTTTGGTAGAAGTACTCAGGGTAAAGGGGCTGGTACCGGTATAGTAATATCGGCCGATGGATTAATACTTACCAATAAGCACGTAGTGGAGAGTGGTAGTTCTTTCGTGATAGTAAGATATGATGGTCAAGAGTACTCAAAGGTAAAGCTTGTAGCTAAAGATCCTGTTAACGACATAGCATTTTTAAAAGTTGAAGGTGTAAGCGATTTAGTGCCGGCCGAGATCGGCGATAGCAGTAAGGTAGAGGTGGGGTCATTTGTAGTTGCAATTGGTAATGCCCTAGGTCAGTTTCAAAATACTGTTACAACCGGCGTTATTTCTGGCAAGTCGCGCCCTATTACAGCCGCCGATGGTGGTGGTACTGAAAGTCTTCAGAATCTATTCCAAACCGATGCAGCTATCAATCCTGGCAACTCTGGCGGACCACTTGTAAATGTAGAAGGCCAGGTAATTGGTATTAACACGGCAGTAGCAGGTGAGGGCTCACAAAATATTGGCTTTGCCATACCAATAAATGAGGTTAAACGAGATATTTCGACAGTAGAGCAAAATGGCAAAATCGTGCGAGCTTTTGTAGGGGTTCGATATGTGGCTATCACACCTGAAATTGCCAAGGCCAATAATCTCGGCGTAGATTATGGCGCTTACATACAGGGTAGTCAAGGAGAGAGTGGCGTGCAAAGTGGGAGTCCGGCCGACAAAGCAGGCTTAAAAGATGACGACATTATTTTAAAAGTTGATGGTACAAAAATAGATGCTAGTAATTCACTCTCAAGCTTGGTCAATCAGCATAACGTAGGTGATACCGTTACTCTTACAATCTATAGAGATGGTAAAGAAAGCCAAGTAAAAGTCACGTTGGCCGAAGCACCACAAAACTAGTATTATTTAGAACTACAATTTTTTAAATCCTAAAATAAGATAGTCTTCTAAGGCAAGTCTCAACCCTATCTTTGAAGCAATTTCTTTTAATTTGTCGTGCTGCCAGGGGTCCGATTCGTGATATACAAGTGTACCCTTTTTTAAGTGTCCAGGAATCTGCATATAAAACTTTCTGTAGAGGTCTAGCCCATCTCCAGAGCCACCAAAGAGCGCTATAGATGGTTCTTTTTTTACCTCTGGCTTCATTTGTGGTAAAAAATCTTTAGAGACATAGGGTAGATTGGTAACAATAGTGTCGAATCTATCTTTAATATTTTCAAAAATATCACTTAACACAAATTCTATTTTATTGTCTTTACCTAGTATCTTTATGGCATTAGTCTTTGCAACATTTAGTGCATCGGCAGACACTTCGGTTGCGGTAATTTTAATATCGGGGCGGTGTTTGGCAATAGCAATTGCGATAGCACCAGAACCAGTACCTATGTCTATTAGCTTAGATCTATTGGGTGCAAATTCTACAGCTTGTTCTACGATCAATTCGGTTTCTACTCTCGGTGCAAGCACTCTATTGTCTACATAGAAATCAATACCATAAAATTCTATTCTATTGGTAATATAACACACTGGTTCGCGTGCTAATCTGCGTGAAACATAATCGTTATAGGTAGATATTTCACCATCTGATAGCTCTCTGTTGTTGTGGGCTATTAAATATTCGCGAGGTTGGTCAAGCACATGCGCGAGCAAAAGCTCGGCATCAAGGCGCGGTGAGGGTATTTTTTCAGATTTAAACTTACTCTCGGTATTTATAATAGCTTCTTGGATGATCAAATTTTATTACTCACTCAGTCTTTAAGGGCTTTATCTACAGCGGCACTACGCAATGCTTCAAAAATAATATCAAGATCTCCATCAATTATTTTAGCCAAACCATGCGTAGTAAAAGATATTCTATGATCAGTTACTCGGTCTTGCGGGAAATTATAGGTACGAATTTTTTCAGACCTATCGCCGGTTCCTATTTGCATACGACGATTTTCCCCGAGTTGTTTGGCTTCTTCTTGCTGTTGTTGGTCTAGTAGACGAGAACGTAGTACACTCATGGCCTTTAATTTATTTTTTAGTTGTGACTTTTCATCTTGGCAAGTTGCTACAATTCCAGTAGGGATATGGGTAATACGTACCGCGCTATCGGTGGTATTAACGCTTTGTCCGCCATGACCACCACTTCTAAAAACGTCTATACGTAAATCGGCTGGGTTTATTTCTATCTCAGACTCTTCGGCCTCAGGTAGTACAGCAACTGTAGCGGTACTAGTGTGTATACGACCAGCACTTTCGGTAGCTGGAATACGTTGCACTCTATGCACACCACTCTCGTATTTAAGTAACCCATAAGCTCTATCACCACTAATAAGTACTATTACTTCTTTGTAGCCACCACTACTACCAAGACTTTCGCTAAGTAATTCCACTTTAAGACCGTGAGTTTCACCATAACGTGTGTACATACGTAGCAACTCACCAGCAAACAGGCTAGATTCATCTCCCCCAGCACCTGCACGGATTTCTACAATTGCGTTTTTGTACTCATTAGGGTCGGTGGGCAATAAAGCTACCTTAGCTTCGGCAATTAAATTTTCTAGTTTTGGACCTAAGTCGCTCAACGTCTCTTCGGCCAAATCTTTCATTTCGGGCTCACTTAACATCTGTTTAGCTTCAGCAATATCATTTTGAGTCTTTTGAATTTGCAAAAATAGCTCTAATTTAGCTTTAATATCGCGTTGTTTATTGACAATTGCTGAAGCTCTGGGGCTGGCATAGATGTCTGGTTTGGCGAGTTCTGCCTCGACTTCTTTAAGGCCTTCTTGTAGTTTGATTATCTGATCTTTAGTTTCCATAGTTTAAATAAAAAACAACTGCTTATATTATACTCTATAGCAGTTATTTATTAAGAATATATTAGTTATTTGTCGGTAGTATTTTTATCTTTTAATGCTTCTTTGGTTGAAGTAGTATTTTGTTTACTAATTTGTTCGTCGGCTTTCAGCATAGCCTCAGCTTCGGCCTTGTTTAGGGCTTTTTGACCCTTTTTAGTAAGAGCGTCTTTTTTGGCGTTAGCGGCAGCTTGCTTAGCCTTAAACCTATCTACTCGCCCAGCGGTATCTACTAGTTTTTGCTTGCCGGTATAAAAGGGGTGGCAATTACTACAAACATCTACATGTATTTCAGAAACAGTACTGTTTGAATCAAAAGTAGTACCACAACCTGCACAGGTTACTTTGGTTTTTACATAATCTGGATGAATTTTGGCTTTCATATCTATAGAATAATAGCATATTGATAAGATAAAAACAAGTCTAAAATGAATAAACCCCACCTTGTTTTAGTTACTTTACTAACAAGATGGGGTGGTGGGCCTTTAAGCTCCATTACTATATTTCTATACCAGCTTCCGCAGCATACTGGTCGAAGTTGGGTGCAGATCGATAGTTCAATGGAATATCTTGTCCTGCACCAGACCGTATGCCTTCGATGAGCATATTGGCATATTCACGTGGTGTTATGGTATTGCTACCAATAATTCGGTCGAGGTACTCTGGGTGAGTTAGAGCTCTGGGATAGAAGTGACTGATAGCTAGGCTAAATAAGTCTCTATCAAGATCTCTGAACTTTTGTGAGTACTCGATGTACGCCACTGCATCTTGAACTGCCTCTGGTGCATCACGCGCCTCGGCGTATTCAATTGCAGGCGGGAACAAATATTTTGCTCCGTTTTCTTGCCCTGGCACTCCGTTCCACGTTCCATAAGTGTACTGGTACTTGCCCGTTGCCGATGAGCCTGGAGCGTCTGCCAACGGGTTGCCTCGACTTTCATTGTAAGCGATTACTTGTAGAAACCGCTCAACTTCGTTTACCGTAATCTCTGGTGCTTCAAACTCAGATGATGAGCCAGCTTCAGTATCTGTGGCTTCTTCATTACTTTGAGTATCTATGCTTTGGCTTGGCAGGTACGGCTTGGGCCATATCCACGAAACAAGCATAGGAAAAATGCAAAAAAAGATAACTACACCCACTACCTTTTTTAGGTAATATTCTTTGGTGTACGTATCTTTATTAATACCTCTTGCTATACTGCTAGTCATCCGATTTCAGGTTGAGAGCTCGTAAGACGAAGTACAACAGAAACAGGCCAGACAAACCAAGCCCAACACAGATCAACACTTGGTATGCAACGTGGTGATATTGTTGTACCTGGGTGTGATTTGCATGCGCAAAGATGTTAAACCACCTAATTGCGCATCCTGCGAAGAGCAGGCAAATTACCAAGAGATAGGCGGTGAGTTTGGTAAAAACAGTATGCGCAACATTGAGTGCAAACGTTTTACAGATCGTCGCCATGTTCTTATTGAGATCAACTCCTGGCTGAGCCATTTTGTTCTCCTTTTGAGAAATGTATAGGGTGCTAGTTGATTATTATGCTATAAAGCAAACAAATCTTGGTTATTTTAGCACTAAAAACAATAATAGTCAATAGTCGTATCAAGTTGGCTTGATAAGTTATCTTGTAAAAGAGTACAATCATAAGCATATTATGAAAACAACTACATCACATGATGATTTTGATAAAAAAGCTAATTTGACAAATAAGTCGCATAGTGAAGATATTCAAGGTAGTGCATCTATCAAAAAATCGCATCACCATCTTCTTAAAGAGCACTCTAGACACAAAAAGCATCGAAATCGCCTGCTTATAGTGTTGTGTATATTACTAGCAATACTTACAGTGGTGGCTATTTTAGCAGCCATAAGATTTTACAAAATAAGAACAGCCCGAAACGACGCTTCAAAATCTCTTCAAAATGCCGTCAATCTCAACCAAGCCTCAAAAAGCGTTCAGGTAATACACTCAAAACTAGGCTTTATGCTAAGTTACAGCAAGCAAATTTTGTCCGCCAACGCTACAATATTGCAAAATGACGAAAAGACAGTAATAGTAACTGGCGACGATCTCAGTAAGTCTGACGACTACTCTATAGTAAATATCTATCCAAATAGCGCCGAACAAACCACTTTTCTAGATAGCCAAAGCATTAAAGTTACCGAACTTCAATTTTCTACCAATAACAGGAAAAACTTTTTTGATCTACGCAAAGAACAATTTGGTAACTTGAGCGATCTAGACTTAACTATAAAGCATTTTGCACCGAAGGCAGACGACAAAACAACTGTAGAGCTTACTAAGCAAGAAGACGTAACTATCGCCGGCACAAACTATAAAAAATTAACCTACAATATTACAAATACAGAATTTATTACCACAACAAATACCACTGTTCAGTATATAACGGTCCAAAATAGCCGGCCCTATGTAATAAGTATCAAAAATACCAACTTAGCCGATAGCGCACAATTGGCGAATCTCGAGGCAGTTCTTGAGACTGTTCAATACTCAAAGCCAGACAGTGATGCCAAATTTGTGAACCTTAGCCTACCTGGCGATATTGCTCTGGCTGCTAACACTGATACCACCAGTTCGCATTCAGAAATGCAACACCATAGTACTACTAACATTGTTTCGTCACAAACTACCAAAACTATCACCGACTTGGTGAATGAGACTGCGTTAAGAGTAGTAGCCAAAAACCAACCCGCCGTTGTGCGTATAGGTTCAATTATCTGTATGAATTTTAGTATATTGTCGCCCAACAAACAGGTTGGGTTTAGTGCTTCTGATGCTTGTAATGCTGTGGCTGGTAGTGGTGCGATTGTTTCGAGCGATGGGTATATAAGCACTAACGGTCATGTCGTAACCGATATTCCAGCAAGGGTATTACAAACCTATCTAGTTTTGTCGTCTAATGCCAAGAACTTTGAACCTTTAAAAAACTACCTAAAGTATCTTGTGAGCGCAAATATTATGAGTGCCAGCCAAGTAGATGCCTTGGTGACTGCACTTGCCAAGAATGACCCAACGGCGTCAGAAAAAATACTACAATCTACACTACTAATACCACCGGCAAATTTTCAAGTTACAAAAACCACCAGTCAATTTGGTGTACAGTTAAGTAACGAGCCTTTAAAAGTTACAATTAATGGTAGTAATCTTAGTTTTATAAATACCAGCACAAATGTTGTGGCGAAGCTAATTGGAGAAGATTTTGATGAAAGTTCTTTGCAACAAGAAGTGGCCGATCTAAGTAATTCTACCAGTTCTGACGTTGCACTACTAAAAATTGAAGGCAATAATTTTCCAGTTGCCAATCTAGGAACTATTGATGAACTAAAAACTGCCAGCATTGTTACGGCTATGGGGTTTCCTGGATTTGTAGATGGCGGACTAACTACCAAGCAAACCACCACTATTCCTTCGGCTACGCAAGGTAGGGTAGAAAACATTATTTTTGATTCGAAGACTAAACAGCGTAAAATTATCGAAACTACCGTACCAATAGCCGAGGGTAATTCTGGTGGACCTGGTTTTGCTGAGTCGGGGAATATTGTTGGCTTAGCTACGTATGCATTGCCATCTTCAGACCTAGAATCTGGTGTAAGTAAATTTTCCTCTGGCGGAATACTGCGCGATATAGCTGATTTTAAGGCATTGCTTAGCAAAAAGAATATTACCTTAAATACCACTAGCCCAACCTCACAGTCATGGTTTGCTGGCATAGATGCTTTTGCGCAAGCTCATTATTCTAAAGCGTCACAGTATTTTGCCGAATCTCAAAAACAATATCCTGCAAACTATTTAGCAGCAGGTCTAATCTCTACAGCCAATTCAAAAGTTGCAGCCGGACAAGATTTACAAGAGACATCAAACACCACCATTTACTTGGTACTCGGTATAATTGTGGTGCTTATTGTGGCAATTATTGTTGTGGTAGTTGCTATTATGCATCATCATAAAAAAGCTAAGTTTATCGCGAATACTCTACCGCCCACAAACGATAGTGCTGCAGTTTCGCAGGCCATGACAGGTGCAACACAAAATACTGCTAGCCCGAATAATTTACCCACTCAAACAACTACTGGATTAGATCCTATGGGTAGCGACAAGACCGTTACATTTGCTCCCTCAGCTAGCCTACAAACTCAGCAACCACAGCCTCCACAAGCGCCTACTACTCCACCATTACCATCTAATGAGCAATCTCTACATCCACAGCAATCTCAACAAGAACTCCAGCAGCAAAATTCGCCTATCAATATTCCGCCGGATCCTCCAAACAGCGCCAAACCTAACGACCCAAAGCCCAACCAACTAGATAACTAGCTTATTTGGCAGCTTCGGGTTTTCCGATTTTGGCTTGTAAAACTACCGCACGAGTTTCACCGAGATCATCGGTTACCTGTGTGGCATTGGTCTCTTTGTAATGGCTAATGAGATAGTGACTAAGTATTTCTTGTAGGTCTTTTAGCTTAAGCCGTTCGTCATCGAGATCAGCGCTAACTTTCTGGTAATCTTTGTCGTCTAAAAGAGCTTTTTTGGCTGCCAATCGCTTCTCGCTAAGCGCTTTTATCTCTTCGGCTAATTGCTTGTATTCATCGTTTTGCTCGGTTACGTCTTTTAGCTGTTCTCTCAAGGTCTTTACCTTGTTTTGAGTATCTCGTATTTCTGGCATTAAGTGATGTATAGCTTCGAGTGGCGTTCGGTCTTCCATGTTTGTATTCCTATTGTTAATTTATATAAGTTTTGATTTTATCAAAATAGAACTCGATTATAACAAACTTATGCTACACTTGCCAAAAGTATATAATAATGCTACAATATGTCGAGTGCCCTTAGATCAGAGGTAAAAAATGACAAAGGCGTACCCTGATGGATACCTTAACCCAACAGATATAGAAGTTTACTATGAAATGAATTCTGAACTCTATGATGCGATAATGGATGCTTTGAAGAATATGCCCGATGGCGTAATTTCGGCTTGGGACCTAGTTCATAGAAGTGAAGTGTATACAAAGTACGGTGAAAGGTCGGTTATTGCTCTTATGTCTTTGGAATCGCTCGGTCTTCTTCGATCAGTGATTAAGAAAAGGGCAATACGCCAGGATCGTTGGCGGCAATTTAAAAACTGGAAGACAATCCAGAACGCACTTGCTTTTTTTAAAGCAATCTTGCCACACAGGCTAAAGGATAGCTCTGACCTTATTGGTTACCAAGTTACCCGAAAAGGCATAGATTTAATACAGATTCGTTATGTAGAAGGTAAATTCCCACCGAATCATTGAAAGCACACCACTCCCCTGATAAATTCAGGGGAGTTATTTATACAACCCAACATTGCGTCAATTGACTCTGTATTGGTGTGTGAGATACGATAAGTGATATAAGTGGAGCAAACATATGACAATGCCCATAGATCTAGTTCTTGTTCGTCACGGTCAAAGTGAAGGCAATGTTGCAGTTAAGACTGCTGAGTCTGGTGATAATCGTCATTTTACTGAGGAGTATCGCAGAAGACACAATTCGGTTTTGCGATTGTCGGACAAAGGCATTGCGCAAGCTAAATCTGCTGGCGATTTTATAAAACAGCATGTAGGTGACATGTTTGATAGACAATACATGTCGCACTACTTGCGTGCTCAAGAGACAGCTCTACATTTAAATTTGCCCAATGAGCGCTGGCGAGAAGATATATTTATTCGCGAAAGGAGTTGGGGTGATTTCGATAGCATACCAGCCGATGAGCGCGAACAGGTTAGTGTACGCGCGGCAATCGAAAAAGATACCAATCCATTTTATTGGCGACCACCCAATGGCGAATCTATTGCCGATGTTGCTCAGAGACTAAAATCAACCATTATAGACACCCTGCACCGAGAATGCAGCGATATGCGGGTGGTTATGGTTTGTCATGGCGAAATAATGTGGGCATTTAGATTTTTACTTGAGGGTATGACGGTTGGATATTATCACAAAACTGAAGCTAGCCGCGACCCCAAAAATCGAATGCGTAATTGCCAGGTGTTGTGGTATACGCGTCGTGATAGTAGTGCTAGAGTAACACCTAAGTTTCAAAGTGTTACTATGGTGTGCCCGTGGGATTACGACCCCAAAACTTTTAAAGATCAGCTAACACTAGATATTAATTACGAACATGGTCGAGGCAACGTATCTACTGCACAGATTAGTAAATTACTCAATGATCATCCTAGAATAATTAATGACCAAATTTGATATTGTATTTGCAATTACATAAATAATACAGTATAATATCTTAATAGATTTTGTACCTGTTAATTAAGAGAAAAGAGGACATAAGTGGCTACTATTAGAGATAGTTGCCAAGCCTGTGGCGAAGTCGAATTTACATCTGATGATATTCAGGTAAAAATTGAAAATCAGGATGGTTCAGGCAGTTACATATTTGTTTGTCCTAGGTGCCAAGAGTTAGTTATTAAGTCGGCCAATTCTAAGACCATCGACCTGCTTATGGCGAGTGGAGTAGAGGAAGTAGATATTCCACTAGAGTTTTTAGAACCAAAAGACGGTTTGCCAGTCTGCCATGACGATCTCATTGATTTTCATGATCATTTAGACCATCTGCCCACTAATTGGATCGATGAGCTTGTACCACATCATACCGAATAAATATCCCGAGCAAATAATGCTCGGGATTTTAATATTGAACCAATTAAATTCTCACCTGTGCATTGTGGGCAATTTGCACAACAGTCTCAATATCGTCGGTGATTGTATACAGACTAGTATCTTCGGGGTCTATAGCCATAAGGTCTGGCGAGAGCATTTGGGTTTGGTGCAAGCCAATATCGATTGGCTCCCAAAACTTAGCGCCCACACAAACGATAGGTACGGTATGAATCTTGTGGTTTTGTACTAGAGACAAGATCTCATAAAATTCATTGAGCGTGCCATATCCACCGGGAAAAAATATATACAAACGAGCTGCAAAAGCCATAACTACCTTACGAGTGAAAAAGTAATGAAAAGGTAGCGCTACGGTTTGGTAAGGGTTCGACTTTTGTTCTTTGGGCAATTCAATGTTTAGTCCTATAGAATGTCCGCCCGCCTCTTTTGCGCCGCGATTAGCGGCTTCCATTATGCCGGGGCCACCACCAGTGAGAACAGTATAATCTAACTCTTTTACTAGTCTATAAGCAATCTTTCGCGCCTTAATGTATTCTGGGTGATTCTCCTTTACTCGAGCTGAGCCAAATATTGTAACTTTTTTTGGATAGCGCTGAACAATATTTAGGCCCTGGCTAATTTCTTCATTAATAAGACAGACTTTTTCACTAGTTTCGTCGTTGGTTTTGCTATCGCAACTAGTCATTATTTCTTCGAGGGTATGGGGTTTGAAGGCATTGTCCATGTTTAAATATTATATTGCTTACGGTATAAAAAATCTAGTCAAACCTCTCAATGTCTAGACACTTTTACCTTGACTATAGCACTAAATTGTAGTAATATTACGTCAGTTCGCCCAATCAGGCGATAGAGATAGTACTTTGAAAAAACCGAAAGGCGAAAAAGTGCCTACCAACAAATTAATTCGCGGTGAGGTTTTTAGAGGATCTACAGACGAGTGCTTTAAGGCATTTGTGAATAGATTTGATAAGCCTCGCGAACAAAAGCTGTTTGCTCAGCTAATTAATGTTAGCTACCACTCTACATTAAGAGTATGGATTCGTAATGGTTTCAACACTCAGGGTGAGATTCTGTTGCGTGTTCGCGTAGTGCTAGAGCTATTTGGCTACAATTGTACGGAATGGGAAGATCTTGCCGACGAAGACAGAATAATTGCCTATGCAGTTGGTCTTGGTGTGTGTAGTGCTGCAGATGCTAGTGAGGCTCTAGCCTATGCTAGAACTAAGCAGTATCTAAGGTACATCCTACAAAGAACTGGACGCACCAAAGACAAGGACGAGTTGGCTAAAGTATATGCTGAGATTGTCTTTTCAACAACTCAGCTACACATCGCCGAGTTTTGGGATAATGATGTAAAACAAAGCCCGGTGCTCTATAGAGCTAAGCCAGTTGCAACTAATGACGAATCAACTCTTATCGTATCTGCCCCAGACGAGACAACTCTATCTGTAGCAGAAGTTGAGAATGTCTTTGTTGCTTCGGTACAGGCTCTTTTACCTCTGGCTCGCTACTTCAATAGCGACGCGGTGAGCGAAGAGCAGCGTCGAGGCTTAAGAAAACGCGTAGGTTACGACGGTATTAGCGAGCTTAGTAGCTTGTTTGATTCACTCAGTAACGAACAAAGTCGTCGCAAGATTCGTGCCAACAGGAGCGAAGAGAGGATTGTACGCTGATGGCTAAACTCAAACCTCACGTAGGAGCGGCCATTATGGCCGCGGCCGAAACTTACCCATACGTATTTGCGGTTATCCTAGAGGCTATCCAGAACGCCATGGATGCCGATGCTCAGAACGTTTGGGTAGATATCAATCGTAAGAAGCGTGAAGTTCGCGTTTACGACGATGGCGTAGGTGTTACCAAAGAGAAGTTCGATATTGCTTTGCAAACCGTTGGACGAAGCATTAAGGGTGAGCAAGTAGATGCCTATGGTCAATTTGGCCGCGGCTTGGTGGCTCCTTTGGGCAAGTGTGATTACTTCACATTTACTTCTAATGGTCTGGAGTGGACCTTTGTTACCGAAGACATCGAAAACTCGGCTGACGAAGTGGATGTTCCCGAAAAAGAAGTAGAGATTGTTTTTTCTAAGAGTCAACAAAAACGTCAAAAACACCCAGTAAACCCCAATTGGCGTACCCGCATGGTGATGTATGGTGTCACCAAAGACCGCAAGACGTCGGAGTTTGATGTGAACAAGTTGGCTGCTACCGCGGTTACCAACTTCCGCACCAAGATGCTTCGAAACGAAACAGTCTTGCGCTTTACCGTACAACCCCTGAAGGGCCCAGAATACACCTTTACAACGGTGGCTGAGCCTTATAGTGGCACTAAGCTTGATCCGTTCGTTTTCGAGCCGAGGCGAGACAAATTGGTAGAGATCAAGCTGTTCTTGGCACTTCATATTGAAGGTAAGTATAGCGGTAGTGTTTCTACTGGTACCCTGGCTACACCTTACCGCGTACCATTTGAGACTCTCTTAAAAAACCAAAGAAGCCTTACAGATCTACTAGACGACGAGATCGTTCAGGCGCTTTGTTCGGGAATTTTTGAAGGAGAGTTGCTTAGCAACACTCTTACTTTGAGCCCCGAGCGAGTAAGCTATGAAGACAACGATGGTTTTGTAGAGTTCTGTATGGCACTAGAGAACTGGTATGAGCATACTGGTAGGGAATACTACCAAGAGGCTCTTAGCCGAGAAGACTCTGAAAGATTTGAAAAAAATGCCGAAAAAGCTTTAGATGCTCTCAACAAGCTTTTTGAAGACCCATCTATGAGAATGTATGCTGATCTCGTTGGTCGGTTTCCTGCCGATCTCCCTGGTACAGGGGCGCAAGGCCCCGACCCAACCGGTGACGACGAAGAAACTGATGTGCCTGCCAGCAAAACACCTAGCCCAAAGAAGACCGGTGAGGGTGGTAGCCCTGGTGGCGGAAACGGTACTGGAGGCGACAACCCAACACCTGGCGGTGGGGGTGGTGGTAAAAATGGAGGAAATGGTCGAACCACCGATGGTGGCGAAACAAAGGTTCCGGATCCATCTGGTAAGGAGCGTAAAACCGTCAAGGCGAAGTCGTTTGGCTTGCGCCTAGGTGAAACTCAACACCTAAGTGGACCTTGGCAACTAGATTTACGAGTTGGTGTTTTGTGGATTAACACCAAGCACCCCTTGTACTTACAGTGCGCCGACTACAGTCGAAACCCCGACCTTTGTATTCGTCGCTATCAACAGCACGTGGCCATTCAGGCTCTTAGCCTGCATTGTTCACCTGAAGAATCACAAAAGCACGCAGCCGAGGTGCTCGACACCGAGCTTGCTGCCTTTGTTATCTTGCTAACTCAGTAGTTAATACACAAGCCCCTAGGACATTATTCTAGGGGCTTTTACTTATGTGGCATTGACATACACCAATTTTGTTGCTACAATCTCAAAGACCATTTTGTCGGGTGAATTGCCCGCAGAACAAAGGTGGATCTTTTGACAGATAAGAAGAAAACTAGACTTCACAACGAAGATGAGTGGATTAAGATACTTAACAAGGTCTTAAGGGCCCTACAAGCCATGCCGGGCGATGAGTCTGGTAACCGAGTATTTACCCTCAGAGAACTCCTAGAGCCACTTGATCTATATGGCCACAGAGCTACTATTTCGCGCCATCTTAGCTATATGCGAGTGATGGTAAAGGGCGATAAGCAGCCTACTGGCAGATATTTATGGCACGTAGACATGACCAAGAAGCGCATTACCGCTAACGATCTTCGAAATGCACGCGAGCGTCACACCAAGAGAATCTATGCAACTCAAAACATCAAGCCAAAAACTAGAGCGCCTAAGAAGCCGGTAAAGACACAGTCGAGTCCGGGAGTGGTTGATGCAACTGCAAAGTCAGAAGGTGTTGAACCAGCAGAAGACGCAAATGATGGTTTTCCAAACCTTGTGGCTTTGGCATCTGAGCTTCAGGCTAAGGTAGACGAAATCGTAAGCAGGCTCCGCGCTTTGAATGCTGAGATTGTAGCAGAAGAGAGGTCCCTTGCTGCCAAGCGTACGCTTTACGCAGAGCTGGAGTCGGAATATATTCCGCTCAGCGAAGCTGTTCGGAATGCTACAGCTAGCTTAATGAAAGCTAGCTCGTAAACCCCGCAAAACCCCTACTACCGTAGGGGTTTTTACTTTGCCAAAAACACTACATATAGCATTAAAAACTTGTGCTTTAGCTATTTACAAGCTTATTTGCAAAGGCGTATAATCATAAGCACGAACATGTTTAGTAAGTAGCTAAACATTAAATAAAACAAAAGGAGGGTTATTTAAGTGCCAGAAACGAACAAGATCAACGATGAAGAGTGGGATAAACCCATGGTTTGCCCGATAAACCCAGAAGAATTGGCCGAATGTGAGGTTTGCCAGTAGCTTCTAAAGTTAAGAAAAGCGCATTACATTGAATTTATACTAAAAAGAGATAGTAAAAAAGACCAGTTATCTGGTCTTTTTTAGTAGATAAAATAAAAATACCCAATTCTATTTAGAATAGGGTATTGTTTTTATTCACTTAAAGGAGCTCTACAAAACCACCAGGATAGTTGGGGTTGTCTAGTCGCCACGCTTGGCCCTTGCCAAGAGCTGGGTCAACAACCATAGGTGTATGCGATTCACATAGCGGGCATTCACCGGCATCAAATTGTTGCATGTTGATATTAACTACGGCGTAAAGATACGGTACGCCCAAGTCTTCTGCAGTAACGCCGCCACGACTCACAAAGCAGACCACACCAATTACGTTACCGCCAGCTTGGCGAACACATTCAATTACCTCTAGTGTGCTAGTACCAGAATTGAGTACATCTTCAACCACCAGTACACTTTTACCATCGCAAGCCTTAGCAAAACCGGTGCGTTCTAAGGCAAAAGTGCCATCAGATAGCTTGTCGGCAAAAACGTGCAAAACTTGGTCAGGAAAAGACCCGGGTCGCGTGCCCATATCGGCATTTTTATAGGCTATTCGCTCATTGTATTTATCGGCAACCATCAAACCAAAGCTAATTGCGCCCACCGCTGGGTCGGCAACAACATCTGGAATGTAATGTCTGGTGTCGCCAATGGCGCGTACCATCTTGGTTGCGATAGTCGCAATAGCTACAGGTTGGTACAATACAGGGTCAACATTGATATAGGCATGTCCATGCTTGCCAGACTTATATACAAAATGTTTACCCTCAAATACTAAACAACCAAAGTTGCTTAGCATATCTTGAGTTTGTTGTGATAATGCGCCTCGGCTAGACATTCTTATGGTCTCCGTTCGTTGAGGTGGAACTGAATTTGCTGAGTAAGTTTGTAAGTCTCAGCCCTAGCGACTTCAGCAAAATCCTTACCACTACTGGCAAAAATAATACCCCTACTAGAGTTAATTACAAATCCTCCCTCATCTGTAGCTGCATTAAGCACCGAAGCTTTTAATTCGCCACCTTGGGCACCAACGCCTGGTATAAGCAGAGGAGTAGTAGGAGCATACAATCTGACTTCGGCAATCTCTTGAGGAGTGGTAGCACCGGTCACTAGACCGCAGTTGTGGTTCGTATTCCAAGATGTCTCTACTCTATATGCCACCTCGGTAAACACTCTAACGCCCCGGGCATTGTCCATACCACTTAGCTCTAAGTCTTGAAACTCATCTGCACCATCGTTACTAGTGCGACAAAGTACAAAGATTAGTTTATCAGGATTGTCCAAGAAGGGCTGATTAGCCACTAGTCCCATGTAGCTGTGAATTGTAAGAGCATCGGCCCCACAAAACTCAAAAGCGAACTGAACATAGCCCAAGTTCGTATTGCCAATATCGCCAAACTTGGCATCGAGAATTACTACTACATCTGGGAATCTTGCATGTATATATGCAATAGTTTCTCTAAGAGCCTCAAGCCCGTCGGGGTTGTACAGATAGAAAGCAAGGTTGAGCTTAAAAGCTGCAGCCATGTTACCATTAGCATCGCTAATTTGTTGATTGAACTCAACTTGCTCGTCTGCACCCACTGGCCATGGATTCCTATTAGCAATATGATCAGGCAGTTTAGAAATATCGCTATCTAAACCAACACATACAAACTTGCCTTCAGCCCATTTGGCCTTTAGCTTATCTAATGCTGTTGTCACCAATTAGCCTTTCGTTTGAAGGTACGGATAAATCTTGTATATTGTTACAACTATAGGCTTAAACATCAAGCATGAGCTTAATGGTGTCTTGAATAATAATAGCCGAGGTGCTACATTAGAGCTGTTTTGTACGTAAAAAAAGCGGAGAGTGTTGTGTCTGATTGTACCGAGGTAATTGCCAAGGCCCGAGAGCGAAGTTTGGCTGTAGTGTTAGAAAAAGACGACTTGGGCCACGAAATGCGCGACAAGTGGGCTATTGCTCGCTCTAGGCTAGGCCTAAGTGATCCAATAGGTGTTCGAGACTTTCAAGCGGAAATTACAGCATCTTTTAAGCCCTACATAGGGCAAAGGTGTACTGTTCGACATCCTAATCCTTCTAAGCCTAGCCATACCAACTATTCCACCATGGGCTGGTTGTGGCGAGTAGAATTTGTAGGCAACGTACCTGGAGAGGCAGCCTACTTAGTTGTGGCTACTAGCATTCGCGAGCTACCCAATTACAAAACTAAGGCGCTAGCAGTGGCGCGTATTGCATTTTCTACCATTACTGCAGTAGAGTTTGATCTCTCAGATTGGTGGCTAGATTTCGACTATCGGCTCTAGGTGTAACAACCTAGAGCTTTTTATATACAAAAAGCCCCCGTTTATAGGGAGCTTTTTGCTTTTGTTTTAGCTTATCTGTTTAGAACAGCTGCTTATAACAATCCAAGCTTACGCGCACAGGCAGGCCATGGAGACCAACCGCGAGCGGCTTGAGTGGCACGAGCCTTGGCATCTTGCACCTCTGGAGGAGCAAGGTCAGGGCGGGCATAGCCACCGTAGTTACCCCAGGTACGCATATCGTACTGGTAGGCACCATAGTAACCGTTACCGGTGTTTTTGTTATAGTCACCACCAGCTTCACAGTATCGTAACTGAGCAAAAGCGTCGTCACCACCGATAACCAGTTTAGCCTTAGCTGGAGCAGCACTTACGCGCGCAACAGTAGCAGCTTGGTTGGCAGCAGCTTGAGCTTCTGCAGCTTTTTGGGCTTCAGCAGCTTTGGCAGCTTGAGCGGCCTTAAGAGGAGCAACGACATCAGTGTCGAATGATCCCTTATTGGCTTTTAGCTCAAGAGCACCAGGAGCTTTTGTGTTAATTGTCAATGTGTAGTTACTTGGTACAACAGTTGTGGCTTCGGCAGCCTTAGCTGTTTCGGTGAGTGGTACTTGTACCGTGGCAATCACCTGTTGTGCAATCATTGCGATAGCAATGGCTGCTTGGGGTATTAGGCGCATAGTTGTTGAATACGTCGATCTCAATAAATTGAGAGTGGCGGTTCAGCTGACGCGTCGTACTCCTTTCGATTAATGTTATTTCAACTGTCCTGTACAGGGTCTTAAATAAGGCCCATCTACAGAACGACCGCTAGTATACCAAACATAAGCACTTTTGTCAATAGTTATTTTGTGAATTATACGTATCTACAGGTTAGATATTAAGTACCATTTATGCTTGACAGACTAAAATAGCCTTAAAATCACATAAATAACAAATACTGGTAATATGTTATAATTGGGTTATCTAATCGCACCTATAGATATAAGGAGAACGTCCTTGCTATACAATGAGACCAACTCAAACGTGGTGGAGTTATGGAAGATACTCTAAAAACCATCCATACCTCTGGGGGTAGATTGCCAGCTACTGCTGAGATTCTTGCTCTAGATACAGAAGACTCAATAAAACTAAAGCTTATTAAGTCTAAACGGGTATTTTGGATTGCTTTTACTGCGCAGATCGTAATTCTTATTATCATAACTTCAGTGTCTATTTCTATAGCAGTAAAAGGCAATTTGCCTACAGATTCGAAAGATGCATATTTACTTGGGTTAATTATGGGAGTACTACCTATAGCTGGGTTGGTAGCTGCTTTCATATCGACGTACTTTGCAGGTAAACTCAAGGTTGAAATGCGCGAGGTTATGATTAAAGATCTAGAAAACGAAACCCAAACACCCTCCTAGTTTTAGGAGGGTTTTTATTAACAATTTTTTACATAAACAACTATCTATTGGTAAAATCTAGGATATTTTATTTACCTGTTATAATAAGCTTAATAGGTAATATAGCGATATTGAGGAGGGTAATTTATGGCCAAGAAATCTAAATCTAAAAAACGTCGTCAGGCGCAAAAGCGCGCTCAAAATAGCGCTATAACCACAAAGTCGGCAAATAGCCGTACCAAGGTGAAAAATGTACCAAACAGCTCCCAAAAAGCTTCAGAAAGCTCAAATATGGCTAGTAAAGAAGTTATGATAGACAATCATCTCGATATAACACCAGAAGAACTAGAGTCTGACCAGGTAGACACCATGCTGTCAGAAAACCCGCCTAGAGAACCTATTAGTCAAACCAAGTTACTTATTGCGCTAGGTGCGGTGATTATTATTCTTTTAGGCGTGCTTTTTTTCTTCTACAACAAAACCAACCAGGCTCAGAACGATTTACAAAAATCTAGCCAAGAGAAGCTTAATAACGTTAGTCCGTCTTCAACTTCAGAAGGTACACTACAGCCTTAGAGAGAAAGCGCCAATACAGCAAAATCTACTTTTCTTATGCTTGCAAAAACCGTATTAGGTGTTACAATCTATTTGATCTGGTAAACCGCCAGTAGACCATACAAAAGGGTAAAAATGTTAATTGCTAAACTACTTGGCACAATTGTTGTTACTGCGATGTTCGTTTGGCTTGGAATCAAGATTTACCGTTCTCCAGCTACAAACAGAGACTATAAAGGATCTCGAGAGGCAAAGGTGATCGGTACAATTCTAGCCCTAGTAGGATTAATTATCTGGGGAGTAGCAGTACAAACAGTGTGGTCTGCTATCAATCTTTTTGATGTCTTTTGTGTTGTTTTTGTGGCCGGTGTTATTTCGATGATTTCCTGGTTACAATATAAGCACGCTTAATAACTAATTATATCTAGACTCCTTCTATAACAAGAAGGAGTTTTTATTTTTACCAATATAACGTACAATAATAAAACAAAAGTTTATGAGAGCTATCTGGAAAATAATTAAATATTCTAAACAGCTGTGGCCATACTACGTGGCTATTTCTATCGCTGTAGTTATAATAGCTCTACTTAACCTAGTAGTGCCCTTTATTACCAAGGGGTTGGTAGATGGTATTGTTAGTAAATATGCTGGCAATAATGTGCCATTTAGCTTCTTTATAGGGCTGGTGCTGATAGGTGGGGTAGCCAGCGTAGTAGCCACTTTGTTATCTAATCTCAATGGCTATTGGGGTGATATGATGAGTGTAAAGCTCAACAGCTTGCTCTCAGAGCGGTATTTTTCTCACCTTATGGAACTACCTATTGGCTACTATGACAACGAGATTACCGGTAAAATAACGGCTCGACTAGATCGCTCAATAGTTACTATTGCTACTCTCATGCAAACCCTGGCCAATAACTTCGTGCAGTTTTTCTTAACTACTATTATCACCCTGGTGATAATAGCTTTTTATAGTTGGCCAGTGGCGCTGCTTCTAGCTATAATATTCCCAATATATATTTGGATAACCCACCTGAGTAGCAAGGGGTGGCAGCGACACCAAGAGGGTATAAATAAAAATCTCGATGTAGGCAATGGTCGATTTGTAGAATCGATTGCTCAGGTGCGGGTAGTGAAGTCGTTTGTAATGGAGGCCAGCGAACTGTTGTTTTATGGCAACAAGCGACGAGCAATTGAGAGCCAATCTAAAGATCAGTCTATAGAGTGGCACCGCTACGATGTGTATCGTAGGTTGGCGCTAAACGTTATTTTTACAGCGATTACTGGGGTTATTATCTACCAGGCCTATATAGGCGTTTATAATCTTGGCACCATGACTCTATTACTTACCTTGTCTACCCAAGCCCAGTTTCCGCTTTTTGGTAGTAGTTTTATTATCGATGCTTTGCAACGCGCTACAGCTGGTAGTAAAGATTACTTTGAGATTATGGATTTACAAGCCGATATTACCGATACCAAAGATGCTAAAAAATTAAAAGTAAAAAAAGGAATGGTTGAGTACCAGGGCGTAGATTTTGCTTACGAAAAAAACAAGAAGGTACTAAGTGACATCAGCTTTGTGATAGAGCCCGGTAAAAAGCTGGCTTTGGTAGGTGAAAGTGGTGAAGGCAAAAGTACACTCGCCAATCTAATGCTGCGCTTTTACGAGGTAAGTAAAGGCAAGATATTGGTAGACGGCAACGATGTAAATAAGGTAAGCCAAGAAAGCTTGCGCCAAAATATTGGAGTGGTTTTTCAGGAGCCACAACTTTTTTCTGGCACTATAAAATCAAACATTGGCTATGGCCAGAAAAACCCTGCCCAGAAAGATCTTATTGCTGCTGCTAAGGCTGCCAACGCTTATGACTTTATTAAGAAGTTGCCCAAGGGCTTTGATAGTGAAATAGGTGAGAGGGGTGTAAAGCTAAGTGGAGGGCAAAAACAACGCATCGCAATAGCTCGCGCAATTATGAAAAATCCACCTATTCTTATACTAGACGAAGCTACTAGTAGCCTAGACAGCAAAGCCGAGCACGAGGTACAGCAAGCTCTAGAGCGACTTATGAAAAATCGCACTACACTGATTATTGCTCACCGCCTAAGTACTATTTCAAACGTAGACACTATAGTAGGTATTAAGGGCGGTAAAGTAGCCGAAGTAGGTAGCCCAGCTGAATTAGCCAACCGCAAAGGTGGTATATATGCCGAGTTACTAGATCTTCAGACTATTAGTAAAACTAAAGAAGGCAAAGCCAAGCTCAAGAAGCTTGATATGGTTGGTTAGTATTATGTCACCTAAACATACAATAGTTTGTAAACTTGGGTGATGCCAGGAACCCCGAAAGGGTTCCTGGCGTTCTGGCTACTTGGGGTTACCTCCAAGGACGGTGACGGCCGCGATGCAGACGACGGCGATGAGCGCCACCAGAAGGGCGTACTCGACGAGGCTCGAGCCTCGCTCGTCGCTTGAGAAGCGGGCCTTCAGCCAGGTGGACAGGAAGTTGTAGCTGAGGTTCATTTTTCCTCCGGTTGGTCTCGTCTGTTAAGGTACAGATTTGTCTTGGTTAGACGAGAGTATCTAGCCTCTGCTGTTGCAAAGGTGAGATACATTATATACCACAATATTGCAAATGTCAATATGTTAAAAAGTGCTATAATAATATTATAAAAGCGAAGGAGATTATTATGACCTCACAAGAACTATTTATATTGGCCGACAAAACACTAGTAAATGTAATTGAACAGATCAAAGACGATCAATGGGATAAGAAAGTTCCTAGCTACATTACCGACAAGGCCAGTACTTTGCGTGAAGTTGTTAATTATCACCTCTATGACGAAATATGGGTGCCCGATGTCTTGGCGGGTAAAACGATAGAGCAAGTGGGTAGTAAGTACGACGGTAATTTACTAGGCAAAGACCCTATAAAGCGGTTTAAGGCTATTGCACATGAGACTCAAATGATAGTAGGGGTATTTAATGAGCCAAATAAAATTGTGCATTTAAGCTATGGTGATTGGCCCGCTAAAGACTATCTATTACATATATCTAGTTTTAGAGCTCTAAGAGCTTACGACATTGCTAAGTTTATTGGAGCAAGCACTACATTACCGGCCGAACTGGCAGAAGAGCTATACAAACTTATATCGCCCCAAGCCGAAGACTGGCGCAAGATGGGGGTATTTGGCCCCGAGGTAAAAGTAGCAGATAGTGCCGATGTTCAAACTAAACTACTGGGTATGACGGGTCGCACAGTTTAAGACATACTCTTGTAGCTAATGACTTCTTAAAAACAGGTAGTGTCGTTTGTGTTTGTTGTTGTGATGATGTTCGGCCAAATAAACACCAAGCAGTATACAAACTCCACCCAATACCATATATATAGATATTTTTTCACCCAAGATTATAACTGGTAATGTAACTGCCAGCAATGTCTCGGCGTAGGCAATGGCGCTAGTTACTGCCGAGCCAATATGTTCATAGCTCATCACTCCAATTATTCTTGCTACCAAAGCCACAACAATACCCGAGTATGCAATGGCAAATATTATTCCTGGACTAAGAGTTATAGACTTAACCGGCACAAACAACACTATGAGCAAAACAGAAAAAGTTAATACTATCCATGAGGAAATAGAAAATATTGATGTGAGCGGTAGCCCCGACTCATTGGATTTCTTTGAATAAATAATAGCCAATGGAAAGCTAACAGTATTAAGTAACGCTAGAAAGCTGGCTAACGGGTAAAATTGGGCCGGTGCTTTTTGTTGTATTGCAATTGGTAGGGCAATAATAATAAACGCCCCAAGAGCCGCTAGAGTAATGCCCGCAATACTACGTTTGTTTATCTTGTCGCCAGTAAGCTTAACAGACAGTAGCACAAAGATTATAGGAGTGATTAAAGTAATAATAGTAACATAGCTAGCTTGGCTCAGCCGAATAGCCCACACGTACGTAAAAATCGCTATCGACATAAATACACCTACCATAATTGCGTATTGAAAGTTCTTGGCATTGAACTTACGACGGGCAAGAAAAATATATGGCGTTGTAACAACGGCAATAAGAGCAAAGCGTATGGCACTAAATACAAATGGATCTATACTGTTGGTTACGTATTTTACAATTGTGGCATTGGGTGCGCTTATTACTGCCGCCAACACCCCCACCCAAAACCATTTATTACTAAGCTTAAGTTTTTTTTGCATAACGATAGTATACCTCAACTTTAGCTTTTTAGAGTTTAGATAATTGACCAATTATAGAAAATTTGTTATTATTAACGGGTCAAAAAATTAACGAAACAGTATTAGTAACAACTCCTCCCGCTTGGGGAACTAATACAATGAAAGAAGGAGCAATATGCCAAGTAAGACAACTGGTAGCACTACAAAGGCTACTACAAAAAAAGCTACAACCACTAAAAAGGCTGTAGTAACAAAAATAGACCCTATACTCAAACAACTATTAGAATCTGGTGCGCATTTTGGTCAACGCACTGATCGCTGGAACCCCAAAATGAAACCATATATTTTTGGTGTGAGATCTGGTGTGCACATTATTGATCTAACCATTACCGCCAAACAACTAGAGGTAGCCGAGAAAACTGCTTACGAAATTGCCAAACAGGGTGGTCAGATACTTTTTGTGGGTACTAAGCGCCAAGCTAAGTCGATAGTAGAAAAACACGCTCGCGAAGCCGGAATGCCGTTTGTAACGCACCGCTGGCTTGGTGGTATGCTTACCAACCTAGATACCATAACTTTGCGTATTCAGAGGCTTAAAAAATTAGAAGCTCAAAAGGCCGAGAACGACTTTGAAGGTGTAATAAAAAAAGAAAAAGTAGTTTTAGAAGATCAAATGCGTAAACTCAAACAAATGTTTGACGGTGTGCGCGACATGCATGGGCTTCCGGCTGCACTGTATGTAGTAGATATGCCACGCGAAGACAACGCAATTCTTGAGGCACGTAAGTTAAATATTCCGGTAATTGCCATTGCCGATACCAATGCCAACCCCGAGCTAGTTGAGTTTCCGATAGCCTGTAACGATGATGCTATTAAGGCGATTGAATTGGTGACAACAAAGATCGCCGATGCAACAGCTAAAGGCGCTCAAGAATACAAAGCTAAGGCCGCTACTGAGCAGCCAACTGAAGAGGGAGAATAAAATGGCCGATATTACAATAGAAAACATAAAAAAACTACGCGACGTAACAGGAGCCGGTATGATGGACGCCAAAGCTGCACTTACTGAGTCTGAGGGTGATTTTGATAAAGCTGTAGAGCTAATGCGCCTAAAAGGCATTGCCAAGGCAGGTAAAAAAGCCGATAGAGTGGCTGGTAACGGTGTAATAGAGAGCTATGTACACGGTGAAAAAATAGGTGTACTAGTAGAAATAAATTGTGAAACCGACTTTGTGGCCCGTACCGAAGACTTCAAAAATTTTGCTCGCGACGTAGCAATGCATATTGCTGCTACTAACCCCACTTATTTATCTAGCGCAACTGTTGACCCTAAGGAGTTAAAAAAAGAAACCGACACCATCAAAAAAGAGGTGTTGGCTAGTGGTAAGCCAGCCGAATTTGCCGACAAAATGGTAGACGGTAAGCTTAAAAAATGGTACGAGCAAGTATGCTTGTTAGACCAGCCATTTATAAAAGACGATAGCAAAACTATCGATGGTCTTACCAAAGAAGTTATTGGCAAACTAGGTGAAAACATAGTAATTAAGCGTTTTTCACGCCTAGAACTCGGAGTAGAGTAGTATTTTGCTTAACCAATCACTAAAGTTGTTTAAAGCAATATAGATAAGATATAATAAGTACGTTATGCAACAACAAATTCTCAAAACTTGTGAAGAAAAAATGAAGGCCGGTTTAGAACACCTAAACACCGAACTTACAGGTGTTCGATCGGGTCGAGCAAACGGTGGCTTAGTAGATTCTATCAAGGTGAATGTATATGGGGCCGAGACTCCTCTCAAGGCTATCGCTACTATTTCTACGCCAGATGCTAAAACTATTCAAATTCAGCCATGGGACGGTAGCAATTTAGCAGCTATAGAAAAGGCTATTTCAGAGAAGCAAAGTCTGGGTTTAACTCCCAATAATGATGGTCATGTAATTAGATTGAATGTTCCGCCTATGAGTGAAGAAACTCGTTCGCAAATGGTAAAGCTAATACACGAAAAAGCCGAGCAAGCTAGTATTTCACTAAGAAACGCTCGACACGAAGCTATTAATGACGCTAAATCTGCCGAAAAAAGCAAGGATCTTTCCCGCGACGATCTTACTAAGTTAGAAAAAGACGTTACCAGCCTAATAGATAACTACCAGAAACAAATTAACGACTTGGTAAGTGCAAAAGAATCTGAATTAATGCAAACTTAAGTAAATATAAGTTGGCAAAAACATATATGAAAGAACCTACTCAGCAAATTAAACATATTGGTTTTATACTAGACGGCAACCGTCGTTGGGCTAAACAGCACAATTTGCGTACTTTTGAAGGTCATCTTGCTGGGTATAAAAATCTAAAAAATATAGCCCAGGCCTGTTTTGATAAAAACATCCCTTACTTTAGTTGTTATCTATTCTCTACCGAGAACTGGCAAAGAAGTAGTGAAGAGGTAGGCTATCTGATGAAGCTTACTCTTAAAGTTGTACTTAAAGACGCCAAAGAGTTAAACGATAAAAACGTTCGCTTGCGTATTATTGGATCACGTAATAAATTAGATAAAAAAGTGGTTGCTGCAATTGAGCAAGCAGAAGAACTAACAAAAAATAATACTGCTGGTACATTTATGGCGTGTTTTAACTACGGTGGGCAAGAAGAACTAGTGTTGGCGGTTCGTGAAATTATTCAAGAAAATATTAAGCCCGAGGATGTTACACAAGAAACGGTTAAAGAGCATTTATACACCGCCGGAGTTCCGGCACCCGATCTTATAGTGCGTACTAGTGGCGAGCAACGACTTAGTAACTTTTTACTATGGGATAGTGCTTATTCTGAGCTAAAATTTGTCGATAAATTATGGCCAGATTTTAATGAAAATGATCTAGATAAAATATTACTTGAGTTTAACGAAAGAAAAAGGAGGTTTGGTAAATAATGATACTCACAATAAGTATTCTTGGTGTACTAATACTGTTTACTATTCTGGTGGTCGCGCACGAACTTGGGCACTTTTTGTCGGCAAGACGTGAAGGCGTGGTAGTAGATGAGTTTGGGGTTGGGTTTCCGCCAAGAATGTATGGAAGAAAACGCGGAAATACAATATATAGCATTAATGCTCTGCCAATTGGCGGATTTGTAAGGTTGCGAGGTGAAGACGGATCGGTGAAAGGCAAAGGTAGTTTTGCTAGCCTAAGTTTCTGGCCCAAAACTCGAGTTATTATGGCAGGAGTTGTGGTGAATTTTTTAATAGCATATATTTTATTCACCTTCTTACTAATTGTGGGTATGCCACCTCTTGGACAGCCACTACCGGACTTTGGCCCCATACAACCTAAGCAAACCAGTAGTAATCAATTAACTATTTTAACAGTCTCACCAGATAGTGCGGCTGCTAAGGCTGGTTTAGCACAGGGTGACGGGCTAGTTACTATCGACAACACCCAAATTACTAGCAATGAAGGCTTGAGACAGTATACAAAAGCCCATGCAGGTCAAAGCGTAGTGGTAAAAGTAAATAAATCAGGTAGCGTAACCGAAAAAACAGTTTTACTAGGTAATGATGAAAAAAATGGTATTTTAGGTATTACGGCCGACCAAATGGCACTAAGCTATTACAGTTGGTGGACTGCACCCATTGCAGCACTTGTAATGATGTTTCAATTTGTTTGGGCAACCTTAGCGGCTTTCGGCAGTCTTATTGTTGGTCTGTTTTCTGCCGGTAAAGTGAGTGAGCAAGTGTCTGGCCCGATAGGCGCGGTATCGATATTCTCTCAAATAATGAACTTTGGATTTCGCTATATAATACTTTTTACAGCATCTATATCGCTTAGCTTAGCAGTTATCAATGCATTGCCGCTACCAGCCCTAGATGGAGGGCGTCAGTTTGTACTGATACTACAAAAGATTGGCATGCGCATTACTCCAGAGCGGGAGAACTTAATTCATATTGCAGGTTTTGTTGGACTATTAATTCTTATGGTAGTAATTAGTATTAGCGACATTGCTAGGCTTCGATAGGTAAGAGTAGCTTTGCGCAAAGATATAACCATTGCTAAGGTTCCCTGGAACCTTCGAGATGTATTAAAAGTAATTGTGTTTTCAATTGCTATTCCTTTTGCTCTATTTTTAGGTATTATTGGGCTTTCGCATCTTGGGGTTTTTCCAGATTCTATTAGACAAACTATTCGTGATAACGATTTGGCAATGGATACATTTTTCACTGTAATATCGTTACTGGTAGAAGTGGGGTTACTGTACTGGTTGTTACAAAAATACAAAGCCAAATTATCTGACCTGGGTTTAAGAAAATTTACTATCTGGAAAGGTATCTTATATGTCTTGGGAGGCCTGGTTGTATTTAGCGGGATGGTAGTAATGGCATTTGTAATAGTAAGTATTTTTTTTCCGAGTATCGACGTGAATCAAGCTCAAGATGTAGGTTTTGAGTTTGGGCGTTCTGGTGCTGGTTTGTGGGTGAGTTTTTTTGTTACGGTAGTTTGTGCGCCAATTATAGAGGAGCTCTATTTTAGAGGATTATTACTCTCTAGTTTAACAAAACGATTTGGTTGGCTAGCAGGTATAATTGGCTCAAGCGCTCTGTTTGCTTTTTTACATGGTCAGGCCAATGTGATTATTTACACTTTTATACTCGGCTGTATTTTGAGTGTTTTTTATATTCGTTTAAAAAGTGTTATTCCTGGAATTGCACTACATATGATAAACAACGCCTTGGCGTTCATAGTTTTGGCCGGATTGATAAAATAATTTTAGCGAATTAACTAAATCAGCCTCTTTTGTATAGCAACAGATAGAATTGCTTGGTAAACTAGTATTGTATGATAAATTCATTTTTAGAAAAATTTAGTCACGATATTGGTATTGACTTAGGTACGGCCAATACTTTGGTATATGTAGGAGGTCAGGGCATAATGATAAATGAACCCTCTGTGGTGGCTATTAATACCAAAAATAAACAGATATTGGCAATTGGCGACGAGGCTAAACGAATGGTAGGTAAAACTCCTGCCAATATAGTTGCTACACGCCCACTGGTTGACGGGGTGGTGAGTGATTTTGAGATTACCGAGCAAATGCTTAAATATTTTATAGAAAAAGTACACAAAGAAAGCTTTGTGCTTTTTCCGCGACCACGCGTGGTAATTGGTATTCCCTCGGGTGTAACTGAAGTAGAAAAACGTGCTGTAGAAGACGCAGCAAGCAATGCCGGTGCTCGCCAAACATTTTTAATTGAAGAGCCAATGGCAGCGGCGGTAGGTAGTAACCTGCCGGTACACGATGCGGCCGGTAGTATGATAGTAGACATTGGTGGTGGTACATCTGAAGTGGCGGTTATTAGTTTGGGAGGAATAGTATCGTCTAAATCTATTAGAATTGCGGGTGACGAGCTAACCGCCGATATTATCGCTTATGCTAAAGAAGAGTTTAGCTTACAAATAGGTGAGCGTACGGCCGAGAGTATTAAAATAAACATTGGCTCTGCAGCCAAGTTAGATAAAGTGCTCGATGCACCCATAAGAGGGCGAGATATGATTACCGGTTTACCTAAAGAGATGAAAATAGACTCCGACCAAACCCGCAAGGCTTTGGCGCGGAGTGTGCGAGCCATCGTAGATGCTGTAAAACACACTATAGAAGAAACTCCGCCCGAGCTTTTAGCCGACATTATGGATAAAGGCATTTATCTGGCTGGCGGTGGCGCATTATTAAGGGGTTTTGATGTATTACTATCTAGCCAAACCAAAATGCCGGTACATATTTCTGATGATCCCCTAACAGCAGTAGTAAGAGGCACAGGAATGGTACTTGAAGATCTAGATAGCCTTAAAGACGTACTAGTAACTACTCAGTATGCCAAGGTGCCATACTAGTCTCGTATTTATAACAAAGCGATGCTTAAGGAGTTTCTAAGTAATTTGGGATATAATTAACTAACCTATGCGAAAACAGATATTATTACCTATTATAGGTGTGAGTGTGTTGGCAATTGTTATTATTGCATTGCACTATAGTGGCCAAGCTTGGCCATTTAGGTTGGTGTACGATCAAATTGCCAATCCTATTGGAACTAGGTTGGTTCAGGCTCGTAATGATGTCAAAGACCAGTATATTTTTCTTTCCTCGATAACAAATTTAAATAAAGAGAATAAGAAATTGAACGCCACCCAGTTAGAGCTACGTCAACAACTAGCCTCCCTAAAAGAGGTTGCTAGGGAAAACGACTTGTTACGATCTCAACTTAACTTCAATGCAAGATTAAACTTAGATTTAATTCCTGCCAGAGTAGTGAGTGTACAACCAGACAATACCAGGCAGTACCTAACTATCGATAGAGGTAGCTCAAGTGGACTTAAGAAGGGTCAGGCAGTAGTAAGTAGTGGAGTTCTAGTGGGAACTATTGACGAGGTAAATGACTACAGTGCCAAAGTGTTTATGGTGAATGATCCAGATTTTAGAATCCGAGCTGTCGCTCAAGATGGCAGAGCCCAGGGTATTGTGCGTGGACAGATAGGTCAGGGATATGTTTTTGAAAAAGTTGCTCAAAGTGAGACCATTAGTCAGACCGAGCAAGTAGTAACCACTGGGTCTGGGCTGGTGCCACAAGGTATATTAATAGGTACTATCGACTCCATTACAAGAGCAGATAATGCCATCTTTCAATCTGCTACCCTCAAGCCTTTGGTAGATCTAAACTCTCTTGAGCTGGTATTTATAGTGGTGGGGTTACGTCAATGAAATTGGTTGTAATTTGGTTGATAGTTTTGGTAATTGTAGCGCTACAAGTAAGTATTGGCCAAAGCTTTGGTGCTGGAATATTTGCTGCTCCACTTAGTTTGTTGGCAATTGTTGTATTGGCCAACTTTGTATCTACCGAGCAAGTTTTGTATCTTGCGCTTGCCTCTGGGGTTTTAATAGACGTTTCGAGCGGTATTGGTTTTGGGTATAACATTATGTTTTACTTATTCGTAGCTCTTTTTTGCAAACTTGTAATGCGCTTTGGCCAGCGCGAAAAAAGCTTAACGACTATATTACTACTTAGTGGTCTAATTACTTTGCTATACAACTTTTTGCAGTTTGTAGGAATATTTTCTGTCGATCATATTTTTGAAATTGGTACAAATATTACTAGAGTATTACTACAAATTGTCTTTAGCTTGGCGTGGGTAGTAGTACTCTACTATCTTTTTGGCTACATAGACCAACTAAGGTTTTCTTTTCAAAAAACCAAACTTAAAATACTGAGGCGGTATACATGAATATCTTTGGTGATTTTTATGATCGAGCATACGGGTATAAGTTTTCGAAAAAAGAACGCCGTATGCGCGAAGCCGAAGACTGGTCGGCGGCAATTTTATCTGGCAGTACAGAACAAATTCAATTAGAAGAACCATTACATTCACCTATTTTTTATGTAATGGCAGTCCTTTCGGCAGTGCTTGCAACGGTGTTACTTGGAAGATTGATGTATTTACAGATAATAACAGGACAAGAACATAGCTTGCTGGCTAGCGGTAATCGCGTAAGAACAACTGCTATAGCCGCACCGCGTGGCGCAATATACGATCGCAATGGCGTTGTTTTGGCTAGAAACAATGCACGATTCGATCTAGTGGTCACCCCCAATCAGCTACCGCTAGAACCCAATAAGAGACTCGCTGGTTACCAGATGATTGCCGACCTTACACAGAAATCAGCTACAGATATTCAGAAAACTGCGGAATCAAAGGGTTCTAACTATAGTTTGCCGATTGTGATGGTAGAAAACATCACCAGAGATCAGGCTTTAAATATAGAAGAGCATCACACAGACCTAGATGGATTTGGTGTAGATGTAAACCCCACCAGAGAATATTTAGATGGTGGTAGCTTGGCGCCATTCTTGGGCTACATAGGTCGTATCTCGGCCGAGGAGTTCAAGCAAAACCCCAATTATCGCCCAATTGATTTAATTGGCAAGACTGGTTTAGAAAAAGCCTATGAATCTGATTTACGTGGTAAGTATGGCAAGGAACAAACCGAGGTAGATGCTACTGGTTTACAGGTTAGAGCGTTGGCAAGAAGTGAGCCTATTGCGGGTAATAGTCTTGTACTAAGTATTGATAAGGCTCTTGAAGACGTTATGGCTCAATCTGTTAAGTCGGCCGTAGAATCGTCTGGCAGCAAAGCAGGCGCAGCAATCGCCATTGACCCCAGAAATGGTCAAGTATTGGGGGCGGTAAACTACCCCAGCTATGATGGTAACTTATTTGCAGCCGGCATTACGCAGTCCCAATACGACAACCTACTTAATGATCCAGGCAAACCTCTATTTAATAGGGTGAGCTCCGGTGGGTATCCAATAGGTTCAACGGTGAAGCCCTTTATCGCCACCGCTGGTTTACAAGAAGGGGTGATAAATTCAACGGCTACTACTGTACAAGACAAAGGTAAAATTGATGTTCCCAACCAGTACAACCCATCAATTGTTTACACCTACAAGGGGTGGAAACCAGAGGGTCTCGGAACTGTAAATGTGCTTCGGGCTATTACCTGGAGTTCAGACATATTTTTCTATGTTGTAGGTGGCGGTTTTGAGGGAGTTAAAGGTATAGGTCCAACAAAATTAACTGATTGGTATAAGAAGTTTGGCTTTGGTCGAGTAACTGGCGCAGATATTGGTGATGAATCGGCAGGATTTGTACCTACTCCTGATAATAAGAAAAAGTACTCATCTGAGCCTTGGTCGGTTGGAGATACTTACAATATTTCTATTGGTCAGGGCGATATGCGGGCTACACCATTGCAATTAGCAATGGCTACTGGCGCCATTGCTAATGGTGGCACACTATATAAGCCACGCTTTGCATCTCAAATTAAGTCTGAAGCCGGAACGGTAGTGCGTACTATCGATCCAGAAGTAGTAGTACAAAACATTGCTTCCCCTGCTAATATAAAGTTAATACAACAAGGTATGGAAGGGGTAGTAGAATCAGGTACGGCCTGTTGTAAGATCAAGCAAGAAGTTGGGGTAAAGGTAGCGGGTAAGACGGGTACTGCAGAAACCAGCTCGCAAGGCTTTGATGGCAAAAACCCTACCACCAAGCCACATGCCTGGTTTACTGCCTACGCACCTGCTGATGCGCCTAAAATTACACTGGTGGTTTTAGTTGAAAATTCTGGCGAAGGTGCGGAGTTTGCAGTACCAGCAGCCAACAATATTCTAAAGTGGTACTTTAGTGCGCCAAGAGGTTAATTTATAGTTATTTTCATGTATTTGTTTATCTAAATAGTCCATAGTGGCCTTGACATTGGTAGAGCAATTTGAGAAAATACATTGAGCAACAGAGCTTAAGTTCTGATATAAATCGACCTGTTCACTTGCCATTTACAAGTAGAGGGTCATTTTTCTTAGAAAGTTAAGCTTTACACTGTTTGTTATCAAGTAAGGAGTTAATTAGTCATATGACACACCAAGATTTTTACCTCACTACTGAAGGTGTTAAAGATCTAAAAGCCGAGCTAGAAGATCTGGTAAAAAACAAACGAAAAGAAGTAGCAAAAGCTCTTAAAGAAGCCAAAGAATTTGGCGATCTTTCTGAAAACTCAAGCTGGGACGACGCCAAAGAGCGCCAAGCTTTTGTAGAAGGCAGAATTAGCGAAATTGAGAATATTTTAAAACACGCTAAGCCAATTAAAAAAAGTGATGGCGACAAGGTGTCGGTTGGTTCTCAGGTGCACGTAACTCTAGATGATGGCAAGCAAGTATTTCACATCGTCGGCTCTACTGAGGCAGATCCAGAAAACGGTAAAATTTCTGACGAGTCACCTATTGGTAAGGCTCTGCTTGGCAAAAAAGTTGGCGATAAGGCTAGTGTAGAAGTGCCAGCCGGCTCAATAACCTACAAGATTACAAAAGTAGCATAACAATTACTATATTATACAAATAAGCACTTGTTGTATGGCTAGGAGTCGACAAGTGTTTTTTGTTTTGTATTCTAAGATATAAAAAAGTATAATGATAAAATAATGGCAAATATAAAAGAACTTAGAGATGAAAGATTAAGAAAACTTACTGAGCTACGCTCGGCAGGTATTAACCCCTACCCACAAATAGGTGATAGGAGTGACACAAACAAGACTCTGGTAGAGGATTTTACAACTAAAGAAGGTAGCAGTGTAAGCTCTGTTGGGCGTATTAGTAGTATACGTCTTATGGGGGGCATGTGTTTTATTGACGTAGCCGACGAGTCTGGCAAAATTCAATCAGTAATAAATAAAAAAACATTTAACGCCGATAATACTCTAAACCAATTAGATTTTAAACAATTGCGACTACTCGATACTGGTGATTTTGTTCAAATAGACGGCACTCTAAACAAAACACAGAGGGGTGAAATAAGTATATTTACTACAGCGCTCACTCTACTAACAAAGAGCTTGCGTCCACTGCCCGATATACATGATGGTTTTAAAGATGTAGAAAAGCGTTATCGGCAAAGATATATAGACCTACATATCAACCCAGAAGTAAAAAAACACATTGAGTTGCGCTCGAAAGTAACCGAAACATTACGTCAGTTTATGATTGATCGTGGTTTTATTGAAATAGAAACACCTGTACTTCAGCCTCTCTATGGCGGTGCAAGTGCACGACCATTTACAACCTATCATCACAAACTAGAGTCTGATCTTTATCTGCGCATAAGTAATGAACTATACCTTAAAAGAGCTGTCATTGCTGGTTTTGAACGTGTGTTTGAGTTTGCCAGGGATTTTCGTAATGAGGGCATTGACCGCTCACACAACCCTGAATTTACTATGTTAGAGTTCTACTGGGCATATGCTAATTACCAAGATTTAATGGTATTTACCGAAGATATGATTAGTACAGTACTCATGGCTACACATGGCCAACTAAAGATATCCTATCAAGGTAACGAGCTAGACTTCACACCACCCTACGAACGCATTACATTACGCGATCTTATAAAGCGTGAAACCAAAGTTGATATTGATAGTATATCTAGAGATGAGCTTATAGATGAGATTAAGTCGCGCAATTTAAAAATAGATATAAGCAACAACCCACCTAAAAAAGATTTAATTGATGAGTTTTATAAAGCAACTTGTAGAATAAATATTGTTCAACCACTGTTTTTAACAGATTATCCAGCCGAAATGATACCTTTAGCCAAGCGCAAAGAGGAAAATACTAACAATATTGCCAGTATGCAGTTGGTCTGCTCTGGTTTTGAGTTAATTAAAGCTTACAATGAGCTTAATGACCCACTCGATCAACTTGAAAGAATGCAAGCCGAACAAACCGTATTAGATAAAGGCGAGAGTGAAGAAGCGCATCCTGTCGACTACGACTATATTAGGGCGCTAGAAATTGGCATGCCACCAACGGCAGGCTGGGGGATGGGTATAGATAGATTCGTATCTTTTTTATGCGATCAACCATCTATAAAAGATGTTATTTTGTTTCCTACTCTCAGACCAGAGGCGGTAGACCCAAAAGAATTTATAGTTGAGGACAAATAATGGTAGATTTAAAAAAACTTCGAGAAAAACCCGATTTATACAAATCAAGCATCAATAGACGTGGGTTGAAGATCGACCTAGACGCTTTACTAGCACTAGATCAAAAACGGTTGGATGGTTTAAGAAAAGTAGAACAGCTTCGTTCAGAGCTAAAAATTGAAGGTAAACCAACAGATACACAATTAAAACAGCTAAAATCCACTAAAAAAGATTATGAAAAGTACAATACTGAGCTTGAAAAATTAACAAATGACTTTCAAAATATTTTTAGCCAGATTCCGAATCTAATAGCCGACAACACTCCAGATGGTGACGAAAGTAATAACAGGGTAGAAAAGAAATGGGGAGAAACCTCTCTGAGCTTCAAGGCAAAAGACCACCTGGAGCTAAATGATATTCACGATTTAATTAATTTTGAGGCCGGTGCAAAAGTAGCCGGAAACAAGTTCTATTTTTTAAAAGACAAAATGGTGCGCTTATGGCAGGCCATTGAGCTGTTTGCACAAGATATTGTACGTGCTGAAGGTTTTCAGTTGATGTCTGTTCCACACATGGTAAATTACGATATTGCGGCAGGCACCGGCTATATGCCACGCGGCGAAGAAAACCAAAATTATATCGATGGCGACCAAAAATTAGTAATGATAGCTACCTCAGAAATCCCACTTACGGGTTATCACGCCAGCGAAATACTAGAACTGCAAAAACCCTTACTATATGCCGGTCTCAGCCCAAGTTACCGTCTGGAAGCTGGAGCATATGGAAAATTTAGTAAAGGTCTTTACCGAACGCACCAGTTTGAAAAACTAGAGATGTACGTTTTTTGCAAACCAGAGCAGAGTGCTGAACTACTAGATAAGATTATTACTATTGAGGAACAGATTTGTCAGGATTTAAATATTCCTTACAGATTAGTCCGAATTGCGGCTGGAGATTTGAGTGCGCCAGCATACGAAAAATACGACATTGAGTATTATAGCCCGGCCGACAATGCTTACCACGAACTCACCAGCTGCAGTAACTGTACCGACTATCAATCTAGGAACTTAAACATTAGATATCGTACTGAAAGTGGTGATTTAGATTTTGTACATACTCTTAATGGTACAGCAGTTGTAAGTAGTCGTATGCCTATAGCGATTTTAGAAAATTTTCAACAAGAAGACGGCACTGTAAAAATACCTCAAGCTCTACAAAAATACTATGGTGGCGAGGTGTTATAATAGAGTTAGGTAATCGGAGGTAGGTATGATACAAATTCAACTAAGTGGCAGAAAATACATCATTGATAAAGAGCTCAAGAAATATGTCAACAGTAAGCTTGGAAAACTAGATAGGTACCTACCTCGTAAACACAAGGCTAAGGGTATGTCGGTGGAAATATTTAGAGATCCTAGTGGTAAGGAAGATAATAGGTACAAAGTAAAGGCTATACTTGAGGTACCGGGCCCAGACATGGTCGCCGAAACTGCAACTATCAACCCGCACTCAGCGATTGATATAGTAGAGCAAAAACTTAAGCTGCAGATAAAACGGTACAAAGACAAGAATGCCCCAAAAAGATTTAGAGTAAAAGAAATGATGGGCAGGCTAAGGCGAAAATAAGCTACAATCTGGTATAATAATCTGATAAGTTCTACAAAGGAGAGCAATGTCTTTAATTTCGAAAATTTTTGGTGACCCAAATGCCCGCGAGGTAAAAAAATCTCGTTCTCGCGTAGAACGTATTAATGCCCTTGAGCCCAAAATAAAAAAACTTAACGACAAACAATTAAAGGCTAAAACCGAAGAGTTTAAAAAACGTCTAGAAAAAAATGAGTCTTTAGATGAATTACTAGAAGAAGTGTTTGCAGTTGTTCGTGAATCGAGCAGACGAGTACTAGGACAACGACATTATGATGTGCAGTTAATTGGTGGTATTGTGCTTCACGAGGGTTCGATTGCCGAAATGCGTACGGGTGAAGGTAAAACCTTGGTGGCCACAGCGCCACTGTATTTAAATGCTCTTACTGGTAAAGGCGCACATCTTATTACGGTTAATGATTATTTAGCTAAGCTACACGCTGGTTGGATGGGTCAACTCTACCACTTTTTAGGATTCTCAACTGGTGTAATTACCAATCAACAAGCATTCATATATGACCCAGATCACACCGACGACTCACATCAAGACGAAAGACTTTCGCATTTGCGACCAGTGGAGCGGGTCGAAGCCTACAAAGCCGACATTACCTATGGTACAAACAACGAATTTGGGTTTGATTACTTGCGCGACAATATGGTTCAAGATCTTAACCAAATGGTGCAACGTGGTCTTAATTTTGCAATTGTCGACGAGGTAGACTCAATTTTAATAGATGAAGCCCGTACACCTCTGATTATTAGCCAATCGGCTGGTAAAAGTACCGACAGATATTATACATTCGCCAAAATAGCCAAAACTCTAACAGCAGAAAGTGACTACGAAACCGACGAAAAACAAAAAGCCGTTACTCTTACAGAGGCGGGTATAAAAAAAGTTGAGAAAGCTTTGGGAGTAGAGAATATTTATGAGGCGGGTCGTATTGAAGATGTTCATCATGTGGAAGCCGCACTAAAAGCTGAGGCACTATTTTTAAAAGATCGCGACTACGTAGTTAGCCCAGACAACGAGATAATAATTGTAGATGAATTTACGGGCCGTATGTTACATGGGCGTAGATATAGTGAGGGTCTACACCAGGCTATTGAAGCCAAAGAAGGTGTTCAAATACAAGCCGAGAGTCAAACTTTAGCAACTATTACATTTCAAAATCTATTTCGTCTATACGATAAACTTGCTGGCATGACTGGTACCGCCCTAACCGAAGCTGAAGAGTTTGCTAAAATTTACAAACTAGAAGTTACTCAAATCCCTACTCACAAGCCAATGATTAGAAAGGATTTACCCGACAGAATTTACCGATCAGAGATAGCTAAATATAATGCGGTAGTTGCTGATGTTGCCGAAAGACACGGTTTGGGTCAACCAGTTCTTATAGGCACTGTTAGTATAGAAAAAAATGAACTCTTGAGCCAAATGCTTAAAAAAGCTGGCGTACCTCACTACACACTAAATGCAAAGAACAATGAGACTGAAGCCGAGATTGTAGCTGGAGCTGGCCAAAAGGGAGCAGTAACTCTAGCTACTAATATTGCGGGTCGTGGTACCGATATTATGCTTGGTGAAGGTGTAACAGAACTTGGTGGCTTACATGTATTGGGTACCGAAAGACACGAATCTAGACGTATAGATAATCAACTTAGGGGTAGAGCTGGTCGTCAAGGTGATCCAGGCTCTAGTCAATTTTACGTAAGCGTAGAAGATGATTTAATGAGAGTTTTTGGTGGCGACAGAATTGCAACGCTAATGAGTACCCTGAACGTACCCGACGACATGCCTATAGAAAATAAAATGATATCAAAATCGCTCGAAACTGCCCAAAAGAGAGTAGAAGGACACAATTTCGATATTCGCAAGCATTTAGTTGAGTACGATGATGTAATGAATTCACAACGTGAAATTATATATAAGATGCGTCGAAACTTCCTAGGATCGGCGAAACTAAAAGATCATGTATTAAAAATATTAAGTGAAGAGTTCTCGGCAATTGTTACCGCCCAAACCAATACAAGTACCGGCATGGTAGATCTTAAAGCTGTTGAAAAAATTGCCAACACCATTACTCCCTTACCAGCTAAGTGGTCGAGTAATATTAAATCTAAGCTTCCAGCAGATATTGAAAAAGATCTTACCTCTATAGCCACCAAAGAGTACACTAAGCGCGAAAAAGAATTTGGCGAAGAAACAATGCAACTTATAGACAAACTAGTTGCCCTAAAAGTGGTAGATTCGGCGTGGTTACAACACCTAGAGACTATGGATTATCTGCGTGACGGCATTGGTTTGCGTGGTTATGGTCAACGTGACCCGCTGGTAGAATATAAATCAGAAGCGTTTAGGTTATTTCAATCATTACAACGTGGCATGGCTGCCGAGATAGCCGGAACGATATTTAAGGTGCAGCTTGTACCCCAAGAAGCAATCGAGGCCCCAACTACCGAGATTACTGAGGGAGCAAAAAGAGCCCAGTTTATTGGTGCCGAAGAAGACGTTAAGACTAAAAAAACTACTAGTAATATTACAAAGAAAGTCGAGGCCAAAAAGTCGGTCAATCTCAAGCCAATGCGCAAAACTAAAAGAAAAAAGAAAAAAAGAAAATAGAATTTTACCATCATATTATTGCACCTATATAATTAACTACACCCGAAGACCTTACTTATTTTAAAAAGGGTTATCCACCCAATATTCATACTAATACTACTTTAGTTTTTGGCGTGCAGTTAATAGCTATTGACTAGAGTTGTATTTTTCACTATATACATGCTTGACTTGGTTTCTATAAATTTATACTATAGTAGTAAGCATAACTTTTTAACCACTTATTGGTTAATATAAAAAATAAAGGGAAATCATGCCAGAGACCCAACCAACTTCAGAGCCAGCTTCTAGTAATGCCCCATCTGCAGAACAACAAGCTACTGTCCACGATCTAAGAGCGATTAGAGATGAAAGAAACGCTCGAGCCACAGCCGAGACGACAGACACAAGCGCAGAAGATATTAAGGCCGAAGCAGAAATTGCTAAGGTAGATGCCCAGGTTACTGCTGCCGAGAGGCATGCAAGGGCTGCCGAGGTTAAGCCTGAGACTTCAGGAGAATTAAGCCACAAAGCACTAGTAATACGGCAACAAAAGGAAGAGTTGAGTAAAAGAATAGAAGCCGCCCAGGAATCTGGCGATAAAGATCTGGAGGACGCTCTTAAGCTACAATATGGCGCCCTGGCTCAAGAAGGACGTGATAATCAAGAAGCCAAGGAGGCAACAAAGTCGTCAGAAAGATTAACTGAAAAAGTAGCCGAGCGTGATAGATTACAAAAAGAGATTGGCGAAATTACTGTATGGAGTGGGGTGCCGTCAGAGGAACACGCCGACAAAGCATTAGAATTTGTACGTGTTTCTGAAGAAGTTGCACACCAAGACAAAGCCGAGCCAATTAAAGCTTCTTACTCACAACTTCGAGCTGCCCGAGACAGAGCCAGCGAGCTGGCAACAGTTGCACTCGAAGAAGGTCGAACAGAGGACGCTCAGGCATTATTGAAAGAAGCGGGTAGAATTGGTACTTATGAAAGACGTGCATTAGAAAAATCAGATAAACTAGAAGCTCCGGCAGGCGATTCTCCGCTAGACGTACCAATAGAACTAACACCCTATAAAGGCAGCAAATATGCTAATGGAGAGCCAGGGGTTGAACCTACGCCAGATCCGATAGCTGACCCACCAGAACCAATACCAATCCCTGGCGAACCTGGTGAGGACGACCCTATAGAAATTCCAGACTGGGTGAATACAGGTACACCCCCAAATAGCGAGCAACCAGAACCTCGAGATGATGACCCCGATATACATGTAAATATCAATAATAATAATACCAACACTAACGTTAATAATGTTGGTAATACTGGCGAGGATGATCCAGACCACCAAGTTCCACCTGCACAAATATTGCCCGATCCTATCGTGCCTGGCCCAGGAGACCCAGGCGGTGGTGATGGTGGTAGAGTAGATTTGCCTCCAGCCGAGCCATTGCCTTACCCCGAAGATCCTAGAGATACCGACCACGAGAGGGCTGCCGTAGAGCGCGAATTAGCTACTCGTCGTCTTCAAGCTGCCGCAAGAGAATTTGCTCGCGCCAACGTAAATAGTGAAAGAATTTTTTCAGGTAAAACCAACCAGGCTGAACTAGATAGAACTCAACAGGAGCTAAATGCAGCCTACGAAGCTTGGGCAATTGCAATGGCTCAATATAGTCCCGAAGGCATTGAACTAAATAATAGCCGTGAAGGCTTGGCATTGTCAGCCGAGTATCAGCAGTGGTCTGAAAACCGACTTCAACAACTCTTGGCGTTTAGAAGCTTACCAGAAGCCAATCGTCCAGCTGACTTAGAGGATAAAATTACTGAACAACAAGAATACCAACAAAGATTGGCTGAATGGGTTACTGAACGTGAAGCAAGAGTACAAGAATTAGAAGCAGGATTAAATGCAGAGATTAACATTGCTTGTAGCGAGATAGACGGCTTGGTAGACCAATACATGACCGAAGAACGCGAACAGCGCCATCCATTACTTACCAAGGTAAATAAATACTTCAGAGAACATCCAAAAGCTAGGATGTGGATGGGTGTAGGGTTAGTAGCAGTCGGCGCTGCTTCGGCCGCTGCGGGCTTGTTGCCAGTAACTGCCGCAGTTATTACCGCTAGAGCTGCATTAACGGGCTCGGGTATCTATAGCGCTTGGCGTGGACGAACTCAAGCCAAGGCCGATGCCGCTATGGCTGAGACACAGAGATTTGCCCAGCCAGGAGACATTGAAGCTCAAACTGGTGCAAGAGTAGAGCGAACCAGACGGGTACGCCGAGGTAAAAGACAGGCAGCTGTTGCTGGTGGGGTAACAGCAGGCGCCATGATGGCTTGGGGACTTACCCACTTACCTCCAGGAGATCCTGGCGACCCAGGTTCACATGTTCGAAGAGTGGCTTCGGTTAATGAACGTGCAGCAGACGGCAGCCTTAGACCAAACAGCGGATTGTTTACAGAACTTTCACCTCAGCAACTGGCTACTTCAAGAGAGCACTGGACATCGCTACTTACTCCCGAACAAGTTCAGGCAATTGGTCCAGAACAAGCATCAGTATTTGACCACCTCACAAATGCTGCGCAACTAAAAATACCTACTTACTTAAATTCTTACCTACCAGGTTTGGCGGCTTAAAGGAGACTATAAACTATGAAACCAAAACTTGATAAACAATTTTTTATAGACATAGGCCAACCCAACCTAAGTGCCGAGGAACAGACGAATTTTGCCAATGGTTTTTTGGAAGCTCTCGATGTTCGAGTAAATTATGTTTTGCTAAGTAAGATGAATGAAGCTCAATTGTCTAAATTCAATTCATTGATTGAGATAGGTGATGAGGCAGAGATAGATAAGTACCGACTAAGTCAGTTTCCCGAGCTAGATGCTATTGTTCAACAGGAATTTGGTAAGTTAAAAAAAGAGGTTATAGATTCAGATTCTAAAGAAGTATCTAATAACAACGACATTATTGATGACGACCTGTTAGCTCCACCGCCATTACCGCCCAGATACGATGAAGAATTAGAACCAACTAACACCACTAAGGCTTAAGAATATGTTAACTAGAGAACAAATAATTCAAAAACTAGGTATAGATAAACTCCCCAAAGACCAGCAAGATGCCCAATTAGCACTTTTTGCCAATAACGCACAACAAAGAATAATTAGAAAGATCTCTGAGCAACTAGACGATAACGACCTGCAGACTCTTAGTGCGCTTATAGATGCACAAAAAGACGATGAAATAGAAGCTTTTATAAAAGGTAAAATACCCAACTACGATAAGTGGGCAGCAGACATTCAGCTAAAAATGCTTGACAGTCTAGAGAATAACCGCACGGCTATAAAAGACGAAATAGAAGCTAAAGCGCTTACTACGCCCCCTACTGACTAAAGTTTAGTAACATTGCTTCAATAACTTAATACTGTTAAGGTCATTTATTATTGACAAATATAGGCTATTGTAGTATGCTCTAAGACGACAGGCCCTTTGGAGTTTTATTGCATTTGGGTTGTAGCAATTTCAAATTCGCTAGAAGAAAGTTGAACAAATGGGTAAGCAATACAGTGCTGAGGACGTAAGGCAAGAGCTGGCGTCTATTGAAGGACTAAGCGATATCACACTCGACGACGTGGTACTTCTTGATGATAGAGGCAAGAACGATGCCTCAGACATCGTTAGTCGTAGTAGAGTAATTGAGAATATAAAACTTCTCGATGCTTGGCTAGGTGTACTTCGTGACCAAGCTGAACAAGCTGAGGCAGAGAAGGTTGTGGGATTTTTCGATGATGAATCGAATTATAACTATGACGATCTAGAAGAAGACGATGCAGTTGATTTAGATTCTCTGAGTGTAGAAGACTCAGACTTAGTCGACGATGGAGTACAAGAAGTTACTACTACAGATGTTTTGGAATCATACTTGATTTATGATTTTGATACTTTTGTGGTGGTAGTAGCCGATATGGACGACGATCTGGCTCTGCAAATGGCTGAAGAGTTGGCTCACGAACAGAACGATCTTGAAGTATCGGTACATCCGCTTATTAAGGAACTCTTGCGACACCACCCAGAATACATGGATATTCTCGAGAAGGTGGAGGGTAATGATGAGCTCGAGCGCAAGCTAGAGGCCTCGCTTGGTGGCGCAGCCGGTGCATTATTGCGTGGCAAGACAGTTGCAGACTTGTACTTTAGACTACCAACTGTTCAACAGCCCTCGCAAGATAAAAATAGTCTGGCCTTAGCAGAAGACGTTGTGGTAGATGAAGTAGATGAAGTGCCCCTAGGTGCATCGGTATTTTCACCTGAGGATTCCGAAGAAGAAGACATAAATTCGACACCTGATTTAGTTGTTGAATTACCTCCAGCCGAAGACGACCTAGTAGTTTCTCTAGAACCTATTGAGAACAGCGACGATGAGTTAGGCGAAGATCTTGTGGTGGACTTGCAACCGCCGAATTCGCTTGGGGTTGTCTATTTGCCAACTGCCGATGAAGAATCTGCCGAGGCGGTCCTAATAGGTATTATTGGGTCTTCTGTGGCGGCTCTTGACTACCACGAGCTATTCAGTAGATTCTTCTTTGAGACCAAGCGATCGGCTTGGCCTGATGAATTTCTCGATTATCTAGAAGAGAAGTACGCTGCTAGTTTTGTCTAGTTTCTAGCGACAATGCTTTTGCCCTGGTGTTCTTCTAGGGCAAGAGCAAATTATTTCAGATTTGGAAATCTGAGTGTGATAAACTCACTCTTAGAAACCGTACCTGAAAAAGGAAGGAAATAACATGCCGGATAGGCGCACAAGGGCACAGATTGCCGGTCACGATGCCCGGTTTGGTGAGTACGATAGTGAATTTGAAAAGCTTCGTCAGAGACTTTCTGGTGTAGATACCAGAACTAGTAATCTCCGGCGTGATACTGCACAGCGTTTTGCCTTGCAAGATGCTTTCAACCGCGACACAGTTACTGCAGTTACCCAAGTGCGTACCGACGTCGCCAATGTTCGTAATCAAGTAGATAATGTTGGTCAAATGGTTGACTGGCGTCCCAACAAGCTCGAACTACTTGGCTGGGTAGTACTAGGGCTAATTCTCGGCGCACTCGTAGGTGTTGGTGGTGTATATGCACTAAACTCCTACTACGACATGAGCTGGTCAGAATTTGCTAAGTGGCGAGATGTTGTTGTAATGGCACTAATCGGCGCTGTTCTAGGCAGAATTATTGGTGGCAACCTAATGCGTCGGAGGCGCCGCAAGGCAGTCGCTCGCACAGCTAACAGACCTATCACGACTGGTGATAGGCAAAGTACTCTCGTATGGGATGTAGGCGAATTTCCCACCGAGCAAATGCCTGCTGTAGTTTTGCAGGAAAGAATTAGGCTGTAGCCTATAGATCTTTTTAGTGTATTTCTGGGAGATAATTTGTCTCCCAGAAATACACTTCTAACTTAGAATTGTTTGTATGTGTTAAAATAGCACGTGCAAACAAAACTGAGTTCGAAGAATCGGTCTCAACAACCATCCTCTTGAGAGGAGGAGCACCTTGAGTAATGAGAATCGCAATACACCTTGGTATATTGTACTTGCACTGCTACTAGCCTTTTTGGTAGTTGGTGCAGCGGTTAAGATACCGAATATTGCTGGAGCTGTTACTGGCAACGAGCCAGGAACTAGTTCTGATACCACGACTGCATCTGCGCCAAACGCAGATGTCTGTGAGGGTGGAGAGGCAATATTTTTTGCCTACCTTGCAGCTCACGATGATTTCTTTGGGCAAGATGCCCGAGGTAGTCATCTGAACGCAACTGTTAGAGAACTGTTCTATCGTATGAGCTGCGACCCACTGCTTGCAGTGGTGACCGAAGCACACGTTAGCAACAGTTGGCTAGATGCCAATGCGCTTTATAACCGAGCACAAAACATCCTGCGCGATAGGGCAGCTTGGAATGACTCGATCGCCTACACGCGCTCGATTCTAGATAACTGCACAGCTAGGTTTGGTGAGCGTAGTGATTCATACATGACTTTGGGTATGCGTCGAGGCGCTAACTCTCAGGTTATGCCTACGCTATTCCAGGCGAGCCCCAGTAGGCCTAGGTTTGCCACGCTGGAGTTTGACTGTGCAAATGGATCAACGATTGTGTTTAAACTGGATTGCGGGTTCCAACCTGTACGCCAGTACTTCCCCACAATCACTTTGCGGCCGGCACCTCCGGGGCATACTCCGAGCATTAACCCGCCCGGAACTCCGCCTCACAGACCACCGCCACCACCGCCACCACCGCCACCTCCACCGCCACCGCCACCTCCACCGCCACCGCCACCGCCACCTCCACCGCCACCGCCACCTCCACCGCCGTGCCCTTTCACGTCGTACTGTGAGGATCCAAGTGGTAGTATTCACAACGGGCCAGACCCCAATGGGAATACGGGACCTGGCACACCAGATGTACCCGTTACGCAACAGCCGACAGCGACTACTCAGCCGCCGTCAACTACCGCACCTCCGCCGGTATATACTGTACCGTCGACTATCTACAATCCGCCCGCTACGATCCCGTCTCCACAAACCGGTGGAGACTAGTCTAGTTAGGGTTTAAATTTCATGCCCCTCTACTATCTCAACAGAGAAAAGTAGAGGGGCATTTACTTTTATTATCTAAAGTATTGACAACAAGCATAAGCAGTTATAAAGTAATTATACTTTGTACTGAAAAGTAAATAATTGTACTTTCGGTACATCAAGAAAAAACTATAATAAAGCATTGACATAAGAATAATGTTGTGATATTATACTTTACAGAACGCAATGCCCCTTGATATTTTGCACTATTGCAATGCATTACAAATAACATTCATTTTGTGCCAGCTTCATTATTTAATCTAATCAAACTAAAGTTTAATCACTTTTAAGGAGTAAACTATGAAGCTTTCAACTAAGATCGCATTAGGTGCCGTGGCTGCAGCAGTAGCTATTATCGTGCCTATTGCCACAATTGCTGGATGGTATCCAAACCGACCGACAGTTGCCTGGACTGGCCCACTTACAACTGGGTTTGACCACGTAACCTTCAACTCGTTTTATAACACCCCAGTATATGGCCAAGAAATGGCATTCTTTGACGGTAAGGTATGGAATAACACCCCGGGTGGATTTTCAGACCCTATTACCGTTACACCAGGCCAAGAAATTAAATTGCGTACGTACGTACACAATAACGCCAACCCAATACTAAACGACGCAGCCCATAACTATCGTGGGATTGCTAGAAATACAAAAGTAAAAATCAGCCTACCAACCGGAGTTGGTACAAGAATGAATGCAGTTAGTGAAATATCGGCTAGCAATGCACAGCCAGGTAGTGTTTTTGACACCACCAACTTTGTAAGCTCCGATGGCACACCATACAAACTAAGTTACGTAGCTGGTTCGGCCTATGCCGATACCCACGCTCGTACCAGTATGCCCCTTAGTGACTCTATAGTTACTTCTGGTGCACTAATTGGCGAAAACGCTCCTGACGGGAACCTACCAGGTTGCTTTGATCACGACATGCTCGTAATCATAAAGGTAAAAGTAGAAAAAGTACCACTTAAGATCGAAAAATCAGTGGCTTTTCCGAAACAATCCTATCAGCAGCAAGTAGAAGCTAAGCCAGGTGACAGACTTTACTTTAAGGTCGACTTTAAAAACGAAGGTACTTCAACACTTAACAATGTCGTAATAACCGATCGTTTGCCTTCACAGTTTGAATTGTTACCAGGAACTGTAAAGCTTTACAACGCCAGTGCCCCAGATGGACACACTATTCCTGATAATGCATTGTTTACGACCGGAGGTGTAGCAGTAGGTAATTATGCTGCTGGCATCAACGGATACGTACTTTACCAGGTAAAGGTAAAAGAGAATAGTACCGGCACACTCACAAATGTTGCCTGTGCAAGATCTACGGAAATTCCTTACGACACTTGCGATGATGCAAAGGTAGTAACTCCTCCTCCACCACCACCTGCGGAATGTTTACCTGGAATACCGGTTGGTGACCCACGTTGTAAACCAGTAGTTCCTCCAGTAACTCCTCCGCCTGTAGTTCCAGCAACCCCTACTTCAACTTCACTCCCACAAACGGGCGTAGAGTCTGGATTAGCTGGGCTAGTAGGTGCGACCGGATTAAGTGCAAGTATCTATGCATACCGAAAGAGCAAGAAGGCTGTTGGAGCAGTTAATAACTCCAAGAGTAACAGATAAGCTACTTTCACCAAAAAGACCCTCAATATTTTAGAGGGTCTTTTTGTATTTAATTAGAAGATTTATTAAGAGTTTTGTTTAGATAAGCGTCAATAAAAGGCTCGATCTCGCCATTTAGTACTCCTGCGGTATCGCTTGTCTCATAGCCGGTACGGTGATCTTTTACCTTATTATAGGGGTGGAGGACATAACTCCTAATTTGAGAGCCCCAATCAGCGGATTTTACCTTACCACGCAAGTCTGCTATATCTTGAATCTTTTGCTCTCGGGTCAGTTCTAAAAGACGGGCATATAGCACTTTTAAAGCCATCTGTTTATTTTTGAGTTGAGATCTCTCGTTCTGAATAGCTACCGTTAAGCCTGTGGGTAGGTGGGTAATACGAACAGCCGAGTCTGTGGTGTTGACGCTTTGTCCGCCATGCCCACCAGCCCTGTACACATCTATACGTAAATCTTTGTTGTCAATATCAATATTTTCACTGACAATTTCGGGAATTACATCTACTAGGGCAAAAGAAGTTTGTCGCAAATTATCACTATTGTATGGAGATAATCGAACTAAACGATGCACTCCTTTTTCACATTTTAATTTTCCATAGGCAAATGGCCCGGCTATTCTTAAAGTTGTCGATTTTATACCAGCTTCTTCGCCGAAAGAGGTTTCTAACATCTCTACGGTTAAACCATTAGAGTAGGCATATTTGATATACATCTGCTGAAGCATTTCGGTCCAATCTTGGGCGTCAGTACCACCAACACCAGCAGAAAGTTGTAGAATTGCTGGGTTTTTGTCAAACTCGCCATTTAGTTTAACAGCTATCAGAATTTGTGCAGTGCGTTCCTGTAAGAGTTTGGCAACATTAGTAAACTCTTTGTTGGCAGTTTCATTGTTTGTCTCCATCAGGGCAAGATCTAAGGTGGTTTGTAGCTCATCACGAATATCAAACCAACCAGCTATGTATTTCTTTAGATCTGCTGCTTCACGACTTATTTTTTCTGCTTTTTCAGAATCATCCCAAAATCCAGGTTCACTTATTTGCTCTTCTAGGTTTTGAAGTAGTTTTTTTTCACCCTCAATATTCAGTTGCTTAATAGCTATATCAACCGACTCTAAGAGCTCAGAAAGTTGCTTTATAATATTCTTCATTACTACATTATACAGTAAGCTCGCACAGTATTTGTAAACTTAATAGTCTGTAGAGTCTTTGCACACATTGTGCTTTTGCTCTACAATGGAGTATATGATTCTATTAGATAGAGTCTCGGTAATGTACCCGAATAAAACGGTTGCGTTGTCAGGTGTCTCACTCCATATTAATCCAAAAGAATTTGTTACTATTGTCGGTGCCTCAGGGGCCGGCAAAAGTACACTTATACGTCTTTTAATAAAAGAAGAAATGCCTACTAGCGGCAAGATTATAGTAGGCAGTATAGACTATGACACTATCGATAAGGCTAATATTCCTCATTTGCGTAGAAGGATAGGTGTGGTATTTCAGGATTTTAAACTTTTACCAAACATGACTGTCTTTGAAAATGTTGCATTTGCGCTTGAGGTATCTGGGGTTAGCACCAAAGAGATTAAAAGAGCAGTGCCCAAAATTCTTCAGCTAGTAGGCTTGAGCGAGAAAATGCACTCATACCCAAGTGAGTTATCTGGTGGTGAAAAACAACGCACGGCTATTGCCAGAGCACTCGTAAGAAACCCCAAGATTTTAATTGCCGACGAACCGACTGGTAATTTAGACCCCAAAAACTCTTGGGATATTATCGAGTTGTTATTAAAAATCAATCGTTTTGGGACCACAGTACTGCTTACAACCCACAATAAAGAGATTGTTGATGCTCTTAAGAAACGCGTTATTACTATTAATCGCGGTAGAATTGTAAAAGACGCTAAAATAGGAAAATACTCACTATGACCACCTTTTTACGAATTTGGCGATCTGGCTTTAGGAATATCTTTAGAAATGCATGGCTAAGCACAGCCGCTACCGCGATCATGGTGGTAACTATTCTTATTATGACCTTTTTTGCATTCTCTTCTGTATTTGTACGCACCCAACTTGCACAAGTAAGAGAAAAAATTGATTTGAGTATATTTTTATCAGATGACGCTACACAAAAACAGATAGAGAGCTTACAAGCCAAAATAAGCACCCTTGAAAACGTAGATTCGGTTACTTTTGTCACAAAAACCGATGCTCTCAAGCGTCTTCAAAGCTCTAGTTCTGAAGGTGAAAAATTAGCAAAATCTGCCGAGAGCATTGGTAATCCACTACCGGCGAGTTTCGAGGTAAAGCTTGTTAATATAGACAAGATTTCAGATACTAATGGTGTAATTAGATCTCTAGAAGAAGCCAAAATAATAACCGAAACTAGTTTTGACAATCGTGACGACAATCGACGAGGTGTAGTAGAGAATATTATTAAAATTAGCAATTCGGTGAGTAGGATAGGCTTAATACTTAGCATTGTATTTTTAGTGATAGCTCTTTTGATTATTTTTAATACCATAAGAATGGCTATTTTTACTAGAAGGGAAGAGGTTGAAATTATGAAGTTGGTGGGAGCTACCAAGTGGTTTATACGTGGGCCGTTTTTAGTAGAAGGTAGTTTGTACGGTATATTTGGAGCCATTATTTCCTTAATTTTAATTGTGCCATTCGCAAGAGCAATCACGCCATTTTTAATAGAAAAACTCGGTGCAGGCCCATCACTTGACTATTTTGTTGCACATTTTTGGCTAGTAGCAATAGGCATGTTCACTGTTGGTATATTTATTGGTGTGGTATCTAGCTGGCTTGCTCTGATTCGTTATCTAAAGATTTAATATCTACAAAAATTGCTTGAACATAAGCGTATTGCATGATATACTATAAGCAATGTCTATAGGAGGGCAGCAGAAAAAATATGCTAACACAATTAAATAGCGCAAAAACAAAAATCATGGCAACACTTTTTGTGGTGGTTTTTTTAGTTTCTATATTTGCAGCTAGAATTACTCACGCTGATCAATTTGACGACCAGATAAATGTTCTTAAGCAAAAGGTTCAGCAGAGTCAGGCGGCCGCTGATCAAAAAGCCGGTGAAGCCGGCACGCTAAAAGCTAAGCTTTCTGGTATAGATGCCCAGATTAATGCTGCTCAAGCTCAGCTTAATCTTACAAATTCCGAAATTTCTGCAACTCAAGCCAGAATAGACGCTGCCAACAAAGATCTTGATCGACAAAAATCTATCTTACGCCAAAATATTAAGTTAATTTACAAAGAAGGTAGTGTTAGTCCGATAGAGATTATCGCCTCTAGTAGTAGTTTGAGTGACTTTGTTGCTAAACAAGAATATCTATCGGCTATTAAGAATAAAATAGATGAAAATCTAGAAAAAATTGATGCTCTCAAAAAAGAACTAGACAGCAAGAAAGACCAACTCACAGCATTATCTACTCAGCAAAAAGCAGTTTATGATCAAATAGCATCACAGCGCGCTGAGCAACAAAGCCTCCTTGCTAGAACACAAGGTGATGAAGCTAAATACCGTGAGGTTGCCAACCAAGATAACGCCAAGATAGCTGAGTTGCGTCGTCAGCAGGCGGCAATTATTTCTTCATTTTCTAGTAACGTAAGATATGGTGGTAGTGGTGGATATCCTTGGGCAGGAGCACCATTCCCTAACACATTAGCTGATCCCTGGGGTATGTATCAGAGGCAGTGTGTTAGCTATACCGCCTGGAAAGTGGCTTCAACCGGACGACATATGCCCTACTGGGGTGGGCGCGGTAATGCAGCTCAATGGCCCGGCAATGCTCGAGCGGCTGGCATACCTGTAGACGGTAGTCCTAGAGTTGGAGATGTTGCCATCTCTACAGCTGGCTATTATGGTCACGCTATGTACGTAGAAGCCGTAAATAGTGGAACGGTACGGGTTAGTCAATATAATGCTAACTGGGATGGAGCATACTCAACTAGTGATGTTTCGATAGCTGGGCTACAGTTTATACATTTTTAATAAAACCCATAAAAAAAGTTTATGAAAAACAATCCAGAATCATATGCGGATAATCCTATAATATCTAAAAAATTACACAAAACAATCTGGCCAACCATAATTGTAGGCGTTGTGTTTTTTGCTTTAGGATTTTTATTGAATGCCTCAATTGTTAGAGTTCAAATAGGCTCCAGCTTACAATCAAAAAACTCCATAGATCTAACGAAGTTTTGGCAAGTAAATGACATACTGCACAAAAAATTTGATGGAGATATTTCTGCCGAAAAGCAGTCTGAGGGTGCTATTACCGGCATGGTAGCTAGTCTTGGCGATCCATACACCACTTACTTGACCGAAAAAGAAAACAATGAGTTAAGCGACCAGCTAAGCGGTAAATTAAGTGGTATTGGTATTGAGGTGGGCATTAAGAACAATCGACTCACCGTAATTGCGCCGATAGATGGTTCTCCTGCCCAAAAGGCTGGATTAAGAGCGGGCGATATTATAGCTGCTGTTGATGGACAAGATACTAGTAGTATGACCGTTGATGAAGCCGTGCACAAAATACGAGGGCAAAAGGGTACAGATGTGAAGTTGACAATTTTACGACCCGGTAACTCCTCTAAAGACATAACAATTACTAGAGACGATATTACCGTACCAAGTGTGAGCTCAGAAATAAAACCAGGCAGTATAGGTTATATTAAAATTAGCACCTTCGGAGACAATACAGTTGCCGATGTTGATAAGGCTGCTGAAAGCTTGTCTAGCCAGGGTGCCAAGGCAATAATTGTAGATGTTCGTGACAACCCTGGCGGTTATCTTGATGCCGCTGTTAAGATTAGTTCTGAATTTTTAAGCAATGGTACGGTAGTAGAAGAGAGATCGAAGCATTCGGAAAATAAGGTTCTAACCGCTATACCTGGAGGAAAGCTTACTAATGTTCCAGTAATTTTGCTTATTAATGGTGGTTCGGCTTCGGCATCTGAAATTATGGCGGGCGCATTACACGATAACGGCAGAGCTACACTTGTAGGAGAAAAAACCTATGGCAAGGGTAGTGTTCAAGAAATAATCTGCCTAAGTTCTGGTATATTTGGTTTGAGCGGAGGTGAGTGCAAGGGCGACTCATTAAAGGTTACTGTGGCGCACTGGTTCACCCCAAAGGGTGTAAATATCAGCAAGGAAGGCATTGCTCCTGATGTTGAGGTTAAACTAACGGGCGACGACTATAACGCCAATCGAGACCCGCAACTTAACAAGGCATTAGAGTTGGCTACTCAAAAGGTTAATCAGTAATATGAACAATTATATTGAAATTCTTGACCTAGTAGATGAAGACGACAAAGTAATTAACACTCTTAGCCGCGATAAAATATATAAAAATGGTCTAAAATATGTTCGAGTGGTAGAAGGTTTTATAAAGAATAGCTCAGGTAAAATTTGGATACCCGTAAGACACGGAGATAAGCGTATTGCACCAGGCGGTTTTGACATAGGAGTGGGTGGTCATGTTGAGCATGGTGAAACGTACTTACAAGCATTTAGAAAAGAAACCCAAGAAGAGCTTGGCTGGAATATTGACACCATGAATTATCGCAAAGTTGATAAGTTTGGTCCAAAAGATGGGCTAAATACTGTTTCTATGGTTTACGAAATAATGACCGATACAAGTCCTGAACTTAATTCTGATGATTTTATAAGTGCAAGGTGATACTCTCCATAAGAAGTGGTTGATAAAATAAAGTCCGGACACAAGGCTAAATCGAACTTACTGAAATTATTACAGCTTGTATATGACGTTAAGTAAAAAGTATTGCATATATATCCACATAAGCGGTATGATAGAAAAAACGTAAGTGAGTCGAGGGGAGTTATTTATATATGCCAAGCAAAACAAAAAAACAAGTTAAGTACATATTTGTAACCGGTGGGGTCGTTTCAGGACTCGGTAAGGGCATCACCGCAGCAAGCCTCGGCAGAATTCTTAAAGCCCGAGGCTTTTTAGTAAATATGCAAAAGTGCGACCCATATCTAAACACTGATGCTGGCACCCTAAACCCTGCCGAGCACGGTGAGGTATTTGTTACCCACGACGGTGCCGAAACCGACCTTGACCTCGGACATTACGAACGATTTATTAATAATGAACTTAGTAAGTCTAGCTCGGTAATCTCTGGACAAATATTTAGTCAAGTAATTACTAATGAACGCAAAGGTTTATACCTTGGTAAGACGGTTCAAATCATACCTCACGTTACCAGTGAGATACAGCGACGAATCATAGAAGCTGGTAAGGGTTTCGATATTCATATTGTAGAGATTGGGGGTACCGTAGGTGATTACGAAGCTATGGCCTTTATTGAGGCTATTAGGCAAATGAAACACAGAGTAGGTGCCGAAAATGTTTTATATGCACACTTAGTATTTTTGCCATATTTAGAAACTAGTAAAGAAGTGAAAACAAAGCCGGCTCAAAACAGTGTTCGCGATCTAAGAGAGGCTGGCATACAACCAGACGTATTATTTGTGCGCACCGACCATGCAATTACAGCCGATGCACTCGAAAAACTTAGTCTGTATTGCGATGTAGAAAAGGATGCTATTGTTGGTCTAGAAACGGCACACACAGTATATGAAGTCCCAATAAGGATGGAAGAGACTGGAATTGGGCACTATATTACTAAAAAACTTGGATTTACTAAAAAAACTGCAAATCTATTGGAATGGTCTAATTTGGTAGACAGTGTATATAAACCAAAACAAGAAATAGTAGTTGGTGTGGTTGCAAAATATATGAGTCACGAAGACACCTACATGAGTGTTTTTGAAGCGCTACGTTCGGCTGGATGGCATCACAACCGTAGTGTCAAAATTAAATGGATAAATGCCGAAGATCTAGGATCAATAGAAAGTAGCTTAAAAGATATTGATGGGGTAGTAGTGCCAGGTGGTTTTGGTAGCAGAGGAGTGGAAGGCAAAATTTTGGCAGCACATTATGCTCGAACAAACAATCTGCCCTATTTAGGTCTTTGCCTTGGCATGCAGGTAGCAGTTATTGAATTTGCTAGAAATGTATTAAATATAAAAGATGCTAACAGTGCCGAGATAGATCCCAACACAAAAAACCCGGTTATTCATATTATGCCAAGTCAAGTAGGTGTACAGCTAGGTGGAACAATGAGACTAGGAAACTATAAATGTATTTTAAGTAAAAAGTCGCACGCCTATTTAGCGTATGGAAAAACCAGCGTCTTAGAGAGACATCGACATCGGTACGAGTTTAATAATAGTTATAGAGATAAATTCGAGAAATCCGGCCTAGTACTTAGCGGATTAAGCCCAGATAAACAATTAGTTGAGGTAGTTGAGCTACCTAATCACGTATTTTTTGTGGCTAGCCAATTTCACCCTGAGTTTAAATCTCGACCCAACCATCCCCATCCATTATTTAAAGACTTTATTGGTGCATGTAGTAAAACTAGTGCACACAAACAAACTAAAAAAATAAGTTCAGTTAGTGGTTTGTAAAATAACTAAGAAACTATATTAACAACGGTTTTACGTTGCTTAGCACCTGTAAAAGCAACTTTTCGTTTTTGAGAGAAGCTTACAAATCCTGCTTTGGTAGCAAAAATAGTAAAATCTTTACCTACTCCAACACCGACACCCGGTTGGTACTTGGTTCCGCGTTGACGTAACACTATATCGCCGGGTTTTACTTCTTGTCCGCCAAATAGCTTTACACCTAGTCTCTTAGATTGTGAATCGCGACCGTTCTTACTAGAACCGCCGGCTTTTGTATGTGACATTTAATTCCTTTTTTTATTATTCAAAACTAATATCTGTCTACCTACAATTTGATTTGGTCTTTTATAGATCAAATCTTTGCTATCAACAGACTCAAACTGCTTAATAGTATAGCCTAGATTAACAATTTGGTCAACAATATTGAGCTTTTTTAAACCATCTTTAGTTTGCCAACAAGGCAAGGTAATAACTATACTTTCGGGTTTTCGTATTAAACCCTGCAGGTTCTTGAAAAAGCCTAAATACAAGTCAGCTAATTCTGATTTTAGAGTATTTAAAAAATCAACCGATGGGGGTTCTGATAACATCTTACCTAGATAGCCTTCTGTGACAATACAAAATCTTTCTTTTGGTAAATTAGTAATCTCAACAGCGTTTTTTTCAAAAACTTTATAAGGAGAGCTAATATCAAATTTTTCAGACAACCATAGTATGTTGTCTGAAGATGCTTTTATCATAGAAGTAGAAAGGTCTGACCCCCATGCAGCACTACCTCTTAACAAAGATTCTTGCATTACTACGCCACTACCACAAAATGGATCATAAACGACAGTGTCTTTAGTGACACCCGCCAAATTTAGCATTATTTGAGCTAATTTTGGTGGAAACATTCCCACTTGCATATTACGTTTTGGTCTTCCAAAGTCTCTTAGAGCATAACTATCAATATCTTGTAGTTGAGTAGTTTTAGCTATTGTAAATTCCGAATTATCCTCAATGACCAATATCTCCATGCCATTTTTTAATAAATTATTATGTTTTACTTGAGCAGTATTTAGCTGTACTTTATTTGGCAAAACAAACCGACATTTTATATTATTTCTTTTTAAATTCTTTTTAATATTTATTAAGATATGTTTATAGCTTTTAGCGTCAATACTCTCACCATAAAAACTTACCCCAAAGTCAATTGAATTAACCGAGGTTTTATGGTAATGTTTAACAATTTGATCTGCTATGCTGTTGATTAAGGTACCTTGCCCTCTAGTGGTCATAAGCACTTGACCTATTTTTATAACTGAGCCAAGAATGTCTATATTTTGCCCGAATGAGTCGTCAAAAATCACTGCGTTTTTACCAAGTTTTGCAACAATACCAAAAGCGCTCTCTGTCTCGGCGTATGCTAAGTTTTTTTCTCTACCAATGATAGCTATGTTTTGCATAAAAACAATTATATCTCAAAACTAACGCTAAAGGGGCAAATACGGTACAATGATAATAATATGAAATTACGTCATTTTATGTTTTTCGTTGCTTTAATAGTGGTGGTTGTGTTAGCCTACAACCAATTCCATCAGGTGCAGTCTTTTGGCCAACTTTTCTCACAGGTGAGGTGGTGGTTACTTATTTTAGCTATCCCTATTAGGTACTTCTACTATAGAAGTAATGCTAAATATTTTGAAAGTTTTTTTGCTATATTTAAACAAAAAACTGGTTTTGGTGAACTCACTGAGGCCACAATTACCATGAACTTCGTAAATATTGTTTTTCCATCTGGTGGCATATCGGGTATCTCTTATATTCGTAAAGTATTAGATGGTAAAGTTAGTTCATCAAACGTCACTCTGGCTCAACTAAGCTGGTATTTACTAAGTTTTGTAGCTTATCTAGTTTTCTTACTTGGTGCGTTCGTTTTACTGCTATTATCAAACCAGGTTATAAGAATAAGTTCGCGTATTATTATCTTGGTGCTATTTATAGTAATTACAATAAGTATCGCTATACTCACCTTTATTTTTAACCCCAAGTTTATTGCCAGTATAGCGGTGGTTGCTGCAAAACCTGTTAATCGAGTATTAAAGCTTATTAGAAAACGAGTATTTGGAAAAGAAAGAATAAGAAATTTCTTAGAACAGTTACACGACTCTATCTTGTTTTTAAGATCTCATAGGAGCGAGTTGGGCAAACCTTTCTTATATACCTGTTTGATGGTTTTTTGGGATCTAGCAACTATATACTTGGTGTTTGTAGCATTTGGTCAGGTTGTGAACCCGGGAATAATTATGGCTGGTTATGTAATTGCACTAATTTCTTCTTTGGCCGCTATCGTCACTGCCGGTATTGGCGTGTATGAAGCAGCGATGGTGGCAACTTTTGTAGGTTTAAATATTCCGTTTGACATCGCTTTCGCTGTGACAATTCTTTATAGGGTAATATCATTGTGGTTATTTGTACCCGTTGGATTATTGTTTTATAAAAGAACATTACTTGGTAAGAAGTCGACAACAGGTAAGAGTAAATAATATGCCCGAACAAATTTTTTCTGTTAGTGAAGCTAACCAATTAATTAATCAAACTTTAGAATATGCTTATACTGTAATTATAATTGAAGGTGAAGTCGCAAATTATAAGATTAGCCAAAACAAGTGGGTTTTTTTTGATATAAAAGACAACCAAACAGTACTGAGTTGTTTTATGTCTATTTATCAACTTAACAATCCTCTGGAGGATGGTATGCTGATAAGAGTAAAATGTAGTCCCAAAATAACTAATTGGGGTAAATTCTCGCTTACAGTTCGATCTATCGAACTTGCCGGTGAAGGTAGTGTTAAGAAAGCTTTTGATATTCTACGAGCAAAGCTCGAAAAAGAGGGTATATTTGCTTCTGAACGCAAGCGACCACTGCCTGAATATCCCAAAAACGTTGCCCTTATAACCTCTAAACAAGCAGCTGCCTATAATGATTTTCTAAAAATCTTAAATGATCGTTGGTGTGGAGTTAATGTTAATCTTTTACAGGTACAAGTACAGGGCGATGCCGCACCCGATCAAATTGTAAACGCAATTCAATATTTTAATAACAGCAATACAAAGTACGATGCACTAGTGATTATTAGAGGAGGTGGTAGCGCTGAGGATTTGCAAGCTTTCGCTACTGAATCTGTAACTAGAGCGGTGTATGGATCTAAGATACCAACGATAGTAGGTATTGGGCATGAGGATGATGTTAGTTTAGCTGAACTAGCTGCTGATGTTCGTGCTGCAACCCCTACAGATGCTGCTAGATTGTTGGTTTTAGATAAAAAAGAGATGATAGTTAAAGTGAGTTCAATAATTTCACAACAGCATAGTGTTATATCGCAAAAAATCGATGCAACCACAAACAAGATCTTGGTTATGGAAAGATTGTTTTTAAATGTTCTAGCTAGCGCTAATACTTTAAATAACGAGATAATGAATAGTATTACGGCCAGCATGATTAGGTTATATACCAGAGACATGGTAAGGCTCGAAAAGACTGTAGCTAGGCTCACGTCTTTAGATCCTCAATCGGTTTTGCGACGTGGCTACGCTGTTGTGATGTCAGAAGACGTAAGAATTAGAAGTTCTGCTCAACTAAGTGTGGGACAAAACATTATGATACAATTAGATAAAGGAAAGGTTGGTGCAGAGGTAAAACATCTTAAGCATTAAAATTGGTCATGAGTAAACCACAAAATAGAGATAAAAAAGAACATAATCTAAACTTCGCCGAGGCTATGGCCGAGCTAGAATCTATAACTGAGTACTTAGAAAGTGATGATGTAGAGATAGATAAGGCAATGGAAAAATTTAAGCGTGGTAGCGAGCTAGCTAAAGAGATAAAAAACTACCTAAAAGAAGCTGAAAATACCATATCTACAATAAAAGCCGATCTTTAAATAGCTTTCTTTTGGTTGTGTATTGAATTATTTAGATATAGTTATAGACTTTTTATATAATATATGTTATTATCACTAAAAGCCTAAACGGAGAAAAAATGATCCCCGAACATTTCACGGCTCTAGTTAAGCAACTAGCAAACTTAGTAAGCTTAGAGCAAGCCGAAATTTTAACAAAAAATATCTCTGAATGTCTAGAGCTTACTCTACCCACCGATAGTTCAAAGATTCTATTCGGATATGCTCCGAGCTACCTAAGTGTACAAAAACGTCGATTCTATAATATTAGACGTGCACAACCAAATAGTTATAGACACACAATCTTACTTCAAAGACTAATGACGCAGCAAGGTCTTACCGATAATACTGAGGCAGAGAATCGTATTGCTGCATACTTTAAAGCAATAAATATTGTAGTGGGTGATAAAAAATATCAAACCATATGCTCTATATTGCCATATGAATTAAAGCATCTTGCATAAATAAGCTTTATACTATTAATGTAATGACAAAACTAAGCGTAGTACGTGAAACCAGCTCAGATCAATATGAGAAGATTCTCTTTGAAAGACCAATTAGTGCTTTACAATCTCGTAAAATTGCAATACTCATCGGTGAGCACGCACAGATAAAGCACATTAATGACATTTATCAAATAATTGTTGCACTTAAGCATCAACCTATAATTATCGCTGAACGCACAGCATCAAACACACTTGTGCCTGTTGATACATACATGGAGAAGTCTAGGCTAAGATCAAATCCCCTCTATTCTAACGCCGACGAAATAGTATCTAATGTAAACAATTGTAGCTATGCTGTTGTTGGTATTGATTTTGAAATAAATTCATCTCTTCAATTATTTTTAGAAAAGCTAATAGCTTCTAGGCCAAGCCCAATACTTTTTAATGATGAATCAATGGTTATGTCTAGGGTGTCACCAAATATTTTTAAACATCGAGTAGGTGATGCGTTTATATGCAGTATTAACAGCTTAAGTAAGTTTGCTAACAACTTAAAGGTATTAAATAAAGTGTCTGAAAGCGATGGTGTGCTACAAAAACTACAATTTATGAGCGAAGTATCGTCTTTAATAAATGCCAATATTGTAGTCTTAGGTGATAGGCAGATACTAGCAACTAGTTATAAACAAAGTAATCAAGGCTTTGTATCGAACTTCAATTTTGAAAAGAAAATAAATCTTAGTGGAGTGGTTACTGCTATACTTGTAAGTCTTTTAACAGATAGCTCAAGTACACAGGACGATTTTCTTATGAGGGTAGCAACTACCTGCTATCTGTTACGACAAGGTTTTAGAAGGAATGATATAATTGCAGCGCTAAAAAAAATAGCTTAGTAACTTGTGTTTAGTTGGTGCCGCGAGAGAGACTCGAACTCTCATGAGGTTGCCCCCACGGGTTTTTGAGACCCGCGTGTCTACCAGTTCCACCATCGCGGCATAGACAGAAAATGCAAATAGTTAGCTACTCCTGTATTATAATAAAGAAGCTATAAAATAACCACCTATGAATTCACCAAAGCCAGATTCACAAGCCAAGGATAATACAAACTCAGCTTATTTAGGCCATTCTGATAATAATCAGATAGTAGATCCTAACAGTATTGCAAAATTTCATAATCCACACCACGGTAATACAGACCAGACACCAAACCCTCACCACCCCTCAACCCACCCTAATAATCCCAGTGCAAATAATAAGCCCATTAATCACGAAGGTCGCTTGGTTGCAGCTAAAGCTGCTAATATTCCTCGTAAGCCTGAGCAAAAAACTCATCATGCTATACACGGAATAGATCAATCAAGGCAGCATAGCGATAAAAAAGTTGATGCTCGCATTAAGCTAGTAAAAATGCGTAAACAGAGTCACTGGCATACCCTTAGATTTGCCATTATAAGTTTTATTGTGTTTTTGGTAATTTTTAATTTTCAGTTCATTTATGGCCAATTACAGTTCTATATCAATTCTCGTTCAACACAAAAAGTTGCCAATATTGACCCCATAAAACCATCTTCATCGTCCAATCAAGCCGAAGCAGTAGCGGGACCAAACGAAATAATAATACCCAAAATAAATGTAAGAGCACCACTAGTTTTTATTGATACAACCGAAGAAAAGGCTGTTTTATTGGCCCTTCAAGACGGGGTGGTGCACTACGCAGGTACAGCAAATCCAGGTGAAAATGGTAATTCGGTGTTTTTTGGACATTCTAGTAACGATATTTGGGAGAAGGGTAATTATAAGTTTGTCTTTGCTCTACTTGAAAAATTGACTGTTGGCGATCAGTACGAGATACACTACCAATCTAAAAAATATATCTACACCGTAGAGGAAACAAAGGTAGTCATGCCCACCGATCTAACTGTATTAGATCAAACACCTACACCTTACTCTACACTTATTACCTGCACACCTCCAGGTACTAGCTGGAAAAGATTTATAGTTAAAGCCAAGCAAACCACACCTAGCTCGTCAGCCCAAATAGCAATCCCGCCAGCCACGAATACGCCCCAAACAAAAGGTAGTGTTCTACCTAGCGCGCCTCCGTCTATCTTACAACAACTACAGACTGCAGTAGGTAATTTCTTTAGCAATTTACTTGGTAATAATAACAACTCTTCACCAGGAACAAACGATCCCAATACTCCTAGCAATCATTTGCCAGAAGTGAGTCGTAAAAGCACCGAATCAATGCCAACTACTTTTTAGTAAGCCAAAGTCTAAAGATATTACCTGTAGTATTTAAGGGTACTACCGACTTGTTGTTTTGTTGCACACTAAAACCCTTAATGTCATTTATGGGTGTTAGGAGTTGATTATTTTGGCCATCAAAGTCGACAAATCTGAGTTGATTGTTTTGCAATAGAATTAAATGGTAGTCATCATACCATGACCAACCACTTAAATTACCAAGGTTAATGCCAAAATTATAGTCTTGTGTAAATTCTAAATCTATAGTGTGCATTATCGAATCTTGACTAAACACCAAGAATCGACCATTGGGGCTACTAATAGTATTCTTTACTCCAGCTCCTAATTCTCGAACACTACTCTGGCCATATGGGTCTTTTAGTAGCTGTAGACTGGTGGATGTATTGTGCAAAATAGATATGTAGTTGTTATATCTAGACCTAATAAGTTCAATCTGGTAGCCTGCTGGGTCTGGCGATAGATCTAAGATATCTCGTTTGTCGGCTCCAGAAAGGTCATAGCTAGTTAGTTTTTGAGTGTTGTCGCCCTCAACCAAGTTGTGTACAACAAGTAGATGATCTCTTGCAATACTCAAGCTGGTAATGTTATTTATTAAATTTGCTGAAATACTATGTTCATCTAGGCGAATCTTTTTGAGTACACCCTGTTCTAACCAGAACAACTCGTTTGAGTCATTAATACTAAACCTTAAATCGTTAAAAATAAACCCATACTCTTGAGTTAAATTATCAACTTTTCCACTACTAGTTTGCACCACAATACTCTGAGTGGTCCCGTTTAACATAACTTGCTTGAACAACATTCTGCTTCCATCTTGAGAGAGCTTTAGATCCTGGATACCTACAGCTTTGTTTAGAGGGTCTTCTGCGGGACTTGGTTCATATATTTTTTTAACCTCTGAATTTTCTGAAATAGAATATATTACAGGTTGAGATGCTGCTATGGCAACTGTTTTTTGATGGTCGGCTGACTGAACTATACTACCAAATACTTGGGGTTGTTCAATTGATATTTGACTAAGGATTTCGGGGAGTAGAAATGCATAGTTGGCGAAGGTAACGGTGCCATCAGCTACCGTTTCGATAGCCTGCCACGGTCTATAATTATCTTTTCTTAGCTCAATATTAATTTTGCCAGATTGAGCATTAGTGTACCTATATGGTGTCTGTTTGTTCATATTCTTACCATTAATACTCACTTTTGCACCACCAGGTGTGGAATCAATTAATACCAAACCGCTAGAATGTATTTTTTTAGTATCAAGATCAAAAACATAGCCCTGACCGTAAGAGACCAGTACAAAAGTACCAACAACGATAAATATTATTGCAGCTATAGAAACAAACCATAGTCTTAAGGCAGGTGATATTTTAGGCATGATATTAGCTTGTATTATACAACTAATACGTGTAAAAGTTAAGGAACTTTGGAGTACTATAAAAGATTTGCTAAAATACATCTATGCTTTCAAAAAGAATAGCCATAGATTTAGGAACTGCCAATACTCGTGTTTATTTACCCAAGAAGGGTGTTGTCGCCAACGAACCATCAGTCGTTGCCGTAAGTATTGACGACAATCGTATTGTAGCAATAGGTAATGAAGCCAAGGAAATGCTTGGCAGAACTCCTGATATTATTACCGCATCACGTCCGTACAAAGACGGCGTTATTGCCGATTATCGCATTACTCAAGCCTTGTTAAAATATCTAATACAAAAAGTTACTGGCAAAATAAGACTTAGAAGGCCAGAGTTGATGATAAGCGTACCTACAGGAATTACTTCTACAGAAAGAAGGGCGGTGATTGACGCTGCGATGAGTGCCGGAGCTAAGAGGGTATATATAGTACGTGCACCCGTTGCTGCTGCAATTGGTGCTAATGTACCTATTGCCGCTCCAGCCGGTAATCTGGTAGTGGATATTGGTGAGGGTACTACCGAGGTAGCTATAATTAGCCTAGGTGGAATTGTTGCCCAACACAGCGTACGTATTGCTGGAGCAAAGATAGATACAGCAATATCTGAATTTATCCGCAAAAAATATGGTCTTGTAATTGGCTCAAGGACGGCTGAAGATATCAAGAAAGAAATTGGCTCTGCATTACCGCTAGACAAGCCTATGAAAATGCAAATTCGCGGACGAGACGTTGTTGCTGGGTTACCCAAAACAATTGAGCTCAACTCTACCGCTATTACCGAAGCTATTAGTGAGCGTCTAGATGACATCATTCTTGCTGTAAAGGCTGTGCTAGAACAAACTCCGCCAGAACTATCAAGTGATATTATCGATAGAGGAATGATTATGACAGGTGGCGGTAGTATGCTTCGCAATATAGATAAGCTTATGACCAAGGTTACAGGAGTGCCAAGTTACGTTGCCGAGGAGCCCCTTCTTTGCGTAATAAAAGGAACGGGTATTGCCTTAGAAAACCTCGACGATTATATGCGCTCAGTAATATCAAATCGTTAAATCTTAACAATGAAGCATAAAAACACATCCCATAACATCTTGCTAGAGATATCAGCATTTGGTGTCTTGTTACTTCTAGTTGTGATGCCTTTCCATGCTGCCTTAGTCACAATTATTGGCAATTTTATACCTTACAAATTAATTCTCCAAAGCTGGAAAGAGATTATAATTTTATCAATTGCAACTTTAACATTGTTAGTCTATCTCAAAGACCGATCGATTTTAAAACTTGATACTATAAACAAACTCGCCTTGATAACTATTTGTTTTAGTTTACTAATAACACTTTTAGTACATACAAATTTAGCCGGAACTTTGGCGGGTATAAAAACTAACATTTCCATACTAGTACTGTTTTTGGCGGTTCAGACATTGTCCAGCTACATAGACAAACAAAGGCTTACACAGCTAGTACTATATCCAGCATTCTTTGTGGCTGCGATAGCCATTGTTCAGCCTTGGCTATTTAGCCCGGGGTTACTAAGCAATATCGGCTATAATACAACGTCAATTTTGGGGGGGCAATACATAGAAGCCTCTAAGTCGGCTGTACGGGTATTTTCGACTCTTGGCGGACCCAATCAACTCGGCGCTTACTTAATTATTCCTTTTTCATTGTGTCTAGCACTAGGTCTAAACAAAAAAACTCGTATTTGGCTCATTACTGCACTTGGCTTATGTATACCCGTATATATGACCTATTCAAGGAGTGCTTGGCTGGGCTTAATTTTCGCATCAATACTCATTATTACTCTACGGCTTAAGAAAAATTTTCAAATTGTGATAGCAACAATTCTTGGTTTTGTAGTACTGTTAGGAGTTATTTTATTTTTCAACATAAATCCCTGTGGTCATTTCAAAACTATTCAAGCCCAGTTCCTGCACGGTAGTTGTATAGCGGGTTCTATAGAGGGTCCGGATGCAGAGCGAATTCAGGCTATACAGACTGGTCTTGCTACTATATCGACCAATCCACTAGGACATGGCTTGGGTTCTGCTGGTCCAGCTAGTTTCTATTCGAATTCACCTAGGATAGTTGAGAATTGGTTTTTGCAGATAACTATTGAAATAGGGATCGTTGGCTTAGTGTTGTACATTTTAATGTTTACTTTACTGCTTAAGGAGTTGTATTTAGATTCGCAAAATAAAAATGGAGACCACACAATGTCATTAGCTTTGTTTGGTGCTTTAATGGGTATTTTGGTAACGGGAATGTTCTTACACAGTCTGGGCGATAGCACACTAGCAATAATATTATTCACATTGTTAGGCCTAAATAGGGGTTATATAAGATCATGAGAGTAGCGATTACTTATGACTGGCTCAACCAAAAAGTAGGTGGTGGTGAAGATACGTTGTTTAAAATTGCTACTCTTTACCCAGAGGCAGATATATTTTGCTTAGTATACAATCAAAAGAAGTTTTCGCGATACTTAAATGACCGAAGAATTTATACCTCAAATCTTCAGCAATACCCGAGTTTTATGAAAAAACGTCCAAGCCTACTGCTTCCCTTTATACCTCGAGCAGTTAAAAAGTTGAACTTTGATAATTATGATTTGGTAATATCCGTATCTAGTGCGTGGGTAAAAAATATAAATGTGCCCAAACATACCACTCACATTTGTTATTGTTTTAGTCCAGCCAGAATGTTGTGGGATAGTTGGCCGTCGTATTTAGACACGCAAAAGATTGGACCATTCAATTTGGGTCATGTTTCAAGGTATATAGTAACTAGAATAGTATCAAAAATACGTTTATGGGACTTTTACTCTACTAAAAACGTCGATAGCTTTATCGCTATAAGCCAATATATCGCCAACAGAATAACTAAATATTACAAAAGAGATAGCTATGTGGTGTATCCACCTGTTGATTTGAAAAAAAAATATAGTAAAAAAAGTAGTAAAAAATACTACTTAGTGCTTTCTGTTTTGAGTAGATATAAAAATATTGAATTAGTAATAAAAACATTTATAAAAAATGGTAAGGACTTAGTGGTAGCTGGTGATGGGCCAGACAAACATCGACTACAAAATTTAGCCAAGGGTCATGCTAATATCAAATTCTTGGGTAGGGTAAGTGATGAAAAAAAACAGTCACTTTATGCTGGGGCTAAAGCTTTTATTTTTCCTAGCATTGAAGACTTTGGTATTACTCCCGTTGAAGCGATGAACGAAGGTACGCCAGTAATTGCTCTAAATGGTGGTGGGCTCAAAGAAACCGTTATAAATGGTGTTACAGGAGTATTTTTTGATAAGCCTAGCGTGGACAGTCTAGACAAGGCTGTTACCGAGAGTGAATCAATAACTTTTGATAGTAGAAAAATTTACAACCAAGCTAAAAAGTTTGACAAAACAAACTTTGATAGTCAGTTTAGAAAAACAATCTCGGAAATTTTGAGGGCCAATAAATAATCATGAGTATAAAACACACAAATAACAGGATAAAAATCCTTAATGTAGAGATAGATCCCCTTACAGCTGAAGATGCAAACAATAAGATATGCAATTTGGTTGATTTAAGTTCCCAAAAATCATCTTATGTAGTTAAGCCATACGTAGAGTTCATGGTTGCTGCACACAAAGACGAGGAAGTTGCCAACATATTAAACCGAGCCGACCTAGTTTTACCAGACGGCGTGTCTTTACAATGGGCGGCTAGCTATTTATATGGTAGGCCACAAAAAGCCTTTGCTAAGCTAATAAGAAGTGGGTTATTTTGGATTCGCAAGCCTAACTGGATAAATCAAATTTTGCCTGCCAAGATGGCTGGTGTATCACAGGTATATCCACTGCTAAAGCTTTGTGAGAATAATAATTTTAGAATCGGGGTCATTGGTAGTCATTCGTCACCCGAAGATCTAAAGCGCAACTTGTCAAAGAGATTCCCAAAACTTAAGCATATCTATACCTGGAGTGGTTATTTCGACCCCAATCAAGAGAAAGTCTTAGTAGAAGATATAAAGAATGTAAATTTAGACATTCTTTTTGTAGCAATGGGGTTCCCACGACAAGAAAAGTTTATATACAGAAACATCAATAAAAAAATTGCTAAAGTCTTAATAGGTGAAGGTGGTACTTTTGATTATGATGTATTAGGAGGAGAAATAAAAAAAGCCCCAGAATGGATTCAAAAAATTGGCCTAGAATGGTTCTGGAGACTTTTAAGGCAGCCTAAAAGATTGTTTCGTCAAATAGCGATACCGAAGTTTATTTTATTGATTTTAAATCAATCTAGAAAATCGAATTAAAGTGTTTACGCTTGAAGTAATACATACTACAATATAGCTATACCGATATCTTATTTAGATTTAATTATTATAGAGCTGAAGAAAAGAGCGATAAATGCAGTGTCAAGATTGTGATGCCAAGGATCAAGTTACAATAGCAGGAAAAACATTCTGTGCGAATTGTGGTACTCCAACGCTCATACAAAATCCTAGTACTACTGGATCATCTCAAACCGCCCCTGCGACTAATCCAGGAGCTGTCCAGCCTGATCCGCAACAGGTAATTAGTAGCAACTCTCTTAACGAAAATGATTTAGCTGATGAGCTTACAAATAGTTTGCGTAAACAGTCTCCGATTGTATTTGGTCCTCAACCACAACAAACACCTAAAGATATAAATACTGTACCTGCGCCGTCTTCATCAAGCTTAAACTCTATAAACAATCAGCTTTGGGCTGATAAAACTGCACAAGCTTCAACTCAGCCAAACCAAGCTGAAACTATTACACCCCAGCCAGATTCTGCACTTAAACCCTCTAATCTACCAAATAACGAACAAAACAGCGAATTTACTTCGCTTGATAATAAAGAAGAGAGTGTCTTTAGCGATTCTCAGCTAAAAGAATTGGCAAGCATGCCCAACCCAATAGAGCAGACATCTCAAAATAGCGCCAATAATACAATAGCCCCGAGCCTAAGTACTCCGCAACAGACTGTCCAGCCGCCGCAAAATTCTGCAGTACTTAATACTAACGTAACTCCAAAGCAGCCGTCTTCACCAGCACAAGTTAAGCCAATGCAAGATATTACTTCGTCTGGCGGCCAATCACCCCAACCCAACACATCTGTAGATACCCGCCCTAGTAAGCAAAAAGTTACAGGCCAATATCTTGGTGCCCAAGCTAATTCCATAACCAGTGCAACTTCTACAGCATCATATTTATCTAAACCATCTCCTCAACCTTCGGCAAACACCACCGCAGCCACACCGCCCACCAGTAATGTAGCGCCCAGTGCAGTCAAGACAGATACGACTCCATCAGCTAGCACATTTACTAGCAATGTAGCACAAGTAAGCAAGAAAGATAAGGTAAAGAGCATTGGCGGAAAAGCTGCTAGTGTCGGACTTACTTTAACTGGACTAGTTCTACTTGGGGTATATGTTTGGCAAATCAATTACCCTAATTTAGCACTCAAAGTTGCTAGTTCAAAGGCAGGTATTAATGCTTCTTTACCAGCTTATGTACCTTCGGGCTGGAAGGTTTCTGGAGATATTCAGGCCAATCCTGGTGGTGTAGTTTACGATATTAAGTCGCCAGATGGTGCAAAGACTATCTCGGTTAATGAAGAGCGTACTGATTGGGATTCACAAGCTTTAGCCGAAAACTACCTTAGTACAAAAACCAAGAAATATACTACTTTGCAATCCGAAGGTCTAACTATCTATATATATGGCAACAACCAAGCAAGCTGGATAAACCATGGTACCTGGTATAGAATTGAAGGTAATCATGGTCTAACGCAAGAGCAAATTATTAAAATGGCCACAAGTTTGTAAAGGGGTTAGTAGTGAGTGATAAAGCCTGGGAAGAATTAACCGATTTAATTGATAAAAAATACCAAATAGATCTTACCGATCGTATCGTTGAGAAATTAGAGGACAACCCTAGCTTCAAAAAAACAATTGAACGTATTGAGTTTGAAAAAGACAATACAAAATATCGAATTGATAGGGTCGAGAGTCCGATGATTATTGATAAAAAAACCCACTATCATCATCGCGGTTCCGCAAATAGGATAGAATATGTTTACGACCCTGAAGAAACTACCACCAAAGTTTTCTTCTATCAACGTCTTGCCGATGGACATTACAACGAAATCTCGCCAGAATCTATGCTTAGCTAGGTTAGTATGTTTTTTTCAGGTATAATCTAGTGTATGAACAAACCTGTGAGAACTCGATTTGCGCCTAGCCCAACTGGCCTGCTACATATTGGAGGCGTACGCACAGCACTTTTTGCTTACCTTTTTGCAAAATCAAATAATGGCACTTTCATTCTTCGGCTTGAAGACACCGATAGAGAAAGGTTTGTTGAAAACGGAGTAGAGCAAATTATTAAGAGCTTGGATTGGGTGGGAATACATCCAGATGAAGGCGTATGGTATCAAGATAAACCTGGTAATCACGGGCCCTATGTGCAGTCGAAAAGACTTGACCATTACCAGAGTTTTGCAAATCAACTTGTTGACCAAGGCTTGGCATACTATAGCTATATATCTAAAGAAAGTTTTTCAAGTTATAAACAAGATGCCATTAATAATAAGAGACCATTTGTTTATCGGAAAAATTTAGAAATAGAATACCATGATGGCGCAGTAAGTATAGATAATTCTATAAAATATCCTATTCGACTTGATATTGTTGCTATTCAAGAAAAATTTATTAATCAAAAACACCCTTTCTTACATGAAAGGGTAGACTGGGATGATGAGGTAAGAGATATGTTTTCGAGCGGATATTTTGAGATTGATGATTTTGTTATTATGAAAGCTGATGGATATCCAACTTATAACTTTGCCAACGTTGTCGATGACCATCTAATGCAAATTACCCATGTTATTAGAGGTGATGAATTTATAAGTACCACTGCGAAACACGCTTTACTATATGACGTTTTTAGTTGGGAAAGGCCGAAGTTCATACATTTAGCTTCAATACTAGGGCCAGATGGTAAAAAGAAGCTCAGCAAGCGTGATGGCGATGTTAATGTACTAGAGTACAAAGCCAAAGGTTATTTGCCAGAAGCGCTCATTAACTTTTTAGCACTCTTGGGCTGGAACGACGGAACAGAACAAGAGCTTTTCAGTATTGAGGAACTGATTGATAAGTTTGATATCGGCAGAATACAAAAAAGCCCAGCGCGATTCGATATAGGTAGGCTTAATTGGATGAATGGGGAATATATTCGTACTATGAGTTATGACGAGTTACTTGACAAGCTCAGCACGTTTTTACCAAAAGATTGGTATGAAGACAGAGAGTACCTTAAAAAGGTCTTAAAGCTCGACAAAGACCGTATTAAGACACTATCTGAGGCTCAGTATGTAATGGAAATATTCTTTGAAACTCCAAAAGTTGATCAAAAGCTGCTAACTGACAAAGATGAACTTAACGATATCAGAGCGTGGCTCAAAGAAAGTAGCGAAGTACTGCAAGGCTGTGAGTTTGAACATGATAAACTCGAGCAAGCTATTCGTGATCTGACTGAGAAGTTGGGTATTAAAACAGGGCAACTATTCTATGCTCTACGCATTGCTCTTACTGGCCGTACTGAGGCACCGGGGTTATTTGATATCATGCTAACATTAGGCAAAGAAGAGACTCTTAAGCGAATTAAGATGGTAATCAAATAAGTATGGTTTTAGAAGTTCCACAACTTTTACAAGAAAAACATAGTACAAATTGCCAGGCAGTTTGTATACAAATGATTCTTCATTACTACCAAGATATGGTCACTATAGATGAGATTATGAATGGACTTAAGCCGTACTTGATACATGAGACTGGTATGCATAGTCAGGGTCCTGCTATATGGCTGGCAGAGCGAGGATATGATGTTACATATATTGCTCATGATCTTGGTGTAATTGATAAGGATACAGAGCATCTAACAGAAAAGAATGGTTCAAAAATACTAGAGGCTAAACTATTGGAGATACCAAATCAACCTAATCACTATAGACGAGAGAAGATTGAACTAGATATTCAAGTATTAAAGTCTGGAGTGAAATATAGTAACGAGATTCCGTCTCTTGACTTATTGGATGATACTCTAAATTATAGTATTCCAGTAAAACTTGGTGTAAAAGCTAGTGGGTTGTTTGCGAACCCAAAGAATAATAGTAATCACTCAATTGTAGTTGTAGGGAAAGTTCGAGACGAGTACATTATTAATGACCCAAATCCTTTCCATGGACCACGATATTCTATTAATAAGAATCAGTTGCTTATGGCTTGGTATCTGAACGGCGCACGAACATTAGTAGTAAAACCAAAAAAATAGGCTAGTTCCAGTCTAAAGTGCCACCAGTTTGGTATTCTGTAACTCGAGTTTCGAAAAAGTTTTTCTCTTTACTTAGATCTACGGCTTCACTCATCCATGGAAAAGGATTTTTTACATTGTATTGCTTAGGTAGGCCCACGGCACTTAAGCGTCTGTCGGCGATATATTCAATGTATTGCTTAAAGCCGTCGGCATTCATACCAAATATACCACGCGGAAACACATCTCGAGCATATTTATATTCAAGTTCGGCAGACTGCTTCACTAAATCAACAATATGATTTTGAAAGTCTTTTGTCCATAGTTCTGGCTGCTCGTCTTTAATCGTATTTATAAGGTTGATACCAAAGTTAAGGTGCTGAGATTCATCTCGCATAATATATTGAATTTGTTCCGCCGAACCCACTAATTTATTTTGACGCTGAAAACCAAATATCACAGCAAAGCTCGAGTAAAAGAATATGCCTTCTAAAATAAGAGAGAAGACACAAAGATTCTCTAGAAATTTTTGGTCATTTTTTAAAGTCCCAGTTTTAAAATTACTATCAAAGATTCCTTCGTTAAAGCTTAGTATGAATGAGGCTTTAGAGTGATGAGAGGCGTTCTCTCTGTACATATTAAATATTTCACCACCATCCAAACCTAGACTCTCAACGATATATTGATAAGCGTGTGTGTGAATTGCCTCTTCGTAGGCTTGTCGTAATAGATACATACGGCATTCTGGGCTAGTAATGTGCTCATAAAGAGCTAACACAATGTTGTTAGCAGCAATTGAGTCTGCGGTAGTGAAAAACCCCAAAGCAGTTTTAAAGGCCAGTCTCTCGTCTTCGGTAAGCTTGTCGGATTTCCAAAGCTCTATATCGTCTTGCATAGCTATTTCGGTTGGTAGCCAGTGATTTGCGTTACCAACCAAGTAGGTATCCCACGCAAAAGTATGTTTCATAGGGTGTAGTTGTACAACATCTACATCTTCACCATTAATTATGCGTCGTTTATTTACGTCTGGTCTTTTTTTAGTCATATTGATTGGCACTTTTTATCTCCTTAATTTGTTTTATTTATTGACAAGCTTCACAATCTTCACTGTCTACAGAACATATGTTTGTAGATTTTTTTACCGATGGAGTAGGGGCATTTTGTGCGACAGTACTAAACTCACGTTTATGTGTGTTTCCATACTTTGCGGTATCAACAGTGGACTTTTCTACTTGAGAAATTGCTAAAGATCTTAAGTAGTAGGTAGTTTTTAATCCTATTTTCCAGGCGTAAGTATAAATATCTGAGAGGTTCTTTCCTGACACTCCTTGCACAAAAATATTCAAACTTTGACTCTGGTCTATCCACTTGCCTCTGTGTGCAGCAATTTTTATTAACCATTCTGGACCTATTTCGAACACCTCTTGATACTTTTCTCTTATTTCTGCTGGTATCTCAGTGATTTTCTGGATTGATCCGTCATAGAATTTCACCTTATTCATTATCTCGTCGTTCCAGAGATTATTTTTCTTTAAATCTTCAATTAAATAAGAGTTTACTACGGTAAAATCACCACTCATATTTGATTTTACATAAAGGTTTTTGTAGATTGGCTCAATACAAGGGTAGCATCCAGAGATATTTGAGATTGATGCGGTGGGAGCAATAGCCATAGTATTGCTGTTGCGCATACCATATTTTTTTACGTGAGCGCGTACTTCTTTCCAGTCTAACTTACCTTGGCGCTTTACATCTATTTTTATTCCTCGTTCTTTTTCTAACATATCAATGGTATCTACAGGAAAAATACCCCTATCCCACTTAGAGCCCTTGTAAGATTTATAAGCACCACGTTCTTTAGCAAGCTTACTAGAGCCTAGTATGGCATAATAACTAATCAGTTCCATACTTTCGTCGCCAAACTTAACTGCCTTATCTGAACTAAAAGGACAGTTCATTAGATAGAGTGCGTCTTGAAAACCCATAATACCCAGGCCCACTGGACGATGACGCATGTTAGATACCTTACATTCGCTAGTGGTGTAGTAATTAATATCAATAACATTATCAAGCATCCTCATAGCAACTTCTACAGTTTCTGCAATAAGTTCTCGGTTGAGTTTACCACTCTGCATATGACGAGCTAAGTTAACCGAACCTAGATTGCACACAGCCGTTTCGTCGGCAGAGTTATTTAAGGTTATCTCGGTACAAAGATTGGAATTGTGTATTACGCCGGTGTGATCTTGGGGTGAGCGAACGTTACATGCATCCTTAAAATTGATCCAGGGGTGACCAGTTTCAAACAGCATAGTAAGCATTTTGCGCCAAAGCTGAATTGCAGGAATTCTCTTAAAAAGTTCAATCTTACCTTCATCAGCTAGCTTCTCATATTCTAAATATTTTTCTTCAAAAGCTTTACCATATAAATGGTGTAGTTCCGGAACATCATTAGGTGAAAATAGTGTCCATTCTTCATTCAACTCTACTCGTTTCATAAAAAGATCAGGTATCCAGTTTGCCGTGTTCATATCGTGGGTGCGACGACGCTCGTCACCAGTATTTTTACGAAGTTCCAGAAAATCTTCAATGTCTAAGTGCCAGGTTTCTAGATAAACACAGGTAGCACCTTTACGCTTTCCTGATCGTGATATAGCAACCGTAGTGTCATTGGCAATTTTTAAAAACGGAATAACCCCTTGAGAAGGGATGTTTACGGTTTTTATAAGTGAGCCTGTAGAGCGGATATTGCTCCAATCTGTAGCAATACCACCAGAGAATTTACTCATTAGAGCGGTGTCTAAATAGACTTTAAAAATATGCTTAAGGTCGTCTTCGACAGTGTTTAAGAAGCACGAACTTAGCTGTGCAAATGTAGTACCTGAATGAAATAGGGTAGGAGTTGATGGTACATAGCGAAGAGTAGATAGGATATCATAAAATTTCTTAGCCCAAGTGTTTTGGTCGGTCTTTTTTTCTAGCACACATAGCCCCATAGCTATGCGCATCCAAAAAATTTGTGGAGCCTCTAATCTTACTCCGCGACCTTCGGACTGTACGAAGTAGCGATCATGTAGCATGTCTAGACCCATGTAGTCAAAAAGCTTGTCCTTTTCTGGATCAATATAGTCAGCTAATTCATCTAAATCAAAGCTGAGTAGTCTTTTGTCGAGACGACCATCTTTAACAGTATTGGTTATAAAATTCTTAAAAGTATCTTTGTATGCTTGCGGAACTTCGGTTTCAGCATCGGTGCCCAAAACCTCGCGATATATTTTTTTACGAAGTAGCTGGGCGGCAAGAGTGGAATAGGCGTGATCTTTCTCAATACTTGAAGTTGCAGCCATTATGAGGGCGTCTTGTAGTTCTTCAAGGGTAATTCCATCGTATAGATTACTCTTAGCATACTGAGCTAGTTCGTCTAGATCAACGGAGTCTTCTAGGCCTTCGGCGGCTTCTACTAAGTTTTTAATGAGACGAGAATAGCTAAAGTAATCTATACTGCCGTCTGTTAGGGTGACTTTTAACTCATTGTGCTCTAGTTTTTCAGCCGATCTAGATACTTCAGCCTGCCTCATAGCCTTATGTTGTTCGCGATATAAAATATAACTTCTAGCCGTCTTGTAGTAGTCGGCACGCATTAGTTCTTGTTCCACTAGGTCTTGAATGGTTTCTACTTCTGGTACGGCATCACCAATAATAGATTCCATATGCGATACTATATCGTCGACTAAACGAGGGATAGTAGTAGCCGGTATCTCACCGTCAACCGAGTCGCTGGCTTTCTGAATAGCTAATATTATACGACCAGGCTCAAAGTCTACAACTTGGCCGTTGCGCTTTTTGATATTAGTTATAGTCATATCCCTTCACCCTCCTTAAAATTTTGATTGATTTTTATTTAACTTATCCATAAGCCCATATATAGTGCTTATGTTACATCTAAATACACTATATATAGGTATTTGTTCTTAGTCAACTAGCTGTATTGCGCCAATAAAACAGACTATTTGATAAAATAGTTACTACGAACATAATACGAAAATGCCCCCTATTTTGTCAAGTGAATTGGCTTAAGCACTAGCGGCAAAGCATTAAGCACCCCACAAAAACAAAAGCTTACGATTAATAATAGCCCAAAACACAAATATTTGTCTAGCATTGATATTTTGTGAATTTTAGTTTAAAAATACTATCTACAGATATGAGTTATAGTTTTATGCAACTATACCGAGCTGGCAAATTCTTTAATTTCTTCTTTGGCAACTTTCTGCTGATCTTGCTTGAGGGCACCAACGGGTGGTACTTCTAAGTAAAAAGTAGATCCATGATTAAGTTCACTTTCAAACCATATTCTAGCCTTAATTCGCTTTGCCAACTTGTCGGTAATATATAGTCCAAGGCCGGTACCTCTGGTTTGTCGTGTTTCAAATGATTCGCTACGGTAGAACTTATTAAAAACATTTTTCTTATCACTCGATGCTATACCGATGCCCGTGTCAGCTACAGAAAATATAACTTTGCCGTTTTTACCCTCACTAGCCGAGAGAGTGATTGTACCTTGTTTGGTGTACTTGAGGGCATTGGAGATAAAGTTTTGAAGGATTTCTTTAATATAGACTTCTGAGCTTAAAAGAGAATTAACGTCACCAGATTTTTGCATTCTTATTTCTAAACCGGCAGCCTTTGCTTCTGATTCGTAATTCTTGGTAAGTTCTTCTACTAACTCAACGGGGTTGATTAATCCAATATGAATAGACAAATCACCATGTTCGGCCTTATCAAGGGTAGCTAAGTCGTTAATGAGGTCACCTAAGAAGATAATGTTTTTATGAGCTTGTTCTAAGAGTTCTTTGGCGGTTGGGTCGAACTTGTCAGAATAGTTGGGCCGTAGAACGGTGGCGATATCGGCCTCAGTAATAGCAATTGGTGTACGTAACTCGTGTGAAGTTACCGAGATAAATTCTTTACGTTCGTCCTCTACAGACTTTTCTTTGGTTATATCTCTTAGGGTAATAATAAAACCACCTTCTAAGTTTGTAACCTTAGCGGAACGTATTGGCGATATATTTGCTACTACATATACATTAACTTTTTCGTTAGAAAAGAAGTGTAAGTCTTTTCGGGTAATCATACGATCTTCGTTTCTGGATAGACGTAATAGGTCTACTGGGTTGTTGTTTTCATCTAAAAGCTTTAAATAGTAGTCGATAGGCTTATCCTCAAGTGCGTCATTGGTATTAAAAAGATTTAGTGTGGCGCCGTTATATAGAGTAATAATACCTTTTTCATCGGTAGCAATAAATGAGTCGGCCATACTATTTATAAGTGAAACCAGGCGAGCATGCTCAAAAGTGGCGTTTTCGCGTAAGAACCTAGCATCGGCAGCAATAGGCTTACGAAGCATAAGAAGAGCAATATATAGAGTACTTACCATCAAGATTGCATAGTGCCCAGCAACATGATAGATCTCCATACTGCTAATATCAGGAAATTGGTAATAAGCCGAATATATGGTGATGGCAGTTATAGCTATTGTTCCACCAATATAACCCCGCCAACCATACCAGTACATAGCTACAGTCAGGTAGAAAAAGAACAAGAAGTAGTAGGCGCTATCAATAGGGGCAAAGTAGATTAGGAACACTCCAGCAATAATGAAGTGACCTATCACTATCAGGTACCTTTGTTTGAAATATATATAGAATTTAAACAGTGGCAAAGAAATCAGTACAAAAGTACCAAAAGCGAGGATGTAAAAATAATTACCTAGACTGTGATTTAAATATTGCCCAAATGCATAATCAAGTGTTACTAACAATAGTAGTAAAGACTGAGATATATACATTGGGCTATATTCTTGCCAACGAGTTTTTAGGGTTGATTTTTCGTTCATGGGGAATGATGTTTGTGAGCTAGCTTCTTATGCTTAACATTATATCCTAATCGCAATAATTAATACAAAGTTGTTAAAAGTTTATGCTATAATTTCTAATATATGTTCAGTACAATACCGGAAAATTTACTACCTTATCTCATAGGATTCCCTGTGTTTATGTTATTTGGGTTTCGTGGATGGCGAAACTATCAAAGACTTCACAATCCACTTTCTAAGCTCTTTGCATACAGTGGTTTTGCAGCTGGTATTGCTTTCGGTAGTTGGTCGGTACCATTCTTATTGCCTATAACCGAACCTGTTATGATAGTAGTGTCGATATTTGGTGATTTTTTTCTGTACGCTATGTTTGCTCTTCAGGCCTATATAGTATATTATCTCGCCCTAAAAAACCGCATACCTGCTGTATTTATAGTTCTGCCATTTTCTGTATTAGCTTTTTTGGGGTGGTTAGCCAATTGTTACGGCTATATTCACAATGGCGTATCGGTCGAGAATGGAAAATTCTTGTATACACTGCCAGCGTTTTCTGATTTTGCCCAATTAGTACTACTAATAAATGTCTTTATAGTAGGAATACTTATGGTTGGTCGCATTGGGCAACAAACCAATGCTCGTGCCAAGGGCGCGCTTATGGGTATTGGAGCCCTATATTTGCTCACAGGATTTGCAGGTACTCTAAACGTAATTCTATCTGGCGACCCAAATGGATCACCCTTAATAGTCGCGGGCTACGTAGTTGGGTTTGTGTCTTTTGTGATAATACTTGCAACTATACGTTTAGTGCAAAGGCCTAAGAATAAAAAACATTAAATAAATTTAGTAGTCAGATCTCTTTGGAAGCTTTAATTCTATACCTTCTGGCATGGGTGTATTCGGTACACTATCAATGCAGTTAACAAGGTTAGATTTAAGTTCTTCTTTATCAATATCTTTACCAATAAACACCAACTTAGTACTTGGCTCTTGACCAACCCAATTATCCCAAGTTATTTCTGCTCTTACCCCCACTAGATGAAATACATACCGGCGCATATGACCCTTGGTACCTAGATTTACAAACCCTTTAGCGCGATAAATATTGGTGGGCAATTGTCTATTAACAAAATTCTGGAATTTCATAGGATCTAGGGGTTTATTTGTTTGCCAGCTAAAACTTGAGTACTGATGGTGTAGATGGTCGTGGTGATTTTGCTGAGAAGATTTGTTGTCTTCGACGCTTACTTTACTGCGAGTCTTATATGTATCTTGGTCTAGAACTAGGCGTATGTCTATAGCGGCGTTTTTGGCCTCAAAAACTCTAGCTCTAGGATTGAAAGAGTTGATAAGTTTCTTTATCTGCTCAACATCTTTTTTGGGTACTAGATCAGTCTTATTTATTACTATAAAATCAGTAAATATTATCTGGTCGCGAGCACTTTGGTGTTTTTGGGCATTTTTAGTAATATTTTCAGCATCTAAAACCGTCACTATACTATCAAGGCGCACCTTAACTCCAATTGTTTGGTGTAGTGTCAGCGCAAGATCTCGAGGTTCAGCAAGCCCGCTTGCTTCTATTAGTATGTAGTCAATACCACTTCCGGGATAGGTGAATTGGTCAATTGCTTGTTGTATGTCGAGGGTTTGTAGACTACAACAAATGCAGCCACTAGTAAGTTCTAGTTGCTTGTCGGTTTTCGACTTAACCAACTCTGAATCAATATTAATATCACCAAAGTCATTTACTACAACACCAATATTTAGACCATGGTTGTGGGTTAATATATGGTTTAGTAGTGTGGTTTTACCGGAACCCAAAAAACCCTGGATAACAGTTATAGGAATCTTAGTTTTTGGAATGAGTTGTTTCATCGTTTAATAATTATATAGTAAAACTACTATTTTGCAGTATTGAAGACGCATCATGTTGCCGATGAACTAGTAGCGGTGATATAATAATTCTTAAGATTAATAACTAGGAATAAATATTATAATGTCAAAAATACTTATTGTAGAAGATGAAATTAGTTTGCGTGATGTTTACGCTGCAAGATTAGAGGCCGATGGCTACCAGATAGTTGTGGCAGCAAATGGTGAAGAAGCCCTGGCAACAGCAGTACGCGAAAGACCAGATCTAATACTACTTGACATTATGATGCCGAAAATTTCTGGCTTCGATGTGCTGGATATTATCCGCACCACACCTGAGATTGCCGATACCAGGGTAATAATGATGACTGCACTTTCTTCGCCCGAAGACCAAAAAAGAGGAGAGAAACTTGGCGTTAATCGTTATTTGGTGAAGTCCCAAGTAGTTCTTGAAGAGATGGTAAAAACAATTGGCGATGTTCTGCAAGAACCCGTTAAGTCTAGCAGTCCGCCTTCAGACCTTGTCGGTGGAAGTGGTAACCAGCGTGCGGTTGTTAATGAAGACAATTCTCCAAACAGCCCACAACCGCAGCCCGACCCAACGCCACCAGAGTCCTAGAAGTTAATAACAATTTAGATTTAGTTTAACTCCTTAAATATATAGGTTAAGTGCCTGCTACTATTTGGTTGAGTGCTTCTTATCTGATAAAATACATAATTATGCGAACACTAATAAGCGAACTACAACAAAAAGCCGGAACAACCCAAACAGTTTCTGGCTGGGTGCACAAAAGAAGGCTGTTGGGTGGACTAAATTTTATTGTACTAAGAGACAGAAGTGGCTTGGTACAAATACTGACTGAGAGCAAAGAAGAGATTGATAAGCTCGATGGTTTACAGCTGGGTACCATACTAACCGTTACTGGCGAGGTGGTAAAAGACGAACGTGCCCCGGGCGGAGTAGAAATACATCGACCTCAACTTAAAGTTGATGTAGCAGTAAAAGATGTTATGCCAATTGAGATAGACAAGCCAATTAGTCATAAATCGGAGCATTTAGATACTTTATTTGAAAATCGCGTTCTCAATATTCGTAATATACAAGAGCAGAAAATATTTAAAATTCGAGCCGATATTAACCGCTATTTTAGAGAGTACTTAACAAAAAATGATTTTATTGAAATTCAAACCCCAAAACTTTTAGCCGAAGCAACTGAGGGTGGTGCAGAAGTTTTTAAGGTAGATTATTACTCAAAAGAAGCGACTTTAGCCCAAAGTCCTCAGCTATACAAACAAATCATGGTAGGAGCATATGAGAGAGTTTTTGAAATCGGCCCAGCTTACCGCGCCGAACCAAGCACTACCACTCGACACATGAGCGAAGTAACTATGCTTGATATTGAGATGGGGTTTGTAAAAAACCATGATGAAGTCTTAGATTTCGTGGCCAAAATGACAATGAGCGTTATAGAGAGTACACAGAAAGAACATAGCGACGACCTAAAAAGCCTAAATGCGCCAACTATTGCATTGGCGGACGATGTCCCCAAATACACAGTTGAACAAATACATCAGCTTTATAGCAAAGCAAACAACACTGATACAACCGAAGAAAAAGACCTGACACCTGCCGAAGAGAGATGGATAAGTGAATATGCAAAGAAAAAACACGGTTCAGACTTAGTTTATGCTACCGAGTTTCCAATAGAAGCTATGAAGTTTTATCACAAAATCAACCCCGATAACCCTAAAACTGTTTTATGGGGAGATTTGATATTTAATGGTTTAGAGATTTCTACCGTACCGCTAAGAGAACATAGATACGGCGTTTTAGTAGAACAAATGACTGCCGCCGGTCTGGATGTTGATCATCCTGGTTACAAATATTATCTGCAAGCTTTTAAATATGGCTTGCCGGTACATGGTGGATGTGGTTTTGGTATTGATAGATTTGTTGAAAAAATTATTGGTTTACAAAATGTTAAAGAAGCGACCCTTTTCCCTAGAGATATGCAACGTTTATCGCCATAACCAAAGCTTAAAAAACAATGAAAACCTACACAGTCGAACTAGACAATTATAGTGGTCCGTTAGACGTATTATTACGCTTAATTCAGCGTCAAAAGTTAGATATTTGTGATATTAATTTGGCGATTGTGACTAACGATTATTTACAATTCATGAAAAATACTACATTAGATCAACACTCCGCCAACCAGTTTTTAGAGGTTGCTGTAAAACTAATTCTGTACAAATCCAAAGCTTTACTGCCTAGTCAAGATGCGGAACAAAGCGAAGAAGAGATAGAAGATTTGGCCGAGCAGCTCAGAATATTGTCGCTGTTTCAGCAATCTACAAAAAAATTAATAGACATGCAAAAAAATGCATTCATTCTAAGGCCAATGCCCAAAAAATTATCTAAAGAAATAGGTTTTTACAATCTTAGTCTAGATAATCTTGTAGATTCTTATAGACAAATTAGTAAAAACTTAAGAACTGTTCCTAAAAAAACCTTCCATCTAAAACGTCAATCGAATAAACAATTGCAAGAAAAGTTACTTAGTAAATTAGAAAAAATAAGTAAGATTGAAATATCTAAGTTAAATACTCTTGCTCAAACTAAACAAGAAGTAGTAATTCTTTTCATGATGATTTTGAATTTACTAAGTACTGATAAAGCTAACCTTAGTACCAATAATAATAATTATAAAATTGAGATCATCAAATGAACATAGACCTACAAAAACTCCATGCTTATCTATTTGTTAATTCTAGCGGGATTGGTGTAAATAAAATTTGTGAACATTTCGGCTGGACAACTAAGCAGACTGAAGAATTGCTCAATAATCTGGGTTCATTTTTGCAAAATACAGGTGTTGAACTTGTAAGGCACGGTGATCATGTTGAGTTAGCTGCTAGACAAAGTCTTGTTTCTGGGCTAAAGTCACTCCAGAAACCCACCGAACAACTTAGTAGCTCCGCTATGGAGGTGCTCGCTATTATTGCTTATAGTCAGCCTATTACTAGAGACGAAATAGTTCAAATAAGAGGAATAAATAGCGATCAGAGTATTAAGGGTTTATTAGAAAAAAACTTGATCGACTCTGTAGTCTCGAAAAAAAGTGGCATAAATTTTACACATTTTAAAACTACCAAGCAGTTTCTACACCACTTAGGAATAAATTCAATTTCAAACCTACCAAACTTAGGAGACACTAGTGAACAAACCAACAAACCCACATAAAACTCGTCTCAACAAACACCTAGTCGAACTCGGTTTGGTCAATTCTAGAAGAAAAGCCGATATAGCTATAAGTGAAGGTATTGTAGAGGTAAATAATAAGATAGCGAAAATGGGCGAGTTGGTAAGTCAAACCGATCACATTACTTTGTCTGGACGTACAGGTAAAACACAGTCACATATAACTATTATTTTTTACAAACCAACGGGTTATGTCTGTACACACCTAGAAAATGGTCGTTCAAAAACAATTTTCGATTTGTTACCTAAAACTTTCAAGTCTCTTAAAATTGCTGGTCGACTAGACAAGAATAGTCAGGGCTTGATGCTGCTTAGCTCAAGTGGAGAGTTGATAAATACAATAGCTCATCCTAGCTCCCAAAAAGACAAGGAATATATAGTAACTCTAAAATCATCTTTTAATACTAAAGACTTAGCAAGATTGTTGCAGGGTGTAGAACTAGACGATGGATTGAGTCTGTTTACAAAAGCAAAAATAATTACTCCACAAAAACTTAGGGTCATATTAAGAGAAGGTAGAAAAAGACAAATACGGCGCACTTTTAGTGCTATTGGTTACAAAGTCGTGGAGCTGGAGCGTACTCGTATTGGTTCAGTTTCAACTGGTTTACTTAAGTCTGGCGAGTATAGATTTTTAAAAGAAAATGAGATTAAAGATATACTAAAATGATGTTATACTTTGTTTTAATTTTAAGCATAGTCACTATGAGTTTGGGACAAAATGTCGCCATAACAGCAACGGCTAAAAGATTGTCTAGTTTAGAGCAGGCATCAAAGCAAACCAAGAAGACATTCATAGATGTAGAATATAATGAATCTCCAGAACTCAAACAAAATGCCACGCCAATAAATATTGCCGCCAAGCAAGCTATAATATACGACGTGGGCAGTGGGCGAAGCCTATATACAAAAAACACCGAGGAATCTGTACCTATTGCATCACTTACCAAACTAATGACCGCAATGGTAATATTACAAAACCATTCACCAGACGAAATTGTCACCGTACCAAATAATCTTCCTGCCCTACAAGCGAATGACCAAAAAATAAACCTACAAGTCGGTGAACAGTTTAAATTATCTGAAATGATACGTGCACTTCTTATTTACTCTGCCAATGACGTAGCCAATAGCTTGGCAATCTGGGATGCCGGCTCCATTGATAATTTTACCTCTAAGATGAATGCCTATGCTAAAACTTGGAATTTAAATAACTCCCGCTTCATCAATCCAACTGGTCTAGATGAGATAAATAATCGTAGTTCATCAAATGATTTACTAAAACTTTCAAATATTTTAATTAAGAATAATAGTTTTAGACAGGTGGTTAATACTCAATCTGTTACCATTTACAACATCGCTGGAAAGCCTTATGTACTTAATACTACCAACAAAGACCTTGGGTTGTCATATGTGTATGGAATTAAGACGGGTTTTACTGACTTGGCCGGCCAATGCTTAATTTTGCTCGCACAAAAGGGAGGGCACGAAATAGTAACGGTGGTTCTAAACAGTCCAGACCGTTTTCAAGAATCAAAAAATATGATAGACTATACGTTCAATAATTATATTTGGAAATAATTTTATATGTCTGTCAAAAAAACCCCCACAATAGCTTTAGTCGGATTACCAAATTCAGGTAAGTCGACAGTTTTTAATAGACTTACGCATTCTTCTCAAGCGATTGTATCTGAAATTGCCCATACTACTCGTGACACTAACCGTAAGATGGCTCATAGTAAATTTGGGTCTTTTATGATAGTTGATACTGCTGGTTATACCAACGAAAAAAGTAAGATACCTCGGGCCGCTATGCTACAGTTAAAAAATAGCCTTGATACTTCTGATATGGTGATTTATGTAATTGACGGAACTGTTCAGGTGACTTCTAGTGATAAGGCTTTGGCAAAGGTTATTCGCAAAGCTAACAAGCCAGTAATAGTAGCGACAAACAAATCTGACAATACCTCTCAGCTTCTCTCTAAAGAATCGTTTAGACAGCTTGGTTTTGAAGATATTATTAATGTCTCGGCAATTCACGGCGAGGGATTTGATATCTTAGCTAATAAGATAAACAAAATCATGCCAAAAGTAGCGGTGAAGAATAAGAAGGTAGATAAGTCAATTAGAGTTGCTATTATTGGCCGTCCCAACGTTGGTAAATCTAGTCTACTCAATGCACTAGCTGGCGAGTCTCTCGCAATAGAGGCAGATGTGCCGGGTACTACACGCGACACCAATGAGTTTGCGCTTAATTTTCATGGCATTAATATTACTTTTATAGACACTGCGGGCCTAAGGCGTCCTGGTAAAATTGCCAAATCTGAAAATATTGAATTTTACTCTAAGGTAAGAACAGTAAGAGCTATTGAAAACGCTGATGTTTGCTTAATGCTTATAGACTCAAATGACCCGGCAACTGCTCAAGACCAACATTTATTGGGTATGATAAAAGACGCTAAAAAAGCATTAATTATTGTCGCAACCAAATGGGATACTATAGATAAAGACACTTATACTATGCCGCAAATCACTGCAATTTTGAAAAATAAGTTGCAATTTGTTTGGTGGGCACCTTTGATATTTACATCAGCTAAATCTAGACAAAACATCGACCAATTATTAAATCTTATTAAAGATGTTAATAATCGCTTAGACTTCAGTATTAGTACACCAAAACTCAATAGGTTCTTAGAAGATGCCAACTCCAAGAATCCACCATCGGCTATCAAGACAAAAAAACCAAAGGTCAACTATATTACTCAAACCAACACTCGTCCACCTGAATTTACACTTTTTGCCACGCACCCAGAATATATGCACTGGAGCTATACTAGATTCTTGGAAAATCAACTGCGCTCGCAATATGAGCTTTCTGGTATACCTATATCAATAAAGTACAAGAGCAAATATAAAGAGGGTAACAGAGACAGATATAAGACGAAAAAATGATAAAATATATAGCATGAAACTAATTGTTGGACTAGGCAACCCTGGTCGAGAGTATTTATCAACCAGACATAATCTTGGATATATGGTAATAGACGAGCTGTGTAGTAGATGGGATATCGCTTTGGGTCCAAATACCAAGCTGAAATCACAAATTTTTACTGGACTCGTTGACGGTCAAACCATAGTTGTTATAAAACCCGATACCTTCATGAACTTAAGCGGTCAGGCTGTTTACAAGGTTAAACAATTTTATAAATTACACAATAGTGATATATGGGTTGTAAGTGACGATCTAGACATTGATTTTGGTAAGATTCGTACTAGAGTTGGTGGTAGTAGTGGTGGCCACAACGGGTTAAAAGATATTATCGAGCAAATAGGAAAAGATTTTGTGAGAATAAGAGTAGGTATTAGAAACCCAAGCTTAGAAAAAGTCTCTTCAGACAAGTTTGTACTTAGTAGATTCAACAAAGTAGAGGTTGAGAAACTTCCAGAAATAATTCATATGACTAGTGATTGTGTTATAAATTTACTAAAAGATGGAGTGGTGGAGCACAATTCGGTAAAGGTAATTTAAATACATATTTGTATAGACTACATCATATCTTTATGATATAGTTTGTAGCACCATACCAGCCAAAGACATGGGGATATCAGTAGGTATGAGTAAACACACAACGCCTGAGCTACACCAAAGACGTCTTACTAAACTTAGTAAGATTATCCAAAGACTAGAGAAGGGTAGTATTTCAAAAAGTGACAAGCAAGATCTACAGATAATTGCTGGTCACTATGGTGTAGATCAACCAACTTGTAGTGTAGAAAACATGTATCTGACATGGGCTAAAACCATTTCTGGAGAGATAAGCTCTCATATTCGATCTCTACAGTATCATCCCGCAGCAATGTCAACCAACTAAATACATGCCTTGTAACTTTCTAAGTTACGAGGCTTTTTATTTACAAAACATCTTCCTAATAGTATTATCACTTATAAGTTTTGTACCTAATACATGTCATGGGGGAGTAGTGCTACATAGAACCATTCAAAAGTGTAGTGGACTTTTACGTTCACAAATAACTCGCCGAGAAAATGAGAAGGCGACACGCAAGCTACAGCTTCAAGTTGATGCCAAGAAACTACTAGAAATAAAGGGTGATGCACGAAAGAATGGCTGGTCTCTTTCTCAGGAGTTAGTGCTATCACAGCTAAGTCTAAGGTACTGCGTGCCTACACCCGAACCGTTGCCAAATATCGTAGGTGATAAATATGGGCAGATAGACGAAAACGATCGTTGGGCAAATCTTATACTCCATGAGATTACACAGATACTTAAGAAGTATCGTACCGACCGACCAGTAGGTAGATAGTATTATGATAGAAAATTCTACTTAAGACTGAGTTAAAAATTAGAGATAGAGATAATGAGTTGTAAAAAACTAACTACCAAATTAGTGATTAGATTACTCTCACGGCTAAATTGTGAGAGTTTTTATTTATTAGTAAAATCCCCGTCTACTGTTTTGTAGACGGGGTAGAGGTAACTCAAGCTGCTATCTCTGGAATAAGGCCAATCGCCTCACGTCCGCGCTGATGTGCAGCCAAAGTTTTCTGCATAGCTTCATTTCCAGCCATCCTACGAAATGCACGCTCGTGGAACACTTCTTGGGGTAGGATTTTGGTAAACACGGCACGGATATCTGAAGGAGCATATTCGTCAGCTGCAATTTCACGAATCCGTTCGAGTCTCATAAATTCAGCGTGGGCGGCAACTGCCGCACCAGTCTCGAAGTTTGTAATACCGGCTAGTGTAGTATTCCAATATCGCTCTGGCTTCTTAAGCTCGCTGGGTGTTATACCACGCGCAATCAGTAGATCACCAACCCAACTCGCATGATCAAGCTCTTGATCCGCGATATAGCCTAGAACCGCACGCTCTCGTGAACCTACCAAGGTATATTCTTCTGCAAACTCCATTATTCTGGCGTGAGCGGTAATTTCTCCGTGATACTGGTTGAGTAGCCAATCTAGCAGTAGTTCTGGGTTATGCTTGATTTTTTGCCACCAAGCCACTGAGTCTGTAAGTGTAGGGTACATACTGTCCTCCTCGTAGTGTTTCGACAGTAAATATACTTTAATGTATACAATTATTATGTACAATGTGTGTTCGTAATGCGTGACTGACAACATAACTTTACTGATTAGTGAGTTGCTTTTATTGTCGATATATAGTTATAATGTAAGTATGGATAGCGAATTACTTTCATTTTTTGTTTCAATTGGATTAACTAAAACTGAGGCAAACATTTATTATTGCGGTCTATCTGACGCTCAGATAGGTGTAAAAGAGTTGGTTGATAGAACCAATATAAAGCGTACTACAATATACCATTGTCTCGGCACCTTACGTCAAAAAGGGCTTGTGTCCGAATCACGTGATAATGGGAAGCTAGTGTATGTTATGGCCAGAAGTGAAAGTATAGATAGATTTTTACAACGCCAAATATCTAAGCTTGAGCAACAAAAACTAAAATTAGCTAGTATAGAAAGGTCTCTACCTAAAGTAAAAGTTAAGCAGAGTGATGATTGGGCTATTGAGCACTATACAGGTAGGGAGGGCGTGGAATTAGCCATAGACACAGCATTATATTGTAAGGATCGTTGCTGGAAAATAATTGCACCTACTAACAACTACTTTTCGCACAGCGATAAAAACTCGCAGAAGTATTTTCTTAAAACTAGAGAGAACAGGCATATTATTGCAAAAAGCCTTTGGGAAGAGACTTTTCACCCAAAAAAATCTAGTGTGGAAAACAGAGCTCCACGTATTTTACCATCGTCATTTAATGGAAAATTTAAGTCAACAATAATTCTATTCGACAACTCAATACTTATGCTGTCGTCTGGCAAAACGCACTCTGCAGTTATCTTAAAATCGACTGAACTTTTCTCTACACTATCAGTAATGTTTGATGGTTTATATTTAATCTCAAAGCCATATGAGTTGATAAAATAGCTAGGCAACTATTTTATAGAAAGTTTATTCCGCTCCACGCTAGCAATGGGTAAAAAAATTCGCTAATATGAAAAGCAGACCTGCCGTACGAATCGAACAGATCTGCTTATCACACCCTTTCATACCCCCAAAGAATTGGGATTTGTCAGTCTCATAATATATAAATAGACCGTGGTGATGAAAGGGAGTAATCTGCTAGCGAGAATCTAAAAGGAGGGTGAGTTTTAGACCTTGCCTCGACTAGCAGATTACTCCCTTCAATAAGTAAAAGAGCAATAAAATATAAAGTTTTTGATTCGACAAGTATTGTATCACGCTAGTGCTTATTTGTCAATACCTTTTACAGGGTATTTTTTATATAGCTTATGCTTCTCTGATAGAGCAGAAATATGAATATACAAGAATTTAATTATAATAGCAAGGGTTATCCAGATCTTTTGCGAAATATTTCATCTCCACCCAAGAAATTATTCTATCTGGGTAGTATACCCAACCTACCAATGGTGGCCATAGTAGGCACACGCAAGCCGACCGAGTATGGCAAGCAAATAACCTATAAAATTGCCTACGATCTTGCCAGCGCTGGTATATGCGTCGTTAGTGGCTTAGCCTATGGCATAGATGGAATTGCGCATAGCGCAGCTTTAGATGCTGGCGGTAAAGTGGTAGCGGTACTAGGTACCCCACTTAACACAATATATCCGGTAGCAAATCGCAACTTAGCTAAGTCTATATTGTCCAAAGGTGGAGCAATTATTAGTGAGTATAGAGTTGGTACCAGCACTCAACGATTTAATTTTCCGGCGCGAAATAGAATAATTGCCGGCCTAAGCTTGGCCACAATCGTAACCGAAGCCGATGCGCAAAGTGGTAGTCTAATTACTGCCAATTTTGCCATTACTAATGATCGAATGGTGATGGCTGTGCCAGGCAACATTACCAGCCCACGTAGCGCCGGCCCCAACAACTTAATAAAACTAGGCGCTAGACCGGTAACCGACGCTAGTGATGTACTGGCCGAGCTAGAACTTAAAAGTACAGTTTTGAAAAGTCACAAAATTGCACCGGCTAATAAAGAAGAGGCTTTGGTCATACAGCTTATAGAAAATGGTCACGTCAACACTCACGCCATGATAGAGAATAGTGAGTTTGACGCCGCCAGGCTAGCACATGTATTAAGCTTAATGGAGATAACCGGCAAGATTCGAAACCTTGGTGCAGGCCAATGGGTAGTAAGCTAACTATTTTTATTTGACAATGCAATTATTCATCTGCTAATATCGGCAACTTATGCAGTTAACTTGCAAATATATTTTTAAAGCGTTAGCATAATACAAACTCTTATGGCAAAAAAATTACTCATAGTAGAATCACCGGCCAAGGCTAAAACAATCGAGAAGTATCTGGGCTCAGACTACCAGGTACTTTCTAGCTATGGACACATACGAGATCTGCCCAAGAGCGGTATGAGCATTGATATTAAAAACAACTTCGAGCCCACCTACGAAATTCCCGCTGATTCTAAAAAGACAATTTCTGCGCTCAAAAAGGCTGTAAAAAACAAAGAGGTATTTCTTGCCACCGATGAAGACCGCGAAGGGGAGGCAATTAGTTGGCATTTGTGCGAAGCACTTAAGCTTGATTATAAAACCACTAAACGTATAGTGTTTCACGAGATCACCAAAGAGGCTTTAGTTAGCGCTGTAAGTAACCCCCGTACGGTTGATATTAACCTTGTAAATGCCCAGCAGGCTCGCCGGGTGCTTGATAGATTAGTGGGTTATGAGCTAAGCGAAGTTATATGGAAAAAAATACGGTATGGTCTGAGTGGTGGTCGTGTTCAGTCAGTTGCAGTTCGCCTAATATGCGAACGAGAGAGCGAGATTGAAGCCTTTAATGCAAATTCTACTTTTAAAGTAAGTGCGGAGTTTAATCTAGGAAAAGATGGTGTGTTACTGGCTGAACTAAAAGATAAGATACCTTCCAAAGATGAAGCAAAGCAATTACTTGAATTATTAAAGAGCACAAAATATACAATAACGTCAGTAGAGAAAAAACCCGGTAAAAAATCTCCATCGCCACCATTCACTACCTCAACATTACAACAGGCGGCTAGCTCTCAATTAGGCTTTTCAGTACGTCAAACCATGGTGGTTGCTCAAAAGCTTTATGAAGCCGGTAAAATTACCTATATGCGTACTGACTCACTCAACCTTTCTGATAGTGCTATCAAACAAGCTAGTAGTGTAATAAGATCAAATTTTGGTAATAAGTACTTAAAAAATAGACATTTCAAGGCTAAATCGGCTAACGCCCAAGAAGCACATGAGGCTATTCGTCCAACTGATTTTTCTGAAGAGTTAGGTAGTGATGATTCTGGCCAACAACGCTTATATAAGCTTATTAGAGCACGGGCTTTAGCCTCACAAATGACTGATGCCGAAATCGAAAGATCGGTTGTAACCATTAATTTAAACAACTCTGAGTACGTTTTTATTGCTAGGGGTGAGATTGTTGTTTTTGATGGTTTTTTAAAAGTTTATGGCAAGATGATAGAAGATGTTATTCTCCCACCACTAAAAGATGGGCAGTCTCTAGATATAAAAAAGGTAACGGCTCGCGAGACCTTCGATAGGCCACCATCTAGGTATACCGAGGCAAGTTTGGTAAAAAAATTAGAGACTGAAGGAATAGGTCGCCCAAGTACTTATGCTCCTACTATTTCAACCATACAATCTCGTGGATATGTAGAAAAAGCCAGCCGTGAAGGTGAACCGCGTAACGTAAATGTAATTACATTAGAAAACAAATCTGTAAACGAAGTTGTTGAACAAGAAAACTTTGGTGTAGAAAAAAACAAATTGTTTCCAACCGATACTGGGAGAGTGGTAAATGATTTTATAGTGAAGTATTTTCCGACTATAGCTGATTATAAGTTCACCGCTAAGGTAGAGGGAGAGTTTGATAAAATTGCCCAAGGCCATGAAAAATGGAAAACTATGATAGCTAATTTTTATAAACCATTTCATGAACTAATACTTAAAACCGAGGATGTTACACGCCAAGATGCCAACAAAGGAAGAGAACTAGGTAAAGATCCTAAATCTGGTAAACCGGTAATCGCTAGATTGGGTAAGTATGGGGCGATGATACAAATAGGACAAGCAGAAGACGAAGATAAGGGCGAGGGCAAACCAAAATTTGCTTCTATGCCAGCCGGTAAAACAATAGAGAGCGTCACTCTTGATGAAGCTTTAGAGATGTTTAAATTGCCAAGAGATCTAGGTAAGACAAAAGACGGCAAGGATGTTGTTGCGAGTATTGGTAGATTTGGGCCATATGTAAGGTTTGATAATACCTTTGTATCTATTAAAGACGAAGATCCATTTACTATTACGCATAAAAAAGCCCTAGAATACATCGCTGCCAAGCAAAAAGCCGATGCCGAAAAAATAATTACTGATTTTAAAGACGAAGGTATACAGATATTGAATGGTCGCTATGGTCCTTATGTAACAGATGGAGAAACCAACGCTAAAATACCAAAAGACGTTGATCCTAAAACACTATCGGCAAAGTCAGCTCAAGAAATTATCGCAAATAAACCAAGTGGAAAACGTTCTAAGAAAACAACGTTAAAGAAAAAATCTAATAAATAGCGTTGACCATATAGAACTAAAGTGATATAATTGAATTAAGTTATTAGTTTACAGATAGAGATATGTTTTTTATACCTGTAGATAATATGTTAAAACCACTCACTTTTTTAATCAAAGGAAACAATTTTAATGCAAAATAAGTCGCAAAGTGTAGATAAAAAACAACTCGATTCATTGATTTCGGAGAGTTTAGATCTACTAAAAAAAGATCGCGATCGAGAAATACTATTACGTAGATATGGTGTGGCTACTGGTAAAACTCAAACTCTAGAACAAATAGGTAGAGACCTTGGTATAACCAGGGAGAGAGTGAGACAGATAGAAAAAGCCGCACTTACCAAGATACGTGAACAAGCCAAGCACGATCACGAACTTAGTAATATATTGGTTGCTATCACCGACAAAAGGGGTGGAATAATTGGTTTTGCGTCACTTGTTAATGAACTTGGTTTAGACGGTAAACTAAGACCACACCTTAGCTTTCTATTAAAACTTAACCCAAATTTTACATTTCTAGATAAGAACGATCAGCACGCTGATTTAGTCTTTTTAAGTGATAGCTATAAAGAAGATGGAGTGCGTAAGTTGCACGATCAGATAATTACTGTTGCAAGAGAAAATGGTAAACCGGTTAAATTTGATAAGCTTGTCGGTAAAATAGAGGGCGAAAATAAACCTGAAGCTCTAGAAGAATTGGCTACCGCTAGCACTCAACTAGCCAATCTAGATAATGTATGGGGTCTAAGCATTTGGCCAGAAGTAAACCCTAAGAGTATAAGAGATAAAATATATTTAGTACTAAAAAAGGGTGGAAGACCAATGCATTTTACTGAAATTTCTACAAAAATAGCAGTAATGCCAGCAAATCCCAAGAAAGTTACAACCCAAGCGGTACATAATGAACTTATTAAAGATAGTCGCTTTGTACTAATTGGTCGCGGTATCTACGCACTAGGTGAATGGGGTTACCAAAGTGGTACGGTCGCTGATATAATAGAGGAGATCTTGCGCGAAAACTCACCGATGAGCAGAGAAGATATTATTACCAAGGTATTAGCGCGAAGACAAGTAAAAACTACAACTATCACTCTTAACCTACAGGAAAAGCCACAATTTGAACGCACAAGCAAAGGATTTTATCAACTCAAAAAAGGATATACTGCAACCGGAGTTAAGAGTAGTCGCGGCGGACGATAGGTATTTACTAGTCCATATTAGACAATTTTGTATATTTTCACATATTAAGAAAACTAAGTTCTTCTTTTAGCACCTCATGAACGACATTATTTCATTAATTTCAACATTTTTTTCAGTAATAGGCACCATTCTTTTTCAGTTTTGGGGTTGGACGCTTATTGCCGCTTACTTGGGATTTTTAATCTGGAAAAATAATAGTAAGAAAATAGAATATCTACAAAATTCTGACTTCAGTCTATTACATATTGTAATACCTAAAGACAATGAAAAAAAAGAATTGTCTGCAGAGCAAATGTTTGCTAGCTTACATGGCATATTACAGCCTACAAGTGAATTAGAAAAGGAGAGGCGAATACAAGACCATATAAGCTTCGAGATAGTTGCTCGCGACCAGGTGATACATTTTTATGTCTGGACCCCTACTAATTTGAAGGATTTTGTAAGTAGTCAAATTTATGCTCAATACCCATCTGTACAAATAAGTGAGATGAAACACGATTATACCAGCCAAGAGGGGCTCGACCCCAATCATGTATATTCTACAGAAATAACGCTTATGAAGGATGAAATATTTCCAATTCGTACCTTTCAAACTTTTGAAGTAGACCCTTTGGCCGGACTCACCACTGTCCTGGCATCACTATCAGATAACGAACAGATGTGGATACAATTCTTAATGGAGCCGGTCGATGACAGTTGGCACAAAAAAAGTCTTAACTATATAAATGAAGTTATTAATGGCAAAAAGCCTAGTCGTTTTGAAAACTTAGGAAGCAAAACCGTTGGCTATGCTAAAGCGTTATCTGTTCCACCAAGTGTACAGGCTGCAGATGCCAAAAAACCCGATAAAAAAGAACTCACACCCGGCCAAACTACCCTAAACTCCGCTATTGAAACTAAGGCAGAAAAACTTGGTTATGCAGTAAAAATACGAGCCGTATATGTAGGGGAGAGTGATGCTGCAGCAAAAACCCGTATGCAAGCCTTGGTAGGAGGATTTAAACAGTTTAATACTATTAATTTAAATGGTTTTACTAATACCGGACTGTTAGCGGGCGACACAGCCCTAGAACAATACCAATTGAGAGAGTTTGAGGATGCTGGCTATGTTCTAAATATTGAAGAGATCGCCAGCCTATACCACTTACCACACACCAGTGTAGAGACACCAGGTGTAGCCTACACCAGCACAAAAGTAGGGGAGCCACCTAGTAACCTGCCAACTATTAACAACACTCCTGCAGAGGATATAAGCTTGTTTGGAGTTACTACTTTTAGGCAAGCCAATATGAAGTTTGGTATAAAACGTGAAGATCGTAAACGACACATGTATATTATTGGTAAGTCTGGCAGTGGTAAATCATTTTTACTCAATTTGCTTACACTATCAGATATTTATCACAACGAAGGCTTTGCGGTAGTTGATCCGCACGGTGACTACGCTCAAGATATGTTGCGGTATATACCAGAACATCGGCTCGAAGACGTAGTATACTTTAATCCTGCTGACGGAGAGTTTCCAGTGGCGTTCAACCCTATGGAGGTTTATGATGTGAATCGCCGTAGCAACGTCGCTTCTGAAATTGTGGGGGTACTCAAAAAAATGTTCGGTGATAGTTGGGGACCACGGCTTGAACATATTTTACGCTACACACTACTGGCACTTCTTGAGACACCTAATACCACACTGCTAGGTATCACCCGTATGCTCACCGACAAAAAATATCGTAATGAAATCATCGGCAACGTAACCGACCCTGTAGTGAAGGCGTTCTGGGTGAATGAGTTTGCCAGCTGGAATGATAAGTTTGCATCAGAAGCTGTAGCTCCGGTTCTAAATAAAGTTGGGGCGTTTACAGCCAACCCACTTATACGAAATGTAATTGGACAAGAAAAGAGTACCTTTAGTATTCGTAAAATGATGGATGAAGGTAAAATTTTAATAGTAGACCTAAGTCGCGGTAAGATTGGTGAAGACAATGCTAGTATACTTGGTAGTCTGCTAATTACAAAAATTCAGCTTGATGCTATGAGTCGTGCAGATATTCCAAATATTGACGATCGTAGGCCATTTTACTTATACGTAGATGAGTTTCAAAACTTCGCTACCGAGAGTTTTGCAGTAATTCTTTCTGAGGCACGTAAATATGGTCTTTATCTTACCGTTGCAAACCAATACATAGCTCAGATGCCCGACGAGGTCAAAGATGCCGTTTTTGGTAATGTTGGTAGTATGATTACTTTTAGGGTGGGTGCAGACGACGCCACTAGCCTGAGTCGTTATTTTGAACCAGTGTTTGAACCTTTAGATTTGGTTAATCTAGACAAGCAAGATATATATGTCAGTATGAGTATCGATGGACAAACCAGTCTACCTTTCTCGGCTAAAACTCTTTTTGTGCCCAAAACACCAGCCGATCACTCTAGTAAAATTCTAGAACTTAGTAGGAATAAATACTCTAGTGGACGAGCTAGCGTAGAAGAATCAATTGCCGCCTGGAGTGGTATGGAAGAGGGAAAATCAGCGAGTGATAATAACGAAAATACAAAAACCGAACAAAAGATTTCTGGAACTGCTGCTAGCCTACCATCTCTAAAAGTGAGTGGTGCAGAGCCCAAAAAGTATAGCGAGATGGTAAAAGGTAAAAGCCAAGCAATTAGTAACCGTAGAAACGAACCTTACAAGCCTGATCAAAGCAAAGGCAACCCGACGAACAATAACAAAAAAACTGGCAATAACTCAAACAACCACCAAGGTGGTCACAATAAACCTTTCTACCCCAAAAAGAAAAACTAGTAGTAGTTTTACTATAAAAAAAATAAGTAAGCTATATAGGCTAAAAGTAGGGGAGTAAAAACAATTATAGCTCTGATCCCCCATAAAACAGAATAATCGTTCAGACAACCGGCGATGATTCGTGAAGGGTATTGAAGTATATGATTTAAAACACAAAATCTATTTTACGTAATCAATCCATCTCCCCTATATTATTGCTATTTGATTAAAACTTCATGTGATCATTTTATATGTTACTTTATATATACCTTTAATATAATTTAGTATGATTGTCATTATGAATCTCGTTTCAAATAAATATTTCTCTTAAATGTTTCCCATACTATTACTAAAGAACAACTAAGAATAGATTGTCAGTAAAAAGAATGCTGCTATTACTTAAATAAAGTGGATAAAGAGAAGTTTCATAGAATACATAGGTATAATTAATCAAGTCTAGTGCATAATATACTTAGTCGCACAATGTATATTTTGCGTCGTATTAAGGTATTATACTTAAAATACGTATTTATATTTTAAACATATTTTTTTTATGATTTTTTCTCTATTTGCTCCCCTCTCTAGTATAAGCTTAGATAATCAATTCTATTGTTAACACCATGTATTTAACTAAATACATATACATACAAAAACCGAACGTAATATAAAAGTGAATTGAGGACGTATTTAGCTAGATCTAAATAACTAAGTACTATATATTATAAAAAATGCCAAAGCCTAAATGACTAAAGTATCTATACTTAAGACTTTTATCCGTAATTATATTAGGTTAAAAGTTATCCACAGTCGAATTATAGGGTCGCAAAATAGCTGTAGTATATTTTACAATAATACCCTCACCGTCTCGCTTCCCCTACTTGTAGAATACCCTACCATTAATACGTAGATCTATATATTCTTTAGGCGCTTTATTTTGTTTTTTTAGTTCATCAAGTACCGTCACTAGGTCGGTTAACTGCTCGCCCACTGGCCTGGTAGTATCAAATCGTATCTTGTAACCCTGTTGAGTCAGTACAAATAACTCCGTCGTGGTTTCCTGAACTTGGTACTCAGCGACTTTAACCCCATTTTCAGGTAGTTTAGCATGGAGTTGTTCTACAAAAGCCACAAAGCTTTCGGCTAGAGCTACCTCCCCTGTTTTTACCGGCAAGTTGGATGTATCTACCACTGTTGGCAAGCTACCCTTTAATTCTTCGCTTGGTTCCCCACTGTACGCATGCCCATTACTTGAGAAAACTGATATTACATTGCCGGACTTCCAAAGCAAACTCGGCTTTTGTTCGGTTATTGTTACTTTTAGCTTATTTGGGTATATTCGGTCTATTTTCGTATTTGCTATCTGATAATTATTTTTCTTGAGTTGGTTGTCGACATTCTGTAACGATGCGAAAAAGATGTTTTGCGAGATTGGCGAACCGCCAATAATCTCCATTACCTGAGTTCTTATAGTTGACTCAGCTACCGTTTGGTTGCCGACTACCTCTATTTTTTGAATTCTAAAAAAACTAGAAGCTACTACAAAGTAAAAAACAAATCCAAAAACCGTGATATATATAATTGGTCGAATAAATCGCTTGGGAGTTGACTTAGATTTTTCTTTTTTGACTTGTTCTAGTTTCTTATATCCAACCTGATTAGAGTTGGTTACTCTTCTTACCCTTCTGCGCTCCTTCATACATTACTTCCCTTAGCAGTGCTAATAATTAGATCTGCAATACGTGTAGACGCATCAGAAATCCAAACCTTATGAATGTTTGATTGTAGGTACTTTTTTGATTTTGGATTTGATAATATTTTATCAACTTCAGAACAAAGTCTGATTGGTGTAAGATCGGTTTGCTGAATAATCCTTACTGCCCCAATTTTCTCTAAAAATGTAGCATTTTGTTGCTGATGGTTGTTAGCGGAAAGTGGGTTTGGAACAAGTATAGTTGGCTTCGAGTGAGCAGCTACCTCTGCAATAGAACTAGCACTCGCCCTTATGATTGTAATATTAGCAATAAAAAGTGCATCGGCCATTTCAGATTGCAGAAATTCAAACGGTCTGTAACTACTCTTTAAGTTTACATCAAGTTTATGAGCAATTATTCTTGCTCTTTCAATGCCTTGCGTACCTGTGTGATGTATTACATTAAAAGTTCTGAGTATTAATTCTAGACCATCAAAAACAACGTCGTTAATGGCTTCTGCGCCTTGAGATCCACCAAAGATAAATACTACAGGTTTATTGTTTGTAAAATTGAAAGTTTTTTTAGCTTTATTAGGGTTGGTAGAGAGTAGCTCGCTTCTCACGGGGTTACCAGTAAAAACTAATTTGTTTGATTGAGAATAGTCTGGGTATGCATCTATAGGAAACCCAGTGGCAATTTTTTGGGCTCTGTTAGCAAGTATGCGGCTAGCCAAGCCAAAGACAACATCAGAATCGTGGATAACCAGGGGTATTTTTAGTCTTGATGCCGCTAGGCCTACTGGCACCGTAACGTAACCTCCTTTGGTAAATACTACGTCGGGATTAAAGCTTTTTAATATCTTTTTGGCTTGCAGGTATCCTTTACTAAACCTCACAAGGTCTGATAAATTTTTACTATTAGTCTTAATATCTGCAATTTCTTTGCCGGCACCACGTCCGTAACGTCGGTATTTACCAGCTGATATTATTTTGTAGTCAAAACTATAAGCGCTAAGTAGTTGCCTCTCTACTGCACTACCTGAGCCGATAAAAACCACCTTAATTTCTGGGTTAGACTCGTACAGGGCGTCGATCACTGCTAGGACTGGTGTTATGTGTCCGGCTGTTCCGCCGCCGCAAACCACGATTTTCATCTGGCTCATCTCCTTTCGTATAGCGTGAAATATTTTGCAAAATACCTACAGAAATAAGTAGCGCAATCATACTTGTTCCGCCGTAACTAATAAATGGCAAAGTTATTCCTGTAAGCGGAATTATTCCGAGCATGGCTGCTATATTGTAAAAAGACTGAAAGCCTATCCATGCTGTTATACCACATGCCACTAATTTTGCGTAGTCATCTGGTGCGTCTCGAATTATACGAAAACCGCGCCAAATAAGCAAGATAATTAACATAATAATAGTACTCGCCCCTATTAAACCAAATTCTTCACCAATGATTGCAAAAATAGAGTCATTGGTGGCTTCGGGTAAATAACCATATGCCTGCAAGCTTTTACCCAGACCACGTCCAAATATACCTCCAGAACCCAACGCTATTAGAGCTTGGTTAATGTGGTAACCTGCGCCCGTAGGATCGTCGCTATGATTTAAGAAAGTGATGTATCTAGACAACCTGTAGCTAGAACTAGCTATCAGTGCAGCTGCCGTAGCAAACATACCACCAAGTGCGGCTAAAAACATCCAAACTGGTACGCCTGATATAAAATACATGCAAAATATCGCACTAGCAAGTACCGATGCCGAGCCCATGTCTTTTTGAAGTAGTACGACTAAACCCATTGCTAGCGCTAATATAATTATTAGAGGTACCAAACCTTCGAATGGTTCATTAAGCTTGTTCTTGTTCTTTTCTATCCAGGCAGCTACAAACAAAATAGTACCAAGTTTAAAAAATTCTACTGGTTGAAAATTGATTGGTCCAAAATGCACCCATCGAGCTGCCCCATTAACCTTAACTGCTATTCCCGGAACTAGAACCAAAAACATGAGAGCTAAAGACCCATAAAAGAACACACTGGCGTACTTTTGCCAGAAAGTATATTTTACTTTGCTAGCTACCAACCATCCGGTCATACCTAGTCCAAAGCTTAATAATTGAGTATAGAAAAAACCATTCTGGTCGCTACTACCACCTGTCTGTTTTAATACGGCTATCCAACCGGTTGAGTAAATCATAACAAGGCCAATAGTTATAAGTATCAATACTAATACTGCCAAAAAATAATCTGGTCGGTGTGAAAAGGTAAATTTATCTGAATTTTTGTTTTGGGGTTTCATTTTTTTAAATAACTATTTTAAACTCTGGTGATTAAACCTAGTAACATTCCTATAGCCGCACTTACTGCTCCAATTATCCATAATCGCATAGTCACCTTTGTTTCGGGCCAACCTATAGCTTCTAAATGATGGTGTAGTGGTGCAGATAAGAATATTTTTCTTTTAAATACTTTTTTAGAGAATATCTGAATTAGACTAGATCCAGCCTCTACCACAAATACAGAGGCAATTACAGGTAACACAAATACAGAATTCGTGAGCATAGCCACAACCCCAAGTGCTGTACCAAAGGCGAACGATCCCGTATCGCCCATAAAAAACCTTGCCGGAAAAATATTAAACCAAGTATAAGATAGAACTGCACCAACCATTGCTAAACAGAATCCAGCAATACCAAAATTACCTTGAGCAAAAGCAATTATACAGTAAGCAGAAAACGCGCTCGCTAACAACCCACCAGCTAATCCATCTAGCCCGTCGGCGATATTAACGGCGTTAGCAGTAGAAACTACAACTAAAATGAAAAGTGGTATATATAACCAACCTATCTCAAAATTACCAACTGCTGGCACGTGAATTTGGCTATAACCTAGACGGAAGAAGAAGTATAGGGCTCCAACTAATGCTACTAACAGAATTAGACCCATTTTTAAGGATCCTCGTATTCCTGCAATACCACTCTTACCTCTAATATTTATAAAATCGTCTAGCAGACCAATAGAACCAGCAGCCACCAGACCAAATACCGGTAAGTAAGTTTGTGATCTGCTCCAGTTGAGTAGTAATGTAGTGATAGCCACCGCTACAACACCTACAACGCCGGCCATAGTAGGTATGTTTCGCTTGTGTTTAGCAGCATGCAACTTGTAATAAACCGGTGCTTTCTCACCTGTCATGGCGTCGGTTCTTACTTGTTTCCATAGCTTATATTTAAATGCGTAGTGCGTATATATCGGCGTTAAGACCATAGCTAACACAAAACAGATAAAGCCCTGAAAAAGTATGTGTGATAATTGTACGCTTAGTGTGGTTTCAAACATGTTATATTGATTGTTATTTTAGCAAATTATTTACTTAATTACTACTGGGTGGTACCTGATAATAGTTGAAGAGTTCTTTTGCAACAACGGCAAAAGCGGGAACCGCAGTTTTTTCTGCAAAGCCCTCAACTTTCGGATAGTCTACTCTTACCAACATTACAAAACGAGGATCCTCGGCTGGAGCAAAGCCTACAAAACTACCGATGTTTTTATTATCTTCATAGCCCTTACCATCGGCTCTAGGTACCTGAGCGGTACCTGTTTTGCCGGCTATTTTGTAGCCCTTCATTCTGGTAAGGTAGCCAGATCCATGTTCTACTACTTGAGTCATTATTTCACCTAGCTGTACAGCTGCTGGAGCGCTAATTACATTTCTCACTACCTCGGTATTATTAGGCTTGATAGTCTGGTCTTGGGCAACCTCGCCGGCAACTATATGTGGTTTTACTAGGTTGCCATTGTTGGCTATTGCGCCCACAGCCGCAAGCAACTGAACGGAATTAACTGAAATACCTTGACCAAAACTCATATTCGCATAGTCTACATCTGAGCTAGTTGCTGGCTTTACTTTACTACTCACTTCTCCAGCCTGTTCAATACCAGTAACCTTACCAAAACCAAATTTTTCAATATAATCGTGCAGTACTTGCTTGCTAGTCGGGGTAATCGTTCTGGGATCGGTGCCTAGCTGCTGTAAGACAAACACTACACCTGTATTGAGAGATTTCTGGATTACATCAGTCATGGTTTGAATACCGAATTTATGATTTTCAGCATTTTTTATTGTCTTACCGCCAATTGTAAGTTCGCCAGTATCATTATAAATAGTTTTTGGCGTAACCTTACCGGTGTCTAAACCTGCAGCCATAGTAATTACCTTAAATCCACTGCCTGGCTCAAATAAACTTGAAGTTGAGAGATTAGAAAAAACAGCATAATCTTTGACATCTCGGAAATTATTTGGGTCGAAATCTGGGTAGTTTGTCATAGCTTTAATTTCGCCGGTCTTAGCATCCATAACTATAATACTTCCAGAACTTGCTTTGTTTGTCTCTACAGCTGTCTTAATTGCTTCGCGAGCCACCTCTTGTAACCCTCTGTCAAGAGTAAGAACAAAGCTTTTTCCCTCTTTTGGCTCGGTGAGGGTATTTTCGGTGCTATTAATGGGTATTCCTAGTGCGTCGGTAATGGTGTTGTACTGACCCTTTTGCCCAGCCAGGGCTTCATCGCTAAACTGCTCAAAGCCATACTGACCTTTACCATCATCATTTACATAACCCAATACGTGCGAAAACAATGTACTCTCTGGATAGTATCGGCTCGATCTCTGCTGTAAAATCACTCCAGGTAGAGATAGAGTTTTTATTTTTTCGGCTTGGTCTGAAGAAATATTTTTTGAGAGCTCAACGTAACGCCCGCTTTTTGATAGTTTAGACTTAATGTCTTCTGCAGATTGAAGAGTAATAGTGCTTAATTTTTGAGAAGTTTCCTCGCTACTTACTATAAACTTAGGGTCTACAGCCAAAGTGTAAACTTGAGTGTTTAGTGCTATTGGCACAAGAGTCTGACCTTCTTTTAAGTAAATTAGACCTCTTGTTGATGGAATCTCAAACTTTCTAGATTGTTGTTCTGATGCTTTTTGTGCATATTGCTTACCTCGCATGGCTTGTACATAAAAAAGACGCCCTAGCGCAATAAACCAAAGTGCAATAACAAGTGCAGCAATGGTGTATAGTCGCCAACGTTCGCGTTTACGGGGTTGCATACTTAACAGTATACCTTATTTAATTGTCTTTTGGGCTTGAGCGAAAGAAACTGTATCAGTCTTTACGAGTCCATTATTGGCAGCCTTAGCCTTCGTTTCGGCGAGTGACTGTGCTCGAGCAGCTTCAATCTGTAATTTCTGTTTCTGCGTCTCTAAGTTCGCCTGCGTATTTTTTAAAGTAGAAATCTTGTAGCTAAAAACAGAAGTTTTAGTTATCTGATTTAAGTACATTAAAGATAGTAATATAACCAGTCCTAATAGCATTAGCCCTACCGCAATTGGTCCTGTTTGGAATTGAAGTCTATTTCTTGTAATGTTCTGGTTGCGGCGCATAGACGCTACGGCTGTGCTCATATTTATCTCCTGTTTTTTTATTTTTATAGTTTTTTGTTTTTGTTTTTGTTTTATCGTTATATCTGTGTATTGGTAAGATTTCTAGTGTACTGTGATTACTCTTACTTTTAGCTTACGAGCACGTGGGCTTTCGTTTTTAATTAATAAGGTCATAATGTTTCCTCCTTTTATTTTTTGTTTTAATTTATTTTCTCGACGACGCGTAGTTTGGCGCTACGGGCACGTGGATTGGTATTATCTAATTTTGAACCAACGACTGGTTTTTTGGTAACTATTTTGTATTTCGCCTCAGACACAATCTGACCATAGTCGTCACGTATTGGTGTGGCCAACTCCTTGAAGGCCTGTTTGACAAGTCGATCTTCTAGAGAATGAAAGCTTATCACGGCCATCCTTCCACCTTTACTTAGATTATTTGGAGCTTGTTTTAGCATCTGCTCTAATGCACCCAGTTCATCATTCACTGTAATTCTTAGTGCTTGGAAGCTACGTGTCGCTGGATGGATTCTGCCTATAGTTCTAACGTTTTTTGAAATAATCTCCGCTAAATCTGTAGTTTTGGTGATAGGTTTAATCTTTCTCTCCCTTACAATAGCTTTGGCAATTTTACGACTAGCCCTTTCTTCTCCATATTTATATAATATTTCGGCTAAATCGTGTTCTGAGTAGCTATTAACAATCTTTTCTGCAGTGAGATCTTGTGTTGTGTCCATTCTCATATCTAAAGGGCCAGGTTGTGAAAAGCTAAAACCTCTCTTGGGTTGATCAATCTGTGGCGAACTCACACCTACATCGGCAAGTATTATATCTGCAAGTGGTATGTTTTTATGCCATTTTATCGCGCTAAAGTCTACATGCTCTATACTGACGTTTTTTACGTTTTTAAACTTTGAACGTAAGAACCTGATTGCTTCTGGGTCTTTATCAAAAAGATATCCATAGCCACTCTTACCTACGGCAGATAACAACTTAGTGGCGTGACCGCCATAACCTGCTGTTATATCTACAAATACTTCTCCCATCTTTGGTCGCAATAAAACTTCGACTTGTTCTAGTAATACTGGTGTGTGTCTGTTCATGTCAAGGTTACCTATTCAGCAGTCAGTTGTGTGTTTTTATATTTGTTTTTTGTTTTTTGTTTTAAATTTATCTGCAGTTGCAGACAATAGTGTGACAAGGACTTAATAAAATAAGTCCTTATAAGTAGAGATAGTTTGTGAGGTGGAGTTTTATGTTGCATGTACGTACTAGAGTATTATTTTACGCGTCACCCTCCAATAAACGCGTACTGACTGCCAAATAGTTAACTTTGATTTTTGTATTTTTTTGAACTTTTTGTTTTTATTTTGTTATTAATGAGCGATTGTCTTTTATATAGATTTTCATCTAGTAAGACCATCATATAGACTGCCGATAAGCGGAATCATTTAGCACTAAGTCTAAAGTATTTACCAGCTCTTACGGCGACAATATTTCTTTTGCCACCTAGCAGTTCCATATGATGGGCTTCTAGTGTTATTCGACCCTGTTTGCCATCCAGACGAGCATTTGTTCTGCCGGTTCGGAAGCGAACATTGAGATCGGCGGTTGATTCGTCTAGGATATCTCCTTGCAGAGCAGTTTCCATATCTTGATTCCAGACTTTTTCTGGATACAAGTGTAGATAATGCTTAAAACCAGGAGTGATAACTACGTTTTTACCAAACTCTTTGTGTAATTGCGAGGGAATTGTTAGTCGGTTTTTGTTGTCTAGCTTTCTTTCGAAATAATCCATTGATTTATGTTTTTAGACTTTCTTATTACCCACTGTTACCCACTAAATCTATTATATACGTCTAGTTACCCACTTGTAAAGTATTACAATCAAAGTTTTTATGGTTTTGATGATATTTGTTTTACTTTTATATAAGCAAATTACTGCACTTTACGAACACACTACGAAAGCACATATGCTTAGTCTCTGCTATACTTACTATTATGAAACACCGAAGACGTATAGCTCCAGACTACATACATAGCTCTTTCTTTGGCTTAGAAGACAGCTTAGTTTCTACTACTGGTGCCCTCGCTGGTATAGCTATTGGTGCAGGTAATAAAGAAGTAATACTTATGACAGCATTGGTTATAATTGCGGTTGAATCAACCTCAATGGGTGCCAGTGAATTTATTAGTGAAGAGACCGAAGAAGATATAGAGAAAGAAAAAATGCCTGCAAGTCCTTTAATAAGCGGGCTTTTGATATTTGGCAGCTACATATTAGCGGGCACTATACCGCTTGCGCCATACTTGTTTCTTCCCCATTTGCAAGCAATACCCGTAAGTATTGTTATGGCCCTGATAGGTTTAATCGTATTAGGAATATTTAAGGGTAAAATTACTCACAAGAGCCCGGTGCGTTCAGCTCTAGAGGTACTAATAATTGGTGGTATTGCTGCGGCAATTGGTTTAGCGGTAGGAATAATATTTAAGGTGTAATTGCTTTTAGGGTAAGTTAAGCAGTTTTTTGGCAATTTTATCACCATCGTGACGAATAAGAGTTCTAAGTATACGCTTATCGCTCTTATTTTGTTTATGTATCTCACTCGAGATTAAATCTGTAGAAACAATTTTATAGCTTAGTGTAGACCCCGCACTTTTATTTTCTACTGCTAGCTCACCTTGTTTGGCATACTTACTTAACAACTCAGTACTTGGTTTGGCAGAATTATACAATACGTAATTAAGTACATCAGCTTGAGCAAAACGATTTATCTCGTCTGCAAAATCTTGAACGGTAAAACCCTCTGTTTGACCTGGCTTAGTTACAAGGTTACATACATAAACTACCGGCGCCTTGGTGCTTTGAAGGAGATCGCCCATACCCTCTACTAACAATGTCGGGGCTAGACTACCATAAAGATGTCCTGGAGCAACAACTACAATATCGGCATTTAGTATTGCACTACCAACATTAGGATTAATTACACTTTTAGGTGTTAGCCTTAAGTTTGGCTTTACTCCTTTTTTCCAGCTAGTTTGAGCAACTGCAAATTCACCGCGCACTACTACACCGTCGCTGGTTTCTAACTCTAAGTGAGAATCTGTAAGAGTTACCGGTAGAACTCGTCCGGTAATATTTAAAATCTTAGAGGCCTTGTTTACCGCATCGCCAAAATTTCCAGAAGTTTTCTCCAGAGCACTTATAAATAAATTACCAAAGCTGTGCCCCTCTAGACTTCCAGCTTCGAATCGATAATTAAACAACTCTCTTAAATCAGACGATTCGTCTGCTAAAGCCACTAAGCACTGCCTAATATCTCCTGGTGGTAAAACACCTAGCTCGTCACGCAATACTCCTGTTGAGCCACCGTCATCGCTCATATTTACGATAGCAGTAATATTAGGGGTATACTTTTTTAGTTTGGATAATAGCGTGAAGCTACCCGTCCCTCCCCCTATAACGGCAATTTTTGGATATTTAGTTTGAGAGTTTATCATTTAGATAATTAGGTAAATCTTTTATTTTTATCCGTTCTTGCTTCATACTGTCTCTGTCGCGAACAGTCACCGCCTCGTCTTGTAAACTTTCAAAATCAACCGTTACGCAGTATGGTGTACCTATTTCGTCTTGACGTCTGTAGCGCTTACCAATAGACTGTGTCTCGTCGTACTCAACATTATATTCCCCAGCAACTCTAGTAAATATTTGATGCGACAGATTACTAAGCTCTGGTTTTTTACTAAGGGGTAGTATTGCTACCTTTACTGGCGCTAGGCGTTTATCAAATTTCATTACTACTCTTTTTTCGCCATCCACATCTTCCTCATGATAGGCATCGGCAATGACAGCCAAGAATAGACGGTCAACTCCAATAGACGTCTCAATAACCCAAGGCACAAATTTCTCACCAGTTGTCTCGTCGAAATATTCTAAATCACGTTTACTATATTTTCCATGCCTGCTTAAATCCCAATCCCCACGATTATGTATACCCTCCATCTCTTTAAAACCGAATGGAAAATTATATTCGATATCCCATGCATTTTTGGCATAGTGTGCTCTCTCATTCTCACCATGTTCACGATAACGTAAGTTTTCTTTCTTTAAGAAGGTTTGTAGCCAATCCATGCGACGCCGTTTCCAAATTGCAAATATATCATTAGCTTGGTTGGGGTGAACAAATATTTGCATCTCAGCCTGTTCAAACTCACGTTGGCGAAAAAGAAAATCACCAGGAGTAATCTCGTTGCGGAAGGCTTTACCTATCTGTCCCACACCAAATGGTAATTTTGCTCTGGTAGTCTCACGTACATTAGTAAAATTCGTGTATATACCTTGACAAGTCTCACCTCGCAAATATGCTTTGGTTTTACTACCTTCAATCGACCCCAAACCAACTTCTACTAACAAATTAAACTCTTTTGGCTCTGTCCAATCTATTTTGCTACAACTAGGACATTTTGTCTTGGTTAGTAGGTTAAGAATCTCTTTTTGGTCGGTACTATCTATGCCTACCAACTTATCGGCTCTATAACGGTGTTTGCAAGCCTTACAATCAACCATGGGATCACTGAACTGCACGGTGTGACCAGAGGCCTCCCAAACTCGTGGATTTTGTATAATAGCACTATCTAATCCGGTGATGTTTTCATTGCTATATACAACTTCTTGCCACCACAATTTTTTAATATTATTCTTCAGTTCTGTACCATATGGTCCAAAATCATAAAAACCAGCTAAGCCACCATATATTTCGCTAGCCTGAAATACAAAACCACGTCTTTTACAAAAACCTACTAGATCTTCCATGCTGATATTTAATTTACTCATGTCTAGTATTATACCTTATAGTGAGTACTCTTGAAAAACTTTAGTACTACGAAAAACTAAATCAAAGTGATATTCGTAGTAGCGCATGAGTAATTGCTCCCCTTCTTTTAAAGGGCTAGCAATTTTAGTAAGCCTGCTAAGACTAATTAATCTACTGCTTAATAGTAGTCGCCACAACTTTATTGTGTCCACCGATATTATGCCATAGTGCCCATTTGGCTTAGCCCTAGATATTAAACCAGAGTCATAAACCAGGTAGTGTGGCACTCCCAGCTTGGTGTCTGACAGATCTGGTTGTGAACCAATAGTAGCCAAAAATCGCAGACCAAAATATTGCCTGGTAATTAGTGGGTTAACCCCATCTTTTAACCCACTAAATACTTCTTGAATTAGTTCATATGCAGCTTTGTTGGCTTGTGATTCCATTGATAGTTGGTTGATAGTCTCTAGTACTATATATGCCGTGTACAAACACTCTTGCGATAGCGCTGAGAAATCAAATACCTGTATGGCTTGGGCGCCAATAATAATATCGAGGTTGCGGCCCTTTGTGAGCCTTATTTTTACTTTAGTGAATGGCTCTAGATGACCACTGAGTTTTGCCTTAGATCGTCTCACTCCTTTTGCTATGGCCTTTAACTTACCTTCTTCAAAAGTAAAAATAGTAATTATCCTATCAGCTTCACCAAGATTGATATAACTCAGCACAAAACCTTCAATTTCACTATATTTCATTTTGCTTGCTTAGCGCTCAGTATTAAATCAATATTGTCAAGTAATTGCTTTGGAGATATCTGAGATTTCACAAAAAAAGCACCCACACCCAAACTGTCACGAACAGTGCTATTTAGATTAATGTTGGCCTGGGTTAAATTAGTGAGAATTACGATTTTTGTATTATCATACTTGGGGTTCTTGCGGACATTTTTAATAAACTGTAATCCGTTCATACCGGGTAGTAAAATATCCACAACTATACAGTCTGGGGAGTTGTTTTTAAGCCAACCAAGGGCTTTTTCGGCGTCACTTAAAACTACCACACTGTAGCCATATTTACTGAATTTGTACTCATACATTTCGCCAAGTATCTTATCATCTTCTATGAATAATATTTTTCGTGCCATATTGTTTTACTCTACACTTTGTAGTTAGTCTATTCAAATACATTGAGTTGACGAGTTAATGGTATACCAATATATAATATTTGTTTCTTGTGTGTACTGCGTTGCCAAACCGATACTTCGGTAGTTTTTAATACCTCGAGAGCATAGTTACATACAATCCCTGTAAGATCTAACTTTTTGTTAACTACCTGGTTGCGATTGAGGCTAACAATTGCAAAAATCAGTTTATTGCTCAACCATACACTTCTGGTAGAATATATCTCCAAAACACCTAGCCTATCTCTTTTACTGAATCTTGTTTTCATTGTAGAACTATTTGTACCCGATACCAGTAGAACAGATAGTGCGTTCGTAAACACCTTAGGATCTACGTTTACTAGCGAATTTTTATATGTTTTGTGCGACAAAAATACTAGATTTGAAAATAAACTGCTAATCTGATTAAGCAGATCTTCTATATGAACATTCTTATTTGCCTCTATTTTTAAATCGCAGAGTAGGCGTAGATTTTCAAGTAAATTAACGGCATTGTGGTTTTTTTTGTTAGCCACTTTAATACGCTTAACTATATCTGGTAGCTCAGATTTTTTGGAATTTAATAGATCTTCTAAATAGCCACTTATGGTTTGTTCTGTACTACTAACTGTTTTTGAGGTAGCAAAAAGTGTAGAAGACAAACCGCCATGAGCTATCCACTCTTCATTAATATCGTTTAACAAACCATATCCCTCCGGTACTTCCATATATCTACTAGACTAGCTCTTGACATAGCAACTATGCAAGCACTAGAGCGATTAATTAGGTTTAGGGGTTTAGGCGTAGATTTTTTACAATTGTGTTGTAAACCTCAAGGTATTTGGTGTTGTCATCGGTTTGAATGGAAAAAGTTTTGTCACGCAAAGGTATCAAAATAATCGTTCCATTCGGTATCTTGCTAGAAATCTGACCCGTATAACGAAATGACTTTATTCCCGACACCGTCTCTTCTTGCATTGTAACTTTCTTTTTTGTACTACCTTTGTCTGTAGATATTGAGTCTAGAGGTTTCTTTACTTCGTCGAGTTTTTTGTCTAGCAAACTAAATCTTAGAGCATACTGTTCTAATTTGGTTTCCACGTAATCTGGCATTGCAATGCCAGATATACTACCCTCGCCATCCTCAGTGCTAATTTCTAGACTCCAAGACTTAGGTATATCTACTGTGAAGCTACCTGCACTTTCCGGGGCGGTGTAGGTTCTAAAGTCGGAATTTTGTGTTTTTGCTAACTGGGCTTCATCAATCTTTTTTTGTGCAGCGGCACCATCTTTTTGACCTTGCTGGGTTGCTTCACTCAGCTTACTATCGTTTATGAAAGCTCGAGTAGCAAATACCATAACAAGTATTAATAGAATAATACTAACGCCACCGAGCACAAAGGTGAGCATTCGAAAAAGCTTGGTCTGATTATCACCGAGCGAAGCCGATTTAATAGGCTCGGTCACGGGTGTATTATTGGGTGTCTCTTGGGGGTTTAGAGGATCCATAAAAATTTATTACTGTGCTATAGATTGGCTTGACCTGGCTCCCAGTCAACTGGACAAAGGCCACCGGTCTGAAGAGCTTTTACAACTCGGATGGTTTCTTCTACACTTCGACCTACATTACTATCTGAGATAACCACATAACGTAAGTTACCTTCAGGATCAATAATAAACGTTCCTCTTTCGGCCTCACCATTTTCTTCATTAAGTACCTCGTAGGCCCTAGAAAGCTCGTGATTGGTATCTGATAACACCGGAAACTCAACATCTTCAAGATCTCTTTCAAACCATGCTTTGTGTGAGTAAACACTATCTGTACTGGCAGCCAGAACAACAGTATCTAGTTCGTTGAATTCTTTACTGTGTTTTGCAAAACCATTAATTTCTGTAGGACACACAAAGGTAAAGTCTCTTGGGTAAAAAAACAATACTACCCACTTACCTTTAAAGTCACCTAGACTCACTTCTTTGTAGTCGTCTTTTAACTTTTTTTGGTAACTGGCAACTGTAAATTCTGGTGCTGGCTGGTTAAGTTTTAACATATATTTCTCCTTTTTTATTTACTAACGCTGTCTACAACCCACCTGGGTATTCTCTGATTAATCTCGTCCCAGTCTATCAAGGCCATAAAGGCGTCGATATACTTTTTACGAGCCGTTGCATAATCTAGAAAATATGCGTGCTCATATACATCCATAACAATAATAGTTGTACCATTCCAAATACCACCTTGGTTATGAGCATCACATATATAATTATCAAGACTTTGTAGGTCAAAATCGAACGAACAAACAACCCAACCGCGTGCGGCCATGCCTAGGGCAGAAAATTCTTTTTGCCAGTTCTCAAAACTACTCCATTTTTTCTCTATTAGCTTAAGTATGGGGCCGCTGCATTTAGATTGCTCTTCGGTCATATTGTCAAAATAATATTCGTGCAATTTAATACCGTTAAGCACAAAGGTTTTTTCGACGTTTAGTTCTCTTAGGTCTGAGAAAGATTGGTTGGCCGAGTCTAAATCGACATTTTCTAGTTTTGAGCAGATTTCGTTATACTTATTAACATAGCCTGTATATAACACGTCATGATGTTCGGCGAGCTGTTTTTCGCTTATTCCTGGTAATGATTTATATTTTAGGGGTTTTACCTCCATATAAATATATCCTCCTTTAAGTTAATTATATTGTAGCAAACCCCCTTGTATTATTAAAGCATTCAAAGATTAAAAGCGATAAAAATGAGTATTTTTATTCTTACAATTTACCTTAATATTTGGTAATGCAAAAACATAACTTGCAAAATAGCTACCAGGCTTCATTTCTTTTTGTAGCTTGTCTTCAAGTTTAGACATGTATTTAGTTGCTAAAAAAGTAAAGACCAAATCTGCTTTTGAAACATCGGCTCGCCACATACTCTTTAACTGCACAGAAGCGTTTGGGAATTTTCTTAAATGGTAAGAGCTTGTGAGCCACAATACAGGATTTATTTCGTATCCAATTACCGAATAGCCTTTCTGTGCGGCCATATATAGTAATCTACCATCGCCAGAACCAAGATCTATCACTAGGGCATTCTTAGGCAACTTAATATCTGAGAAAACTTTTTTTAGATCTTGATTGCGGGTTGGCACGTATGGTGCACCAAAAAAAACTACAAAACAAAATAGTATTAGTATAAAACCTAAAAACCATACAAGTATTATCATTGCTACTTAGTTGATTGTAACCATTTTTCGACTTCACCTACGGTTTTGAGTGGCTGAATCTTCGGCCAAACAGCAACTATTTTGAGATCTGGGCCAACTATAACTGCAGAACGAACTATACCCATAAATTTACGGCCATACATACTTTTTTCTGCCCAAGCACCATAAGCTTCTATCATTTTAGTACTCGGGTCAGACAATATTGTAAATGGTAGTTCATGTTTGACAGAAAACTTCTGGTGGCTTACTACATTATCTTTACTTACGCCAATCACATCTACTCCTTGGGCTTGCAATGCCTCGAAGTTGTCTCGCAAGCTACATGCCTGGGCTGTGCAACCAGGTGTTTCATCTTTTGGGTAAAAGTAGATTAAGGTTGTTTTACCTTTAAGATCGCTTAACTGATGTTCTTTACCATTCTGATCTTCGAGTTTAAAGTTTGGTGCTGTATCTCCAATTGATAGTGACATAATTACTCCTTATTCATTTCTATTGATTTACTATTATTGTCAGCTAGATCACTCTGGTCTGTTTTAGCTTGAGCCTCTTTGGTTTTATTTAGCTTAATAAAACCAATTATTCCAATAATTGGCCCCCAACTAAAAAGACCAATTACTCCTATCACCCCCACTAAAAGCAGTACTATATTTAACACCAACTTAATAATACCCATATCACTACCTACAGTCTTTTGCACAAAGCTCAAAGCGGCGCTCAATATTAAGCCAGCAAAGATCAAGATGAATGGTCCGGCAAAACCAACAATAATCATTTTTACTGCTTTTTTCTTTTCTAAGGCTGGGGTTTGCATAATTTATGCTCTCTCTTTTAGGTATTGGTCCCACTTATGAAACAGTGCAGCTGTGGCATACAAATCACCTACATTGTATTTAGCTATTTCTAGGCCCTTTCCTGCATAAAAGTAATCAGTAACCTGGCTTGCATCCATGTCGCCTTTAGGTGACTCTATACCGAATGCTCTGCACCAGCGATGCAAACTGCCCCTGTACATGGCAGTACCATAAAAGCTTAGGAGTTCGGCAAGGTCGTAGTGCACTGCACCTGGGAATCGACTAGAATTATAACGATTGGAGATAAGATCTTTGCTGGGTCGAATACCGTGGATTGCCGAACGGATATTAATGTACGGAACATCGGAGCGACGTCCAAAAAAACTAATGAATTCATCGGCGGTTTCAGCTAGCGCCCAGAACTTTACCAATATCTCAGGCTCTGTCATTGGCACATATTTAATATTATCTTCTTCTATATCTTTTTGTTTGCCTTTTGGGTCTTGATAATACACTGCGCCTTTCTCGGTATCAATATCGTACACTCCAATAGCTACAATAAAACCGGTAAGTGGGCTGAAGACGAGCTGGTCTTGCACATATGCTAGTTCTTTTTCGTAACCTTTGGGGTCTTCTTTGGGGTTGGGTGCCTTCTTAAGTAAATCTTTCTGGGTATATTTGTCGAAATCATCCCATTTCTCGGCTACAAATTCAACATCGAATACTAATCGTTTTTTCTGCATTAGTTTATTTTAGCATACATACAATAAACCCTAGAATATTCTTAGGTTTATTGCGGTTAATACAGTTAAGGATTAGCGGGTTTGAACAAAAGTGTGGGCATGACCACGTTTGCCGGCACGGCCGGTACGACCTATACGGTGTACATAGTCTTCGTAGGTAGCTGGCTGATCGTAATTGATAACATGGCTTACGTTGGGAATATCTAGACCTCGAGCCGCAACATCTGTAGCTACCAAAACCTCTACTTTACCTTCTGTAAAAGCTTTGAGGGCGCGTTGGCGTTGTGGCTGAGACTTGTTGCCGTGTATAGCCTCAGATTTTATTCCTTGCCTGTTGAGTGAGTCGGCCAACTTTTGAACTCCCCACTTGGTTTGACCAAATACTAGAACTTTATTGTAATGGCCTTGCACTAACATTTGTTGTAAAAGAGCCGGTTTTTCTTGTGGGTTAGAAAACTCTATTACATCTTGTTCGATATGTTCGCTGGTTTCAACAGTACGAGCCGAAATAGTTACTGGACTATCTAGCATAGCATCCATAAGGCGCTGTATCTCAGGAGTAATAGTAGCACTAAAACAGAGCGATTGGCGCTGTTTGGGTAATAGGTTGATGAGGAATCGAATGTCTGGTATAAAACCCATATCGAGCATTCTGTCGGCTTCGTCTAAAACCAACATCTTGGTGTTGCCGAGGTCTAGTTTTTTTTGGTTACAAAGATCTTTAAGTCGACCCGGTGTGCCAATTATAACTTGGGGTCTACGAGCTATTTCACGTATTTGACGCTGAATATTTACTCCACCCACGCAAATTGTACTGTATAGCTGTAAACCTCGAGCAAATATTTTAAACTCTTCGTCTATCTGCACGGCTAGCTCTCTTGTGGGCGCAATTATAAGAGCGCAAACACCTTGAGGGCGGTCTTTTTGAGTTTTGAGAATATGAATAAGTGGTAATACAAAGGCGGCAGTTTTACCGGTACCTGTATTGGCTAGCCCAATAACATCACGACCTTTAAGCACTTCTGGTATAGCTCCGTCTTGAATTTGAGTAGGAACTTTGTACCCTTTATTTTCAAGATTGCTTTGTAGAGCCTGTATAAGTCCAAAATTCGCAAATGTATGTTTGGGTATATAAGGTTCAAAATCTTGTTGGGCGACAGCTTTGTTTACAAACTTTTGTGGGTCTATATATTTACCATGACGATTACCGCCCTGACGGTTACTATTATTTTTTTTATAGCCAAATGGCTTTCTAGAACGCGAATTTCTTCGCGAATTATATGAATTACTTTTCATGTTTAAGAGGATCCTTATTAAATTAGTTGTTTTTATCATCTGGCTTGGTGAATAGCAAAGATAAATAAACAACTTTGGCATCCACTTTTTTAGCAGCTTTATTTAAGCTACTACAAATGTATTTAGTCAGTATAACACATACTATTGTATTTGTCTATACAGTAACAATCCTTTGTCTGGTTATTCAAGCAGTTTTGCCAAATTTCCAGACAGCCAATGGAATAAACACAATTAGTGTGCCGACTATCCAGGCTATAGTAATATATACAGCATCAATCGCTACGCCGCCCAGTAAAAGCGCTCTCATAGCGTTTATAAGTTGGGTAACTGGTTGATTACGGGCAAATGCTTGTAGCCAACCCGGCATAGTTGCTACAGGTACAAACGCCGAGCTAGCAAACGTCAAGGGGAACACAAATAAAAATCCGGCTGTCTGCACTGCCTCAGCGTTGCGAATAAACAAGCCAAGTGTTGCAGTTACCCAAGAAAAAGCAAAGCTAAATGCAATCACTAGAGCGAGTGCTGCAATAAATCGGCCTGTGCCGGCCTGGTACCGAAACCCCATTATGGTACCCACCACAAACATGAGTGTAATAGTAAATGTAGTACGCAAACCATCGGCAATAGTTCGACCAGCAAGTACCGCCCCGCGGCTCATTGGTAAGCTTCTAAATCGATCAATCGCTCCTTTGTCGAGATCTTCTACTAGAGCAACAGGAGTTTGTAGGGCGCCAAAAAGTGCGCTTTGGGCCATTATGCCGGGTAATAAAAAATTAATATAGCTACTCCCGGGTGTAGCTACACCTATTGCGCCACCAAAAACGTAATTAAATAGTACCAAGAACATTATGGGTTGAATACTAGAAAATACCAATATTTGCGGTGATCGGCGTACCCGCGTGAGGTTTCTTTTAACAATAGCTACAACGTCGCTAATACTGCTTTTAAATGCTACGAAGATATTTGTGTTTTCCATTATTTCTTTCCTCTTTTGGTAGGCTTGTGTGTCTTTTGGGGTTTTTTACCAGTTACAGCCAAGAACACATCGTCTAGACTTGGTCTATGTACCGAGACGTCATCTGGCTTAATACCTTCATTATCTAGAGCCTTGAGTATTTTAATAAGCATTTCTGATCCCTTTTGAGCACGCACGCTCAAAGAACCATTCATTTCGTCGGTGGAAGGGTTTGATTTTGAAACACTCTTCATTATGACTTTGGCTTTTTCGTGGTCAGCTCGGCTTACGTGCATTTCTACTACATCCCTACCCAAGCTAGATTTAAGCTGTGAAGCAGTACCAGACTTTACCACCCTACCCTTATCAATAATACTAATGTAATCACAAAGTGCGTCGGCTTCTTCTAGGTATTGAGTAGTAAGCAACAATGTTCTACCCTCGGCTACCAACTCTCGAATAAGCTCCCATAACTCCTGTCGTGTACGTGGGTCTAGGCCGGTAGTTGGTTCGTCTAAAAACAATATCTCTGGTCGACCCACTAAACTAGCACCTAAATCTAGCCGGCGACGCATACCCCCCGAGTAGGTTTTGGCAGGTCTATCAGCAGCATCTTGTAAGCTGAGTCGCTTAAGTAATTCATTGGTGCGTTTTTTGGCCTCGCGTTTGGGAATATGGTACAACCTTGCTACCATCATAAGAGTTTCACGACCTGTCAGAAAATCGTCAACTGCGGCGAATTGCCCTGCCAACCCTATCATACGACGAACCTGCATAGGATGCTTTACAACATCTATTCCATTTATTATTACTTCGCCACTATCGGGCTGTAATAATGTCGCCAAAGCACGAACTACTGTAGTTTTACCGGCACCATTAGGGCCAAGTAGACCATATATCTTACCTTTATCTACGTGTAAGCTAACTCCGTCAAGAGCTTTTACCTCGCCATAGTATTTTTTAAGATTATTTACGGCTATCGCTACTTCGTTTTCTACTTTCATTTCTTTATATAATACCAAAAGAAATATATTTTCACCAATAACGTATCTAAAGTCACGTACTTTAGCTAAATTGTTCGTGGTAGAATAGGTCTATAAAGATTCAGCAGTCTTTGGAACCTTATAAGGAGCTAGGATGAAAGTATGGATAGACCAAGATCTCTGTACCGGCGATGGGCTGTGTACAGAAATAGTACCCGATGTATTTATAATGAGAAGTGATGGTTTGGCATATGTTAAGGAAGGTACAAAGGTGTTTGATGGGCCAGCAGATAGCTCAGACAACCCTGCTGGCTCACGTGGTCTTGCCCAAGTGCCCGACGGCCAAGAAGAAGCTGTAATAGAAGCGGCCGATGAATGTCCAGGGGCATGTATATTTATCAGTCTATAAAATGAGACTTATGAAATATACACAGCCAACACCCTCTCTTAAGTTTTAGAGAGGGTTTAAATTTACCGCTAGAGTTTTAGCAACCTTGGTGCTATACTTATAGCTCGCTAAAAACTCTTTATTTTGTAATAAATTGAATAGCTTCTTTAGTAATCTGGCTTTTTGCCAGTTCCTTAATGCCTTATTAAGAGACTTATGAATATTAAAAAAAATATACAAATAATATATTCTACCAATGCCACTCATTTAGCTATGAGTAGCAAGACTCGTGAATTAATACTAGATGCTTTATCACAACGATTCACTCAGGTGGGTCAAGTGATGATAAATTGCGAAGAAGATCTTAATAAACTACTTATTGTTAAACCAGACTTGGTACTTCTTGGTATGAAAGATAAAACACTGCCAAGTACTAAAAATGTTAATACTTACTTAAGTGATTTTCTTTGTAATAACAATATCTCATTTGTTGGATCATTTAAAAAAGCCAGAAAATTAAGTAGTAATAAACATTCAGCCAAAGAACTTGTTCGTGAGGCCGGAATACTTACGGCTGATTTTTTTATAGCTCAACCAGGCCAATACACTAGCACTCAAGACTTACCTCTAGAGTTCCCTTTATTTATTAAGCCTCCTAATAGAGGTAAGGGTGCGGGTATAGATAGTAATTCAGTAGTAAGAGATTTTACGCAGTATGAGGCCAAAGTAGGCGCCATCTACAACAAGTATCAATCAAAATCATTAGTAGAAAGATATTTGTCTGGACGTGAGTTTTCGGTAGCTGTGCTCGAACAACCCCGTAATGACTTACCCCTTGCTATGCCTATAGAACTTATTGCTAAGCCAAATATAAGGGGTGATAGAGTACTAGGATTGGTAGAGAAAAATGAAGACGAAGAACAAGTTGTAGCAGTAAGTGACTCTCTAACTGCACAAAAACTAAAAGACATAGCTTTAAAAGTGTTTAGAACCCTTGGCGCAAGCGATTATGCTCGGATTGATTTTAGAATGGATAGTAACGGACAGATCTTTTTTCTTGAAGCTAATTTGTCGCCCGGACTAGGGCATGGCTATTTTGCCCGTGCCTGTAAGCTCAATTACTCCATAAGCTACGAGAATATGATTTATAAAATTATTGAACTTGGCTTAAGCAAGACAGCAAAAGTCAAAAAACAATCCACAAAGTAAAACCCACCCTAGTTGTCCAGGGTGGGTTGTGTTGGTGGCTTAAAGACCACCGATTTCTTCTACGGCCATCTCGTGGGCATTAATGGTGTCTTCAATCTCTTGCAAGAGATTGTCGTCACCAGCAGTGATGCCCTTGAGTGCTCGCTTGCGATCTTCGGCAGACAAATTCTTAGGTTTCACCAAAATTCTATCGCGAAGAGTGGTGTAGCGCCTAATGGTCTGTTGCACTTCAGGATCGTCGGCAACGTCGGCTGGCAGAGCGAGAAGCTCATTTAGACGATGTTCAATAGCAATGAGGGAATCGCCCAATCCCATGTTGTCGATAATCTCAGCATCGTGCCGTTTGCGCTGAACCAGCTTGGGCCGGTTATAGAGCAAGTGAAAGGCTGCAAAAGGCAGTGGCGCTAGGGCAAAACTTACCTTCATAAGTTGACCGTCGGAACTATCTTTGGCCCATGTCATCTTAGGGTCGCCATGTTTCGCCAAGCCATAAGCCAATCCAAGACCACCACCAATTTGCCAGATGAGCATGAGCTCTACAAATACCGACATACCTAGTGGTGTGAGGGTCTTTGTGGTATCTATCGCGGGAACCGAGACGATAAGATCATCGACATTTCCATCTAGGATGATGGTGTGTAGGCGGTTCACCATAGTTGAGTTGAGTGATCCACACTCATCACAGCTTCGACCACCAGAATCGAAAGGGTTAAAACCCAAGTCTTCGGTGATACCAGGGTAATCGCGCGATGAAGCACTAAAATCGCTCACTACCTCACTAAACTCGGCTTCGGTTTCTACACCCTCAAATTGATTGTGTAGAGCAACACCAAGCTTGTCGCTGGCAGCCAGTGAATCACCACCTTGTAGGCCGGCGATTTCTCTGTAGAAATCGTTACGCTCATCTACTTGTGTCGACTGAGCAGTGGCACTTTCGATGCTGTGATTTTGCGAAATATTTGCTAGTCCCATACCGCTAAGTGCCAGAAAGGCAGTTAACGCCAGGGCAACAACTTGATTTCGAATGATACTTGCATGACGCGCAATAATTCCCTCTCGGGACATCGCGATCCACCTCTCTATTTTTTTAGTTGTTAAGGAATTTGTGTGGCTGTATTAAAGACACACCAGAGCGATACAATCGCTCACAGTTACAATTGAGTGATTGCTCAATAATAAGTGTAAACGGGGGTCGGTGGGAGTTATCCCACCGACCCCATTTTGGTTAGTTACCTACTCGGGTTTAGTTGCCTCCACCCGAAGAACCGCCAACATTGACATGTTCGTTGCCGAAGATGTCAGGTACGCCGTTTTGGGCGCGAATGACATCAGCACAATCCACACCAATGGTTGCCAACGCGGCACACTGAACCCCCAGTGGATCACCGTTGAGGTAATCTTGCTGAGCCTGCAAGGCTTCGAGCTCGGCGTTGGCCTCTAGGCCGGCGCGTTGCTCGTTGATGTCGCCCTGCACCGAAGCCAGCTGAGTAGCCGTCTCCAAGGTCTGCTGCGCCTCCACCAACTGCTCGGCCTGATCCTCAAGCTCGGGGTTGTTGGTGTGGATGTCGATGATATCGACCTCCATCGGCGGGCATTCACCCTGGTTGATGGCGTCGACATCGACCGAGACACCACAGAAGTAGCTACGGTCGTCGCCACCTGTCAGCTGACGGTTAAGGCGAGTGGTGATCTGCTCTCCGAGCTGGGCACCAATCACATCCCACACCAGTTCACCATCATGCTCACCACCAGAAATGGTGGGATTTTGAGTGAGCTCTTCCCAGGTAAACTGAGAAGTCAGGCGTGGCACAATCCCTCTGATCTGAACTGTGAAGTTCTGAGAGAGATAGCTAAACCATGGAGTCACACAGTTACCGCGGGCGTTGAAGCCTAGGTCACCGACCTCTAGATCGCTTGCACAATCCTGAACAGCCGGAGCCTGACTGTTGTCGGTAAGCCCGGGAGGGGCCTGAGGACGCGAGTCGGTACTGTATGGCCCAGCTTGCTGAGCGTTGCGCGAACCGTGGTCTTGGTACCAAGTACAGGCCTCAGCCGGCACGAACTTGAAGTATAGCTGAAGCTCTACCCATACACCCACACCCTGGCTTGTGCCAGTTTCGGCAGCTGAACGACCCTCGATGAATCGAGGCTGACCAGGGTCGCGATCACGAGTGTTGGTGATGTTCAAGAACCGGTTGGAGATAGGAATCTCTACCAGCCTAGTCTCATCATCGACGTTGATAGAGCCGTCTTCGGCTGTAACATCTTCGATGAATCCGTAGCCCTTCTTGTCGCTGTTGTTGAACAGACAGCCGTGAAAATCGGGCGAAACCGCCCTATCCACGTCGTCTAGATCACTACAGGCAGCGACAGATGCCACTAGAAGTAGCGCGAGAACAATTGCAATCATCCGAGATGGACGTAGTCGCAAGTTTCTTGTTCCTTTCATAGTAGGTACTTACTAACCACTTAGCGGTTAGCCGAGAAAATTGCATTCTCGTGGGCGCCCTCCTTACGCTCACAAAACTACAAATAATTTGTTAATAAACTATATCACACCACACGCTATGAGTCAATAGTTTTTACCAAGAATGTAGTAAATACATAACTTTACATTATTACTATTAAATTATATAGTTGACTTTTACTATTTTCTCTGCTAATATCAAATAACTTACTTTTATCCCAAAAGTAAAAGCACCTAACAAAACAAGGAGCTTACGTGAGCAAAGTTATTATGACCCGTGACAGCCAGCTTGGCTTTAGCCACGGCAACATTCGCTTTGAACTAACAATTACTGGCGGCCTGATGCCGTCCGACTACGACGAGCGTTTCGACGCCATCATGCGCACGGCAGTCAACATCATCAATCTTGAGCTAATCCCGGGTATCAACAGCTACATACGCGAAAACATCCCTCTTGATGAAAGTATGCTTGGTCAAGATACTTTCATCGAAAGTATTGTCGCCGAGGTTAAGGGCGTAAGGCTTGAACTGATGATTGAGGTTGATCTTTCGGTTGACTTACCCGACGAAGACATTAAGCGCATGATTCATGAACTGGTGGCTGACGATTGTCTGCGTGCACTTCAGATGTCTATGACGTCTGATTTCTCAGTTGTTGGGTGGATTGGATCATGGCCAGACCTCGTGAGTCCTCTCTTTGGAGCACTTACCATCGTTCCTTCTTTTGTCAATGACTGGCTGACTAGTGATCGATCACCTCGACCCACCAAGCCCGAGCCCTTTGAGGCCGGGCCAGTTGGTAGCACCGACTAACCCTTATGCCCCACCGCTTTGGTGGGGCATTTACATTTACTTAAAATCTTATATGATGTTGACAATAACCATTTTTTGATGTATAATTTTGTTAGCACCTAACATTTCGCAAATGACGAGGAGTATAAATTGGCTATCCTAGAAGGTAGATGGGACTGCTCAAATTGTGGCAAAAAGCGTATTGCTGGACGCCACAAGAAATGTCCAAGCTGTAATGACCCACGCGACCAGGTTCTTAATCCGTCTGAAAAGACTTACCTAGAAGATGGCGCGCCAGAGGTTACCGACCCCGCTCTGTTGGAGCTAGCCAACGCTGGCCCCGATTGGAACTGTGGCCATTGCGATACCGCAAACCGTGGTGATACCGACATTTGTTCGGTATGTAATGAGCCTAGGGATTCAAATGACACCGTAATGGGTACAACCACTTATCTAGAAGGAAACTCGGCTAGAGACGCAGAGTTTGACTCTAGACCTGATCCCGGTGAACGCATTGAAGATCCGTACGACGAGGCTACTCGCATCGTCGAAGGAAAAGGCGAAAAACCTAGAGTGATGGAAGACCGAACTATGCGTGGCGAAGATTTGCCTCACCATAGTTTTGTTGAGTCAGACAATGAGTACAATACCGATCCTAGCAGTGGCGCTATTGGTGCTCTAAAAGAGTTCGGTTCTGCTCACCGTCAAGGCTTGCTTGTTGGTGGAGGTGTTGCAGCGGTACTACTAGTGCTACTCACCACCTTTGGTGTTGTACGTTACTTCACCGCTACCAAACCAGTCGAACTTACTGTCACTTCCCTTTCATGGGGACGTCGAGTAGAAGTTGAAGAGTACCGCACTCTTGTGGAATAAGACTGGAGTGTACCACCACGTGGTCGAGAGATTAGCTCTGAGCGAGCTATTCACCACTACGAGACGGTACACGACGGCTGGCACACCGAGTACTACACCGAGTACGAGACTTATCAATCTGGTACCAGAACCGAAAGTTATGCCTGTGGTTCACACACAGTAGACCGGGGCAATGGCTTTTATAGCACCGAAACCGACTATTGCGACAGAACGGTGCCAGAGTATTCCACTCGGCCTGTACAACGCTCTCGGCAGGTAGAAGACACCCACCAAGAACCAGTCTATCGCACACGTTACACCTATGAAATTGAGCGTTGGGTGCACGACCATTGGGTTACCGCCGAAGGTGGTAATAGTGAGCTCAACCGTGAGCCACACTGGCCCGAGGTAAGTGGACTAAGCGACATTCAACGCCTTAGTGGTGTAAGAGAAGGCACCTATACAGTTGGTTTGGTGTCTGAAAATGATAAGACCTACTCAAGAGAAACTTCTCTCGATAACTGGAGTAGATTAGAGATTGGGCAAGTTATTACCGGGCATGTGCGCCGTTCTGGCCACCTGAGCTCGGTTGACTGGCCTACTTCTGTAGCGGCTTAAACTACTTAAGCCACCAAACCCCGTCTGTAACAAGACGGGGTTTTTACGTACAAAAATCCAATACTTGACGTTTTATATTTATTATGATATTATGACTCTAATCTAAATTGCACCTTATCGAAATTACCACCAAGGAGTATGTGTTGAAACAGAGAATTCTCAGTTACAAGACAGTGCTAATACTATGCACTGTATTAGTAGTCAGTATGGTTGGTTGCGGAGACGATAGCCAAACAACCTCGGTTACTACTAATTCGCCTGAAGTAACTGTTGCGCCAGTAATGGCAACACCACCAGCTACTTCACCAGGCTATGTTTACAATCTTGTAGCACAAGTCTACCTTCCTACTACGTACAATCCGGTAAACGCCTGTAGCTATGGACAGCGAGTTGCCGCGAGTATTGACTTTTTCGCTAGCCACAATTTCGACCCTCCCCAAGATGGCTGGTTAAGGGCTATAGTGGTTAAGACCGATAGTTATGTGCCCACCAACACCACACTGCGTTGGTACGGAGCGGTTGTAAATGAAGACGGTAGTGAACACACTATTATCTCGGTAGATGGCAACGATTCACGCTTTAGTGGCGAGATTATGGACGCTCAAGTAAATGTTGGTGACAACATTATCTACGCCAATGGCGACGGCGATAACCTCATCTCACTCAGAGAAATTTCGATTATTGGACATTCGGTATTTGAATGTCGCAACTAAAAAATAAACCCCACTGGTTGTGGGGTTTTAAAATATGTTTAAAGCCCCACCAATTATTGGTGGGGCTTGTGGTTTTAACCAGGATCAACGGTAATTTCATTACCGCTGGCAGTAGGCTGGGTAGTAACAGCAGGCCAACAGGTATAGTTGAACCAATGTACTCTGTTACCGTCGTCATCGTCACCCCTACCAGAGTAACTATGACAACGCAGAAGTGTGCCATTGGTGTCTTGCAGGTCAAAAAAGACTCCGTCTCGTTGCAACTCTGCTGGCGTTGGGGCGTCGGATTGCCCACTTGCACAGCCAGCTGCGAACAAAAGTGCGAAAACTGCCACAGCAATTACTTTAAGCATTTCTCTCTTTTCAAATAGAAGCTATAGCGATGTTATATTATACACACTTTTTGTATAATTGCAAGGTTTATGGCCGACTATCTTGAATATTTGCAACCTTTCAGATAGAATAATCAAGTATCTTTACATATAATCCTAGTATTTGCCGGTTTAATGAACCAAGATTTATCTGTTCATTAAACCGAGAGGAGAAGCAAAACATAGGTTCATAAAACGATTTTGTATAAAATTGTTTTTAATACCGAAGTTTTGCCTGGACGATGGGGTGTGGCCAAGTGGTAAGGCAGCGGCTTTTGGTGCCGCCATTCGGGGGTTCGAATCCCTCCACCCCAGCCAAATAGAACGCAATAACATTTCTAGCTCCTTTTCTTCATTATTTCCC
>CAZKFZ010000002.1:0-198250 GCA_964552475.1 uncultured Candidatus Saccharibacteria bacterium
TCTATCATATATTCTCGAGTAAAGCTAGAGTTATTACTACAATAATTATATAAAAGTTAGCACTCTAGTGTCAAGAGTGCTAACTTAATTTTTTTTATAAATAAAAACCAGCATTACTGCTGGTCTAGTTGATTACTCAACTCATAGTAAAGAGCAAGAGTTTCATCGTTCATTTTTCTACCGTCAAAGAAAGTAATTCCTTCAGTTTCGGGGTAGAAACGCAACACTACGTTATTAGCTTTAAAAGTCACACCACCATCTTGCTTGTAGCCAACCGTTACTTCATGACCTAATAGATTCTCTGCATATTCTTTACAGTAGGCATACTCAGCTTTTCTTAGTTTATCCATATACATCATCTCTGCAAACAAAATGACAAAAAGTGGTGGCATAATAGCAAACACTACTACACTCAATACAGTCATAAAGTTATCTGATTGAATGTCGTAAACCCGAAATACACCTAGAATCAATGCAGCTACTGTAAGTGTAATAAATAACTTCATAAACCAAAGTACTTGCTTTTTTTGAGCCCAAGGAGTTTGGGCACTAATTTGCAAATAAGCATCTTTTGCTGGAGTCTCTACCGACATCTCGGCTCTTTTCTAGAAGGAGCAATGACTGCTATAGTTTAAACTTATTTATATATTTTGTCAATATAGTTCGCAATCTTCTATATGAGTAATTGTGGGTTGGTTTATGTCACCCACAACTGTCACCACATCGAGCCGTGGCTGTTTGGTTTGGTATTCTGGATGCATTGCCAACCAATACTCGGCTGAGTTACGCATGCGCACTAGCTTGGCCGGCGTAACAGCTCCCACTGCTCCACCGTAGTCAGCTCGAGCTCGGTACTTTACCTCTACAAATACAATATATTCTTTGTTGATACAGACAATGTCTATCTCGCAAAATCGATCTTTATAATTACGTTGCAAAACACGAAAGCCTATATCCTCCAAATACTTGCAAGTAATTGTCTCGGCCGTGTTGCCTACTGCAGTTGTATTTTTCATATCTTTATATTGCCTCCAATTATATCCATACACAAGCATGAGTAGTTGCAATAGCGTCACCATCAGTTCATAATGAGCGGTGAACTTGTACCTACCAGAATGAGGTAAGCAATGTCGCTCAACAAACGTGAGCATGAGATCCTTTTTTCAGAAAAATCACCTACCGAGCTCGATCTACTCTGGAAGTTCTATCGTAGTGAGTCCGAGAGGTACTTCAGACTAGATGAAGAACTAATGAAAACTTTTTGTTTCATGAGCCTATCTTCAGTAGGCTTTCTCTTGTTTGGTCTAATTACCCAATTGGGTATATTCGTGCTCAATGGGGCGGTTACACTTCTTTTTGCTTTGCCGTTTTTACTGGCATCACTGTATGCCCAGCATCGAGATATACACTATTCAATTCTAGGAGATATTGCGTTCGATACCAACAAAGATCGCAACTCAAACTCAACCGACGATTAACCTCATCGGTTTTTTTTATGATTAGTTGCAGACTTAAATGTTTTGCATTGATAATATTCTAAGAGTATAGTTAAGTTTATAAATTGTACCTATAAAAAGGAGTTTAAAAGTGGATACAATACTTTGTACCCACAGTAACGCAGATGTTACTAGCCAAATCACAAAGGTATTTCTTGAACAATTTGAATACCTCAACCCATATGAGTCCCGCCTGTTAATGATTACACTACTAAAAGAGGGTGCTTTAGCCGAAGAACTAGGTTTAGAAAGAGTAGTGGTTTGTTTCAAGTTGCCTTGTGGAGCCAAAGCCATTACTACTTTTGAGGGCTACCTAGAAGATATGGCCTATCTGCGCAATATTGTTGAGTTACACCAAATGGGCGTTGATCTAGATAGAGTTCTAGAATCTGTTAATGGCGCTCCTGTGCCTGGCAACGAACTCATTGAGATAATACTAAACAGGGTTATAGTTGGTAACTAAGTATCCTGTCCGCTAGGTTGATCGGACGGGATTTTTTATTTCACAAAGTTTGTACAAAAGCTCTTACGATGTAGGTCGCTTATACCGTGTTTTTTTATTGCCTCTCGGTGTGAAACAGTACCATAGCCCACATTGGTTTCATAGCCATACTTCGTATATTTACCAGATAGGCCAATCATGTAGTCATCCCTCGCCACCTTGGCAAATATAGATGCTGCGGCCACACAGGCTACTTTTTGGTCACCCTGTATGCACGTTTCACAAATATCAAATTCTTGTAAATAATTTACGTTACCATCTAATATAATTCTGCTAACTTCTAGTTTTAAATCTACTAGCGCTCTTATATATGCTTCTTGTAGTGCCCAGGCCAAGCCAAAATCGTCTATCTCGCTATTTGTTACCCAGCCCAGCCCATAACTTAATGAAATTTCTTTGACTTGTTTGGCAATACTTTCTCTTTTGGTTCTACTAATAGACTTAGAATCGAATAATGCAAAGCTTTGGTCGCTTGGCAATACAACTGCCGCGGCAACTAGTGGGCCAGCTAAACAACCACGACCAACCTCATCTATACCAGCCACAAGTATACTACCTTTTTTGCGCAAATTAGTCTCGTATTGATAGCTTGCTGATGTATTTTTCATGTCAATCCAATTATACTGCATATATATATGCAACCTACTTGCAAAAATTATCCCCCACCAAGTTGGTGGGGGATTTAACTTATAGTGCATAGTGTCATGGTTTAGGCGCACACCATTTCTTTTGGTGTAGCGCTGTAGCGCCAGATTGCCAGAAAGTATCTGCATAGGCCGTGGCTACTTCTCTGGCTTCTCGTATATCTCTGGCTTTACCGATTGGTTTTTGGCTCATTAACTCTTCGTCTACATATACCAAATGATATATATTACTACCTTCTAGGTAATAACAGCTATATACCGACCCCCATAGTGACGAAAATAGCCACCCTTCTAGACTAGGTCTAATTGGTAGCCCAGTAGAGTCAGTACTAATCCTTTCTGGTGCGTCCATTGTAGCTCCTTTTTGAGGTCTCAATAGATTTTAGTAGATTATACCACTATATGTAAATATGGCAATACATAGTATTGATTAATATGTATTTTTGTGTTATGATTGCCGTGTAATAAATAGCACCTCGAGAAATGAAATGAGAAAAAAGTGGAGTTTCAGGGCATGACATTTCTGCGTTCACTCGCAGATAAAGATTCGTCACTACATATTCATGAATGCACGGCGCAACCAGAGGATTGCGCTATTACTTACTATGACGGTCACGAAGGTGTTATGTTGTATCAAAACAGCCGATCTGATAGCGAGCAGAATTTTCCCTCTTTGCTAGCCGGTATTCAATACTGTCCATTCTGTGGCGAGCGGTTTGCTCAGGCAGATGCCGCTACCGAAGCTATTGAAGACGAGCTACGTGGTGGCTTGGCTTGTATTGATGGCGTTGGCTATCGCAACATGACGCGTGCCGATGTTGAAAGAGCCGCGAGAGTTCAGTGGGCTCTATCTAGTGGCGATATTCAAATCACTATTCTCAACCCTGACCTTGCCGAGGAGTTCACTCCAGAGGCCTAAACAAACCCCTCACATTTTGTGAGGGGTTTTATACATTGACTATAATTTGTTCTTATGGTAATATTGCATAGTTACAAAACACCTAGAAAAGGTTTCTAAAAATGGTTAGTACGGATAAAGCTGTTGAAATAGTAGAAGATATCCTTACTCTTGCCTTGGCAGACTCCATAAGCCCAACGGCACAAAATACCAGAGAAGATATAGTCATTCTTAACGAAGTTAGACGTAGCCTAGGTATAGGCATTAAGATTGTTATTACAGACCAAGAGCTGAAGACTAAACTCATCGCTCTCCAAAATAGTAAGCAACAACCTTTAGACCGAGCTAGGCAATCACACATAAGTCATATTTAATAATTCGGCTCCAACTTAGGTTGGAGCCTTATACTTGTAACTAAAAAAGACCCACACGGGTATTTTATAGAATATGAGTTTAATATTATTTCTTGTCTACACCTTGTTGAGCTTCTTCGGCAGCTTCACGCTGTTCGTCGTTACCATCAGAATTTACTTTTTCGTCGACAGGAGAGTTGGCAGGCACGTTGTCTTCGGCGGGATTAGGGTCGTCTTTAGCAGCCTGCTTATTTTCTTCTCTGGCAATATCTTCGGTGCTTTCGGTGTCGGCATCGTTGAGAGCATCGTCTTTGGCGCTTGCGTCACCAGATTTATCAACATCTTTTTTTATCTTAGCTTGTTCGGCTTCTTCTTTAGTGGCTTTGTCTTCGGCTTCTATTTGAATTTTGGTACGGCTGTCGGCATCGTTGGTAGCTTCTTTGTCAAAGCCCATCTCGGCCAGACGAGCAGATTTACCGCTACGGTCGCGCATGTAGCTCAAGAAAGCTCGGCGCACCTTGCTACGTTTAACTACTACAATCTTTTCTATGCTTGGGCTATGTACTAACCAACTTTTTTCTACACCCACGCCGGAGGCAATTTTGCGCACGGTAATAAAGGCCTGTACACTACCAGTTTTGCGGTAGCGAATAACTAACCCTTCAAAAACCTGAATACGGCTTTTTTTACCCTCACTAATACGTTGGTGAATACGAACAGTATCACCTACACGAATTTCGGGTAGTTTGGTCTTTTTTTGGCTGGCTTCTAGAGTAGCGATTGCATTCATAACCAAGCCAGTGTACCACAAACCACTCACTACTGCAAGAGTATAACAACCCAAGCAGGTGTATCTGGAGTAACCCGTGAAACATAAGTAATCCACATTGACATTTCACGTAATTATTGCTATAATACCAAAGTTCTATTTGCTAAAAAGTTAAGCGAATTAAAACGTACCCACTCATCTAGCAGAAAGAGACAACATGCAACTTACAAAAGGTATGTACGGCAGTGAGTTCCGTCGCCCTAACAACAACACCTTTGGTTTACGTTGTGGGCAAATGCGAACTCCGCAGATCACACACAACTCTGGCTGGTACAATGCCGTCGGAGAAAAGATTGGCTGGGGCGACCTCGGGCCAGAAGACTTTCTGCGTATCATGACCGAGATTGAGCCAGGTGAAGCCTTCTTAGTTCTGACTGAACAAGATTCTTTCTGGAACTTTACAAGATATAGTACCTCACAAAGAGAAAATGTGAGTAATCTTGACTCTGAAGCACCTGGAGTTGATTACGTTATGAACCACGCCTGTTGGGTGGTTACTCACGGGTATGTAGCCTATATAGACCATCGTGGCTACTCATCATCTGAGTCGCGAGATATTCGTGGTCTAGGCGAAGTACCTATTATTTCTGCAGATAAACTACGTGAAATCATCGAGGCTCTCAGAGTTTCTTAAAAAATAATATGCTCCAAGCCGTAATCAGTTTGGAGCCCTACCAGATATTTTGAAAATTCGATATATATGGCGGGAAAGACCCGGTTAGTACCTACCTATATAGGTGAAAATGACTAAAAGTAAGAAAAAGGGTCGTCGAAAGCGACAAGAAAATGCCCTAAGGGGTCTAGATGCTGAGGCTAGAGAATACGAAGAAAGTACTGGCTATTCGATGGATGAGGGTACCTTTACCCCACGTTTTCAGCGAGTTGCACGCGAACGTAGCACGCTCAGACTTCGCCTCAATTTAAATACAGTCGAACTAAACAACAAACGATAGAGTTTGGTAAAAAATATAAATACACCCCAAGATAATTTGTCTTGGGGTTTCAATTTACAGTTGAATAATATCGCTAAGTTTGCTAATGTTTTTAGAAGCTCTCTAAAAAGAGAAAGAACCTACGGTGAAAGGCTTATAGTGGCGCAATTAGTAAAGGGAATTTATGCTGATGCTAAGAGTAAACTATATGTAGCTCCACCATTCGGCCTGCAACATGATCAATGGCGATCACAGAGCAACCGAATTGTTATGCAGGCACATTGGTACAATGCTAATGGTTTTTGGCTGGGCTCTGGAGATATAGCCGCTTACGATCTTGTGGTAGTAAGTAAACAAATATTGTCAAGTGAACTTTTTGTGGTTATTGCAGAGGAAAGTCTCAGGAGATATAACCTCCATGTAGGCAAAGATTTAGACATAAAGCTCATCTCTCAAATTGCAAAATATGTAGTTGCTTTAGAAAAAATCTTCACTAATAGCGCTGTGGCTCCTAATGGTCAAGATTTGAAAATTGAAGGATATGGTGATGCAGAAGTGGTTGATCCTGATGAAATATTAGAAATGATGCGATCTTATAGAATTGTGAATTGTTAGACACATCACTTAGCTTCAACTTTTGTTGGAGCTTTTTTAATTTCGATATTGTTTTGGCCTACAATTTTATTAAGTTTGCTCAAAAAATCATCATTACATTCTACGCCACCTGGTATTTTGAGTTGTTGATTTTGGCCACTAAATTGCAGTAACACGCTCGTAGAGCCTGGGTGGGATTGTAGTATTTTCTTGATACCCAAAAGTTTTTCACTTTCTGTAGCTGACTCTAATGTTATAACTATCTTTATTACATCTGCGTTCTTATTGCTGTTGACCTTCTCTGCTTGATCGTCAATATTACCCATAATGGTTTGATTGGGTGGCGGAAAATGTTTAGCAGTTTGATGATTAATAAGCTTAGCTTGATTAGCTATAACTTTTAAGTCATCACTGGGATTGCCATCTCTATCTCTGGCATTTATCTTACCTTTAACTTCCAAAACATTATCGAGCGCCCAAATAGCTTTGTCTTTCTCAAAAACTCTAGGAAAAACTATTACTTCTACATCACCGTGGATCGTCTCTAATTGTACAAAGGCCATAGGGTCGTTATTACGAGTATATATTTGCCGTAAACCTATTACGATACCTCCAATCGTGATTGGTTTGGAGTCGTCACTTTTACTAAAGTTTTTTATATTTTGAGTTTTAGAGTTAAGGTAATTATTAAAGTCATCTAGAGGGTGAGAGCTAATAAAGAGGCCAAGCAACTCTCTTTCCCACATAAGATGTGTGCGGGGGTCTGTTTTGTCTTTGGGTGCCACAAGTGCTAGTGGCGGACTTTCTTGATCCATTCCAATACTACCAAAAATATCTACCTGACCACTTAGGGCATTTTTTTGCACTCGCGATGCATAGCTTGTAATAATTTCTACATTGTTTAAAAGTATATCTCTATCGCCAAGGCCATCAAAAGCACCACACTTTATGAGTGATTCCATTACCTTTTTATTTACCACGGTAGCCTCTACTCTGCTGCAAAAATCTTCTAGGTTTTTAAATTTTCCTCCATCACTTCTGGCTTCTAAAATTTTCTCTATGGGACCTAAACCAACATTTTTTACCGCCCCTAACCCAAACCTAATATTTTGGGTATCTGGAACAACCGCAAATTCTGCAAAACTCTCATTAATATCTGGCGCCAGTAGTTCGAGCCCCATCTTTCGACACTCAGACACCTCAATAGCGATTCTGTCTAAGTTTTCATGATCACTTGTCATGAGAGCAGCCATAAATGCAGCCGGATAATGAGCTTTTAGGTAGGCTGTTTGTACAGCAATAAGACCATAACAAGCAGCGTGACTTTTATTAAAACTGTAGGCGGCAAAATCTTCTAAACTTTTCCAAAGATCTTCAACAAACTTCTGGTCTACTTGAGAAGTTTCAATAGCTCCTTCTATAAATTCTTGCTTCATTTTAGCCAAAACCTCTGGTATTTTTTTACCAATACCCTTCCGCAATGTATCGGCTTGACCGCCAGTAAAACCACAAAGATCTTTGGCGATTTGCATTACTTGTTCTTGATATACAATTATCCCGTAGGTCTCTTGCAGGGCAGATTGCATTTTAGGATGGCCATAAGCAATTAGGTCTGGATTGTGTTTGCGATTAATAAAGTCTTCTATCCATTGCATAGGGCCGGGTCTGTACAATGCGCCCATAGCAACTATATCTTCAAATTTATCAGGCTTGAGCTCGCGTAAATAACGTTTCATACCTGCAGACTCTAGCTGGAAAACTCCAGTCGTATCTCCCCTACTCATCAACTCGTAGGTTTTTATGTCGTCTATTGGAATATCGGTAACTTTTAGATCGATATTGTATACTCTTTTCAATATTCTAAGAGTGTTTTTTATTATAGTAAGGTTGGATAGACCAAGAAAATCAAATTTGAGTAAACCTAAATCTTCAACCGGATTCATAGAATATTGTGTTGCTATACCACCCTTACTAGCCCGTACTAGAGGTACGTACTCTACAAGGTTTTCTGGGGCAATTACAACTCCGGCAGCATGGGTACCAGCGTTTCTAATAGTGCCTTCTAGTTTTGTGGCAATATCAATAACTTGTTTGGCTTTTGGATTCGTTTGATATTCGGCCTTTAGTTCGGGATTATCAACGATTGATTTTTCGAGTGGTATATGTCGACCTTGTACGGGCGCCGGTATGAGCTTAGCGATAGCATCTACCTCGCCATAAGGCATGTCTAATACCCTTCCGGTGTCTCTCACGGCATTGCGCGCTGCCATTGTGCCGAAAGTAATAATTTGTGCTACCCTATCTTGTCCGTATTTTTGTGTAGCATAATTTATTACCTCTTCTCTACGGTCGTCGGCATAATCCATATCGATATCTGGCATACTAATACGATCTGGATTTAGAAACCTCTCAAAGAGTAAATCGTATTTTAATGGATCTATCTCGGTAATATTGGTGACATAAGCAATAATACTACCGGCCGCGCTACCACGTCCTGGTCCACAAATAATACCTTGGCTTTTACTCCAGTTAATAAGATCTGCAACTATAAGCATGTAACCCTCGTAGCCCATATCTGCAATCACCTCTAGCTCATACTCAATACGCTCCAGTACATTGCTTGGTAACTTTTCCACCACCTTATCTTCGGTAATTTCTAACAAATCTTCTTTTAGGACATCAGTGTATCGATTGGCGGCGCCGCTAAATACTAATTTACGTAGATAACTTCTTTCAGTCTCACCTTCTGGTAAATCAGGGAATCGTGGTATAAGTATGCGACCTAGTTCTATTTCTAAATCACACATTTGTGCAATCTTAACAGTATTAGCTATTGCCTCGGGATGATCGCTAAATTTTTCTAGCATATCTGCGCCGGAATGAATGCTGAGGTCTTGGTCTAGTTTAAATCTATTGGGGTCTTCAATTGTGCTACCTGTCTGTACGCAAAGTAAAATATCGTGCGGGTAGTGATCTTCTGGTTTGGTGTAGTGGGCATCACCAGTTACAACCAGCTGCAGGTCGAGTTCTTTACTGAGTTTTTTTAAACCATTGTTAACCTTTACTTGGGGTTCCCAGTCCAGGTGTGGTTGCATTTCTAAATAGTACCTATCGCGACCAAATATATCTTTATAGATTTGAGCAACTTTTTTAGCCTCTTTGTAGTTGTCGTTGTTGAGATGAGACCCTACCTCGCCACCAATACACCCAGATAGACAAATTATACCTTCATTGTATTTTTTTAATAGGTCGTGGTCTATACGGGGTTTGTAATAAAAACCCTCAAGGTTTGCTATAGTGCTAAGCTTCATTAGGTTTTTATAGCCAATAATATTTTGAGCTAACAAAATAAGGTGAAATGGATTTCGGTCTTCGGCACTATTTTTATCTAGATAAGTTCTAGGTGCTATATATGCTTCTATACCAATTATTGGCTTAATGTCTCTTTCTTTGCACGACTTGTAAAATTCTATCGCACCAGACAAACTTCCGTGGTCGGTAATTGCGCAAGCTGTCTGACCCAACTCTTGTACATAATTTAGTAGAGAAGGTACTTTTTGCAGTCCGTCTAGTAAGCTATAGTGGGTGTGATTGTGTAAATGTACAAAATCAACAAAGCCCTTAGAATTACGGGCTTTGGTTATTATCGGATTAAGATTGTCTACATTTACACTCACAACTTTAACTCACCTCTTAGTCTTCTAAGTTGTATTATATCAGTTTTAAAATACTTGCGTTTTGACTACTGAAGATTGGCAGCTTCACCAATACTTCTAACAAACTCACCAATTAGTGGTAGTCCGCCAAGTCTTGAAACTAAAAAGCCAATTAGTAGAATTGCAATAGCCGCGCCTATAACACCCCCAAACCCTCTCAACATCCCAACCTTAATGTTAAGCCAAGTTAACTTTCTTTGATTAGCCAGTAATTCATTTACGTGGTCTAGTCCGATTGTGTCGACAATCTTGTGTGATTTAGGGGTTTTGGACATCTATTTTTTATCGGTAGGTTTCTTATTACTAGAGTAGTCTTTTTTAGCTCTTTCTTTGGCGGCCTTGGTTTTTAGTCTGCTTACTTCTTTTTGGCTCTGTTTAACAACTTTCTTAGTGCTCTTGGCAAGCTCAGATGTGAGATCTGCGGCTTTTTTAGCTAAGGCCTTGGCTTCTTCGGCGGTTACTTTACCTACTTTTTTACCACTTTTAGCTATCTCGTTACTTTGGCGCTCTAGTTGACGTTTTATATCTTCGGCTTTTTTTAAAAGTTCTTTAGTTTGATCACTTCCGGATTTTTGGGCTTCTTGTGCTTTATGGTTGAGTTCAGTATAGGCATCGTCTAGCTTACGCTTAATATCTTCTCTCGTTTCTTTACCTGACTTAGGAGCATAGAGTAGTGCAGTGGCGCCACCTATAATACCCCCAATAATTACACCTTTAAAGAAGCCTTTTTTGTTGTCTTCGTTATTCATCGCTTTTGGCTTTCTTGGCTTTACTGCGCCCATGCAAGTACTTTTCTATCATCATGGCAATAATACCAGGGTTAACTACGGTACGTCGTACTTCGTCTACTAGTTCAGTGGCTGAGTCGGCACTTTCTTGAACCTTTTCGGCAGCCAGCCGTATCTGCTTGAGTGCCTTAACCATTATCACCAAAAATACTACCGTATATACAATTAAAATTATTAGTGCGATCGATGTAACAATTAATAGAGCTATTTCTACGCCATTCATGATTTTTTGCCTTTCGTAAGTTTATGCTTTATTACTTTTATTATATCACTTCTTTTAAGATGCGAAATAGTTATTTCGTCGCGCTCTAAAAGCGTCCACTCGTTTTTATCAACTACTGAGTTGGGTACTATATGTAAGTCGCCCTTGTTGTCTATAAGTCGAGTCTTCTTGGTGTCCATTTCTACTATATAGCCTTCTTGACGCATATCGCTATCACCCACAATTACTTTATCACCCACTCTAAAATCGTGATCGTTAGCTAATTGAATACCCGAGACCAAATCTGAAACCGTCTGTGTAAAGCCTTGGGATATACCTATAGAAAGCGCGGCAATAAAACCTGTAAGTGCAAAGGCAATGTTTGTGAGCCCAAGTATTTGTAATATTCCAATAGCAAGCAGGGCCCACAATCCACCGCGAGCCAAAATTATCAAGATCTCTTTTAACCCGAGTGAAATATGAAAGTAGTCAATAAATCTAGACAGCAATCTCATTAATAGTCTAACCACTAAAATACCGATAACTACAAAAACTATACCTCGTCCAATTCGGGGCAAAGCCTGTACAATGGATTGCCACATTTCATTAAAGCTACTTAACAAATCAGACTCGAACAGCATTACCTATAACTTTCTTGATTAAGATTACTAATTTAGACAGATTGTTCTTCTAATAATTTAAGCACAAGCTCGTTGGCTTTGCCAGGGTTTGCCTGCCCTTTTGTAGCCTGCATTACTTGCCCCACAAAGAAGCCTGCTGCTTTGGCATTACCGTTTCGATAGTCAGCCAAAGCATTTGGGTTTTTTGAAATCAAATCGCGCACAATACTCTCTAGTTCTGTGTTATCGGAAATCTGTACAAGTCCTTGTTGCTCTACAATTTGCTTTGGCCGAGAGCCGTCAATCACATTTGCAAAAATACTCTTGGCGGTCTTAGACGATATATCACCTTTTTGGATTAATTCAATAAGCTCAGCCAGATTTTCGCCAGTCAGTTTTGAGCTTTCTTCGCTATTTTCTGAAATCCAAGCCTGGTAGTCGCCAGTAAGCCAATTGATAATTTTTTTGTCTTTCTCAGGCTTGTTGCCAAGTAGCTTACTTGCCTTAAAAAATATTTTTCCAGTTGTATTTTGACTTACAAAAATATCTTGAGAATCTACATTAATACCAAGTTCAACAAGGTTTCTTCTTATTTGAATAGGCATTACTAAATCTGTTAAATGCGACTGTATATCTTCTACAAATTCTGGCTTTAGTTTGAGTGGTGGGATATCTGGCTCTGGAAAATAGCGGTAATCATGCGCATGTTCTTTCCCGCGTTGGCTAAAAGTTTTACCTTTGCCATCATCCCAACCACGTGTTTCTTGGTCGACTTTTCCACCCGATTCGATAACCTCAATTTGTCGCTTGATTTCATAAGTTAGAGCGCGCTCAGCATTTCTAAAAGAATTGAGATTTTTTAGTTCCGTGCGAGTACCAAGCTCATCGTTATTACTTACTGAAATATTTAAATCAAACTTAAAATTACCATGTTGTAAGTCGCCATGAGTAACTCCAAGGGTGGTGGCGATTGCATAAACCTCTTGCAGGTACCTTTTTGCTTCAATTGGCGAATGCATTTCTGGCTCGCTGACTATTTCAATAAGTGGTGTACCAGCTCTATTAAAGTCAACCAAGCTATAGTCTTTACCTACGGGATGGGTGAGTTTTCCGGCATCTTCTTCTAGATGTGCATGGTGAATACCAATTTTTCTAAACTCTCCATCTACTAGAATTTCTACATAACCTTTTTGAATGATTGGTTCCTCCATTTGGGTTATTTGATAACCCTTGGGCGAGTCAGGATAAAAATAGTTTTTTCTATCAAAGCTAGTATTTTCGGCAATTTTGGCGTTTAGGCCCTTGCCTAGCTTTATGGCTAACTCTACCGCACCTTTATTGGGTACTGGTAAGACACCTGGTAGTGCTAAGCAAACTGGGCAAATATTAGTGTTGGGTTCTGACCCTACACTATGGTTGTCGCACGCACAAAACATTTTACTTTTAGTAGCAAGCTGAGTGTGAATTTCTATTCCGATAGTTGGAGTATATTTTGTCATAGATTTAACCTATAGGTACCCCTAGCTCTTCAATAGCCTTGCCAAGAGTTTCAATGGCATTTTTAACTTGGTTTGGCACAATATCGTGCTCTACCTCGTGAGCTAACTGGTTGCGTAATTTGTGAGCACCCCAAATAGCATTGATGTTGGTAAACGCTCCACCACCACTTTTTAGCCTGTCGCCCATAGTTTCTCCAGAAAAACCTTGTGAAACCATCACGTAATCTAATAATTTATCTGCCTCGTAAAGCGCATTTTTAAGCCCACTTGCTCCATTATTTTGCATAGCAACTATCTCGGCCCATTTAGTTTTAACCAAGTCTTTATTGACACTTGCAGTATTAGTGTCTTCCGATCCTGACCGGTCTATTTGTTGAGCATCAAAATTACGATTTTTGTTGGGTGATTTATTGGCGCGAGTCTTTAAAAAATAGTAACCAATAGCAGTAAAAACAACAACTGCTACGATAACCGATACTAAAGATGAAGTCATAGTTTAATCTCCTCTAATTTTAAATGCCAACTTGTTTTCGACTGAAACTCACTCGCCAGAGCTAAGACCTTTTTGTCTGCTTTTTGTTGACCGATTATTTGAATACCCAGAGGCATATTAGTCTCGCTATCTATGCCGGCTGGAATACTTATAGCTGGTAAGCCGGCAAGATTTGCGGTTACGGTAAGTAGATCGGTCTTGTACATCTCTAACGGATCACTTTTAGCTCCAAACTCAAAGGCCGGCTGGAAAGTAGTGGGCATCACTATGAGATCGCAGTCTTTAAATATTTTGTCAAACTGTTCACAGACGAGTTGTCGCACCTGCATAGCTTTTTTGTAGTAGGCATCATAATAACCAGAAGAAAGTGCATAAGTACCTATTAAGATACGGCGCTTAACTTCATCTCCTAAAAATTCTGCACGGGTTTTAGAATAAAGTTCAGAAGTATTTTTCGCGACTTTATTAACCTGGCCATAGCGAATGCCATCGTATCTTTCTAGATTGGAACTAATTTCTGAAGGCACTAAAACATAGTATGCACTCAAAGCCAAAACGCTATCAACCATCTCTATTTCGCTCGCTTCAATATCTAGAGTGTTGGTCAACTCTTTTACTGTTGTTTGTTTTATGTAGTCCTTTGGGATACCAATTCTCATGCTATTTACGGCAGAGTGATCTTCTGACGCATTTAGTGTGCTTAGTGTAGTGGCGTCCATTGGGTCTTGCCCAGAAATAACGTCTAGAACAATTTGAGCATCGTCAGCTGACCTAGTAATTGGACCAATACAATCAAAGCTACTTGCCATTGCAATGACACCATATCTACTAACTCTACCATAGGTTGGCTTTAAGCCTGTTACTCCACAAAAAGCCGCTGGCTCTCGAATAGATCCACCGGTGTCGGTGCCGAGGCTAAAAACACAATAGTCTGCTGCTACTGCTGCAGCGCTACCACCACTACTACCGCCAGGAACTCTATTGATGTTCCAGGGGTTGGTGGTTTTAGCAAAGCTAGAGTTTTCGGTACTACCGCCGTGGGCAAATTCATCTTGGTTGGTTTTGGCAAGTAGAATAGCTCCGGCCTCGTTTAGACTATTAATGACTGTTGCAGAATATGGAGGTATATAGCCTTTAAGTATTTGGCTAGCTGCAGTAGTCTGTACTCCTTTGGTAGAAAACATGTCTTTAGCTGTATACGGTATGCCTTCGAGCAAACCAATCTCTTCGCCAGCAGCAATCTTGTCGTCAATCTTTTTGGCTTGTACATTTGCATCGTCGCCACACAACGTAATAACTGCTTTGATCTGCGGCTCATGCTTTTCAATTCTGTCGAGGTAATATTTTACGAGATCAACACAACTCACCCTTTTTGTTATTAATAGTTCGTGAGCTTGTCTTATGGATAAAAGCGACAAATTAGTCATTATAAAACTTTCTTTACTACAACGTAACCGTCTTGAGACTTTGGAGCGTTCGACAATAAGTCATCTCTGCTGATTTTGCAATCTACAACTTCATCTTCTCGCCAAACATCGCTTAAACCGGTAACTTGAGATATTGGCTCAATACTATCTGTATTAATAGCTTGTAAACTGTCTACAAAGCCTAGTATTGCACTTATGTCTGCAGTTGTAGACTCTGTTTTATCGTCTTCAATCTCAATACGTGCTAGTGTAGCTACGTATTCTATCTCGTCATTAGTAAGTTTACTCATAGTGCTATTTTAGCATTCACCAGGTGAAAAGCCAACTCAATATTGACTTACACAGATATTTTGTTTATAATATTGTAGCTACATAGCTCTAAATTTCCAAGGAGATTCTAGTGCCAACAAAGACCTACAAGCTTGAGATAACAAGATGGAGTAATGTTTGTGACAATGAGTGGGAACCTTTGGCCCCAGAAGTTATTTTCAAAAGAGGATTTCGGTCTCTTGATAATGCAATGAAAGCAGCCATACGTAAGGCAAAGAGAGTTGTGGAGTTTGCCTGGGATGAGCCCGGCGATGAATTCCACTTCTTTATACTGGATGATACAACGAAACGGTGGACTGAACTAAATTTTCCAGATGTTTATGTGACGCAGTGGAGTCCGATGTGGCCTCATAGTAAAAAGGTAGCTGAACATGAAAGATCTAGTAGTTAAATAACTATATTACCCAAGCAATGCTTGGGTTTTTATTTATGGGTCGCCATGCAAAAAGGCGCTCCCCCGTGCGCCTTTTTACGGTTATCTATTATAACGCAATTGTACGTGTACTCTGCAAGCGTGAAGTACTATGATAGTCTTATAAACTCATCTTCTTTTAGAGTTGTAATACCTAGCATCTTTGCTTTCTCGGCTTTACTGCCTGGTTCTTCACCTACCACAACATAGCTAGTATTTTTACTAACGGTGTTGGTGACATTGGCGCCAAGTTTAGTGACCTTTTCAGCTGCCTCATCTCTACTCATACTATTTAAGGTACCGGTAAACACCCAGGTCGTACCACTAAGTTTGCCGTTTGTAAATTTGCTTTGTTGCAATACTTTAACACCAGCAGATATTAGGTCTTGCACAAATTTCTGATTACTTGCCAGGCCCAACCACCGCACCACACTTTGACTGACAATTTTACCTATCCCCACAATGTTTTCAAAATCTTCCGCTTTGGCGCTCATAAACCTATTAATGCTACCAAAATGCTCGGCAATATCTCTGGCGGTCTTGGCACCCACATGACGTATGCCAAGTGCATAAATAAAACGACCAAGAGTAATGGTGCGATGCTCGGCAATAGAATCTATAAGGTTTTGCGCTGAGGTTTCGGCGAATCTTTCTAGCCCCACAAGATCATCGACTTTTAGTTTGAAGATATCAACTGCAGTTTCAATTAACCCCTCCTCCATTAGTTGGGCTAATATCTTCTCACCTAACCCGTCAATATCAAATGCCGATTTAGACACAAAGTGAATAAGTGTCTGCCATTTTACCTCGCCATAGTTCAGATCGTCGAGTCTTGCTACGGCCTCACCTTTGGGTCTGACTATCTTTACGCCATTAAGACTTTTGGGCATAATAAATTTTCTTTCTTTTCCGGTTCTTAGCTTTGATATTGGCTCAATAACCTCTGGTATAATATCGCCTGCTTTTTGAATAACTACAGTATCACCAATTCTAATATCTTTACGAGCAATCTCGTCTTGATTGTGTAGTGTGGCACGACGCACGGTACTACCAGCCACTACCACTGGTTTAAGCACTGCATAGGGAGTAACTGCGCCTGTGCGACCAATGCTTAAGCGAATGTCTTCTAAGATAGTCGTTGCTGTCTCGGCTGGATATTTGTAGGCTACTGCACCACGCGGTGCTTTACCAACCACTCCCAAACTCTCGAATTCATCATTACTATTAATATTAAACACGAGCCCATCGGTTTGGTAAGGCAAGGTAGTGCGCTTAGTCTCCCAATATTTAATGTATTTTTCTATTTCAATAACACTTGGCAAAACTTTGTCGTGCGGTTCAACCTTAAAGCCCAGCTCTCTAGCTAGATTATGTTCGTCACCGTGCGTCTTAAGTTCTAGTAAATCCATTTCTATCGAGTAGGCAATGAATTCTAACTTGCGCGATGCAGCTACTTTGGGATCTAGCTGACGTATAGTACCTGCACCAGCGTTACGAGGATTGGCAAAAAGAGGTTGATTATTTTTGGCACGCTCATTGTTGATGCGCTCAAACTCAACTCTCGGAATAATAACCTCACCACGTACTTCGAAATATTTGTAGACTTTAGCAGGAGCTTTGGTACTTTTTTTTAGAGTAAGTGGTACTGTCTGAATTGTCTTAACTGTATGAGTAACATCTTCGCCACTATAACCATCACCTCTAGTAACTGCTCTTACAAAATTACCATTTTTGTATTCTAAGCGCATGGCTAGGCCATCTAGCTTGAGTTCGGCATAATACTCCAGACTATCTTTACCCAATAATTTATGCATTCTAGATTCCCACTTTTTGAGCTCTTCAATTGAGAATATGTCGTTTAAACTCAACATTGGCTTAGAGTGAGTGATATTTTTAAACCGCCCTTCAGCTTTTCCTCCCACCCTTTGAGTGGGTGAGTCTACCGTAATAAGATTTGGGTGTTTTTCTTCTATTGTTTTAAGTTCGTTGTTGAGAGAGTCGTAGATCTCATCACTAATAGTAGGATTGTCTAGCACATAATATTCGTGCCGATATCTCTCTAGTAAGTCGCGTAGTTGCTTTGCTCTCTTAGCAGGACTCATTTTTCGATTCTTTTTACTATCTGCACACCAAACCCTACAAATAATGGCATAAAGAAAGTTAGAAGTAAGCCATTAATTATTACCTGAGCATAAATGTTTTCTTTCAAGAAACTTATTAGCTCTAGTGCGGATAGTATCAGGCCAGATACCAGAACAATGGCAATTATTATAAATGCCCAAGCGAAAGCAGTTTTTATAACTATTCCTTTGGTAACTTCCCAGCTTAGTCGCATAGAGTTAAAGGCCGATATTTCGTTTTGCACCACAAGAGTTGTAGCTAATGAAAAACGCACAACAAAATATAGTGATCCAATACTTAATGCCGCACCAAAAGCTGCAAAATACATAGGAACCTGGCTAGAAGCAGCCAAAATAATTATCATTAATCCAAAAACTATCGGCATTATAGTAAGTGCAAAGTACATAGATGTAAGCAAAAACGGCAAAAACCTGCTACTGGAGCGCACATATAGGCTAGGAACTCGGTATTTCTTGAGGTCGGCTTCTTTAAAAAATACCCAAGTAAGAGCTACGCTTAGGTATAGACCGGCTAGAGAGGCTAGAATACTTGCATCATTAATACTATCGAACTGTAAAATGCGCACAATTGACCCCGGTATAGCCACGATAGCTGTAAGAAAAATAATGCGCCACACATATTTTTGCCAGTACCTGCAGGTATCTGCAATTAATGATAATGGATTCAGAGACACTTTATTTGATTTCATAATAACTACTCCTTTTGCCTATTATATTACATTTAAGCATGAGTGCCCATCTGGCGTAAGCGTTTAATGCGCTCAGCGGTTGGCGGATGAGTGCTAAATAGACCCGAAAACCAGCTCTTTTTACTACCTTCTACATTTGCTCGCAGAGGATTTACTATGTACAAATTAGATGTTGCTCTATTGGCTGCTTCAAGTGGCTCGGTACTACTCTCTATCTTTTCTAGGGCACTAGCCAAGCCTTCTGGATAGCGAGTAAGAAGAGCGGCAGAGCTATCTGCTAAATATTCGCGTTTGCGTGAAAAAGCTAGTTGCATAAGCATACCAATAATAGGCACTAGTATTGCCAATACCAAGCTTACCAACATCATTATGCCCTGCATACTACCACCACCACTATCTCTATCGTCAGAAAATATTGTTATACGTATAAACCAATCAGACAATAAAACCAAAACCCCTACTAGAACTACCACTAGAGTCATAAATCGTACATCGTAGTTGCCGACATGACTGAGCTCATGCGCAATTACACCTTCAAGCTCTGCCTTGTTCATAATATCTATCAAGCCAGAGGTAACGCATATTACAGCGTGCTTGGGGTCACGACCAGTAGCAAAAGCATTGGGGGCGGAGTCTTGAATAATATATATTTTAGGTACAGGCAGACCTGACGAAATACAAAGATTTTCTACAGTTCTATATAGCTTGGGGTTGTCTTTTTTTTCAATTTGTTTGGCTTTTGAAATGGCTAGTACTGTTTTACTAGCAGTAAAGTAGCTTATTAGTGCATATATTGTTGAGAATGCTACACCTAAATATAAAATTGCGGGTTCGTTGTAGGCAAGCGAAATTACCCAGCAAAATCCTATTATCACCAATAAAAAACAAAAAATTAAAAAAATACTATTACGTTTGTTTTTGGCTATCTCGCTATACATAGTTATATTATACCTTATTTGTAGTTCTAGTTATATTGACAAAAACAGTTTTTAAGGGTAGTATCACATTGATTACATATCTACCAAAAGGAGTTGTAATGGCACTTTGGCGCAAACGCAAGATCAGAGTTGGTGACGTTTACCTAGATTGCGACAATCATCCTGTCTATTGTACTGAATCAGATGGCTACGATGTAGCTGGTAAATCGCTAATTGACGGATCAAGCCCAAGAAGCTGCTCAATAAAAGATTGTGCAGTAATTAGGCTAAGCCCACGAAAAGTTGCGGAAATTTGCTGGGTTTGGGACCTTGTTTTGCCTACAAAGCTAAGAAATACTTATTATCATAGCGACAAAAGGCTAAACATAATCAATTTTGCGCACGAATGCGAAACATCTGTTGGTAGTGGTGTGGTAGATAAACGTGGTGCCTTTGAGTCGATCGATCAGATTGACGACAATATTGCCATGTGGGCAGAAGCTCAGGGTTATAGTTTTACAGATGAAGAGATTTGGACCATTTCTGGTCTAGTACTACTAAATCTCTATTTGAGAGATTGGATTAGTAAAGAAACCATCAGGCTGAATTACTATAGAAGTACAAGCAAACTCACTGCTTAAGCAGTGAGTTTTTATTTATTTGTAGTGGCTATAAAATTAAAATTTTACTTCTGGGGCTTTTTTGATAGCGGCTTTTTCACCTTCGGCTACATCATAAAAGTCGCGCGATTTAAAACCAAGCATTCCACCAATTACACTAGTAGGAAAAACCTGCAGCTTCATATTGAAGTCACGAATATTGCCATTATAAAATCGGCGAGCAGCTTGAATCTTGTCTTCAGTATCAGTAAGTTCACTCTGCAAACTCAAGAAGTTTTCATTTGCCTTTAGGTCTGGGTAGTTTTCGCTCACTGCAAACAAACTTTTTAGTGCACCCGAGAGCATGTTCTCAGACTCTGCCCTTTTGCTTAGATCGCCTTCAGGTGCCTTCATTACTGCTGTACGTGCCTTGGTTACTTCTTCGAATGTACTTTTTTCGTGCTTGGCATAACCTTTGACCGTTTCTATAAGATTGGGAATAAGATCGAGTCGTCGCTTTTCTTGAACTGTAATATCACTTAACGCCTCGTCGGCACGTAAACGAGCCTTAATTAACCCGTTATATGTAAACCACAACCATATCAGTACTACGGCTACTAGAGCCAGAACAATCCATAAAATCATCTTTTAATTCTCCGTTTATATTGTCTTAAATTATAGCACAATCAACCTATGTTGTGGCCTCATCTGTAATAGTTGATGAATTACTACTATTAAGTAGTTTGCGATAGACCCAAATCTGACTCATTGCCGTAAGTGGAATAGTAAAGAGTAGACCTACTACTAAAGCTAAGAAGCCAGCAATATTTATAAGTCCAAGAACTAATGCAAAACCAAGCAACCAGCCTTTATGGCCTCTGGTCATTTGACCGCTTTTACTTAGTGATTCTGATAGGGTCATTTTTTTATCAATAACAAGTGGTAGGGCAAACTGATACTTAAGAGCCCAAATGATTCCTGGCACTATAAGCAATATCAACCCACCTATAATAATTAGCCCGTAAACAATTGAAGTACCTAAATATCTCCAGAAAACATTCTCGGAGTTAAAAAGCAAACCAATACTGGTAGGTTTTTTATCTAGAATATTTAGCTGTATTTGTGTAAAACCAATAGAGGTAAGATTTTGTATGCCTATTCTTAGAATTGTAGCAACTAGCGATGCTAATGCCAGAGAAAGCATTACGGTAGTAGTAGGATTATTATTTTTAGAAGCAGTAGTAATATTGTCGACAATAGAAAAGGCAATGCTAATGCCTAGGAGTATTGCAAAAGACCCTAAAAGTATTGGGTAGTTTGATTTGGTAAGTTGCCAACCTTCTGAGATTGCCTGTGATATAGTTGGTTTTGAATTTTCCATTAAATAATTGTACCACATTTGGTGCGCGGGGCGGGACTCGAACCCGCAAGCCCTAGGGGCAACAGATTTTAAGTCTGTCGTGTATACCAATTCCACCACCCGCGCTTAAGTAAATTGTCAGTATATTTTTATTAGTTTATAATAAACCAATAAACAAGGAAAGCAAAAACCATGACCGAACCAACACATGACGGCGACCACATTACACAAGGTTCAGATACACTTAATAAAAGTGCAGAACATGAAGATCTTGTGAGCCAACTTCGTGAAATGCGCGCCAAAAATGACCCCAATAAATCTTTGCGAGCCCAAGCCCTCAAAGAACTTGCCGATAGTGGTGTTCACACTATTTCTGACCCAAGAGTTATAGAGGCAAAAGAACTAGAGATAGCCCAGCGCAATCAAGCACCCAATAACTAGCTTTATAAAAAGTACTGGAGGCGCGTACCGGATTTGAACCGGTGTACAGGGTTTTGCAGACCCTTGCCTAACCACTCGGCCAACGCGCCTTAAAATTTCTTAAATAACTCACACATTATACCTGTTTTTTAGAGTAGCTGAAAGGGCTAGAAATCTAGTGTAGATTCTGCTATGATTATTCTCGTTATTCATATTTCTACATATTCTATTCTGCTCTCAACCAAACCAAGCTACTTGTAGGTTGGTTTGAAAAGGAGAATTAATACGAAAATGTTAGAATTGATTGTAATTAATCAATTTGAAAATAGGAGTATTAATTGGACGCGGCGAGATAGCTCAGTTGGTAGAGCAGTGGCTTGAAGAGCCTCGTGTCCTCGGTTCGATTCCGAGTCTCGCCACCATGCGGGTATAGCTCAGTTGTTTAGAGCGCATCCTTGCCAAGGATGAGGCCGGGAGTTAGAGTCTCCCTACCCGCACCAAATACATGGGTGATTAGCTCAGTTGGCTAGAGCGTCTCGTTTACACCGAGGATGTCGGGGGTTCGAGTCCCTCATCACCCACCAAAAAAAGACCTTTTTTAAAGGTCTTTTTTTGTTACAATTAACCATATGACAAAAATAGTAGATGGTAAATTGCTGGCACAAGAAATTGCAAATCAGCTTATAAGCCAAGTTGACAAGTTAAGGCAATATAAAATCAACCCCAAACTAGCTATTGTTGGTATAGAACCAGACACTAGATCTTTGGTGTATATAAATATGAAGATCAAACGCGCCAAAGAAATTGGCATACAAGCCGAATTCATAGACCTGTCTGGCAATAGTAGATCTGAGTGTATTACAAAAGTGACTGAACTTAGCAAAAACCCCAAAATACACGGAATTGTAATTCAGTTACCTTTGTCTGGATGGTATGATCCGCAAGACCTTATTGATTACATAAACCCCGCTAAAGATGTTGATGGGCTTACTAGCACTAGCCAAGACGCCCTAGAAGATGGTCACACTGGCCTTAGGCCAGCTACTCCACTTGCAGTAATGAGTATATTAAATACATACGATGTTGAGTTAAAAGATAAAACGGTAACGGTTGTGGGGAGAAGTCACTTGGTGGGTACACCACTTAGATACATGTTAGAAAATGCAGGCGCCAAAGTACTGGTAGCACACAGACAGACTCAAGACTTAAAAAGCCATACCTTAAAATCAGATATTGTAGTAAGTGCTGCCGGGTCACCAGGGTTAATCACCGGTGACATGGTAAAAAATGATGTTGTGGTTATAGATGTAGGGATAAATGATGTAGACGGCAAGCTGCGTGGAGATATAGATTTCGATTCTGTCGCCCCAAAAGCTAGTATTATTACCCCTGTACCAGGTGGTGTGGGGCCAATGACCGTAGTTATGCTACTTCAAAATATTGTTCAAGCAATTAAAATGAAAAACCAGTTATAAATAATCAGGATCTTAATGATTATTTACAGCTGGTGCGGACGAGAGGACTCGAACCTCCACAGCCTTTCGGCCACAAGCCCCTCAAGCTTGCGTGTCTACCAGTTCCACCACGTCCGCATATAGGCCAAAACAATATGGTTTAGTATAGCTTATTTTATCACTTTTGCAACCAAGCCAAGTATATAAATAAAACCCCCATAGCAATGCTGGCAGGTATAAATATATAAACACTCAAGTAATAGTAGATTCTTTTCGGCTCATTCCAGACTGTACGCTTTTTCTTAGGTAATTTCTTGTAATATTTGAGGTAATCATTCCATATAACTGGTGCCGTAATAAGCCACCAACCACTACAAATAATTAGTATACAACCTAGCCCTATAAGCCCAAAGCTATTATTTTGTAATGCCAGAAAACCAAACCATACAAATAGCACTGCTAACAAGTATTTATAAAGAGTTTTAATTTGCCTCATAAGCTATCTATTTAGTGATTATAGGTTGAAGGCAGGTGTTCGTAGAGTTGTCGCATTGAGTACTCTTTACGCATTTTTATCATAGCGTCTTGTTTGGTAATATTTATCTTTACATCGGGGTTTAAGAAGTTAAGCGGGTCAAAAATATCTTTAACTTCTTCAAAAAGACTATAAACTTTTGCACCAAATAAATCTTTTAAATAAGGCCCGCGCATAATACCGTCGTTGTGTTCAGCACTCGTACTACCACCTAGTTTTATTACCATCTTATAATAATCATCGGTTAGATTAAAAATTTTCGCTCTATCACGCATATTGGCGAGGTCTAAAAATGGCTGCATGTGCATATTGGCATTGCCGGCGTGCCCCCATGTAGCAATTTTTATATTATATTTCTTAAATAATTCATATGCACCTTGTAAATACTGTGACATTTTTTCTATAGGTACAATACCGTCTTCTATAATAGGTAGCGCCTTTTTAGAACCCGGGTGTGTCCATATTACAGCAGCTGCACCTCTTCTAATACGCCAGAGCCTATCTTGCTCGGCAGGTTTTTCCGACTTTCTGGTCATTAATGAGTGTTTGTTGAGAATTTTCCAGCAAAGCTTACTTTTTTTATTACGATCACGAGTTTTAATATCGTCGAATTCAATAAGTACTATGAGCTTGGGTAGGTTGTTTATGTCTAGGCCGTGTAGCATTTCGGGTTTGTGATCACGCATAAACTCTAGAGTATGAATGTCTACCATTTCGGCTGCACTTGGCTTAAGAGGTAGAATCATTCTTACAGCTTCTTCGGCTTTCTCAAGATCATCAAAATAACCAACCAACAGCGATGTCTGTGGATTAAACGGTGCAGTATAAAAAGTAATTTCTGTAACCACGCCAAGAGTACCTTGTGAGCCAATAAATAACTGGCTTAAATCAAAAGAACCATCTTTACCTTTAATATCCCACAAATCATAGCCCGTAGAGTTCTTACTTACTCTAGGTTTTGTTTTTTGTAATAAGGCGTGGTTTTCAATTAGTAGCCTATCTACCTCTCTATAAATATGTCCTTCAAAATCGGGTTGCTCTTTCTTCTTACGAAGCTGTTTTTTATTGAGCCTCTCGGTATTAATGACATCGCCATTACTTAATACTACCTTAAGACCTTTTACCCAATGACGAGTAGCGCCATATTTAATAGTTTTTTCACCTGCTGCATTATTGGCAACCGCCCCACCGAGCGTGCAAAAGTCTATACTTGCAGGATAGGGTGGCAAAAACCTCCAATGACTCTGTAATATTCCCTGTAAATGTGAGTAGATCATACCGGGCTGTACCGTAACGGTCGTTTTTGTCATATCTACTAGCCCTTTCATATGTACCGGAAACACCAACATGGCACCATTGCCAAGAGCTCCTCCACCCTGATCAGTGCCTTTACCACGCGCCGTTAGAGATATCTTATTTTTTTCTTGTGCACTCCAATTTAATACTTTAATGGTATTTATTACGTCTTCATCGTTTTTGGGGTAAATAACCGCTTTTGGAATAACCTTAAAAATACTACCGTCGGTAGAGAAAAACGATCTTGATCTTTCAGAAGTCGAAACTTCTCCGTGTAATATTTTTGAGAGCTCGCGTATGGGGGACGACATGCTTTTAGCATAACAATTTTAATACTAAATGTAAATTGGAGTATTTGATTCTAATAAGCATAAATAGTATAGTATGAGATAAGTATGGCAAAAAACAAAAAAGAACACTTTTCTAAAAAATCGCTTACTAGCACCTCGCACAATAGGTTGTTGGCATTTGGGCTGATAGGTTTATTTTTGATAGTAGGAATATTTGTGATATATAAATCTTTTGCGGGTAGTGCGCCAGTCTTTAGAGATAATCCAGATTATTGGCGACCGCGTATTGCACAGTGTGAGTCGGGTACATTTTATCAAAATAAGAAAAATCCAAATTATCGCGGTGCTTACCAGTACAGTCCAGCTACCTGGGGAAACTATAAAGGTTACGCTGACCCAGCTGATGCTCCACCAGAGGTTCAAGACGAAAGATTTTACCTGTCTTTTGCCAAAAGTGGCACAGCACCGTGGAGCTCAAGTTATTCGTGTTGGATAAAAGGCGCTACAATACCAGGTAGCGTAGAAGATCAGTTAAACGCTGGTAGTACTGTGCCGGCAACAACAGCCGCGCCATCGCCTCCAGCCAAACCCTTTGGAGTAGACTCAGAAAGTTATAATGTCATTATAAATGGTCGGGTTACTTTAAATGATGCTGCGCTTGCCAATGTAGTGATAGCCACTTGTAGTGCCGATAGAACAGTTACAACCGATGGTGAAGGAAGGTTTTCATTTGCGGTACCGGTAGGGAATACATTTTGTTTAAGACCACAAAGTGGTGTACCAGCAGGCGCTATATTAGAGCGCACCGGTAACAATGTAGAGCACGCCAAAGATACAACCTTTGAAAATCAAATAGCCGGAATAGATTGCTATAAGCAATTCTGGTGTCTATTAGGTTCGAGTTATACCTGGGATAGAAATAGAGATGGTGGATACAACTTCTTCTATACCACAACTCCCGCTCCTAAACCCTAAAAAATTAAAAACCCCAAGCAAATTGCTTGAGGTCAGATTTAGGAGATATTTTCTAGTAGTCTATTTTGCTTTCGTAAAGATCGCCGGTTTTTTCGTTTTAGCCTACCTAGCTCACATTCGCTAGTGCCGACATCACTAAGGCTTAGGTTAGCTGCCCGTACGTAACGCCACAATTCTGATAGATGCCACCAGTAGTAGTTATTACTACCACGTCGTAAAACTTCTAGTTCAAACCTAGCACGGTCTATATACCAATTGAGTCTGATTTGCTCTAGCTCTTGTTCGCTAGTACCAATCGTCCTCAAGAGCAAATTGTTATCTTGCATGTGTTTTACCAACTCAGCAATCTTTTTATCAGGTGGATAAATATCGCCCTTGCGTATACCTTCTAGCATGCGTAGGCCTATTCGACTAGTCTGTGTAGTGCTTGGTTGAGACATTCCAAATCTCCTAGGTAGTAAGGTGCAGAATTTTTTGATAATAAAAACCTACTACACTTTAGTATCAATAATAGTTGCTGTCAATAATAAAAATGGCCACATTGGGCCAAGGTTGGTGCGGATGAGAGGACTCGAACCTCCACAAGATTGCTCTCACTAGCTCCTGAAGCTAGCGTGTCTACCAATTCCACCACATCCGCTTAAAAAACAGTAATAATCTACCGTTACATTGTACATTACCTATTCAATAGCCGGTACTATTTAGCTACACTCGCCTTGGTAGCTTGCCTAGTTTGTACATACCATTTCTGTATATCCAAAAATCTATTACTAGGTTCAACCAGCTTATTGGCTGCTAAACCCTGCACTTGTATATTCTGGGCGTAATCAAAATAGGGGCTATATAGGATTACTGCTGGAAGATCTTTTGCCCAAGATTGTAAGAATGTAGCATACCTAGAGTTTTTATAATCTGGGTCTTTGGCTATACGTCCGGTCTCCAAGAGCTTATCTACTTCAGCGTTGGAATATTGACTCAAGTTCTGGCCGGGGTCGTTAGCCTGAGAAGAGTGCCAGAATGAATATATGTCTGAGTCAAAACCTATATCCTGACCATACAGTAATACGTCGTAGTTTCGAGGTCTAATATAATTTTGTTGTAAATCTTCTAGGGGTACAGCAATAATATCTGCAGAAACTCCTACTTCGGCCCACATCTTCTTAACTTCTTCAGCTACTTTTTCGTAGGTTGAATCTTTTAATGTAACAATTCTTATGTGGCTATCTTTATTTAGTGTTCCAGAACTAGCTGCCAAGGCACTTTTGGCTTGATCTATGTTGTATTGGTACTTTGCCGCAGTACTGTCGAAGCCAGAGTACCCCGCCAGTATTGGATAGTGAACTACCACTGCTTGTCCATCAAGCTGCTTATCAACAATAGCTTGTTTGTTAATAGCATAAGAAAGTGCTTGTCGTGACGCTGCAGTCGATACCACTGGAGATTTAGTATTGAAAAACAGCGCAGCGTAAGCCGGCATACTTAAGTGGTGGATTTTTAAATCTTCTATCTCCGAGGCTTGTTTTTCTATTTCTGGCTTAGTAGTAGTAAAACCATTGATTTGTTTTTTCTGGTAGGCATTTAAAAAGTCGTTGGCACTGGCATACTGAATAAAGTTAAGCTTGTCTATGTAGGGCTTGCCAAAATGATAGTCTTTATAAGCTTTTAGTTCGAGCTGATCTTGGTCATCTTCTATTTGTTGTAGAATGTATGGCCCGCTTCCTACAGGTTTTTGATTAAATTCATTGGTACGCAATAAGCTTGGGCGAACATTCTCTAATAGGTGCTTAGGAATAATACCCACAGTAGTACTATATAAAAATGGCGAGTAGCTACTTGGAAGACTGAATTTGACAGTGTTAGCATCAACCACTTCAAGCTTAACACCTGTCCAGTTACTTGCGAGAGGGCTCCTAGTGTCGGGGTTTTGTATTCTGTTAATAGTAAAGGCTATATCTTCAGCGCTCAACTTGGTACCATCTTGCCATTTTAGATTTGGTCTTAAGTGAAAAGTGTAGCTTTTTTTGTCTGAACTAATATCCCAGCTGCTAGCGAGGTCACCTTCTATTTGTCTGTTACTTCCTACTCTTGTAAGACCACTAAATACTACTGAGGTAACATCGCTAGATGCAGAACTTTCTGGAAATATTGGATTAACAGCTTTTACGGTTCCCGCAAGACCCTCGCTATACACACCGCCACTCTTTGGGGCTTGGGTTAAAAAATGCGAATTTAGTGAGTCATTCTGCTGCCAAAAACCCCAAGTGCTGACAAATATTATAAGTAACCATGCTACAAACAACCAACGTGAAGCACCAAGCTTTTGCCATCCTCCATATATATGTCTATCTAGATAATTAACTAGCCAAACCCGCCAAATATGCAACATTGAACGAATTCTTCGGGTTTTTCTATTAATTTGAAAACGCAAGTATGATGCCATAGGTTAAATTTATGGAACGAGTAGTAACCCAATAAGACAGCCTATAAATATTATGGCTAACACAATAGTAGCAACAAACAGAGCTTGCTCTGCGCCACGTTTTGTACGATAGAAATTGCTTTCTCCACCAAATGCCGAGCCTAGGCCACTGCCTTGATTTTGCAATAGAATAGCAACCATAAGTAATATACTCGAAACGACCGTTAGTATTGAAAGAATGTTTTTCATGCTGTTTTCTCCTTAAGTATATATATTTCGAAGACATAGTTTACTAACCATACAATTATTACCGCGCCTATAGCAGACCAAACTGAACGGATTTGAAAGGCAGGATAAAGCCGGCTAGTTAAGTACAGCATAAAAGCATTAACAACCAGGGTAAATAAACCTAGTGTCAGCACAATTGCTGGTAAACTAATAATTACTATTATGGGCCTAATGAGTGAATTAACCAACCCAAATATAAAACTAGCCAGAATTAACACCACAAGCTTATTACCATAATCAACTCCTGCAAACAAAAAAGCCGCCGCAAACAAGCCAATGGCATTAGCTAACCAAATTAGTAAAAATCTCCTTAACACTGCCTTATTTTAGCAGAAAATACCAACAATTAATAGATGTAGAACATCTGTAGACTATTTGTGTAGTTGTTCAAAAATAGCTGTTGCAGTTTTTTTGTCTACAACTTCAGTCAGATCATCCAAACTTAGTTTACTTATTGCTTTTACACTACCAAACTTACGTAAAAGTTTTTGGCGCTTTACTGGGCCTACGCCCGCAATGTTATTTAGTACAGAACCTTGGGTACGTTTTTTGCGTAACAGTTTGTGGTAGCTCACTGCAAACCGGTGTGCTTCGTCACGTATGCGTTGTACTAAATATAATACTGCAGAATTATCTTCAAAGTTGAGGCTAGAAAAATTATTTGTATATGCCGTATTAAGCATGATTATAGTTTCGTATCTTTTGGCTAACCCTACAGTTGGGATGTCTAGCTTTAGTTCATTTAACACACTAAGTACAGAACTTAGTTGGCCTTTTCCACCATCAATAATTATAAGATCGGGCTTAGGCCATTTATTGTTTCGTTCAGAAAACCTCCTACGTATTGTTTCTTGCATCATGGCAAAATCGTTGGGCCCGGGGGTGCGCATTTTAAAGTGACGGTATTGTTTTTGGTCTGGTATACCTTTTGTAAAGACCACCATACTGCTTACCGCATCGCCACCAGAGAAATTCGATATATCATAACACTCTATTCTATTTGGTATTTTAACTAGTTTTAGCAGGCGAGTAATCTCTTGTAGCGCTTTGTCGAGCTCAATGTTAAAAGTCTCGTCTTTACCAAAAACAATCTTAGTTGAAAGACCTTTTAAGGCAAGGTATTGATTTCTCAGTTCAGCAGCTAGCTCGTAGTTCTTGGCTCTTGATGCTGTCTTCATGTCTCTTTCTAATTGTTTCGTTAGCGTAGAGCTTTTACCTTCAAGTATTAAAAGTAGCCGACGTATTCTTAGGCGATAATCTTTTTTTGAAATATTTGGATCCGGTAGAACACCTATTTGATACTCTAGTTTGCTTGAGTGAGTTCTGTCTGAACGTGTATAGTAAGGGAATATTCTACGCAAGTATTTGAGAGCCTGTTTTACCTGAAAACCAGCTACAAAAGGTCCAAAATAGCGAGCTTTATCGTCACTTGGTCTACGTACCAAATATATCGCTGGAAAATCTTCAGACAATGTGACTTTTATGTATATAAAATTCTTATCGTCTTTAAGCTCAACATTGTAAAGCGGTTTGTAGCGCTTTATATACTCTGCCTCTAAAAATAAAGCTTCTATTTCTGAGCTTGCCTCTATCCACTTAAGACTAGCGATATTTTTTACTAGAAGAGGTGTTTTGTAATCTTTATGGTTCTTTTGAAAATAAGATTTTACTCTTCGCTTTAGTATCGATGCTTTACCAATATATATTATATTACCCTTTTTATCGCTAAAAAAATAAACCCCCGGGGTGTCTGGCAGTTTAGAAAGTTGGTTCTTTATACGAACGTTCATAATACCATTATACGCTTTACTACAAAAAAACATGTCATATATTTGTGTGACAAAAAACTATTACTTAAGGAGTTTTTTGAGGTATCGTCCGGTGTAAGATTTGTCAATTTTAGCAACTGCCTCTGGTGTACCCTCACCAACTATTTTTCCACCTCCACTACCACCTTCAGGGCCAAGATCAATTACCCAGTCGGCCGACTTTATTACATCTAAGTTATGTTCTATTACTAAAACAGAGTTACCCATTACAACCAGTGCTTGTAGTACTTCTAGTAGTTTACGTACATCCTCAAAATGTAGACCAGTGGTTGGCTCATCTAAAATATAAAGTGTTTTGCCGGTAGCGCGGCGGCTAAGCTCTGAAGCTAGTTTGATTCTCTGAGCTTCACCACCAGATAGTGTGGTAGCTGGTTGACCCAATTTAATATAGCCCAACCCTACACTTATGAGAGTTTCTAGTTTTCGAGATATCGAAGGGATATTGCTAAAAAATTCACCGGCTTGCTCTACAGTCATATTTAATACATCAGATATATTTTTACCTTTATATAGAATTTCAAGTGCCTCACGATTGTAGCGTTTACCTTGGCAAGACTCACAGGTAACATAGACATCTGGCAAAAAATGCATTTCTATTTTAATTATTCCATCACCTCGACAGGTTTCACATCGCCCACCTTTTACATTAAAACTAAATCGGCCAGCGCTATAACCTCTAATTTTTGCCTCTGGAACCATAGCAAAAAGATCACGAATATCATTAAATGCACCTGTGTAAGTTGCGGTGTTACTGCGCGGTGTTCGTCCGATTGGACTTTGATCTATATCGATTACTTTGTCTAGATGTTCAACACCCTTTATTTCTTTAAACTTACCTGTAGGCTCTTGGCTACGGTGATATTCTTGGCTAAGTTTGCGAGCTAGAATATCATTAATAAGACTAGATTTACCACTACCGGAGACTCCACTTACTACCGTCATTACTCCTAGCGGAATTTTAACTGTTACATTATCTAGATTGTGTTCGCTAGCACCGACTATCTCTAGGTATCTACCGTCTGGTTTTCGGCGATTCTTTGGTATGGCTATTGTTTTTTTGCCACTTAGGTATTGACCGGTTAGTGAATCTTTAGCTTTTTCTATTACTGACGGTGTGCCAACTGCAACAATCTTACCACCTGCTTCACCGGCTAAGGGACCAACGTCTACCACGTAGTCAGCTGCTCTTATAGTGTCTTCGTCGTGCTCAACAACAATAACAGTATTACCTAAGTCTCTTAGAGTGTTGAGAGTTTCTATCAATCTATCATTATCACGTTGATGCAAACCAATTGATGGTTCGTCGAGTATGTATAGTACGCCCATCAAACTTGAGCCTATCTGGGTGGCTAGTCGAATACGTTGTGCCTCACCACCGGCCAAGGTGTTGGCAGCGCGATTGAGCGACAAATAACTAAGCCCAACATTATTTAAAAACTTGAGTCTGGCGTTTATTTCTTTGAGTATCTGTGAGGCAATAATGTTATCCTGCTCGTTGAGCTTAAGTTTAGAGAAATATTCCACGGCTTGCTCAACAGTAAGTTCGGTAACATCGGCAATAGAACTATTATGTACGGTAATAGCTAGCACCTCGGGTTTAAGACGCTTGCCATCGCAACTACCACATATTTGGGTAGTCATATATTTTTCAATTTCACGTTTCACAAAATCGCTATCAGTCTCACGGTATCTACGCTCTAAGTTAGGGATAACGCCCTCAAACTTGGTTTTATAAGTTTTACCACCTGGGCCAGGTACACCAATTTCTTCATCGCCGGTGCCATAGTAGAGAACACTTAGGTTTTCTTGGGTAAGCTTGTCTACTGGGGTTACCAAATCAAATCCATGGCTCCCCGCCACAGCTTCTAGTAGCTTAGTATACCAACTCATTCGTTGGGTAGTGCGACTCCAAGGACGAATTGCACCTTCAGCAATGCTAAGTTTTTTGTTGGGCACAATAAGATCATGGTCTACTATGAGTAACGAACCCAACCCCATACAGTTAGGGCAAGCTCCATGGGGAGAGTTAAAACTAAATAAACGCGGTTCTATCTCTGGCAAGGCAAAGCCAGAATCTACTGTGGTGTAGTGTTCAGAGAATAACTGCTCTTCATTGGTGTCGTAATTTAGCACATTAATAACACCTTCGCCCAGATGTAATGCAGCCTCTACCGACTCTACTAGGCGTTGAGGGTTTTCTTGATCAATACTTATTCGGTCTATAGCAATTTCGATAGTGTGCTTTTTTTGGCGATCTAGTGCTGGCACTTCGTCTATTTCGTAAAGCTTACCATCTAAGCGCACTCTGCTATAACCTGCCTTTTGAGCCTCTTCTAACAAATGGCGATGTTCACCTTTTTTGTCTTTAACTATTGGAGCTAAAATGATTATCTTGGTATCTTTTGGATATTTTTTGAGAGTATCAACAATTTGTTGAGGTGTTTGGCGAGTAAGAACCTCACCGGTGTTTGGATCGTGAGGAATGCCAATACGAGCAAATAATAAGCGTAGGTAGTCGTATATTTCTGTAACTGTTGCCACTGTAGAACGGGGGTTACGACTGGAAGATTTTTGGTCTATTGAGATAGCTGGACTAAGACCGTCTATTTGGTCAACATCAGGCTTTTCCATTAGCCCCAAGAACTGCCTGGCATAAGCACTCAAACTTTCTACATAACGACGTTGACCCTCGGCGTAGATAGTATCAAAGGCCAAAGAAGACTTGCCAGAGCCAGACAAACCCGTAATAACTACCAACTTATCACGCGGTATTTCGAGATTTACGTTCTTAAGATTGTGCTCTCGTGCACCTTTTATAATAATTTTGTCGTGTTGAGCCATAAATTAAGGCTCAATTGTACCACCAAAGTCAATACTCTTCAAGTACTATAAAGTAATATGTAAGTTGTAAGTTATCTAGATTTGCTTAACTCATTAGTATAGCGATGTAGCATTGTCTCAACTGCTTTTCTTGTACTGGGCTCTAAATCTGTTTCTAATAATGGCTGTAGCTGATCAATAATGGTCTTAATAGATTCCGGGTCGCTCACATCTCCTCCGGCTTCACCATATTGGTCTATAGATCTAGCCCTTAAAAAATAACCTTCGTATGGTTCATCTCCTGGTAATGGCCTGGCAGGATCAGCCTGAAGTGCATCTACCCTAAATTTCCTACCATTGGCTGTGAATTCAATTGTAGTTAAGTCTTCGGTGGGCTTGACGATTTCTGGCGGCTTGTCGGTAAACTCTTGGGGTTTCACAACTATCTCAGCAATTGGTAAGCCATTTTGTTGAGCAAATTCTCGGAGTTGAGCCGCTCGAGCTGGGTTGCCAATATCACTACCATCTTCACGAATACGTATATATACTCCTGTTACTCTACCACTTGTAATGTTCACCTGATTGTAATTGTCTGGTTGAGTTTCTTTAAGTAAGGTTCGGGGGTCTGGTTGAGTTTCTTCTCTTACCATATCGTTTAGGCCTGAGTCGTAAGACCAAGCGCCAAGCGCCTCTTCTTGACTACTAGGTGGCTCTATTATCAGCCCAGACATGCCTTCAAAAGTCCAAGTATGTTCTTGGTCGATAAGTGTAGTATTGAGTGGTCTCTCTGTTAAGCTAAATTCCTCTAAACCTAATGCTTCGGTGCGAGCTCGAATGTCTAGTGGTGCATGCACCAAGAACGTAAACTCATCATCTGGTTGATAACGACGTGATTCTGGTTTTGTAACTATTTCCGACAACTCTACTTTAGGCATACTTTCTCCTTCTTGGTTTGTTGATGATTCTTGTTCATCTCGAGATTGTTCTTTTGTAGAACCCCTCATGGCATCAATTTTTTGTTTGGCAGAAATACCCATTTGCTCCAGCTCCCAACCCTCAAGACTAGTTTGTCGTGAAGACTTTACTTTGCCATCCTCGTCTAACTCTTCCATAAGAACAACATTTTTACCTTCTACCTGCACAACTGTAGTACGCCAACCTTCGGTATCGGTTTTGCCATCTTCGCGAAGTACCGGGGCTTCTAAGGTCTGGGGCATACCTAGGTCTTCACCGTTTGGACCCTTTGTAGACTTCCAACCCATATCTCCAAACTTCTCAACAATTGCCTTAACCTTGGCGCTATCACTTGGGTTGGTCTCTGCGCTTTCGCTTTTTTGTTTGGTTTCTCTTGCGATTCGCTTTAAATCTTCGGTTGTCTTGAGTTCTTCTTTGGTAGGAGGTACCACGCTGGTCTCTGCATGGTTGCCACCTGGTTGTCTTGTCTCTGGATTGTTAGCGGTATCACTCATGCCGATATCCTATCACTTTTCGGCAAAAGTCGTCTTTTTATATGATCATAGGTTTCAGTTCTGTCGTCTTTGGAAAGTTTAAGATTATCAATTGTATCTATTAATTTATTTCTAGCGTTTAGCATAACTTCAGGCCCAACAAGTTGTTCGATCTTTTCAATTAGTGGTAGAAGAGCGCCCAAAGGCCTAATAAGACATTGGTACTGATACTCAGGTGAAGACAACTCAAAGCTATCTGTATCTATAAAGTATAGATCTGGCTGAGGTAAACCCTTGATAGTACCAAAAACATACTGGTCTGGTTTAAAGATATCTCTATAAAAATCTTCTCTATTAGCAACTTTTGTGTGTAAATAATCTACTAACTTGTCTACAAGTTCGATAATTAGTGGTAGGGCGTCGTGTAGTTCTTTGGTGTCATGGTTGCTTGGTAATAGCAAGTCTTTTGCCGTCACACCATCTACTTCGGCGGTAACAACAAACAAAGACGGTAAGCCATTTTCTTCACTATCCCCAACTACATGGTATGTAGGCGCTATTGCGATTTTGTAATGTCGAATTTCGTCGGCAAGGTGCGTTAGCATTTCGCCTTTGGTTTCAAGCAGTCTATATGCATCTGCACGCGACATATCTTCTAGCGCTCTTTCACTATACTGTGCGACACACCGAATTTGATAATTTTGTGGTAAGTTGCCCTCAAATTCACGTAGTTTGTTGGGATGAAGATGTGATTTTTTTGTAGGCAATCTAAAAGCTGGTATAGATTTATCTTCATTATTTTGTGGTGTTGGTTCACTCATCTACTCATCCTCTTACTACTCACTACATCTTTTATCTCATATATCTGGTCTCTTAGCTCAGCAGCACGCTCAAACTGTAGGTTTGCAGCTGCAAGTTCCATTTGTTCAGTAAGTTGCTTGGTCATAAACTGCAACTCGTCTTTTGGTATTTTTTTGAAATCAATTGATTGCAAGTCTGATTTCTCAGCTTCTATCTCTGCTTGCATACTTTCTGCCAAAGCCTTTTGTACAGTCTTGGGTGTAATACCATGCTTTTTATTATAAACTTCTTGGTGAGCTCTACGATCTGTGGTAGTTTTTATTGCTCGCTCCATAGAACCGGTAATTTTATCGGCATACATTATTACTTTACCGTCTTGATGACGAGCGGCACGGCCAATGGTTTGAATAAGGCTGGTTTCAGAGCGTAAAAAGCCTTCTTTATCGGCGTCTATTATCGCTACTAAGCTTACCTCGGGCAAATCTAAGCCTTCACGAAGCAAGTTGATACCTATTAATACATCGTAAACACCAAGTCTAAGATCTCTAAGAATATCTGTGCGTTCTAAGGTATCGACGTCGCTATGCAAGTACTGCACTTTTATACCTAGGTCTTGTAGGTAGTCGCTTAGGTCTTCAGCAATTCTTTTGGTGAGGGTGGTTACTAATGTACGTTGACCATTTTTTATGCGGTCTCGTATTTCGGCTAGCAAATCATCTACTTGGTTTTCACTAGGTCGTACTTCTATAATTGGGTCTAACAAGCCAGTTGGTCGCACAATTTGCTCTATTACCTGATGGCTTCTTGATAGCTCATATTCTCCTGGGGTAGCCGAAACGTATATTACTTTATTAATATGTCGTTCAAACTCGGTAAAGTTAAGAGGTCTGTTGTCTAGGGCGCTAGGCAGCCTAAAGCCATGCTCAATAAGAGTTTGTTTGCGCGCTCTGTCGCCATTGTACATACCTCCTACTTGCGGAATAGTCATATGTGATTCGTCTATAAACATCAGATAGTCGTCCGGAAAATAATCCATCAGGGTGGCGGGTTGAGCGCCCGGTTCGCGATTAGTCAAGTACCTGGCATAATTCTCTATACCTTTTACATAGCCAGTTTGTTCTAAAATTTCTAGATCGTACTTAACACGGTTCTCTAAACGTTGAGCTTCTAGGAGTAGGTCGTTATCTTTAAACCATTGTACTCGCTCTATAGATTCTTGTTGAATATTTATCATAGCCTGCTGAAGTTGTTCGCGTGGTGTTACGTAGTGCTTGGCCGGAAATATGGAAAGATTATCTAGGTTTTCCATAACTTCACCAGTTAAGTAATTAATTTGCTTGATAGCTGTTATCTCATCACCAAAGAACTCTACTCTGTACGCAACTTCTTCACCTACCGGAAAGATGTCTAGATTCTCACCACGTATTCTAAAGCTCCCTCGTTCAAAAGCAGTGTCGTTACGAACATATTGAATGTCGTTTAGTTGACGAAGTAATTTGTCGCGCACTCGTCTCTCACCCACACCTAGCTTAATAGTCATATTGGTGTAATCAGTGATGTTTCCAATACCATAAATACAACTCACCGAAGCAATAATAATAACATCTTTACTAGAAAGTAAGGCGGCAGTAGCAGCGTGACGAAGTCTGTCTATTTCTTCATTAATAGCACTGTCTTTTTCTATATAGGTATCGCTTCTGGCAATATAGGCCTCGGGTTGATAGTAGTCGAAGTAACTCACAAAATAATGAACGGAGTTGTTTGGGAAAAACTCTTTAAATTCACCATAAAGCTGAGCTGCCAAAGTTTTATTATGGCTAAGTATTAGTGTGGGTTTGCCATAATTTGCAATAACATTGGCCATGGTAAAGGTCTTGCCGCTACCAGTTATACCCAGCAGAGTCTGCTCTTTATTACCTTTTTTAAGTCCATCACTAAGTTTAGTGATGGCAGTGGGCTGATCGCCAGCAGGCTGGTATTTCGAGTTGAGGGTAAATATACTCATGTATTTATTATAAAACAATCCAACGTTAATTCGGATTGTTTTATAATTTTAATACTATAAGATTATTAAGTAGAGAATAGGGCTTCAAACTTAGGTTTGTCCCAACCAATAATAATTTGGCCCATAATGTCTGTAACCGGTACTCCCATTTGTCCAGATTTTTCTATCATCTCTTTGGCTTTTACTTGATCAGCTTGAACATCTATCTTTTCATAGGCTACGCCCTTTTCGTCTAAGTATGCTTCTACATGCTTACAGAATTGACACCATGGAGTAGTGTATATTATTGCTTTGTCTGATTTTGATTTATCTGATTTGTCGTCGCTCATTTTATCCCCTTTCTTTAGAATCGTTAAAATGGATTTCCGGTAGTCTTAGTAATATAGTATACAGCTCCAGCGGCAATTGCCAAAACTACCACTACTCCTAAAATAATTAGTACCCACTTAAACTTCTTGCCTTTCTTAGGTTGGTCAACATGTTTTTCTTCATTGCTTGGCGATGTTTCTGAAAGATTAATATCGTCTACACCTTTTTCTGACATTGCACTATCCTCTGCCGCAGTAGGCTGACCACTAGTAGTGGTAGAATCCAGACCCGATGTGTCGGTTGGCTTTGGAGAAATATCTTGTTGTTTAGTATCTTTTATTGATATTTCGTTCACAACAGGTGCAACTTTTGGAGTTTTATTGGCTGGTTCTGGTTGAGTTTCTTCATTAAGAAGTGGCGAATCTGCAAAGGTTGTAGGGGCATTTTTTAGATCAATCACATGTGCACTAGCATTATCAGGTGTTTTTGTTGAACTCGCGTTAGGCACCGAAGAAGTAGCTGTAACGGTATTACTAGCACGGCTCATACTGTCCATACTAGGTTTGCCTGGCAAAAAATCTGTGCTTTTAGTTTTGTTGTCGCTTTGCAATGTGTTCTCCCTTAAAAAAGCAATGGTCAATTTAATAGTTGTTATGCTATAGCTTTATATTGTAAATGATACTTACAATACAGTCAATTTAGCTAAATCTCATTTTGCTTGGCAATATAACGAGCAGCTTCAATTGCTGCCTTTGCCCCTTCACCAGCAGCAGTAATAATTTGTTTTTCATTAATGTCGGTAATATCGCCTGCTGCAAATAACCCAGCCACCGAAGTTTGATTATCTTTGTTAATAATTATCTCACCAGCCTTATTGAGCTTAACTAAATCTTTCAAGTAGTCTGTAGCAGGTAAGCTACCGGCCTCAATAAAAACCCCTTGTAGTGGTATGTCGGTAGAAGACTTGTTACTATGAGTTTGTATAGTAATAGAACTCACAAATTTCTCACCATTAATTTTAACCACTTCGGTATTATTTAGTATGCGAATGTGGGGTGAGGCAGTAACTTTTTCTATCATGATTGGATCGCCTGTAAGTTCTGGGGTGATATTAATTATTACTATAGATTTCACGCTGCGACCTATGTTTAAAGCGGCATCCAAAGCAGAATTACCGCCACCTATTATAGCCACATCTTTGTCGGCAAAAAGAGGACCATCACACCAGGCACAGTAGGTTACGCCTCTATTTAGAAATTCTTGTTCGCCAGGCACCCCAAGTGGTCTTGGTAGCTTTCCGCCAGCAATAATAACTGCGCGAGCGTGTTCGCTATGACCATCGCCTGTTGTTACCGAAAAGTAGTTTTTATTTTTTTTAACAGAACGAACTCCTTTGGTAGTTAGCCTGAGCTCGAGCACATCTTTAAACTTTTCTACATGATGCTCAAACTTCTCTACCAAGTGGGCACCGGTAATCATAGTAAAGCCCAAGTAATTCTCTACATCACTACTCCATGCTGCTTGCCCACCAATGTCGCGTGTCAGTATAAGTGTTTTGAGTTTTTTGCGAGCTGCATAAATACCCGCTGTCATACCAGCTGGACCACCACCAATAATAATTAAGTCATACATAAGCATTATTATAGTCTATAGCCAACTAACTTGACCATAGACATTTTACCTAAAGCACTTTTGCTATATAGCTTCTAGGAGCTTTTTTTAGTTCTAATTGAATTTCTTCTTGGCTTAGTAAGCCGGCTTGTGCACCAACTTTTTGCACTACACTACAAGAGTTAATTCCCGCCCAAGCCAGAGCATCGCCCATATTTTTACCTTCTATTATTGCTGCCGTAAAAGTACTTGCGTAAGAGTCGCCTGCACCAGTTCTATCAACCGGTGGTTTAGGATCAGGATATGGTGGCATGAATACTATTTTTTGTCCATCCGATGCATAAGCGCCGTTTGGTCCGTCGGTGAGTAGTAGTGTCTTGGGGCCTAAAGCATGCATTTTACTTATTAGAGTTTTTTCGTCTTTTATGTCACTTTCTAAAATTTGTTGGTACTCTTCTTTGTTGGCCGCAAATATCTCAGTTCTGCTATATAGTTTATGTAGTTTTTTTACTCCTTCACGTATCTGAAAAGTGCCAGGCTGAAAAGCCAGTTTAATATCTGGATTAGTAAACAAATAGTCACTGAGACCTTTATGAACGATATCGCCTTTTTCGCCAATCGAACTTAAATATATCCACTCAGGTTTTTGATACGGTCTAATCTCGGGCCATTCGTAATTGTAATCTTCGTGTTTTATTAAAATAGTTCTATCGTCTTTATACCACAAGACATAATGATAATTACTCTTAAACCCTTCGTTGGTTCGGATAAACTCTGTAGAAACACCTTCTTGAGATAATGCATGTAGAATGTCTCGCCCCACCAAATCATCACCAATGTCGCTTCTTAGGGCCGATCTTATATCGAGACGAGCAAAGGCTACAGCGGCGTTGGCAGCATTACCTACTCCATTTATTATTATTGCGTCTTTAAAAGGTATTTTGGTGCCATATGTCATGCATAATAATGGATGTTTTTTAGCGTCGTGGTCTATCTCTGCCTCGGTCGGTAGTAATTCTATAAAAGCATCTGTGACAACATCACCTATAGACATTACTTGTAGTTTCTCTTTCATTACTTTACCTTTCTAACGAATTTTTTTGCCAACTTTACTATAGTAGGGGCATCTATGCCGTACTCGCTCCAAAGTTGGTCGATAGTGCCGGATTGGCCAAAACGATCTTGTATGCCTAATCTCATAACTGGCACAGGGTATTGTGCAGCTATTGTTTCAGCTACTGCACCACCCAAGCCACCTACCACTTGAGCTTCTTCTAAAGTAATCACTCTACGAGTCTTTTTGGCGCTAGTCACAATCGTCTTGGTATCTAATGGCTTAATAGTAGAACAATTAATTACTTCTACAGAGATATTGCTCTTGGTTAGTTCATTTGCGGCCTTCAAAGCCTCATACAGAAGTGGTCCGCAAGCAATTATGGTAAGATCTTTACCGTTTTGCAAAATTTGCGCTTTTCCTATTTCAAAAGGTGAACTATCGGTGGTTATAACAGCCGTCTTCTCACGAGCCAATCTCAAATAAGCCGGTGAGGTGTTTTTGGCGAGTGCAATTGTGGCTTTCTTGGCTTCTATGCTGTCAGCAGGAACTACTACTGTCATGTTAGGTAGTACTCGCATAAGCGCAATATCTTCTAGCATCTGGTGGGTTGCTCCATCTGGACCAACCGAAACACCTGAGTGACTACCTACTACCTTCACATTGCGGTTGTTTAGACAAATTGTAGTTCTTATTTGTTCCCAGTTTCTTCCCGGCGAAAAACTTGCATAGCTGGTAACGAAGGGTTTTTTTCCTACTGCCGCCAGACCAGATGCAACAGTTACTAGATTTTGTTCGGCTACGCCAATCTCTACAAATCTTTCGGGGTAAGCTTGCTTAAAGGCTTCCATTTGAGTTGACTCGGTTAGATCAGCACAGAGCGCTACGATATCTTTATCTTTTTTGCCAGCATCAAATAAACCTTCGCCAAACCCCTTGCGGTTAGGCACAAGCTCTATATCTTTAGTAAATAGCTTAGTACTAAGCTTTTGTGAGCTATTCATGCTCGCTCCTTATTTTACCCTGTAGAGTCCTAAGTTCTTTTAGGGCAACTTTTAATTGTTTTTTTGGAGCGGGCTCGCCACTTATCTCTTGCTTACCTGGTGGTATACCATGCCAACGAAAGTCATCTTCCATAAAATCTACCCCTTTGCCAGCGATAGTATGCGCAATAATACAAGTTGGTCTCTCAAAGATTGCCTTAGCTTGATTAATAGCGCCTGCTATTTCTTCAAAATTGTGCCCATCTATTTCTATAACATGCCAATTGAAAGCCTGGTATTTCGCCGCAAGCGGTTCGAGTGGCATAACATCTTCGGTAAATCCATCGATCTGAATATTGTTTCTATCAACAATAACTGTAAGATTTCTCAATCGGTTGTTTCCTGCAAACATTATCGCCTCCCAAGTGTTACCTTCTTGATGTTCACCATCTGAGGTAAGGCAGTACACATGTTGTTTCTTGTGATTATCCATGCGCAAGCCATAAGCCATGCCAGCAGCTTGGCTAATACCCGAACCAAGTGGACCACTGGTAGTTTCTATGCCGGGCAGACGAGTTCTTTCCGGATGTCCTTGTAGTCTGGTGCCGAACTGCCGTAAGGATTTAAGTTCACTTTTATCAAAGTAGCCAGCATGTGCCATAGCGACATATAGTACCGGGTTGATGTGTCCGTTACTTAATACTAGCCTATCTCTTTGTTGCCAATCAGGTTTTTTAGGGTTGTATTGGAGAAGGTCACCAAAATACAGTGCCGTGAATATATCGGCCATACCAAGTGGGCCGGCGGTGTGTCCGCTTCCAGCATGTTCAAGCATAATTAATATATCTTTACGTATATCATCAGCTTTTAATGCTAGTTCTAGTTGGGTAAGCCTTTTTTTCATAATGTTTTTTCCATTAAAAATGAGTAGGCGCTCAGAGAATCAAGCTCTGGGTTGTTAAACAAGAATGAGTTTACGTCTATAGTATCAAACTGTGCTTTTACTATTGCCGAGATTGTTTTGTCGCTCACTCCGCCATCTAGACCAATTTCTAGATCCGGCCTAATTTCTCTTACCTCTTTAGGCTTGCTTAAAACTGCCTTGTCTAGCTTGGTGCCAGCAAAACCAGCTTGGTAACCCATAATTTGCAAATGACTTATTACGTTTAGATATTTTTTTATATCGTCAATTGAAGTACTTGGATTAATAGACAAACCAGCCCTAAAACCGTTTTTCATTGTTAACTCGAGTGCGGCCATAACATCGCCTGGCGACTCAAACTGAACAATAATAATATGTGGGTTCAACTTAACACATTCGCGAGCATACCAAACAGGATCTTCAACCATTAGATGCATATCCATCTTGTTATCAATTTGTTTTTGAATGTCGCGTGGTTGAATAGTAAGGTTGTCTACATATTTGCCGTCAATAATATCTATATGAAACCTATCGGTTAGCTGACGAGCAGCTCTTAAATTTTTGCGATATTCGTCGGTAGTTTTTGCTAAAATGTCGGGGATTATTTTCATTGTTGATCTTCAATGTTTTCAATTTCTTTTAATCTACGTTTGTGCCTAGGTAGTGCTGAAAAAGGTGTTTGTAAAAATTCGTTGGTAATTTTATACATTTCATCAACACTTAGCTCACCTGCAGGCAAACTTAATACATTACTATTATTGTCGTTGCGAGTTTCGTAAGCCAGATGTTCGTTCCAAACCAGTGCCGCCCTTACACCGTCTACTTTGTTGGCAGCTATCTCCATACCTTCACCACTTTTACAAACTAGCACCCCAAAACTACCTTTGTCGTCTACTACCGAATCGGCAACTTGTTCTGCAAATAAGGGGTAGTCATCGGTAGGATCAAGTTGAGCGGGGCCCATATCTACTACCTCGTATTTTTTACTAAGACGCTCTACTAATAGATTTTTTTTTATAAACCCAGCGTGGTCAGAGGCTACATAAACTTTCATTTTAATAATTTTCCAACTTTTTGCACCATCTCTACTAAACGATTAGAGTATCCCCATTCGTTATCATACCAGGCCACTACCTTACACAGATTACCGTCGACTACGTTAGTTAGTTTTGTGTCTACTATGCAGCTATGAGGGTCACCAATAAAATCTCTACTCACTAATTCTTCTTCTGTAAAATCGATAATTCCTTTGTGGCTAGTCTGGCAAGCCTTTTTAATAATTTTATTAATTTCTTCCACAGTAGTATTACGCTTTGCTAAAAAAGTAATATCACTAAGCGAAACTACTGGGGTTGGTACTCGTATACTCAACCCATCAAACTTATCTTTTAGATCGGGAACAGTGAGCGCAGCGGCAGTAGCAGCACCAGTGGTGGTGGGCACAATGTTTTCAGCCGCAGCTCTAGCCTCTCGCAAATCTTTTGCAGGGCCGTCTTGTAGTTGCTGCGATTGTGTGTAGCTATGCACGGTAGTCATTAGAGACTTTTCTATGCCAATCTCTTTAGACAAAACTGCCATAATTGGTGCAATACAGTTTGTGGTACACGACGCATTAGAAACGACTGTTTGTGTAGATTTTAAATTCTCATCATTGGCACCAAATACAAATGTGTCACTGTTCTCACCCTTTTCTGGAGCGCTTAAGACAATTTTCTTTGCCCCAGCTTTTAGGTGCATTTCTAGGCTCGGTCGGTCAGTAAATCGACCAGTACATTCTATTACTACATCTATTTTTAGTTCTTTCCAGGGAAGCTTGCTAGGTTCTGGTTCAGCGGTAACTAGTATTTTTTTGCCATCAACTACTAAATGAGTGTCGGTACTCGTAACTTTTTTATGATAATGACCATAGCTACTATCATGGCGTAATAAATGAGCTAGGGTAGCGTTATCTGTTAAGTCATTGATTGCAACAATCTCGATATCTTGTTTGGTAAAAGCTATTTTAAAGGCATTTCGGCCAATTCTACCAAAACCGTTAATAGCTACTCGGGTTTTACGACTCATCTAGGCTTCTCCTTAATATGCTTATGTATATATTGTATCTGATACAATCATAGGCTTCAAGGTAAAAGCAAATAAATATGGTGGTCTATTTTTTCATTTTACTATGGGACATACACACGTTTTCGGTGCAGTCTTCGCCATTGAGTAGCGCAACTATTTCAGCTTCGTCGTGAGCTCCACAAAGTGCTTGGTTGGTTTTGGTATTTACAAAACTTGGTACAGCAGCAAAGCCTCCACAGGCAATTGAAATAATATCTTCATATTTTTTCATAACTGTTTGGTTTTCCTTGTCGTTCCAAACCTCAAGCTTTTTTATCTCTACTTTGTTATCAGCTTCAATTTTTTGCACAACTGGTTTCATACTTAAACAGTGCGGACAAGTTTCGCCGTAAAATTCAATTACATCACTTTTAACCATAATTATTCCTTCTTAGTCTTTTTAAAAACTTCTTTACTGCTTAAGTATAGCACGGTGGTTAGTACAAAAATAAATATCGATGTAAATGCCGATAGAAGACAATACTGACAAAAGGCGTTTAACACAAATGCCTGAATATAGAGTAGATAAATAGTCGAGAAAAGACCTATTACACCCCAGGCACTCAACCACCAATGGTATGTTTTGTGCTGAATAAAGAATATGCTTGCAGAAAGCACTACAGTGTAAAATACCATACCAAGTGCAGCTATTGGCACGCCCAAAATTTCTGAATAACTACTGGTAAGCACTGTCTCGCAAGCGTGGGTAAAATTACACGGCACCAAGGCGTTGGTGTAGTGAGTAACAGTTAGATACATAGAATCAAAAAGTCCAACAAGAGCGACAATACCAAGAAGTATGAGTATTATATTTTTAGTTTTAGAACTTAGTTGCATAAAAGTTTAGCCTACTGGGTTTCACTTAGAGCTTTGTCAATTGCAGCTAAAAGCTCAGCCTCTGAGTTGGGTTTTACTTGAACCCCATTTATTAAAAAGCTTGGGGTTCCTTGTAGACCAAGCTTTTCACCTAGTGCTACATCGGCCTTTATTAAGTCTTTGACTTTGGCAGAATCTCTATCTTTTTTCCATTGATCTACATTGAGTCCTATTTGCCGTGCATAATCTTCAAACTTACTATTGGGGTCTTTTTCGTTCTCCCAATCTTTTTGATTTTCGTATACTATATTGTGCATCTCCCAAAACTTGCCCTGCAAAGCCGCGGCCTCAACTGCTTGAGCGCTAGATTGGGCGTTTTTGTGCAAATCTACTAAAGGAAAGTTTTTAAATACAAACAATATTTTATCTTGATACTTAGGTATAAGAGTATCTTTAATAAAAGGGTGCCAAGCTCCACAAGCTGGGCACTGATAGTCACCAAATTCGGTTACCACTACTTTGCTGTTAGTATTGCCTACAGTACCGCCAGTTCTTAGGGCGTCTTTGTCGGCCTGAGTAATCTCTTTGTTTGTTGTAGCACCATTTTGTGTTGAATCTGGCGTAATGAGAGCTTTTATTATAAATCCGCCGATTAAGAGCACGACAATCACTATAAGAGCTGTTGGTAGATATTTCTTCATACGCTAAATTGTATCAAACTACACGCCTTACTTCTAGCACAAGAGTTTTAAAAGCCTATTTGAGTTTGGCTTTGACTTCTGTAAAAGTTTCTACCTTACGAGTTTTGGGATCGAACTTGTTTAGCTCAATCTTGTCTACAGTATTTTTGGGGTTTTTACGAGTATAATAACGGCTACCGGTAGCCTTGTTTTTTAGTATTACAATTTGTTCTTGGGTTTTTTTCGACATAATGCAGATTAGTATATCTTAAATTTAGCTACAAATCAAGAGTAACACTTATAGGGCAATGGTCTGAGCCCATCTGTTCGGCATGTATCTCGGCTTTTTTAACAGCTGTTTTGAGTTTAGACGACACCAAGAAATAATCAATACGCCAGCCTACGTTGTTGGCTCTGGCATTAGCCCAGTGTGTCCACCAGGTATAGTAGCCGTTGCCTTTTTTAAAAAGTCGTAATGTATCTACAAAACCGGCATCGATAAAATTTTGAAATCCCTCACGCTCCTCGACTGTAAAACCTTTTTTGCCAATATTAGGTTTGGGCCGAGCCAAGTCATCCTCCGTGTGAGCAACATTAAGATCTCCACAAAAAACCACTGGCTTGGTTTTTTCTAATTGTTTGCAGTACTCTAAAAACGCTGGGTCCCAATGCTTGTGTCGCAATGGTATACGAGAGAGATCGTCTTTAGAGTTTGGGGTATAAACTGTCACTACAAAATACTTATCATACTCAGCGGCTATTACCCGACCTTCAGCATTTGGGTCGCCATAATTGTCGGCCATTTTGTATTTTTTAACGATACTCTCTGGTAAGCCCTTTACTACCTGTATAGGCTTGGTTTTGGTAAATATGGCTGTACCGCTATAGCCAGCCTTCTCGGCATCACACCAATACTCTTTGTACTCCGGCAAATCTATCTCAGCTTGGCCTTGTTTGGCTTTGGTTTCTTGTAAGCACAAAATATCTGGCTTGTATTTTTTTATGAATTTATCAAACTCACCTTTTTTTATTACAGATCGTATGCCGTTAACGTTCCATGAATAAATAGTTGTTTTCATATTATTGTATTATAGCAAATAAAACCCCACCAGATTGGTGGGGATAAGTTTTAAGCTTGTAAGTGGCTATTTAGCCCCTTCACAATACCCATTAGCATTCTATTTCTAGCATTGAGTGCATCAATTATATTTAAAAGCCGAACGTGACCAATACCTTCTAGCTTAGTCTGGCATTGCTCACATCTGTACACTCTATCGCAGTGAATTACTAAACTACCTCTGCCCGGCAGTTGCTTACCGCACCCAATAGACAATACATTGGCAACAGTAGCCACTAGCTCGGGGTCTTCAGGCACCACCCAATCAGTTTGCGAGCTACTCATCATTCAAGCCTCTCTTCGGCATCGTCGGCGTCATGTAATATGCCACATCTTTCAAGTAGCCACTCTGGATTATCTATCTCTGCGTCATATAGAATACCTACTAGAGAGCCTGCCACATCATCTTCATCTTCACAATGTTCTCGCAAGCTTGCAATATCAGCTTTCGTAACAATCTCAAATAATTCTCTAAAAGCATCTAGTTTCTCTAATAGTGCTAAGTTGGTACTCATTGCGTCTCCCTGTCTAAAAGGTACTGGCGTTATATTAACATATTTGTAGATGGTACATAAATAAAAACCCCAAGTAAACTTGGGGTGTTGTTATTAGTTACGACTAGTCATTACTTTTAGTGGGTCGCTAGCTCGCTCAGCTTCTTCACGTGCTTTATTTAGCATGGCAATATCTAACTGGGTAGATTCACGAATCTCTCGGGCTCTAATCCTGTCTAGATCGCTATAATTATCTAGTTGATTTAGCTCAAGTTCTATAAAATAGTCTAGAGTTCTTTGAGCTTCGTTTAGTGCAGCCTTGGTCCTGGAGGAGTCGGGCAACTTACGAAGACGCTTAATAATTTTACGAGTCTCATAAATTTGCGAGTAAAATGGGTTTACCCTTCGGCGATGAATTTTACGCCAGGCCCAGGTAGTAACTAGCTTGAGACCCAATATCGGATTAAAAATGCTTGCAAAAAAGATAGATAGCCTACCGTTAGTAGTAAGGGGGGCTTCACAGTCTTTAATACGAATACTTGCCCTCCTAAATACGGTGTTTTTTACCCAATAGTAGGCTACCAAGAGGTACGCTGGCACGCCCAACGGTAGTTCAAGCCATGGTGCTATTAAGGCCATAGCGATCATTGTGAAAAACGAAGTCATAAACCCGAATACAAAACCAAAGAACGTTTCAGTGGTTAGATCGAACGAACTAGGTATGTCGTCCCAACTGTAATACTTATCTATACTATCGTTCGGCATTGTCTCTCCTCTAGAGCTTAGAAGGTGCTGAGGACAAATTATAACATAATAATAAAAGTAATACAATAGTTCTTAACGACCCTTTACAAAACACAAACGGACGATTGATGTTTCAAACGTCCGTTTGTAGAACCTGCCTGGGAAGGTTTTTCTAGTTCATAAGTTGATTTTCAGTGGTAAGGTGTTCATTTTTTTGTGACAAAGCGTAATTGGTATTACGGAGCGGAGCAAAAAATGGACGGATTTCTGCTGGAATCAGGTTTGAGTAAAAAAACATTCTCAGGCAGGTTCTTGATCTTTTACGCTAATCAAAACGCTATTTCCTTTCTAGCACCAATACAATTTCAAGTATTAGCTTATTTGGTCTTGGTATACATTTTATTGAAAGTTTTAGACTGCAACTTCTCAGCTTTGGTCGCCCACTTGGTCGCCATTTCGTCTAAAATATCTTCCATTACTTGCTTGTCGCGGAGTAAATTTTGGGGCATCTTACGAATACTGCGTAATACGCGTCTCTTCATTGCACTCACCTCCTCTCTTAGCATGTTTACACCTATATTATACACACGCTGGTCAAACGAATTTCGTGTAAATATTTATAACTTCAGTGCATAAACTAAGCATAAGCATACAAGCTGAGAGCAAGCTTAAAAATACTTTATTACAAAAACTTTTTTACAATTTAGCTTATTTTATAGCACCTTCAGATAGTAAAATCTGTTTTTTATTTTCACTGCCACCACGATTATAATTTCCTAGTTTGCCATCGGCACGAATAACTCTGTGGCATGGAATTCTGGGGTTAAAGTTTTTACTAAGTATAGTACCAACAGCACGTGCAGCACCCGGCGAGCCTGCCAAGGCAGCTACCTCGCTGTAAGTCAAAGTTTTGCCTTTTGGGATACTTGAGACAACCTCGTAAACTTTATTAGTAAAGCTCATAATAACTATTATTATAAAATAAAAAGCTATAAATATCTTAAAATTTGAACAAGATTGCAGCCATAACTAGCAGGGTAACTAGTTGGTTACCCAAATTTATAGCCATTAGCTCTGGTGAACGTCTTTCAAACACTCCACCGCCAACTGCGTAAGTAACTACAAAACCAAACCATATCCACATAGCTAGTTTAAGTGCCTGCAAGATGTCTTCTGGGTTGGCTATTACTATAAATCTTTTCAGCACAAAGGCAGATACAAATGCCATTACTAGCATCACTACCATACCCTTTAGCATGCCTTTCTTCATATCACTGTCTTTTAGGCCAACCAACTTTTGCCAATGCTTACCAAACATTACTTGTGAATACCACAAGCTACCAATTGCCATAGCGGCAACGGTTGCAAGTAGTATACCTTGCCAGTTGTTAGTAAAAAATTCTAACATTATTTAATTCTCCTTTTTAAAGTTGTTATGTTTAAATATATTATGCTCTTTGTAAGATTATTTTTCAAATGCTTAACCACTTTGTTGTAACTTTATAGATAAGTCTAGGCACTACTTATCAATTTAAATCGTGGTACCGTTTTACCCCTGTACTCAACAACTTCACTAAACATCTTGGCCGGACGTACCCACACTTGACTCTCGAGGTTGTCATATAAACTTACATATACCACCATTTCTTCAAGCGTTTCGCTATGCTTAGCTAAAGCCAAAACTAAGTATTTATTACCTTTGTAGTGTTTATAAATACCTGGCTCAATTTTCTTCATCAATAACTCTCTTTCTTGTTAAAAACTCCCTTGGAGTGAGCGCGCAAGGCATTGAGTATTACGGCTACATCCACAACTTCTTGTAGTACCGCACCATAAAGTGGCGGAATTTTTCCGAGTGCCGCAAAAATCATTAGTACTATACTAAGCCCAATACCTACCAATATACTCTGTTTGGCAATAAGTACACTTCTCTTGGCTACAGAGATTGCATCGGCAACCTTGCTAATGTCGTCTAGCATTATAACCACATCGGCAGATTCTGAAGCTGCGGTTGAACCCTTCGCGCCTAGCGCAATACCTACATCGGCTGCTGCTAGAGTTGGGGCGTCATTTACACCGTCACCCACCATACCAATAACGTTTTTGTGGGATGTGTATTCTTCTATAACATGTAGCTTGTCTACCGGTAAAAGCGAGGCGTGTACATCGCCTATACCCACCTCTTGAGCAATGGTCTTAGCCACCTCTTCTTTGTCGCCGGTCAACATTAATGTCTTGTTTATACCAAGATTTTTTAGAGATTTAAGTGTATTTAATGCATTAGTTCTAATGGGGTCGGCAAAGACAATCGAGCCCAAAAACTTCTTACCTTCGGCAATAAACATAGTTGTTTTGACGCTCTTACTATCTTGTTTAGGAATTTTTACACCAAACTCAGCTAAGAAACTTAGCTTACCCACATGAATATCTCTACTACCAAATTTAGCACTTATACCTCCGCCAACCAGCTCATGAGCTTCATTGGGTTTGGCGAGAATAATATGTCTTCGCCTTGCTTCGGCCACAACAACGCTGGCAAGTATATGATTACTATCTTGTTCAACAGAAGCAGCAAGTTTTAATAATCTAGCTTCACTTACGCCATTTGGATTTATTGTAGAAATAGTAGGTTTGTTTTGAGTAAGAGTGCCTGTTTTATCAAAGGCCAAAACTTTTAGCATTGCTAGCTTTTCAAGGCTCGCACCATCTTTAATTATTATACCCAAATGTGCTGCTCGACTCATACCAGATACAATAGCTACAGGGGTAGCAATAATAAGCGGGCAAGGTGTAGCTACTACCAAGACCGCCAAGGCTCGTACTGGATCTCCACTAATAAACCATGCAATAGCCGCCAACCCAAAGGAAATAATAGTAAAAGGCACACTATAGGCATCTGCTAGCCTAACTATTGGCGACTTACTAGATGCTGCCGAACGAACCAACTCAATAATTTGTTCATATTGGCTATCACCACTTGAACGAATTGCTCTTATTTGCACTGGTGAATCTTGATTAATAGTACCAGATAATACCGAATCATTTTTTTGTTTGTCGATTGGTAGGCTCTCGCCGGTTATTGCCGATTCGTCAAAACTACTGTTACCACTTAAAATAGTTCCATCTACTGGCACTACCTCTCCAGGTTTAATAAGTAGGGTGTCGTTTGGGTTAATCTTTGTGACAGCAACATTTACAAACTCTTTGCCACGTTTTACATGTGCTATTTTTGGTACTCTACTAAGCAAGCTTTTTAATTCTTTTTGAGCACGAGATTTGGCATATTCTTCTAGGGCGGTACCGCCTGTAAACATTAACAGTATTACGCCTGCTGTAGCATATTCGCGCAGTGCCAATGAAGACAAAACTGCTACAACAGCAATAATATCTACACCAAACCGTTTATTCCACAAGTCTTTTGCTATCGCTTTCAGTTCTGGCAATATTCCAATTACACAAAGTATTACTACTAGTTTTTGGCTGACCGCAATACTGCCTAGTATATAAAACAAAATACTTACAGTTAGCCCAATACCCACAAAAACAAGCCAGCCATATTTTTTTAAAAATGAATTTTTTAAAAGTCTCATGCTTATATTATTATACAGGTAATTTAAGTGTAGTTATGGTATCTCAATAGTGGTTAATATCTATTCTTTATTAGCATAAATAGTATTGACTTATACTTAATAATTTGTTAGCATTGTAATTCGTCCAAAAATGGATGTGCCGCTAATTTAGGGGGGTAAAAGAGTTGGTTAGCAGTAAAATCACTAGTACCTTACTTGCACCATTGAGACTAGTTTCTTCGGTTGCAACAGTTCTTCATGGGGTAGAAAGTGCCAGGCGAGCCGAAGCAGGTCTACAAAGCGCAATGGAAAATAGAGCACTTCATCATCATTACGTAACTAAACGCCTAAATGACATAACATCTACAACTCAAGTGGTTGTTGACCCCAGAGCGGCATAACAACTACACGCCCATACCTTTTACAGGGTATGGGTATTTTTATATTTTCTAAAGAAATTAATTTTTTCTATAAAGTTTTTGATATAATCTGTCGCCAAAATGATTGTTGGCTAGTAGTTTTTGTAAAGTAATGCCTATAAAAGACATAATAATCGCGATCAGAACCGTTAGTATTGAGGTGGGCTTATCTAAACCAAAAAAGTTAGACAAGGGGTGTACCCAGAAAACCAAGACAACAACTAGCCCCATCACCACATAAGACAGATAAATATAAGCTTGTTGGGTGCTATTTTTATTCGCCTGCATAGCGCCAGGAATAATACTAATTGTAAAAACACTCATTATTGCAAAACAAATATAAGCAACTATTTGTGGGTTAGCGCTACTTAAATTAAACACCGAGATAGCTATGTAGTAAGTGATAAGAGTCAGCAAAGCAATTACCGTGCCATTAGTAATAGAAAATGGTAGTGTGCGTTTCAAAAAACTTGCATCATGTATACTGCGTTCGCGACTACGTGGCCAAATTCCCCAGAGAAATATAGGAAACCCAACTATAAAGAGGTTTAGTAAAGTAATATTTCTGGGTGTAAATGGATAATTTACATTAATAACTAGCGTGCCAGCCAACAACAATACTCCACTCCAAACCCTGCTAAAAAACAGGCAGGCAATCATTTCTAGGGTGGTAATGATTGTGTCTGATAGCTTTACTCCTGCCGGTAGTGCCGCAAATGAATCGTTAATAAGTATCGCATCGGCGATTTGACGACTAGCCGGTGCACCAGAAAACATCGCTATACCTACATCTGCTCTTTTGATGGCCAAGGCGTCGTTGGCACCATCACCAATCATAGCGGTTGGGCCAGATTTTTGTGCTGCTCTAATAATTTGTTCTTTTTGGCTAGGCAGTACTCTGGCAAACAGGGGTTTTTGCTTGATTAGTTGAGCGAGTTTGGTAATGCTGTATTTTTCTATACGTGAGCCCTCAATAACCCTACTGTTATGATCTATGCCAGCAAGATCGGCAATTGCTCTTACTGTCTTGGCATTATCACCAGAGATAACTAATATTTGTACTCCTCTATCTTGTAAATAATTTACTATGTCTTTGGTAGCAGCCTTCAAAGGGTTGTTCATGAGTATTAACCCAGATACGGTTAAGTTTTTTAAACTCTTTGGCTTAGTCATGTCGCCATCGTCTGCAACACCCACAAACAATACTCTCTTGGCCATAGTTGTATATTGCTGAAGTTGGCTTTCTAGCCATTTTTTTTGACTAGCTGGAAGTTGGTTTACAAAATAATCACTAGCACCTACTATGACAATCTTTTTGGTTTTTTCCAATTTAAAGGCCGCATATTTTCGTTCTGAAGAGAACGACAAAAGATCGCTTATTTTGTATGGTTTTTCGTTTATAGAGGCTTCTCTAAGTGCCATCATGGTACTTGTATTGGTAGATTCACCCAAAGAGTACGAGGCAACAAGCTTTGCTAGTTCATTTTTACCTGCTAGCGAATCCTCATAACTTATCAACTTTTCAAATACTGGCTGATTCTCTGTAAGCGTACCGGTTTTGTCTACACACACAGTTGCCACTCTACCGAGTATTTCAATAGAATTGATTTGTTGTAATAAGACTTTTTGTTGAGACATCTTAATTGCCCCATAAGTAAAAAATACTGTACTAGTCAGTACCAAGCCTTCGGCAATAATAGTAGACGCAATTGCCGCTATTTGATTTATAGCAGAAGACAAATGACCTCCCGCAGAATGAGATCGTATAAGTATAGCTACCGCAATTATTACCAGTATAACTGCCATTTGTTGAATAAAAGTTAGCATACTGCGTTGAATAGGTGAAAGATTACGGCTGTATTTTTTTAAACTTTCTGTCATTGTAGCCAAATAGCTTGACTCGGCAGTTTTTTCCGCCTTCAGCTCGGCTGAGCCAGCGACTATTATGCTACCAGCTAGTAATTTGTCATTAACTCGTTTGGTAATATTATCAGATTCACCAGTCAGCATAGCCTCGTTACATTCACAACTACTAGACTTAATAATAATTCCGTCTACAGGCACCTGGTCGCCTAAAGTTGTTTTTATTATGTCGCCAACACAAATTTCTTCGGCAAGCACTTTAAGCTCTTTTGACCCGCGTTGAATGCTATATTTTGTAGCTATTGAAGTTTGAAGTTTTTCTAGAGCTATTCTAGAACGTAGTTCTTGGGTAATACCTATAATAATATTGATAGTTATTACTAGCCCCAAAAAAAAGCCGTCGCGGGTATCACCAATAAATATTAGTATTAGCGACAATCCGCCAATTATTACCGACACTAAAGAGAATATATTGCGTAGTAAAATTGGGCCAAGGTCTTTTAGAATAGCTTTGAGTAGTGGCTTTTTCATGGCTAGTCTGGGCAGGTAGAGTTGTATTCCGAAAGCTGAAGGCTCTTTTCGGATTCGTTGTAGTTGTATACAGTTATTCCGCAATTTTTAGGTTCACTACCTGGTGGCCACGAAATAGCTTGCTCGTAATCCCAATGCTCGAGTAAGAATCTAAAGGCTCTTATAGTGCCCCCGTGTGTTACTACCATTATTTTTTGGCCGGCGTGCTGAGCAAAGATCATACCTAAAAACTGGTGTACACGCTCAGTCATCTTAGCAATACTTTCACCACCCACCGGGTAAGCAAAAAAACCGCCGTAAGTGCTCCAGTATTCTTGAAGCCATGGAAAAGCTTCTTTCGCTTCGGGCTCGGTCATGTCATAAGCGTAGCCAGGGTCTCGCTCGCGAATAAATAGATTGTGACGATACTTCATTTTGTCTCTTTCTTCGTCTGTGTAGGCTTTTAGAATTGCTTGTAGGGTATCTTCTGTGCGTTTATAACCAGAGTGGTAAATATAATCGAAAGAACCAAACCGTTCGCGTATGTATTTACCGGTTTTTTGTGCATGCTTCTCGCCCACTTCGGTTATGGGTATTTTATAATCGGCTATACCTTGTACATGACGCCTTGCATATTCGTCGGCAAAATACACCGAACTTTTAGCTTTGTTGCGTACGCTCTCGGCATGACGTACTAGTATAAGTTGTTTTGGTCTATCCATGTTTTAATTATAACAAAACCCAAGTTTAAATCTTGGGTTATTTTTAGTATTTAATTTAGAGAAGACTTGTTTAAGATTCTAGAGCTATTCAATTCTTCAATGACATCATCGACGTACTGCTTAGCTTGTTCTTCATCAAAATCTGGATTAGATTCCATAAAAAGTTCCAGAAGGCAAGCAACTAGTTTCTCTTCACCCAAAATAAGTACAAAGTGCCAGTCGGAAGCATGTGGGGTCATAGCACCATCACGCCACACGTATGTTCCTCTGGTGTTGGCTGTGATACTAGAACCTCTAAAGAATGCTCCTTCGCCCTTTACCATTGCCCCTTGTGAATATTCCTCAACAATAATTTGAAGCAAGCTTCTTTTACGTAAGTTGAAATCAATTTTGTATAACATAGTGGGCTTGGTCATCTAAAAACTCTTTTCTTTTATATAAGGTGCGTGTATCTAATCTTTATACTTTTATAATTATTTTTCAAGCATGAGTAAAACCCCTCACCATTTCGGTGAGGGGCGTAGATTATATATCTTGAGCTTGCCTAAGTAAGTCTACAAGCCTACTTTTTGCAGTATTTACGTCTTCAATGTCTGGGCCAAAAACTGGTCTATGTAGAAGTTTATCACCTTGAGTAGATGTAAGAACTTTTTCGCCGTCTGGATCCAATACTTCATAATGCCACTCTTGTGCCATATTACTGTGTCCTGGCAAGAATGCTATTGCGATCCAGCCATCTTCTTCATATCTGGTGTACTCTTCCCATTTTGGTGGTTGCGGTTCATGATAATCAGTTATAACCGCCCCTTCAAGACCAATTTTCTTTTCCTTGAAAAGTTCTCTAATTGGCTCCCACATGTGACCCACGAATCTATCAACAATTTCCGCTAGCGTTTGAATGTAAAAGTAGCCACCCCAAAAGGCTGCACCACCAGATATTTCACCAATAAATTCACCGTTTTTTACTTTTTCAATCAAATCGTTTACTACCAATTCAACGTCAATAAAGCCGATGTCATGCCAATTACCTGAGAATCTTTCAATATATTCGTGTCTTAGCTCAAGAATCCTTAAGTGGGCTGCAGTTGCTTTATAAAGACAATTTGTAGTTGAACCCAAATTGATTTTTTGATTGGGCCGTACAGGGTCTTGTATCCACCCAACGCCTTCGGTAAATTCACATACACACTTGAATTCGCGACCTTGGTATTGTCTTCCTTCTATTGTCTCACCTTCGAGATGCATCCATGCACACTCATGACCATCAATAGTAATTAGACGTACTATGTCGTAGCTTGGATTAGCTGTTCTGGCCGCGTAATACCTAGGTAGCAATTCAACAATTGATGCCATATTATTTCCTTAGGTTCGCTTGTCATTGTCTAGACAAGATCTGAAGATATTTTACAGTATTTTCGTAAAAACTCAAGCATAAGTAAAACCCCTCACCATTTCGGTGAGGGGTGGGGTGATCTAAACTAGCCCTCCGCTCATTTCTAAGTCTCGGAGTCGCTTGTAAAGACCATTATGTCGTTCTAGTTCGGCATGGGTGCCAATCTCGGCAATCTCGCCATGCTCTAGTACAACCACGGTGTCGGCCATCTCGATAGTCGAGAAGCGATGTGCAATAATCACAATTGTGCACTCTCGACGCGCAATTAGTAATTCAATACTACGTTGCACCTCAGCTTGGGAGATGGCATCTAACGCACTAGTAGCTTCGTCGAGCACCAAAAGCTTTGGCCTCTTAATAAGCGCACGGGCAATAGCGAGTCTTTGTATTTGACCGCCACTTAAACGAATACCGTCTTGGCCAACAATCGTGTCATAACCATCAACGAGTTCGGTGATGATAAACTCATGAATATCAGCGCGCTTGGCAGCCTCTATTACATCGGCATCGGTAGCGTATGGGCTGCCTAAGCGAATGTTATCGGCAATACTAGCATCAAAAAGTTGTACTTTTTGGCTTACTACCGAAACAGTTTTTTTGCGATATTGCTCAAAATCTAGTTGTGGTAGAGGGTTTTCGTCGAAGTATATTGACCCTTCTGTTGGGTCAAACTCCCTAAGTAGCAAGCTAGCTACAGTAGACTTGCCCGACCCAGAAGGGCCAACAAGCGCAATTGCTTGGTGTGGTTTAATAGTCAGATTTATGTTCTTAAGAGCATGCTCTTCACTATCATCGTAGGCAAAGCTAACATCACTCAATTGAATTGCGCCAGTCAAACTATCTACCGCAATAGGTTCGTCTGCTTGTTCTACGGCAGGTTTGGTTTGCAGCATCTCGGCAAGTTCGTGCAGAGCTTCTTCGCCCTCATTTTTGTAACGCTGAAAATGCACGAACTGATACAAGTTGCTATAAATCTTTTCAAGCCAAGCAATCACCAAGAAAATCTCGCCAAGCGAAATTTGACCTTGCATGAACTGCCAGGCCAAAAAGCCATACAGCGATGCTCTACTAAAAGACACTACAGCATCTTGCATACGAACATCGCGAAGCCAGCTATCAAAGCGCAAGCGCTCGGCATCTACATAAGCATCGAGCATAGAAATGTACCCTCGGCTCTGATCTCGCTCTAGGCCAAATTGCTTAATTGTGCGCCAGTTGGTAATTTGCTCGCTACCACAGCGGTTAAATGCTTTGTCTTCGGCATGAGCTTGTTGCCTACTAGGCTCGTAACGACGTTCTGTTCTGGTGGCCGCAATCGTATAAACAATTGCCGTACCAGCCGAAAACAGGGTGTATTGCCAGCCAATAAAGAGTAGTCCAAAGCTTACACACACCACTCGCATAGTTGCTGGTAGAGCCTCAAAGATCAACTCATCGGTTAGTCTATCGATCTTACGAATGTTTTTACTTAAGACCGACTCTTTCTCGCCAGTTGAATGACGAGAATGCCAATTAACATCTAATAGTAATAGGTGTTGGTGACTATAGCCCAGAATTGTCATGTAGTTAAGCCACATAGCCCAAATACGAAAATGATCCATTCGCAAGTAAAGCATCGAGCCTGCCAGATATACTACTAGAATTACCAAAGCAATTTCTAGCATATAGCTAAATGGCTGGCCGGATGTGAGGCCATCAATAAACGACTTAGCCGGGTAAATCTGAGCAATCACTACTGCCTCAACAATAGCTAGCCAGATAAAGGCTTTTATTGATAGACTTTTTAGTTTTAACAGGTTGGCTTTGGCACCGTCTTCTTGCAAAAGTGCCGTATATAACGCCTTGTAGCTTCTAAAGCTTTTCACAAGCGTCCTTTCTGTTGATATTTAAGGTACAGGGATGGTACTTTTTTGGGCGTTTATTCGCCAATCAAAAAAGCTCGAGGTTTTTCGTATTCCCGAGCTCTGTCGATTACAAATAAATGCTTAAATCATATAACTCGGGAATGGCATGCACTAACCGCACCAGTTTGGACTGGGTTTTGTGCAAAACGTATTAATTTGGTTGCTATGGTGTTCATAGTGTTAGTTATACTACCGTATAGCTTAAGCACTGTCAAGCCCTTATGCTTACTTTTTAAAAAAATGTTAAGTTATAAGGTGAAACAGAAAGATCCGAGTTGTTTGAGCGAAAACTTCGCTAAAAGTGTTGGCAATAAGCTATTAATGTCTTATTCGCCAAAGAATGTGTTTCGGACCTTTTTGCATAACCTTATATGGTTAAAAAGTATTTTAAATCGATATTTACCTGGCCCCTGCAACAGATGAGTTCGTGTGCAAAGAAATATTGATAAAAGTAGTATAGCACAGGCAAGTGTTAATGTCAATAGCCATTACGTTTAGTTAGGTTTTCTCGTTTCGTCTTGTAGAGTTTGAGCTCTAAGACTCATCAGACAAAATACTTATTTTGTGACGAGGGCCGGTGGAGAGGAACTCTCCACCGGCCAAAAAAACTAGACCAAAGGCCTCAAGAAGCCCTTTCGGTCCCGAGTGTTGAAAAATCCTTCTCGGGAAGAGTAGCTTCCATCGACTTTCCTGAATCTCGCGGTAAAGATCCAGTTGTTGCCAGAGCCGTCTTCGGCGGCCAGCGACATGATCTGAGCTTCACACTTGATTTCAGGTACCTTACGGGTACCGGAGACACGAACACTGCTCTCGAGTGTGAACTCGACCTTGCGAAACTCATCGAAGAGTCGCAGAGCATCGAAGAGCTCTTCACGCGACGGGCCATGGGTGATCTGGACAGTGCTAGTAGTCATACGACTACCTTTCTTTTTCAATATCTCCCGATGGCGGAGAGACGACGCCGTTACCTGGTTTAGACCCAAGCCACTCCTTCATACGAAGAAGAATTACAGCTATTCTATCATGCATTTTGCTATTTGTCAATACTTTTTAACAATTTATTTGTATATATAAAAAACCCGTATCTTATTACAGATACGGGTTGGTTTTTAACCGCGAGCGTACGGCTTACACACTCTTGCTTTGAGATTTCGCCACCGCAAGTGGATAGTGCGATGCTGCTTGGGCAAAGCATCTAGCCGAGCCGGCAACGCCTTGTTGGTTTCGCAGCTAAGCAACTCTAGCTCTTTGAACAGAGCTTCTTTATCAATAGTCTTGAAGTTGGGATCTCTCTCGCGACGAGATTTACCAACCCAACTAAAGAAGTCACCAGTAGAGTCTTTTAGGAACCCAAATGCTGTAGCGATACCAAACATGATTAGTGCCAACCCAAGTAGTGCCAACATAAAAGCTGGTACCACTAGCGGAGCAAGCAAATAGAACTCAAGTGGTAGGTTCCAAGTATTACCATGGTCTAGAACAGCTAGAGCAACTACACCAACAAGAACGAATGGTGGGAAGATTGTGGCTGTAGCAAATAACCTAACAGCATCGCTAGGCTTGTCTAGGTCGTCAATGTCGTACTTGCTCCTACCTCGCTTATTGGTCCAGAAAATACTGCCGCCACCTGGCGAACAAGTCTTACTAACAGGACGAATATCTACGTCTCGCCAAAACTGCGCGGAGGTAGCTAGGGGGTTAAATAGCTTGCGCCACTTAACAGAGCGAATGCCAAACATGGCAAAGCCAAAGCCCGCCACAGACTTCACAAGGGTGTGAAACAATATAGCTAGGGGTGACAAAAGCCACAAACCCCAACGCTTACGTCGGCCGCAGTCGTTAGGGCCTTTGCTACCCACCCCAAACAGCCTAAGCATGTTCACAAGAGCTTTGGAGGGCTCTTTGGCAAACATCTCGTCTGGTACTACTACATCTAGTCTGGTTTCTACGCCAACACTACTAATTTGATAGGTTTCGTACAGATCACGAAACTTTAGTGGTGAGTCGTAATCAAATACGCTATTCTCGTAACTACCATTACGACGAGGCTTATCTAGCAAGTCACGATGCAGACGAGCAATTTGCTCTGGCGTATCGCCATGCACAATTGTGGCCATTACCGTATTGGTGTCACGGCACACAAATTCAACAAACTCGGCTTCTTGCTGTAGCGGCACTAGCAAACGCTGCTCGTAAGCCATTTCTGCGCCATATCCATAGTCCCGAATCCTACCAATTACAATCAAAACGTACGGGTTGGTGACGTTTTGGTTCTTTAGTAGTTCAATTAGCTCTGGCGTAACACACCAGCGCAACATTGTAGCAGAATCTGCTCTGCCTTCAGGATCAACATCTACCTTAAGGCCCAAGTCAATGTCGACTGGACTTTCAATAGTACTCATATTTAACTCCTTAGGTGCTCTTGTCTCTACCTGAGACAAAACTTATACGATTATACATTTTTAGGGCTATTTTGCAAGCATAAGAAATACAAAAAACCACCTTACTGGTGGCCTCTATGATTCTACTAATCTTTCAATCTTTAATAGGTCTTGGCCTGCAACTCATCTACCCTTTCCACTATCATGCCACAAATATCTTTTACCGACTCTTTGTAGCGCTTGGGAGTGACTTTGATTGTAGGTTCAAAAAGTGGATATACTTTGTCTTGGGTTTCTATAAGTTTGCGTTTTTGCTTGCCAAGATCTACATCGCCAAGAGTACGAAGGTTGTGCATTCTATCAGCCAATTTACAAACCGCGGCCCGCCAATCTCCAGTTCGCAGTAGTCTATTCCAATAGTCGTCACCTACTAGACCATCTTCTTTGGTCATATACTTTACCCCCATGGCTACCTCGTGCCCAAAATTTATCTCTAGTCGTTTGGGGCGCATAATAAACGAGTCTTCAATCATGTCGTGTAAGAGTGCAATGCAAATAAGCTGCCAATCGTATATGTGCAGTTCATCAAATATCATCCAGGCGACTGCCCTAGGGTGTTCAAAATACCTTAGGCCGTTGGCACGCTTTTGCCCTCTATGAGCATATTTACTAAAAAAATATGCGGCCTCTATGTCTTCCATCTCGGTCTCAGAAAAATAGGGTCGCAATGCATTCATAAACTCCATGCGGTTAATTTTGGGGTATGAATCTACTTTTTTGGTCATAATTTTGGCCCTTCTTTTCTTATAGTATAACTCCTTTATGTGGTATTTGCTATCTGTAAAACATTTTAGTTGCAGCATAAGCGTTGTTGTGTAATAATAAGAACAAATTAAGATTAATTAAGGAGTAGCAATGGACAATTCAGTGGCGATGCCAAGTCAAAATTCATTAATATTAAGAGGTATAGCAAATCTAATGTTGGGACTAGTGGCACTTATGTGGCCTGGTCTTACACTATACATCTTGGTTATATTCTTTGCTGTAAATATTATGTTTGTAGGTATAGTAGAGTTATTTAGACCAGTAGTAGAAAAAGATACCAAGCACGGCGTGCTTTCGGTAATACTAGGTATTCTAGGTATAGTAGCTGGCTTGTACTTACTAAGTAACCCAATGGTCTCGGTAAGTATCGTAGCTCTACTAGTAGCTTTCTGGGCTATACTATTTGGTATAGGTGATTTAATGCTAGGTTTTGTAGACTCTAGCTCAAACGCCGGATACAGAGTATTGTTTGTGCTTATTGGAGTGCTTTCGGTACTATTTGGTTTTTACCTAATATTTTACCCAGCCACTTCACTTCTGGCCTTCATATGGATACTTGGTCTATACGCCGCCATTACTGGTGTGCTATACATTATTGGTAGTTTCTTTTTACCAAAAGCAAAAGCCAAAAAAAGTAAAAAATAGTCTCGTAGACAACCTAACGAAAAACACTCGCAACCCAGCGAGTGTTTTTTCAATTTGCATATGCTTAAAAAGGCGTACTATAATAATAGATAAATGAAGGTATTGTTATAATAATATGGAATTTCTAAACGCTCCATCACGCGCCGCTCTTGCCTGGCGAGGTCTAGCAAATGTTTTAATGGGTGCAGTTTTGTTAGTTTGGCCTCAAGCTACTGCCTACGTAGTAATAGCTTTGTTTGCGCTAAATCTTATATTAGTAGGTTTGTTTTGTATATTAGAACCATTATTCAGAAAAGATAACCCCCACGTTTGGGCCACCATATCTCTCGGTGTGCTTGGAGTAACTTTTGGTGTTTACTTAATAATAAAGCCCGAGTTTGCGGCCGGTCTGGTAGGTTTAATGATTGCTCTGTGGGCCATATTATATGGCGCATTTGATATTGCTGTAAGTACCAAGCTATTTAAAGATAAGTTACATTTTGGTTGGTCGTATTTGTTAGTTGGTATTGTTTCTCTATTATTTGGCGTATATATGCTACTCTCACCTGTCGAAGGGGTGCTTACTATAGTTTGGCTGTTTGGACTATATTCTGTTACAGTTGGAGCAATACTACTAATGGCAAGTATATTAATGAATATAAAGGTAACTGCCCCTAAAAATATAAGGAGAAAAAGCAATGCCCGAAGCAAAAAATAATAAAAAAAGACAATGGCCAGTGCGACTAGCTGTGGTAATAATGGCTATTTGCTTGTTTATGGTGCCATACCTCACAGTTACAAAGACAACACTTTCAAGCCCAGAAAACACCATTACTTTCTTAGAGAAATCAAACACTTTTACCTATACAAGTCAGATAGTAAAAAATGAAATTGAGACTCGCCTACCAGAGAGTGTACAACAAAACCTCATTAAGCGATCGTTAGTAGATAAACTTATGGATCTAGTTATTACTCCCCAGCTTTTGCAGTCTATATCTGAACCGATAATAAAACTACAAATAACTTTACTCAATCGTGACACCAAAAACATTCAGTTAGTAAACAACAAAGTCGAGCTAAATATTGAGCCTTACAAACAAAATCTCAGTCGCTACATTGCATCGTTTGGTTTACCAAGTGGTATACAAGAAACTGTTAATGATTTTTCTGGAGCGTTGCCCAATACCATCACAATTGTAGATGGCAACAAAAACCCAAATAGCCCAATTATTACTGCTATAAAAATAAAGAATTGGTATAACACCTTGGTGCAAGTAACAGCAGTGGTGTGGGTAGTGCTAATAATAAGCGTACTAACACTCGTTGCACTACTGTTTAGAGACGCACATAAGTTGTTTAGGGCCAACGCCAAAACCTTTGGTGTGTTGGGTGCGATAGTATTGGTATTGAGTTATGTTGCACCTCCTAGCCTCAATTTGCTTATCCCTAACAACCTTACCGAAGCCAGTGGTACAGAAATAAGCCAACTCATTAGCTCTCTCAATGCTCATTTCTTTGTTCTTACCAGAACCTATGCTTGGTGGTATATTGGCATTGCTCTGTCTTGCGCGCTAATAGCTTGGTACCTAGGAGCTTTTGGCTTTAGCTTCTCTACTGAAGAAATAAAAAAATACTTCAAAACAAAGTTTAAAAGAAAACACAATTAGTTGACTGGCAAATGTAGCTTGACGTACCAGATTTGTCGTATATTATAGAAGCATGAAACAAGGTAACAATAAATGAGCTTTACATCTAAAACTAGTGCTTTTGTAAAAAAGGCCTACTATGGAATTGTGGGCACCAAAGCAAACCCCAAAGACGAAAAGCAAGTAGAGTATATTTTGCAGGACGTGGGCGCAAAGGTGTTTTTTGGTATGGTTTTTGTGTTGCTAGGCGCACTTCTTTACTACACCCTAAGACCATATATGAGCGCTCTAATACTAGCTATGTTGGTAGCGGCACTTTTACACCCTGTTTATAGGAAGTTACATCGCAAACTTGGTTGGTCACCTAGAGTTATTACTGGGTTAATTATTACCGCTCTGGCCGCTATCTTGTTATTGCTTGCCTTTTTTATCATCCGTAGTCTTGCAGTTGAGGCTATCAGCTTAAGTAGCTCTATAAACAACTACATTAGTAGTGGTCAAACTGGTGAGCTACAAGAAAAAATCCAGAACCTAATAAATACTAGTGGGATACAAAATCAAAATACTTCTGGGATGGTCACCAGTGCATTACAGCAAATCAGTGGCAGGTTAGCAGGTTTTGCTTCTAGCTTAATAAAGAATAGCTTTGCGTTCTTTGTGAGCGTAACGATATTTCTGTCTAGTCTAGTTCTGCTTATTCCAAGAATGAGCCAAATAAAAAAAATGGCTATAGATATATCTCCGTTAGGCAAAGAGATTACCACCGACTATATAGAAAAAACACGCCTACTTCTTAGAGGCGCAGTGGTAGGATCTTTTTTTATAAGTTTGACTGCCTCTAGTATTATGGGGATTACTTTTTGGCTACTGGGAATACCCAATGCGGTTTTGTTTGCTACAATTGCGTTTATACTCGGTTTTATACCCTATCTAGGTACTACTATATTCACTTTTGGTGCTGCCATTATTTTTGTTCTGCTAGGTGTGTACGACAAAGCTATTATTCTTGTACTAGTACAGCTGGTAGTACTCAACCAATTAGATTTGGTATTTAGACCCATATCTATGCCCAAAAAAGTGCGCATACACCCATCTCTTATGATAATTGCAGTACTTACAGGGCTAGCAACATTCGGAATGATAGGTATTATTTTTGGGCCAGTAATACTAGTACTTTTTATGAGCTCGGTACAGATATACCGCCAAAACTATGGCGCTCATGTTTTACATAAATAAAATTGGTTTTTTATTTTATCATTATGCTATAATGTGGTTAGAATAAATTAATAAGGAGTCTATATTATGGCAAGTAAAAATAATGAAGTAACAGGTTGGGCTGGCTGGGCAGCTTTTGCCGGTCTACTAATGGTTTTAGCAGGCTTTTTCCAGGTACTAGTTGGAATAAGTGCAATTGTTAGAAATACTGTATATTTTGTTGGTCCGTACAACATTCTATCGGTAGATATTGCAAATTGGGGATGGCTACACCTTCTATTGGCAATACTTTTACTAGGTGCTGGTCTTTCAGTACTAAAAGGTAATGCTTATGGTAGAGTTGTGGGTGTAATCTTGGCTGCAATAAGTGCAGTTGTAAACATGGCCTTTATCCCTGCTTACCCCGTATGGTCTATACTAGTAATGGTAGTAGATATTGTAATTATCTACGCTCTAGTAGTACATGGTGGCGAACTAGGCGAAGCCTAATAGCTTACTATATAGAAACTTTAAAAATACTCCTTTTTAAGTAAAGGAGTATTTTTTGTATAAAAAAAAGGGGGGTGATAGTCTTTCGACTATCACCCCCATGTTCTGGGGCGTAGGCCGTTGGGCAACCCTAGAACGGGGTACTACTGAATTGCAAAAATTAGCATAATTTAAGGTGGACCAAACATGTGCTCTACATTCAGCTAGGCTGAAACTACTAGTAGACCACTACATTGGCTTTGTCGCGGCAGCCACTGGCCACCACCTAGGATTTCTCCACCAAACGAGCTTTGCTTTCTTACTGTCCAGGTAAGAAAACTTATGCGTTGCTTGCAGCCGCGCCGCAGGTCGCTAACCTGCATTTATTTACTCACCACTCGGTGGCGAGCTCTTTACACCGTCCAGCCTGCAATACTGGAGTCAAAACCCTCAAATCAACACGATATTCGATCGGGTTAAATTGAGTATGGTCTTTGCGGCGCCCCATCTTGTCTCTCAGGGGTGAGAGCTCTCTTAAAAGTATTTTTTCACTTTTTAAGAGAGTCCACTTTGTCAGCTAAATTTTAAAATGTGCCGACTTGGTGGTTATTACTGATATCTTTTCTAAGGTACAATCCGAGCTCAGTCTTCCCTGGTCCTCTCGGTCGAACCAGCATAGTAGAAGTATTATAGCATAGTAGTACAAGAATTGCAAGGGTTTTTTATTACTTTTTTTAAGTATTTAGTTTGTAATAAAAATAGCCTGAATGGTAAAGGCCCCGCCTCTCATAAGAGAGGCGGGGCCTGGTGCTACCTTGGTGAGGTAGTCTTTAATCCTTGCGAGGGATTAGTTGGAGGAGGCTAGTGAGCCTCGCACGTACTTACGGCCACGCCAGCCGAGTGCCTTGCGAGCCAGCTGGATGGCAGCGAACGCTTCGGCGTTGGTGTTGGCAACGATGCTGAAGCGATCCTGACCACCGTCACCGGGCTGCTTCCAGCCGGCCTCTGGAGTGAGGTGCTTGGCCATCTTGGCGGCAGCCTTAGGCGAGCTAGGCTCTACCCGCACCCGCATTCGCTCGATGCCGAGCTCACGGAACCCCACCCGGCCACGTCGACTGGTGTGGGTCACCTGGTACTCACCGGTACCCTCGGTACCCGCCATGTAGAGCGAGTTGGCCTGCTTGGTACTTGCGGTCATTTTTGACCCTTTCTGTTGTTGGGAGTTGGCCGCGGGGTGAATTCCTCGCGGTATTTCTGGGGTACTTCTTGGCTGCGCAGAGCAAAGATGCCCTCAACCTGCGCGATTGTCTCAACGGCGTGGCCACAGTGACGAAGACGTACCGCCAAGACAGGATCTGGTGTATCCTCTTCGCTCTCAAGAAGAGCAATGAGAGATGCCAGAAATGTACCTGTACGACCATGTGAGGCCGAACAATAAGCCAGCATGGTGTCGCCAGCCACAAGGCGTGGCACCACCAATCTCTCTAGCTTGTATCGCCAATCGCTTGGCACACCACCGAAGTCAGGCAACTCGAGCTCGGTGAGCTCATCCTGATCATCGTAAAGGTGCTTCTCGTCAATTAGCCTGCCATTGAGAGTGACTATCACGTCAAACTCGTCGAGGTTGGCCGGAAGGGCATACATTGTCCCCCAAGCTCCTACCTCAAACTCGCCAACTCTTACTAGTCCACCTCTATGTTCTTGGTGTACGCGAGCCACTTCTGGGCCCGCGCTTGAATGAGCTTCGCTCATTTAGGCTCCTTACCTAAGTCGCGGCAAAAGCAGGGGCTCACCAGAGCCCCTGCTTTACACCTTTGTCGAATAGGGCCTGTACCCGAGGGTCAAAGCCATAATCTTTCAGTCCATTATGCAGACTGGTTACTCCGGTAACGTTTTTCTTGATCTCGAGCTGTTGGTCGATTCCTCGACCACCATAGCCCCTAGACGTTTCATGAACAATGCGGTGCTTGTTGAACAGCACCCCACCGTTATGACGAAGATCCCACACGTGATCAACAAACGCAACCAGTGGCAACTCTTTGCTTAGGTACCGTGCCAATGTTCTGGCAATATCGGCCCAAAGCTTACCACCCATTGACCCCCACCACTTGCCAAACTCAAACACATCGCCGATAAGCGACGCGTACTGAGCTTGTTCAAGGAGGGAGTGGCCTTTAAGGCCGGTACTCCTATTCCACATCTCATCGCGTTGATTCGACATAGTGAAATTAAAGGAGGTACGTAGCTTCTGCATGGCTGCATCGGCTTTGGGCGTTTTGTACGGATTGTCGTAATACCGCACCTCGCCAGTAATAGCGATTGCCAGGTAAGTAGCTAATAGCTCGGCCACGTTTGCCTGAACGTCTCGCTGCAACTTAAACGCTTCTGCCTCAAGCGAGCTACCTTTAGCCGCGCGGGCCATGGCATCGCTTAGGTAGAAGTCATTAAGAAGTTGGTTGGCGGTATGCGATTCACTCATCCGCTCAAATGCCAGATGTGGTTCTGGTGTGGCAAACAGAGAATGCCAGCGCAAGAAGATATTGGCCTCCTTGGTGAGATCCACCGACGTAGTCGGCAACTCGCCTCGGTAAACCAATCCGCTAGTGCCGTTGACCGACACCACCTCTCCAGGCTCTAGGCTACTCAGATCGAACTGAGCACCCACTACAGCCGGCAGACCTATTCCACGGGCCACTACAGCAGCATGACAAGTAGCTCCACCAACACTGGTTACGACGGCCGAAGCCGCCAATAGTCCTGGTAGATCATCGGGGTTGGTATCTGGACGAACCAGAATTGCCTTGGTACCCGATGCAGCAATCGCTTGTGCCCCGTTAGAGGTATGAGCAACCACTCCTGTCACGCAACCAGGTGAAGCTGGCAAACCCTCAGCCAACAGTCGCCCCTCGGCCTTGGCTTGCGCCTCAGCTTGGGGGTCAAAACTGTCAACCTTGAGCTCGTCAATCTCAGCTTGTGTAAGACTCACAAGCGCTTGCTCGCGACTCCACTGCTTGTTCCACACTTGGTGGACAGCGAAAGTCGCAGCAGCTAGCGGCGAGCGAGTAGCTTTACGAACCTGTAGAATGAACAACTCACCTTGCTCAACGGTGAACTCCACATCGGCAATCCCACCAATTAGCTCGGCGAGAGTTTCGACGTGACTTACCAACTGTGCGTACACAGCAGGCTGGCTTAGCTCTAGACTAGCGACTGGCTGTGGAGTACGAGACCCCGACACCAGCTCTTCGCCCTGAGCGTTCACCAAATATTCACCGTAAAGACCAGGTTGGCCGGTAGATGGGTTTCGGCTAAACACTACTCCTGTTCCGGAGTTTTGCCCGCTGTTACCAAAGACCATGGCCTGCACATTTACTGCTGTACCGCTCCACTTAGGCAAACCCATTTGGGTGCGGTAAGCTTCGGCAGATTCACTCCGCCAAGACTTCAAGACAGCAACGATAGCCATGTGCAGTTGCTCGTACGGATCAGTGGGAATGTGCTCAACTTCTACACTGTCGCCCAAGACCAGTTCGGTGAACTGATCGTTAAAGCGCGAGAGTGTATCGAGAGCGAATTCCTCACCAAACCGAGCAATTAGCCCGGGCAGAACTTCTGCGCTAGCGCCGACATTCAAGATGGTATCCATCATGCCAGGCATAGATACCTCGGCCCCAGAACGAACAGAAACCAGTAGCGGATTTTCGGGGTTGCCGAACTCGCGACCAGTCTGCTTTTCAAGAGCCTTAATACCACGCAGTAGTTGGCCTTCAAGTCGCTTGGGGGTTACCCCGTGTTCGTTGAAGGCTCTGCTTACAGATGTTGCGATGGTGAAACCTGGCGGTACCGGCAGCCCAAGGGCAGCCATCTCCGCCAAGCCCGCACCTTTGCCACCCCGTACTTTGGAGTTGCGAGTAGTGCTACTACCTTCGTTAAAAGGCAGTACTGCCTGACGGTTAGACGCCACGTTTCTTCTCCTGTAGATAGTTGGATACGGCTGTGAAATAACGATTTTATAAGCATTGTTTCACAGCCGTAACCAGGTACTACAGGGTTTGTTGATATAATTACTATTTAGTTGTCAAATTTCAACAGATAAACCATTGATAAAGTTTATCGGCTATCTATATTACTACAAAACACCTTATTTGTCAATAGTTTTATAGGTCTGCCAATGATTGTATAATACCTAAATGAAACAAGCTCTAAATCAAGAAATTGTGATAATCAAGGTTGGCACTAATACCCTTGTACAAAAACTAGCTACTAAAAAGGAGGTATTGGGCAAGGATGTTTTTGAGAGCATCGCTAGCCAAGTATTAATACTCAGAAAAAGCGGCACGCAGGTGATATTGGTCTCTTCGGCAGCTATTACTGCCGGTATGATAGCTACAAAATTAAGCATTCGCCCGTCTGAGAGCGACTCTATTCCTGAACTTCAACGCCTTGCTAGTATTGGCTGGCGACACATACTCAACCACTGGCAAGAAGCCTTTGGAGATTTAGTAATTGGTGAGCTACTACTTACGAAGTACGAACTAAGCCGAGATTTGCCAGAAAGAGATGAGGCTCTCCGTACTATTTATACCCTATTATCACATGGTGATTTACCAATTATTAACGAGAATGACGCAATATCCCACGACGAAATAACTTTTGGTGATAACGATATGTTGGCAGCAAATTTGGCTTTGCAAATTACAAACTCACCTCTATTTGCTAGTAAAGTAAAATTGATGCTACTAACAGATGTTGACGGATTGTACAGTGATAAAAATGACGCCGACACAGTTATTAGAACGGTAGACGACATTTCTAAATACAAACACCTAGCAGATAACACCACATCTAAAAACTCAAAAGGAGGTATAAGAAGTAAGTTAGATGCCGCCGATCTTATTACTTCTAAGGGAATAGAAATGATTATTGTAAATGGCAAAGCTCCAAATTCTATCTTACGCTCACTAAAAAGAGAAATAGGTACAACTTTTGTGGCTAAATAGACAAATTAATGTAAATAAAAAACGGAACAATCCATACACGGTGTTCCGTTTTTTATACTGTAGCCTTAGAAAGCTTTGGTGAGTATCCAGATTGCTCCAGCAACGGCTAGAAAGAAAAGACCTAGTCCAACTGGTGATCCCCAGCTAAACCAAGAACCCCATGAACGCCAATGTTTTTTTGACCGTTCATACCAATCTATCTGCTCTTGTGGTGTCATTTTTGCCATCTCTTTGACTCCTTATTTAGTTGATATTGAGTCTCAAAATTTATGTTTGCCAGTAAGTAAGTTGTTCTTAGGAAACTTAAGCTTACTCTATAGTCTGGGCTTAATAACAAACTTAATTATAGCAAATTAACAAGCAAAGTATAAAATTAGCTGGGCTTACTCAGTATATAGAGCTGTAGTTTAATATACTATTCTTGCTAGGTTAACTTGTCTTAGTGAAACCAATAGTGCCAGTAACTTGAAGCACAAGACCTATAGTTAGTAATAGCATTTGTAGACTTTGTGAATCTTTCTGCATGATTCCTGTAATGATCAAGAATATTCCTGCAGCTATTAGCATTACGTTTAATACTTTGTTACCTAAATTTGAAGATTGTTTTTTTGCCATACTTTCTTTCTTTTAATAATGCTTATGTTTATTGTAACAAATAGTATACTTGGTAGACTATAAAAAATTCAATCTTTAATTTGGCTGAGCATACAGGTCACGAACATCGCAAACAGGGGTAATGAGACACATAAATGAGACAAATGGGACATAAAACTAGTATGTTTTGCAATTTGAGACCCAGATTTGACTACCTTGACTGAATATCCTTTAAGCTAGTGCCCCCAATGCTATCGGTGTATGGATTTGGTGTTTCAACCTCAGTTGGCTGCACTGCTACAATTGTGTAAGTTTTTGAAGGATAAAGTCGAGTCTTTTTGAAAATATTTATACATTTTAGGTCCTCTTTTTTGACGTAATGTCTGAAGTAAGCATTAGCTACTATATCGGCCATCCGTATCTCAAAATACTCCTTTGAATCATAAAAATTCATACAATTTCGAATTTCATTAGTAAAGACAGCTAGATTCTCTCTAGATTTTGGATATTTGTTAAATCGTTTTATGTATGGATGATTACTTTTCCATGTGTCTAGATGGATGAACCCGCCACCATGATATGACAAATGCCACAAAGCGGTCCTCATTGTGTCCAACCAGTAGCGCATATGAATCGGCTTTTCTATAAATCCTTTGTCCATGCGTATCGTTAGTTCACCAAGTTCACGATCGAATCCCTTGTTTACGCTCCAAATAATAGAGTCGTTAATTGCACCAAATATCGTGCTAGCTAGAAGTTCGATTTTGAGAAGTGTTTTAAGGCTGCGCTTTGATAGCCATTTGGACATATCAACGTAAAATTGTGCAATTTCGTAATATTCTTTGCCATCTTTTCTATACTGGTCAGCGCCTTCAAGCAGTTGTCGCACATTCTTAGTTCTCTGGTTTTTAACAGTTTCGACATTGAAATCAATCAAGGGGGTAGCAAATACATGGTGCTTCGTGCCGTGGACATTGTTGTTAAGCAAGATATTTTCAGCAAAATACATCAATTGTTCATCATTGAGCAGCCAGCCTTTTACTTCGCCGTCTTTCTTGCATTCTTCGGGTAAATCGCTTTCCCACTTTTCAAACACACTTTTTAATTTATCGTACTTCTTGGGACGTACATACACGGCAGCAAACATGCCCATATGCTCGTCCTTGAAGCTGCCCGAGTCATCTATTCCAACAATCATTAGGGATATTCAGCGCCAATCACGTTTAGAAGAAGCTCAGTATTTACGTCCTTTGATTCAAGCAAGAAATCTACTGTAATCCGTGTAACATCTGGCAAATAGCTTAAAAGCGAATCGCCGTTAACGATCCAGTTACGATTGCTTCCGTCATGCTCAAACACTTTATGAGACTTAGCTTTCTCCAAAATATCTTCTATCGATCCACTGTGCCCAGGCCTAAATTCAAAAGAAAGTACCGCTTTTCCGGGCTCTACAGTGAGCCTATGTGCCAGATAGTCCCTGAAGCCGCTCCACACCAACTCTAAGATTTCGCCGTTGCCAGAAAGACCAAGATCTAACCCACTACTTTGGATAAACTTCATAAAATGGACGAAAGTTTCAGTTTCATTTATAGCACTGCCATCTGGATTGAACTTATCGGGTCTTTTGACGCAGTAATAAGTTTTGCCTAAGAAATTAAGTGCTGTAAAAAGACTTAATGCTACTACAATGTTGCCACCGCCAATATTATCAGATGTCCCTTTATGTTGAAGGTTATGCTTTCTTATGTAGATGAAAGCCTTAAGATCATTTTGAACGCCCGCAATTCGGTCTAGGATATCTTCGGTACATTTTTCTACAACAGGGTCTCTCATAAGCTAACTATAAAACTTAATATGACTGTCATCAAGCAAACTATACAGTGGTGATTGGAATGACGACAGTTTTAGCGAGTTTGTCAGAGTTTGTTAGACTTCATTGTAAAATAGTGTTCTGATATTGCAATTGCCGAGCCTGCTTGATATTCTGAAGTTACGCATAAGCGTTACATTAACAATCTAGCTACACAGTTCCAAGGAGTTAACCGAAGCTCAACATATGAGCGCCCCCGAGGAATTGGTCATAATCTTATCCCAACGGATACGACAAGAGGTATATTTCACACTGCACCAGCAGTCGTAGGAAACGGCCCAGTTATGATTAATTCTTTAGTGGTGCTCTTTTATTTGTCTTGAATTGTGCCCAATTGAATTTGTGGTTGGTATAACTACAAAGGAGAAGAGGTATGGATGCTTCAAAGCAGCTCAAGATTGAGCAAGTTAAAATATCAAAACTAAAAGCAGCAACTTACAACCCGCGCAGCTGGAGTGAGGAGACCAAAAAGCAACTGGCCGATAGCATCAGTCAGTTCGGATTGGTAGATCCACTGCTGGTAAACGGTGCCGAGAACCGCAAAAACGTAGTAATTGGTGGGCATTTTAGACTACACATAGCTAAAGAACTCGGGTACAAAGAAGTACCTGTGGTTTATTTGGATATTCCAGACGAAGCGCGTGAGAAAGAGCTGAACCTTCGTTTAAACAAAGCGCTCGGCGAGTGGAACTGGGAAATGTTGTCCGAGTTCGACGAAACACTGCTGGCTGATGTTGGCTTTAGTAGTGAAGAGTTGGACACCATCTTCGATATTGAACTTGAGGAGTCGGATACCTTTGATCTGCAAAAAGAACTGAAAAAACTGGATATCAAGTCAATTGAAGCCAAAAAAGGCTATGTGTACAAGCTTGGTGATTCAAGGCTAATGATTGGTGACAGTACTGTTGATTCTGATTTCGACAAATTAATGGATGGTCAATTGGCTGATATGTGCCTGACGGACCAGCCGTATCGGCTCTCATACACTAAGGGTGGCATCCGCCAGGGTAAGCCAACTGAGGGCTTTGGTGCTAAGCGCAACCGCAAGTATTTGGAAACTGACGAGTTACCCGAAGACTTTGTCCAGCTCTGGATGGCAAATGTTGCCAGGCATGCCAAAGATGATTTCTCTATCATTGCCTATGAAGCGTGGCACAACATGCGTGAAATGTGGGACTGCATGTCCGAGCATTGGACCATCCGGAATATGCTCATCTGGCACGTACCGAAACGTCATCAAGGTTTTGCTGCCAAGTACAAATTCTTCAGTAAGTACGACATAGCCATGGTTGGCAGCAGCGGCACCGTGCAGTACAACCACGACGAAGAACCCGATGGCTTACAGGAGGAATATGAAGCTGCACTTTACGCCACAGTCGGTAAGCCGCAATGGGAAGGCTATCAGAAAGGCCGCAAGTATCAGCCAAGTGACTTTGTATCGTTTCCTGCAAATGATGAAAAGAGCTCCGGCCAAGGAATAATCTTTGGTACAAAGCCACTTGAAATCCTAATCCCGTACATAAAAGTACTGACAAGACGTGACGACCTGATAGTTGAGCCCTTCGGCGGGTCAGGATCGACGCTAATTGCAGCTACTATGCTCAAACGGCGTTGTTTCATCATGGAAAAATCACCAGTTTACGCTGAAGTGATTATGAAACGATGGGAAAATCTTACTGGTCTCAAGCGGGAGAAGCTGTCGTGAGCCGAAATAAGAAAGCAGATAAGAAACAATTGTTAGCGAAGCTCGCGGAAACACCGATTACTGAGGCAGCCTGTAAGAAAGTTGGGCTGCCTCGCTCAACCTATTACCGCTGGCGGAAAGAAGATCCGGATTTCGCTGAGCAGTGTGATGAAGTTATTGAGCTTAGTGTTGGCCGGATTAATGATCTGGCAGAATCACAGCTTATCAACGCCATTAAAAACCAGAACATGTCAGCTATAACATTCTGGCTTAAGCATCATCACCGAAGCTATAGGAATCGACTGGAAGTCGATGCACGATTACAACCGGTGCAACAAGAGCTGACACCGGAGCAAACTGAAATGGTAAATAAAGCCCTGCAGCTGGCAGGCATAACAACATTAAACGAGGAGCAAGAAAATGATGAACGATCAATTAAAGCGTAAGTTATTTACCGACAAACTAATCCGGGCAGAGGTAACGGCAAATAGCCACCTATACTTCTTCTCGACCTATTTTGCTAATTATATGGAGTATGAGATATCTGATCTGCACCGGGAGCTGTTTGCACTCACCGAGCAAGATGAAACACCACTGGCAGTCGTGATGGCGTTTCGTGGTTCTGCCAAGTCAACGATTATGACTATGAGCTACCCTATTTGGGCGGTAGTTGGTCGGCAGCAAAAGAAATTCGTGGTTATTGCTAGTCAAACACAGTATCAGGCGCGGGTTCACTTAACTAACATCAAGCGGGAGCTGGAAAGCAACGAGTTGCTGGCAAACGATCTAGGGCCGTTTGTAGAACAGCGTGAAGAGTGGGGGTCAACCTCACTCTTCATCCCTAAGTACAACGCCCGTATCACCGCTATATCTACTGAGCAGAGCGTTCGTGGTATCCGTCACGGCTCTAAGCGTCCAGACCTGATCATTGCTGATGACGTCGAAGATGCACAGTCTGTGAAGACCCGTGAGGGCCGTAACAAGACCTTTGACTGGTATACAGGTGAGATCATCCCCGCGGGCGATATCAACACAAAAAGAATAGTTGTTGGTAACTTGCTTCACGAAGATTCGCTACTGATGCGTTTAAAGGATTTGATCGAACGTGACGAGATAGATGGCTCTTTCATTGAATGGCCAATTGTAAAGCAAGGCAAAAGCACATGGCCGGGTAAATTTCCTGATAAAGCTGTCGTCAAGCGAATGGAGCGCAGTGTTGCCAGCCGTATCGCATGGGAGCGTGAATACATGCTTAATTTGGTTGCTGACGACGATCAGATTATCGACCGCAAAATGATCCAATACTACGACGAGCTGCCAACACAACTGCGTGGCCAATATACTCGTATTATCATTGGCGTCGACCTTGCTATATCTGAAAACGATAAAGCTGACTTTACTGCCATTCTAATACTGGATATACGTGGCTCTGGCGACAGACAGCGGATGTATATAAGGCCAAATATCGTAAACAAGCGGCTGTCATTTCCCGATACGGTTAGCTTGCTTAAGGAGACTAGCGACAACTTTCGATACCCGAAGCTTTACATCGAACAGACAGCCTATCAAGCGGCAGTGGTACAACAACTCACTGCTGATGGGCTTGATGTGCAAGGTGTGACGCCGCACTCCGACAAGCGTTCACGACTTAATATGGTAGCTGACAAAATTCAACGTGGTGTCATCCTGTTTCCGCGTATGGGCGCAGAGGAACTAATTACACAGTTGATTGGGTTTGGTGTAGAGAAACATGACGACCTAGTAGATGCCTTAACGACTGCTGTTCTTGAGTTTATACGTGATGATCGCCGTGGAGGCACAGTAACAATAGGCAGAGCCTCGGATATTTTTGGTGATAGGTATCCTGGATCAAACCGTCGCAGAAGTGGCCGTGATTATTGGAATCGACGGTTAGATGATTGGGATTAGGCAACTTCTGGCAAGTGGTAGAGCTGTCTACTTAGCTTCGGCTTGTTTTAGTTTTACCACTTCGTCGCGGTGGTTCCAGAAAATACAGTAGTCACAGTCTGGATTTGCATCTGGGATTATATCGGCGTCCAGAGTCTGTTTCAGTTTCAAAATAGTAGGCTCGACCCACTCATCATTGCCGTCGTGTTCAATCACGTGGATGTCAAAGTTAATGCAGGCATCAAAAGACTCTTCGTTGGGCTTGCCGGTGCAGTAAACCCAGTATGCTTTGTTAGACATTTTGAGGCCGTTCTTACGTAGAAGCCATTGGTATACCTCCAACTGACGTCGATAACCATTATGATAAGATGCATCGCCTAGTTCTGTTACAGGGTCTGCTTTAGCCGTAGCCTTGTAGTCAGCAACGATATACTCACCATTACCGCTGATCCATAGGTCGTCGATAGCACCGGTGATAATCAATTTAGTAGGCTCATGTAAATACTGCACGCCCTTGAAGTTCTCGCGCCATTCATCAATCATTTCGTGTGGTGCGGGCTTTGCATCTACGCCAAACTGATCAAGTAGAGGATGCGAACCACCGTTTTCTCGCAATGTATCAAACTCATTTTTTAGCATGGAATCTACAGCTGAGTTCAATGCAAATGGGAACCCAGGTGGACGACCAAGTCCAAGTCGACGATCAATATAGAAGCACCGTGGACACTCCATAAATAAGTCTATTTTTGACCGTGAAAGTTTGAAAGGTTTATCGTCGGTAGGCGAGTATATATTTCTTGTTCTTTTGCCTTTGTAATATTCGCTCATTTTGTAGAAGCTTCAATTAGTTGGAGTTCTTTATCGGTCAGATCATAAAGCTTTCCAGCTAGTATATCTATCTTGTCCCATAGTTCGCCAGCGTCATCAGTACTATTTCCTATTATTCTTTCACCAATATTGATAAGTTCATTCTTAATTTTTCCCCTCTCTGGTGATATTTTAGGTATTCGAAAAAATGTTTTCACGGAAGAAATAGGAAGCAAATAGTCTTTTTCACCTGGGCTTTTAAGCAGTAGCTCAAACATATATTTATTTATTGCAGAATTCAATAGTAGCCAGAGATAAATAACTTCTTTTTTATTTTTGCTAGCAATAATAGCAGCCCGTCCCATTGGAAAAACAATATCTTCATCAGTAAATGAAAAGCATTTTGGATTTTTGACACTCCATACTATCTTAAATTCCTGCTCAAGAACGACATAGCCCTGACTGTTCTTCGTTAGTTGAATTGCTGCTTTATCCTTAGGGTAAAAATCTTCTGTTAGGAGAATTACATCCTTCATACCTTTTGAATTAAATAATTTATAGTATTTATTTTCATCGTCGACTGACTTCAATATTTTAGAATTATTCAAAGTGAATCCTACATCAAAATAAAAACTTGAACCGAAGTAATTAACACTTTTTGCGTGGTTATAATAAATATCCGCTATCTCAGCAGACATATATTTCGATAATATACTTTTTTGGGGGCCGCCAAGGGTGTGTATAGACCAGTTGTTGATACTCTTAATAAGTTCTTCTTTATTAACTGGTTGATAATTTATTTTGTTCAAATGGTCTAATTTACTCTTTGTGAACAGCGCAGTATATTCGCTATTTTTTTCATTTATAACAAAGAGTACAAGACTACTAGTAGGTACAGTGGAGGTAGCCGTATCCCCCTTAAACACCATATCATCAACTACCAATAATCGATTTAGAGTTTGAGTTTCTGAAACAAGGTATCGAACAACGTCAAGGTCTTTGGCGGTTAATAGGTTTTGTGGCACGATAAATGATATGCAACCCTTAGGTTTAGCTAAGCGCGTTGCCCTAGCGAAGAAAAATGCATAGAGGTTTGGCTTAGGTGGGTATGTCTTTCTGCTTATAGGGGTACTATGAAGATTAACTCCGCAATAATTGCCAACTGATTCATCAGAGCTTTTAAGATATTTAGCAAAAGTGTCGTTTGTCTTTGAAAGTGCATTAATACTTATATAGGGCGGATTAGCAATGACGATATCAAAGCCGCCATTTTCAAATACATCTGGGAAGTTGAGCTGCCATATAAAAAAAGGCTTTACCTTCGACATTTTGAATTTCGATAGGCGATCGATTTCTTGATGCTGATTATTCTCTTTTAGTGTTTCTTCAATTAGTTCCCATTCAGTGTCATTTATTTTTGATTGTATCTTTCTTTTTACTATTTTGTCAGTACACGCAAAATAATCCTTATGAAGTTGAATCAATAAAGTACGAGTTTTTTCAGATTTACTAAATTTATCAAAGAGGCCTTGATTGTTATTTGGTACATTCTGCCTACCTTTCAGTTGGATTAACTGCTTATTAATTGACTTTAGCTGTGACTGGAGTTGATTCTGTTTGATTGGGGTCAACATGTTAGTAGAATGTAAACTCAGATACTCTCGCTGTAAATCTGCCTGCCTTAAAACTAAATTGCTCGTTGCTTCTACATCGAAATTATGGTCGCCATAAATAAGCTCATCATCGAAGAGTTTAATTTTTCCGTACTTCTCAATTAGACTGTTGCCCTGCATAATCTTAAAATCCAAATTAGGCAAAGGTCTAATGCCTCTATTCTTTGCGTTATCATCAATCTCTTCATCAACAATCAGAGTCAAAAAACAACGCAATCTAGAAATCTCAGTGGCAATAGGTTGTATATCAACCCCAAAAATGGATTTATTTATTATTCCAAGCTTTCGAATGTAGTTAGCACTCTTGTTATCAAATTCTCTTTTTAACTCCAGGCTCGTAATACTTTGAAGTTGCTTATTCAACCACCATTTTGCGTCAGGATCCAGTATCGATATTATGTGCAAGATTTTCTGAAGCATTCCAATCGGGAACGCCCCAGAACCACAAGCTGGATCAATGACAGTTAGTTCGCTGAGGGCACCAAGCACTAACTCCACTTCCTCTTCATTTAGTTTATTGCCAATATCGTCTTCTAAGTCATAACTTACTAACGCACTAAGTTTGCTTTCAGGGACAATTGTCATTGCTGATAAAAACTCAATTAAACTATTGCTTACCATATAGTCGACAATTTCTCTTGGAGTATAAAAACTCCCTGTACTTTTTCTTACGGTTTCACCTGTTTCAGGATTGATTCTTGCAAGAAGATTTTCAAAAACCCGCCCTAGCATTTCAGGATCAATCGATAGCTCAGTATCTATACTAGTATTTTCGTCTACAGTAAAATTGTATCTCTCAAGAAGATCAAATAAATCCAATAACCACTTGTCTGTGATTGTTTTTGGTGAGCTATCGTCTCCATAATAATCAATTATGTCATCGCTAAAAAGGCCCCCATTTAAGTAAGGTATTAAGTCATATGGTGCTTGCTTAAATTTAGATAGCCTAGCATCCATTTCCTTATTTAGGACCTCAAAGAACAATGGTTCCAATACGCTTTTAAAATATTCTGGCTTCCTCGAGGCTTCTAATGATAGAACCGCATTTGGAATTAATGGTATGCCTTTAATGCTCCTCTTTTCCCGTAAAAACCAACAAAATATAATTCTACCAATTAACCTAACTGCAAATTCTTGACAATCTTCGTTGCTACCGGGGTATTTTAATTCTTTTTGAATATTTTTTGCACCAACAAGGCGGTCGTATAATCTTGCAATTTCTTTATAAAAGGCATTGTTAACAACCTCAAGTGAGAATCTTTCTTGCAGCTCTTCTAGTGTGCTTACAGCACCTTTTGCAATTAGATAATTGAATGGTGTGGCCGTTTTTGCTCTTGGGCCTAAAACATAAGAGTAGCGCCTTGGATTTGAGAAAATTTTTTTAATCTTACCTTTAATTTCATCTATGGAAATTGAGATATATGAAAGTCTCCATTCTTGTTCACCGGTGGTCGACACATAAGCAACTAATGCTTTGTCAATGTTGTTCTCAGCCATTAGCTTGAATGTGTCTGTCGCCAACTTAACACGCACAGAAACAGTTGCATCGTGCGTAATGACCAATACATTATTAAATCTATTGTCTAAAAAATGACCTATATTGTCAGCTTTTTTAATGAGAGACGAAGAATGTTGAATATTTTTAGATTCTGAATATAGCTCAGTTTCAACGAGCCCTGTTACAAGTTGCTTAAATGTCTGTAAATTGAATTCCTTTGATAGATCATCTCTATTCATAGCGCCTATTTAAGCTCCTCGGTAAGTATGAGCATACTAGACTGGTTTCTTGACGCATCGGCTGCACGTCGAATTTTAGCTATATATTGAATTGGTATACGTTCGCTAAGGTGCTTGTATGCCTCATCTGGGGCATCACCTATAACAATATTCCTTATTAACTTTAGCTCTGAGTCTGCGAGTGCGTCTAGGTCGTAAATGGATTCAATTAAATCCTGACAATAATTTTTCTGACTTGAACTTTCTAGTTTTTCGGAAAGAATCTTCAATTTTGCAATTGCTTCTTGACGACCTTTATCTGGGACTGATTTGTGAGTATTTGTTTTGTATAAATGATCTCGAACTTCTTGGAATAATTTATGGTAATTTTCTGATACTTCCTGTCCCTGCAGATTTTTATCCGCTTCAAACAATTCCAGCGCTAATTCAGTGTTAATATACTCAGTTTCTTCTGAACCAACTTGCTTCAGGCAAAAGACACTTGTCTCACCACGTTTACCATAGAGAACAACACCCTTTGTTGCATTATTACTCTTTCTTCCCACCTTAGATTTATTGACTGCTTCTTGCTCTACTAAATCTAGAATTTCTTTATTGTGTTTGAGAGAGTTCCAAAGGTTGCGGAATTTATTAATTGAACTTTCTGATTCTTCCTGCGACTTCGCGTCGTTAAATTTATCCGAGTAGTAGGCTTTCAGCTCTTCCTCGCTCGTGAGCTTTTTAGTGTCATCACCCAATAGAGCATTAAAGATGTGTACCTTTATAGTAGATATGGATTTGGTATGTGTTTCTTCTTCACCGATTTCACTCGGGAAGAAGTTGTAAATGAATAGTTCTTCATAAACCTTTTTATTTACACGATTGATTCGCCCAATACGCTGGATCACTCGAGTCGGGTTATAGGGGATGTCGTAGTTATATACGCAATCTGCTCTGTGTAAGTTATATCCTTCTGAAATTGCGTCAGTAGCAAGTAAAATTTGAAATTGATCTTCTTGCTCATCCACTGGCAGACCGGCGTCAAAGTTTTTGGCAATAATCTTTTTGGTAGATTGATTAGCTTCTTGTCCTGAATAGGTAATTATCTTGTCTTTTAGTTCAGGATCTTTTTTGAGTTGATCTGCAATGTAATAAATTGTGTCGGTAAACTCACTGAAGACGATAACCTTACCATCAGTAGTTTTCATTTTACTTTTCAAATGTTCAACAAAAGTATCGAGCTTAGGATCGACTTCTTTTGTGCTTTCATCCTCAAACCAAAGTTTCTGTATTTGTCTTAGGATTTCTCCGTCCTTGCGTAATAGTTCTATGTAGTCAGGTTGTAAATATTTAGCCTTAATAATTCGGAAATCTTTAGAATTATTTTCCGAAAGTTGTTTTTGTAACTCTTCTATTGGGTCGGTTTCAGACAGATTTTCATCGATTTCGATTTCATCCATCAGATCATCAGGTTCAGGTATATCAAGTTTTTTGGAAATTGGCACTCCGCCAACTTTCTCATACCAATTGATCACTAATTGGTTCGAGATGATCATTTTATTTAGAGTGCTCCTGAAAGCATTCTTTGAGCTTTCAAATCTTCTAACCAGTAGGTGGCGCATGAACTTAGAAACGTTCGATTGACCCTGCTCAAGTCTTTGAGCAATGTCATCTTCGTCATCAAATTCTTTGGCTAGTTCCTTTTTGTAGTCTTCACGACCCTCATCAGTAAAGTACTTGGTCGGCTGGTATCGAGCAGCCAGGTAATGCTCGCCCGGAACAGCTTGATCAGATTCTGGGTAGATTGTATATAAAGTATTTTTGTAAAGATCAGTTATTTCCTGCAAAGGATATTCGATGTTGGCAGGCTCGTTAACTTTGGGAAAATGAATACCCTGAGTTTTTAAGTCTTCTCGGTACTCATCAATTCTCTCGAGATCCAATCGAGAACGTCTTATTACTGCGTCTTCAATCAAGCGGCGCAGTTCTTTAGCAAGTGCCTCAGCCTTTTGCTTGATCTTTTCAGAATCCGATTTTTTATCTTTTCGCAGTTTTGAATATTCACGAATTAGTTCACGGAATGCCATACCTAGATTTTCAGCGGTTTTTAACGTTGCGGCGCCAGGAATTTGGAAGAGCTTGATTAAGGCGTATACGTCTTTTGGGTCATTATTAAATGGGGTAGCTGAAAGTAGCAATACCTTATGACCAATTGCTAATTGGTGAATATCGGTATAATCATATGTCAATTCGTTTCTAAACCTATGAGCTTCATCGATTACAATTAATTTCGGTCGCTTGTCTTCTTTATAATATTGGAAACATTCATTAATTTTGCCCCGACTCCAGACTTTCCCAGTAAATCCAAATTTGTCCATGTACTCCTGCCATTGGTCGCATAAATGAGGAGGTGCAATTATAACTGTGTAAAGGTCATCACGTTTGTATAAGTTATATGCAATAGTTGAGCCGATAATAGATTTGCCTAAACCAACAACATCAGCAACAATCGCGCCGTTGTAGTCGTCAATTTTTGCTATGCCTTCCTTGATGGCGTCGATTTGATATTTAAGATTACTGTATAAGCCTCCGGTTATCTTGTAGGGCATATGGACATCGCTGTCTTCTAAGTCGCCAAAATATTCACGAAGAACCTTAATATATACGTGATAAGGGCTAGGTAATTTATATGGCCAAGTTGATTTCTTGAATCTATCAACAATTTCTGGAGCATCGGACCTGTCAATTAAGGTGACAGCTCTTCCGTCGTTCCATTCTTTCTCAAAAGTATCGCTCCACTCTTTAATGTAACTTGGTTCAGTAAACATATGGTTCTTTTCACCCTGTTTGCGTAATCCGCTAGTTGTCAGGTTGCTTGAACCCATGATTACTAAGCCGTTAGGGAATAAAGAGCCTATGTCTGTGTCTTTCTTGAGTCTAAATACATAATATTTAGAATGCTCTTCTTCAGATGACATTTTTATTTCTAGAGTGCCGTTTTTAAGTTTTTCGAATAAGATGTCCAGAGTTTCACTGCTAGCAACCTCATCAAAATCCCTTAGGCTATTAATGCTAGCGATTGAAGTTTCAATAAAGTTATCAATTTTTTCTGATCTGGTGGCACTTGCATAGCTACCAATTTTTGATTTGAAGCTAGTCCCGTCCTGATAGTTTTTGCCAAGTTCACTTATAACCTTAGGATCCAACTCCATACCAACAAGAATTCTAATGGGTATGTCTTTTATGAGATCCTTAATTTCTTCGAATCCGCTAAAGAAGAAATACCCAACGGCGATGTCGATTGATTCACAGTGTGGAGCAATCTTTGCGATCTCATCAGCCAAAATTCGACTATGGTTGTCGATAATCCCACTTTGCATTTTTATTTTACAACTCCATACATAATTATCTATTCTACGCTAATTACATCTGTCATTCCATAGCTACACAATGTTTTATTTAATTTCATAATATTCCTAGCTTTTAACTAGGTTTGGCGGTACCTTGTTGCTTGCAATGGAGCAAGTAACAGACATAAAATACTGCCTTTATGCTCGGAAATCGAGCGAACAAGACGAACGTCAGGCCATGTCGATAGATTCACAGCTAAAGGAGATGTTGGCGCTTGCTGCCCGTGACGGTTTGAATATAGTCGAGACCAAGCATGAAAGCCATTCAGCCAAAGAATCGGGGCGTCGGCCTGTATTTAACGAGCTGTTGGAAGATTTGAGGGCTAATAAATTCAACGGTGTACTTACATGGGCACCAGACAGGCTATCACGTAACGCTGGCGACCTAGGATCGTTAGTTGATCTAATGGACAATAATAAGCTGCAACAGATCCGCACATTCGGACAGAGCTTTCGCAATACGCCAAACGAAAAATTCTTACTAATGATTCTGTGCTCACAAGCGAAGTTAGAAAATGATAATAGAGGGGTTAATGTTAAGCGAGGTATTCGCGCCAAGTGCGAAACTGGCTGGCGACCTTGCATGCCTCCGTTAGGCTACTTTACTAGGGGAGCAAGCGGTAAAGGTAAAGACGTTATAATTGACCAAGAGCGAGCACCTTACATCGTCCAGATGTTTGAAATGTCCGCCGAAGGCAAAGGCGGCAGACACATTCGACAGTGGTTGGAAGATAATAATGTCAAAACACGTGGCAATAAATCTATACCGTTAAGTATGATTTACCGGATATTAGGGAGTTCTTTCTACTACGGTGAGTTCGAATACCCCAGGAAAAGTGGGAAGTGGTATAAGGGTCAACACGAGCCACTTATAACCAAAGAGTTGTTTGACCAGGTGCAGATTCAGCTAACAGTACCAGTAAAGACCAAATGGGGCTCGATTCCATTCCCTTATAAGCAGTTCTTGAAATGCTACAGCTGTGGATCCAGCATTGTTGGTGAGCAGAAAACTCGGCATTATAAAAATGGCAATACGCCAACATTCACCTATTACCACTGCTCAAGACAGGTAAAGCGAGACTGCAAAGAACCATTTGCCCGCGAGCAAGACATTGCAGATGAACTAAGCTTAATGTGCAACGAATTAATTACCGACCTAACACTGCTTGAGCCAGGATTGCGCGACGCAATAGATAAGTTTACTAAGATGATGAAAGTTACTCACGAAACCTATAGCCCAGATGAAATGGTGGGCGGTTATATCAAATATGTGCTACGCGAAGGCACACTTTTCGAGAAAACTAGATTAATCCGGAACCTGAATATTAAGCTCGCATTACATGATCGCAAACTTGTAAAAATTGACTAGTAGCTTAAAAGCTTGTGCTTGTTGCTATAATGAGGCTATGAAACGCCAAACGCTGTCACGCTACGACCAAATTACCGTTGATCCTCGACACGGCGGTTACAGTGATATTAGGCTTTGGCCATGTTATATGGTGTTTAGTAGCTTAATCTTGTTTCTAGCTCCGCAGATCGGTATGTTCCTCTCAATAATGCTTGTAGGTGTTCCTTCATTTTTCATCGCTAAGAAAGTAGCGGATATGACGACTTCGGATGAGCCACTTGTCAGATACGACATTGAAAAGTGGGTTGATGACATGATGGCGGCAGAAGACAAAGGGTTACCGTTGCCAGCAATGGAAGCTTACGCATACATAGAGCCTATTATCGTAAAACAGAAGGTCGCCAAACAACCTGAACCGATAAGTTCTAGACCTGCTTTCAAACAGATAACGATAGCATCTAGGATTAGAACCAAAAAACCGACTCTTCAGTCGGTTTAATAGTAAATCGATTCAGCTTCTTTATCTTGGTTAAGATTTGCACCGTACGGGTCACGTTTGGTGAAAATCGTGGCTGGGACGGAAGGATTCGAACCTTCGATCTCTTGAGCCAGAATCAAGCGCCTTACCACTTGGCCACGTCCCATTGTTGTGGATATATGTAATATAAGAGCAACCAACAGTCTAGCATTTTTATATATTTTTTTCTAGCTAGCTATTATGCCAAAACCTTTGGCTAGTAAGTAGACACCAAAAACTAATAGCATTGCCTGAATAATAGCTTTGTTGTGGCGAGTCATAAAAACTCTTAATCGCTCAAGCACACTTTTCGAACTGCCGGGTAGAACTATTGCGATTATTAATGGAAAAGCTATCATGGTCATTACTACTGGAATAGATATAAATAAAACAGACATCTTCTCTATGCTATCTAACGAACTCACAGCAATGTCTTTGACGGCAGGTAAAAACAAAACAATCGTACTAAAATTGGTAATCATTAATGCCGTACCTAGAGCTAAGCTTTTTGCTGGGCCTAATTGTTTGTGGTTTTTGGCTTTGTTCGCACTTTGATGTGCGGGTTTTTTAAAAAAGTTTTTAACCGCCAGAGCTAGTAGTAACAAACCTGCTACTAAATCTATAACAGAACTCACATTGCTATTGGACGGCTTAAATTGTATATTGGCAAACAAAAATATTCCAGGCACACCAATGAGCAAAAGTGGTATTATTGCCCCTACTAGGTAAGTAAATCCTTTTAGTTTGGGTGAGTCTTTGGTTGTTAAGACAGCAATCATACCAATAGTTGCAACTGGGCTAATTGCTGCACCAATCAGCAGGGGTAGTACATGTAAAAATACTTCTTGCATTTATTTATAATAACACTTTAAAACAGTTATGTTTAATTCATTATTAAATGTCTCTAAAACTCTATCAGATCGGGTCTGTTGGTTTGAGTCTTTTTGAGAGCTTCAGACTTGCGCCATTTAGCGATCTCAGAATGGTTACCATTTTTCAAAACTTCTGGAACTATTTGCCCTTCAAAATCATCTGGTCGAGTATATTGTGGGTATTCCAATAAACCAGCCGAGAAAGACTCATCTTTGTTAGATTGATCGTCACCAAGTACTCCAGGAATTAAACGCACTACACTATCCACTACCGCCATCGCCGGGATTTCGCCACCAGTCAGCACAAAGTCACCCATTGAAACTTCTTGGTCGACAATACTCGATATTCGCTCATCAAAGCCCTCATAGTGACCACATATAATAATTAAGGAATTGGCTTGTGACAATTTCTTGGCAACAATTTGATTGTACTGTTTGCCACGAGGGGTCATTAGCAGTACTTTTGCCTCAGGTTCTTTTTTGTGAATGTCTAGAACAGCCGCAAAAATTGGCTCGGGCTTAAGTACCATACCGGCACCACCACCATAAGGAGTGTCATCTACAGTTTTTCTTGGCCCTATACCGTAATCACGTAAATTTACCAAATTAAACTCTACTAGCCTTTCATCTTGGGCTTTTGCAAGCATAGACATACCAATAACTGGCTTGAACATATCTGGAAACAGGGTAATAATGTGTATTTTCATATGACTTATTATATTAAAAACCCCTACAAATAAGTAGGGGTTGGGTGTTATAGCATTTCGTAAAGCTCACCTAGCCAAGCGCTGGTCTCTTCAATACCTTTACAGGCATCAGTAATGCTTTGGCCGTATGTAAGCTTAGTTGGATCATCTCCAACCGCAAACTTCTGTTTACCAGCCACTAGGTTACATTCAGCCATAATACCAGCCACTCTCGTAAAGCGTCGTGCTGCAACAACCTCGCGACCTACCTCAAACTGTCGTGTGAAGTCACCGCTACAATTACCATGTGAACAATCTACAATTATGCGCGAGCTCATTCCTGCCTCATCGAGTAATACTTGGGCTTCGTAGAGACTTTGTATGTCGTAGTTCGCCCCTTTAGTTGAGCCTCGCATAACAAGACACGTGTCTTGGTTACCAGTAGTAAAGTGTAGTGATTCTTGGCCAACATCATCACTTCCTACAAAGCACCGTGGCTGTGCCGCTACGATCATCGCGTTGATGGCTGTTGCCACATCGCCAGTTTGGTCGTGCTTAAATGCTACAGGCATAGATAGCCCCGTTGCGAGCTTACGGTGTGGTGGGCTTAGTGCAGTACGAGCACCAATACAACCAAGGCTCACTAAGTCGGCAAACTTGTGAGTCAGCTGATTATCTAGAAACTCGGTCATTACGGGCAAGCCAAGGGTGGCGACATCCAACATTAGCTTACGGGCCATTATTAGACCATCATTCATAGCGAATGTCCCGTCCATATGTGGGTCGTAGACTAATCCATCCCAATCATCACCGGTGCGTGGCTTTTCACAGTATACACCAGCAACAATAAGCATCTTTTCTTGGTACTTTTTGGCCATTTCGGCTAGCCATACAAAGTATTCCGTAGCTGCATCGATATCATGAATAGAACATGGTCGTGGGGCCACAAGTAGACGAGCCTGGCGGCGACCAAATATTACATTGGCAATTGCCGCCCTTTGTGTAACTATCTGGTTGCGCAAAATATTCGATACAGGTAGCATAGCCTTGAGCTCACCGGCACTAACTATTTGCTCTGTACGAACTATTCGAGTGTTTTCACTTACAATCTGCACTGAGTCTCCTCTATTTGGTAGGTACAAAAAAATCCCGGTGCTTCCGGGATTTCATGAATAAACAAAACTTTCCTAGAAGCTAGGCAATATCTCCCTCAAAGAAATAAAAGTTTGGTTTGTTCATAACGAATATCAGCATAACAAAAAAGACCTGGTGATGCAAGTCTTTTTTGATTTTTTCAATATTAGATGTCGGTGTCTAAGTCTTCAATACCTTCGCGAGCCTTTGCCTTAATGTCTTCGGCAGTTGTGTCGGGTTCTAGCGTATCTGATTGCGAAGATTTATTGTCGTTGTCATCGCTAGTTGTAGTATGAGCAACTTCAGGGTTTTCTTTTGCTGTTTTGGTGTGCTCCGAACCTTCGGGCTCTGCAATTTTAAGATTGTATCGAGCGTCATCTTTGGCCCCCAAAACACGTAATAATGTTCTAATAGATTTGGCGGTTGCACCACCTTTACCAATAATCTTACCCATATCGCTTGGGTCCACACTAAGCTCTAGTAGTACGCCCCTGTCATCTACTGTTCTGGTAATCTCAACCTTGTCTGGGTTATCAACCAACGCTTTTACTACATATTCAACAAATACCTGATCTTTTTCACTTGTAGCCATGATAGAGTTTCTCCTAAAATTACTTTAATGACTTTATTATACAAACTTTTATGATACTTTGCGAATAACAAAACACTCTAACTAATTTTAGTTTTTTAATACTAAAAAATAGTGATTATTTACTTTTGTCGGCTTCTTTAGCTGTAGTTTCTTCAACAGCTTTGGCTGTTTCTTCGGTAGCTTTAGCTTCTTTAGCTTTGTCTTTTTCTTCAGCTATTGTACCTACGTCAGTTTTTTGATCTTTGGTTTTTTCTTCGGCATTTGTAGCTTCGCTAGTAGCGACCTCGGCAGTTTTAGCTTCACCTTCTGTTGTTGCCTCTTGATCACCTCCATCTACTACTGCTTCTGGTGTAGCTTCGGCTTCTTTTTTGGGTTTTTTATTGCGATCATGAGTCTTAGCCCAAGCTGGCAAGTCAACGCCTTGAGATTTTAGAATTCTCAAGACTCTATCTGATGCTTGGGCGCCATTGCTTAAATATTGAGCGATTTCTTCTTTTTTGAGAGCTACTTCTTTAGTGTGAGGATTGTAGGTTCCAAGAATTGCCAAAAACTTACTGGTGGCGGCACGACGTTTGTCGGCAGCTACAATACGATATGTGGGATATTTATGACGGCCATGTCTGGCTAAACGAATTACAACCATTGATTCCTTTTTTTATATAACTTAAGTAATTTATTGATTTGCCAATCACTAGTGGGCAAAAACGAATACGCCCTATTGTACCTGTAAATAAGTGTGTTTGTCAACAGATTTAATTGGTTGCATAAACCTCGGCTTGTTGCAAAGCTAGTGGTAAAACCTCGCTATCACCTTTTGGTGTGCTGGTGATGCCAAATAGATTGTGGGCAGACTGCATGGTCTCGTGATTATGGGTAATAACAAGTAGTTGTGAATGTTTTGATAGTTCTTCCAAGACTTTTGTAAATCTAGTAGAGTTTTCGTCGTCTAGAGCAGCATCAACTTCGTCTAGTACAATAAATGGACTAGGATTGGTAAGAATTATTGAGGCTAGTAAAGCAATTGAGGTAAGGGCTTTTTCTCCACCAGAGAGAGCAGAAATGTTTTTACCACGTTTGCCTGGTGGTTGAACTATAATTTCTATACCAAAATCCTCTTCAATAGTAGATAGTTCTAGATAGGCATCTCCACCACTGAAAAGTTTTTTAAAATATTCTCCAAAAACTTTATTGAGTTTTTCGAAGGCTTTCTTAAATCTCTGCTTCATATCTTTTTCTAAAGATAATATAAGAGTTTGAGTATCGACTATGGCTTTTTCTAGATCTTTTTTTTGGGTTTGTAAAAAGTCTATTCTATGAGCCGTTTCTTTTGCTTCGTTTATCATATGAGGGTCGATTTCTTCTAAAGCTTTGAGCTCGGCTTCTAACTGTGAAACATCACTAAGACTTGAGGTTTTTGAAGAAGATGAATTACTAAATTTATATTCTATACCAAACCATTCTTCAGCCTGCTTGAATAACTCGGCTTGCTGACTTTGTAGAAGCTTTTTATCGTTCTTGCCCTGCTCTATAGCAAATTCTAACCGGGCTTTTTCACTAGCTAACTTTTCAATATCATCAATCTCAGAAGGTAAGCTGTCTGAAGAGGCGTTATAAAATTCCTCTCTTTTAGAGGTAATTTTGGTAGTTATTTTTTTAAGTAACATTTGTTGCTTTGAAATTTGCAATTTATGATCGGTAATCATTTTAAGATTATCTTCATATATTTCAGTTTGTTTTTTGGTGTTCTCTATTTCACTCAAAACAGTTTCTTTATCGGTATGTAGAGTGGCGATATCTAGCTCTATAGATCTAAGCAAGATAGTTTTCTCGGTTTGTAATTCTATAATATCTTCACGACTTGCCATACTGTTACTTATAGAATTTTGTAATCGAATAAGTTCAGTTGCCATGACTGCGGCATCGTCACCGAGTGCCAACTCTAACATATGAGAAAGTTTGTGCATAGTTTGATCAATAGCTTGTCTTGGGGTACCTTGTCGCAATTGTACTCTCATAAGCTGAACAAGGCCTAGAGCGTGATTAACAAACTCTTTCTTTTGACTCTTTTGTAGTTTGTTCTGCACAATGTTTAGCTTACTGCTTAACTCGCCTAATTCTTTATTAATCTTACTAACTTTTAACTCTAGCTCTTTAATTTTTGAGTTTTGTCTGTCATGGTCTACCTCTAGTAAACTAAGTTGCTTGTTGATATTTTTTAATCTGTTCTCCAAACTATGACTTTGATTGTTGGCAGGTTGCATTTCTTTTTGCTTACTTATCAAGACATTGAGTTCGCTCTGGGTAAGCAAAAGTTTTTGAGTAAGGTTGTCACGTTCTATCTCTAAGTTTTTTAGAGTCTGTTCTTGCATCTCGCTATCTTTGTTGGAGTTGAAATTCAAATTCACTCTACTATGTAGTTCTTTTGATTTCTCAACTATTTGATTGTGTTCTAGCTGAGACTTATTTATAGCAATCTCAATATTGGCAATTTTTTTTGTGATATCACTATAAGTATCACTTAAATAACTGTGGCGGGCCTTCTCTAGATCGCTCTTTAATTTATCGGCTTTTTCTAGGCTTTTGGCTTGCTTCTCTAGAATAGCTATTGTAGGTTTTAGCTCGGCTAGCACTCCATTAACACGTTCAAGATTCTCACTAGCCTGATTAAGATCTCTACGCGCTGTATTGCGACGTATATCGTATTGGCGAATTCCACTCGCTTCGTCAAAAAGAGTTTTTCTTTCTGGCCCTGTGGCCGTTAGAAGCTGATCTATCATACCTTGTCCAATAACTGTATACGATTGTGTGCCAAAACCCGATTGGGCTAGTAACTCTTCAATCTTTGTTAGCTTAGTTTTTCGGCCGTTAAGCCGATATTCACTCTCGCCCGAGCGAAGTAGTCGGCGCGACAATTCAATTTCAGTAGTATCTAAGTCGATAATGCCTTTGGTATTATCTAAATGCAAAATAACTTCTGCCAAACTCGCTTGTGGTGTAGATTTAGTTCCATAAAAAATAATATCCTCAGCTTTGGCTATTCTTAGCCGACGGTTTTTTTGTTCACCTAATACCCACCTAATAGCATCGGCAACATTACTTTTGCCCGAGCCATTTGGTCCAACTATTGCAGTAATACCTTTATTGAATTCGAAAATTCGTCTAGCACCAAACGACTTAAAACCAGCTATTTCAAGCTTGCTTATTTGCATTTACAAAACTCCTCGCATTGATCTATTGTAGCCGATAAAACCAAACATAGGCAATAAAATGCCCAAGCTTAGGATGCTTGGGCATGGCTACCGCTATGTTGAACAATAATTTTAGCAATTAATGCATGAACAAGCGGGTTGTTGACTATAGACATATGACCAGCTTTGTCGCAAATATGTTCAATGTTGCTCGGGATATGCGAGCTCACCAAATCATATTCAGATTGTGGAGCAATAAGATAGTTATGTACGAGTTGCCCCTCGGGATGAGCCGAACGATGTGGGAAGACCAACATATCAGCCAAACCTACTATTGAATAGGTGTGATGTCCACTAGTTTGTTTGGCCAGGTATTCAAGTATTTGTTCGCTTATATCGCTATGTGTGGCTAAATTTTGGACAATTGGAATGGGCGCAACAAGCTTACGCAACTTGGGTCGCAGACGTACTTTACCTCTGGTTATTTGAGAAATAGACTCAACAGCCCAACGGATCGGCATATTAATCGGATCGGTCCAGGTTGTGCCCGCTAGCGGTGAGGCAATTGGAATAACCGCCCTTACTTTAGCTTCATATTCAATTGCAAGTAAGCTTGCTAACATACCGCCTTGCGAGTGACCTATGATTATCCAATAATCTTGGGAGTTTCGTAGATATTTGTCACCTATTTCGTGAGCTGATTGCTCAATATCTCCCAGTCCTAGTCTAGGTATAGCCTCATAAAAAACTGACTTTTCACCAGCAACTGATATTACAGCATCTATAAGTGATTGGTAAAAGAACTTTGCTCTTTTGGGCGCAAAAGTGCCATATATTATTAGTACCTTGAGCTTCATTTGGTACCTCGCTTTGTAAAGAACTCAGCGATTAGCTGTTACAAGTAATTTTAGACCAAAAAGCCACAACATACTAATTTTTGTGGCTTTTTGGTCTTATTGCCTTGTCTTTTATGGCAACTATTTAGTTTTTTTTAGCTTACCTAGGCCATTTAGGGCAGCGGCTTGTTGGGCTGCTTGCTTACTACTACCCTCGCCCTCACCGAATTTTCTTGTACCTAGGTAAACACCCATAACAAAAGTTTTGTCGTGATCAGGACCAACCTCACTAAGCACCTTATAGCTCGGAGTAGTACCCATTTTTTCTTGCGCTAGCTCTTGAAAATGGCTTTTAGCATCTATGTATGCGCCTGTTTTAATAATTTCTTCTAAGTTCGTGACTAGTTTTGTCTCTATGAATTTTTTGGCTGCATCATATCCCTTTTCTAAATAAATCGCACCAATTGTAGCTTCAACTAAGTTTGCTAAAAGTGCTTGTCTTGTTCTACCGCCAGTTTTTGCTTCACCCCTACTCATTAATAAAAACTGTCCAATCTCTAACTTTTCGGCTAATTCTGCTAGAGATTCTGTCTTTACCAAGGCAGATCGCCAAGAGGTAAGTTCGCCTTCTGGGTTTTGATAATTTCGATATAAGTAGTCGGTTACAACCAACTCTAAAACAGCATCACCCAAGAACTCCATTCTTTCGTTGTGTTCAAGTTTAACGGTACGATGCTCGTTAATATAACTTCTGTGAGTAAAAGCAACCTGCAAAAGACTGGGGTCACTAAACTTTACCCCTAATATCTTTTCAATTTTTGACTGATCAAATACCATTATAAATTGTTAAGTTTTTTTATTCTGTTTATAGCTTCTCGTATTATAACTTTTGTAGCCTTGTACTCTACAATATCATAAGCTTGCTCGGCTTCAAACCATTGTACATCTACTATACCTTCAGAGTCTTCAGTTTCTAGTTGCTCATTATAATTGGTTGATTCTATTAAGTAAACAAAGTTGGTCATAAAAATAAGTTTGTTATTCATGCGATAAAAAAAATGTATTTTGTCTAATTTACTTAAAATCTTAAGGCTTTTTAAGCCAGTTTCTTCGCCCACTTCTCTTATGGCGGTTTGCTCTAGTGTTTCACCAGACTCAACATGTCCTTTAGGAATACTCCACCGAGCCTTCAAATCTTGTAATAATACTATTTCTATTTCTTGGTCTTTTACCCTAAAAACTATTCCACCACTCGAATATTCTCTTACAGCTTTTGCTCTTTGAGGAGTCTGTCTAGCGTGGCGCTTTTTCTTGTTGGGTCTACTGTTCTTTATCTGGCTCTGTTGGAGTTGTTGAATCCGTTCCTTGTCGGCCGGACTTTGACCCTTTAGGTTCTGTTTTTGGGGTATCGAAAGACTCTGATTCTGCTGAATCTTCTTTGGTTGGTTTTTCTGATTGGAGTTTTTTATCTTCTTGTGGTTCATAAAATTCGCTCTGTCTATATATTGTACCTAACACCCCGTTAATAAACTTACTAGAGTTGTCTCCGCCAAATGCTTTAGCCAGCTCTACTGCCTCATTAATAGCTACTTTGGGCGGAACTTCGCGTTTAATCATAAGCTCATAAACGGCGAGGCGCAAAATAGTCTTATCTACTTTGGCAATTTGTTCAATTGGCCACTCGGGAGCAGCTGGTGAAATCATTGCATCGATTTTTTTTAGGTTTTTTTGTGTACCGTTTATTAAATCAATCGCAAAATCGGTTTCTTCTAAAGATTCTGAATACACATCTAAATTACGCTCTGTAATCTCACTAAGATCAGTTTTTAGCTCAGCAATACCTAGAGTGGTACGAAAATCATATTCGTATAGGGTTTGTAGGGCGATAATGCGTGCAAGGTGTCTATTTGAAGCCATAGTTTGTGTATCTATTAGGTTTAATTGTAACGTACTTTGGGGGTTTAATGCGAGTTATTTTTACTTAAATATTACGTCTAGTTCGAACCAAACCCAGGCTAGCAGCCTTGTGAAGCTTTCTTGGCAACATAAGTTTGGTATTCTTCTCGTACATTAGCTGTAGCGGTGTAAGACTGTCGTGAGATCTACGTTGACCTCGAGTACTACTAGTACGGCGTTTTTTTGGTACTGGCATAAATTGGTCCTTTCAATTAACTATTTGTTTGAATACCATTGCATTTAGATTCACATAGTAAGGTGGGTGGCAATGAAAACAATATTTCTTGACGTAATGGTTCGCTTAAGTCTATATGGTTGTTTTCTATGGGCCACTCTTCTTCTTCGGGCTCATCACAAAAAGTTGCAATAAAATCAACTCTTAATTTGTGTTTGAAGCTTTTTAGACACTTATCGCAAGTAAGTAAAATATTTACTTCTCCCGTAACGTGAGCACTAAACAAGTCATGTCTTATTTGTGTGATTTCAACTTTTATATTAGTTGGTTTTGACAATTCGACATTTTCAAGAGAAGAGAAGTCGCAAATAACTGTTTGGGTTGCTCCGCTTGGTTTGCGCGAGAGATCTAGAATGCTAATTGGCATTTCGTCTATGATTGTATCATAAAAACACACCTTTTACAATGGTTTTTAATCTTATTTATGAACTTCAAACTATATTTTACTTTTCTAGTCTGAGAATACGCTGAACTATAAAAGTAAAAACAATAGTAGCTACTTTGTAACAAAATTAACCAAGCGTCCTGGCACAACAATTACTTTTAGTATTTCGCTATTCCCCGTAATACTCTGTTCTTTATTGGTTTTGTGGGCAAATCGCTCGAGTTCTTCTGAGCCTGCCTCTGGCGCCACTACAAACTCACCTCGTAATTTACCATTTACTTGTATAACAATAGTTACTACATCATCTTTCACTAACTCTGGGTTGTGCTTGGGCCAAGTTTGCAAATGCACACTCTCAACACCACCACTCATTGCCCAAATATCTTCGGCAATAAAAGGAGTAATAGGAGCAAGCATTAGGGCTAAAGTCTGAACTGTACGCTTAGCAAGTTGTTCAAAATTCTTTGCAACCAAGCGATTACGATTAACTGGTTCATTTAAAAAGTTAACTAACTCCATCAGTGAAGAAACAATGGTGTTGAAGTGGCGCCTCTCTATATCGTTATCTAGCCTTTTCAGGGTTTTGTGTACTCTACTATCAATTTGCGTCTCAAATACTTCATCTTCTGCAGAGTTCTCGATGTTAGGCTTTGAAGTTGTGCACATATCTTGAGTAAGTTCATAAACTCTATTCAAAAACCTATATACACCGGCTAGTTTTTGTTCATTCCACTCGATAGCTTGGTCGTAAGGACCCATAAACATCTCGTACATTCTTAAAGCATCTGCACCATACTTTCTTATGACTTCATCGGGATTTACAACATTGCCTTTGCTTTTACTCATTTTTGTACCGTCGGCAGCCAATATCATGCCATGACTACGTCTTTTGGCATACGGCTCAGAAGTTGGCACAAACCCCTTGTCGTACAAAAACTTATGCCAAAAACGGCTATAAAGAAGGTGAAGGGTGGTGTGTTCCATGCCACCATTGTACAAATCTACCATTAGCCAATATTTGAGTTTATCTGACGCTGCGAACTCTTTGGAGTTATTTGGATCTATATAGCGCAAATAATACCAACTACTCCCCGCCCAATTAGGCATTGTGTCGGTTTCACGTTTTGCTTTGCCACCACACGTAGGGCAATCTACATTCACCCAATCAGTAATATTAGCAAGTGGGCTCTCTCCGGTATCGGTCGGTTCATAGCTATCAACATCTGGCAACACAACCGGCAATTGATCTTCGGGGACTGGCACTACGCCACATTTGTCGCAATGAATTACTGGTATGGGCTCGCCCCAATAATGCTGACGAGAAAATATCCAGTCTCGAAGTTTATAGCTAACCTGTTTTTTAGCGACACCCTCTTCTTGTAGCCACCTTGTAATTGCTTTTTTGCCTTCTTCTACGCTAAGACCATCAAATTTATCTGAATTTATTAAATTACCATCATCTATATGAGGTTCTTTAGCTACGTCTGGCCCATCGATTACTTGAGTGATATCAATGCCGAATTTTTTGGCAAACTCATAGTCGCGTTCATCGTGTGCTGGTACAGCCATAATAGCTCCTGTGCCATAGTCCATTAGAACATAATCGGCTATATATATAGGAATATTTTGTTTGGTAGCTGGGTTTGTAGCGTAGGCGCCAGTAAAGACTCCTGTCTTATTTTTTTCTTCCATTCTATTGATGTTGCTTTTTGAGTTGGCTTGTTTTGCGTAAGACTGAACTTCTTTTTTGTTGGCCTCAGATGAAATAACTTCTACAAGTGGGTGCTCTGGCGCCAATACCATAAATGTAGCTCCAAAAATCGTATCAGCCCTGGTAGTAAAGACATTTATCTTTTCATTATGTCCATCTATGGCAAAATCTATTTCTGCACCCTCACTACGGCCTATCCAATTTATCTGTTGATTGGCAATTTGTGGCAAATAATCAACAGTCTTTAAGTCTTCTATAAGCCTATCGGCATAGGCAGTAATCTTTAAAAGCCACTGTTTAAGAAGTTTTTTCTCTACTAATGTTCCGCATCGCTCGTGACGGCCATTCACCACTTCTTCATTAGCTAATCCTGTCTTACATTTTGGACACCAATTAATTGCAATCTCTGCTTGGTATGCTAACCCATCTTTTAATAGCTGTAAGAATATCCATTGTGTCCACTTATAGTAGTTAGGGTCGGTAGTATTAATCTCTCTAGACCAGTCAAAACTAAAGCCAAGTTCTTGCATTTGGCGCTTAAAAGTAGCAATATTTTTGGCTGTGGCGTCGGCCGGCCGAACTTTATTTTTTATAGCGTAATTTTCTGTTGGCAAACCAAAGGCATCCCAACCCATTGGGTAGAGTACGTTTCTGCCCATCATACGCAACCTTCGAGCAATAATATCTTGGGCAGCATAACTTCGCACATGACCAGTATGCAAACCGTCACCCGATGGGTACGGAAACTCTACCAACACGTAGTATGGCTTGTTTGAACCCTCATTATCCTTAGCAGCATAAAGGTTACTATCTTGCCAAAGCTTGCGCCACTTGGGCTCTATTTTTGCTGGGTCATATTTTTTCATATTCTTTATTTTACCTTATTTGAAGGTAATTTGTATTGATTGATAATTGTAAAAAATAAACAAATAGTGTTCGAGCGCGGCCCTACCAAAGCGATGTTCAGCGCTTTGGTAGGGCCGATGCCCGCAAGGGAATTAAGCGACCCTACAGATGATGTTCAGCATCTTTGGGTCTAGGAACAGCTCGTACAATACGAATTTGTATTTGTACTGGCTCGTTAGGTAATTTAATACCAAGGGTTCGACCAAACTTACTACTTAGGTCGGTTACCATCATCTCTACCGCTCTAAATATTTGGTAACCAAGTGGCTTACGATGATCTAGGTCAAATTCTGCAGTTGCCACCAATCTGTCGGAGTGAATTTCTGGACGTAGATCACGCATAACAATTTGTTTAGGCATACGGCATTATACCGTCGGGCAGCTCTTTGCTATAACTAGGCTTAACTCTAGTTACTACAAAAACCGCACTTTCGGCCTGATCTCTCACTACCTTATCAGAAGCATTGATGTCGGTTGCCTTATTAGGTTCTTCGGTTGGCAATACTTGAGTGGTCATTGCTGTCCTCTTTTTTTGAGGGTACGATTATTTCCCTTTTCGGCCTCGAATTGTTTCGAAACCGATTTTGAAAAACAAAAAACCGCCGATAGTTTCGACGGTTTGGATATTGCTTTTGGTAAATTATTTTAGCTTACAGAAATCCCAACCGTCTTCGGCAGAAGTAGAACTAGTAGGTTTAGGATATTAATTCGTTTCACATTCAAAATATTAACAATCTCATTAGCTAATGTCAAGTTTTTTTTTATAGAACAAACTAAAAGTTAATCGCCCTATCCTAAAAAATATAGGATAGGGCGATGTTGTTGAGTATTTTGTCATTCTTAGGATGACTCGTAACTCTCGTTGCGAATATCTAATACAAAAGTGTATCGACCAGGCAACTGTCTAAATGGTGGTTTAGACTTATCTGTCTTGTCTACATTTTTTGGTGGCTTTTCTTGCGCTTTTGGATTATTGGCCATTGGTATCACCCTGCCTTTCAGGTAACATTCTAAGGTCGACCGTCACGCGGTACGAAACTTGGCTATTGGTATCACTCAAAATACCAGACCTATCTTCTTCATATTGCCATTTGTGCGCTAGTTCGGCTAGTGAACTGGCAGCCACAGAAAATGCTCTGTAAATGTCTGCTCTACTAGGGTGTTCTGGTAGCGTTACTACACACTGATACAAACCGTGTGCTCGACCAGTTTTTACATCGGCAGTAATCGAACGATGTGGATGATCGACATCTGGAAGATTGTGGGTAGCGAAGTTTGAAAAACTAGACATTGTTTCCTCTCATAAGGTGCGATTGTGTTTCTTGACGATGTAGAATGGTTTCTACACCGATTCAGAAAAACAAAAAACCGCCTCTTTTGGCGGTTTCATTGGTATTCTTTGTTTTTTCTTATATAGCTAGCTAACCGCCTCGGAGTGAGTGATTTTAATAATTGAAACAATAATGTTTTTAGTAACAAAAGACTTCATGAGCACAAGTATCGCAAAATAAAACTGCTGTGTCAAGACGGCTTGGTAAAAATAGCCAGGTAGTTGAAGTAGCGAAAAAATCTCTCTGTAGTAATTTTTTGCCTGGCATTATACTCTTCTGGCTTATCAATTGGATCGGTGTAGTAAAAATAGTCGTGGGTGTTGTTTTTTTGATAACCGTTTAAAACAATTTGATGATTTTCACCATGGTCGTCAAAGTTGAGTTTAACACTTACTATTACTGGACAATTGTGGCGAAAACTCTCTATAAGGCTATTTTTGACTTTATCATTTAGTTCATCAATACTATCTTCATTTTTAACCTGCATATTTAGCTCACTCTCTTGTTCTATAGAATAGTCTTCGTTTCTTGCTAACTTGGTAGGATTAGGATTTTCTATATTCCAATTTCTACGCCACGGTATATAGCCTAGTTTCTTAAGATAATCGACTTGAGCCGAGTGAAGCCAGTTACTGTCTCTATTAAGACCATTGTGAGCTAGTAGCCACTCTCGTATTTCGACAAGTTTAATAGATTTATCACTAGACGGTGGCAAATAATCAATAACTATCTTCATAGCAGCAATTGCACAAATTTTACGAGCTTCTTGCGCTGGAATATGATGCTCCGGATCTTCTTGCCAAACGTGATTAACATTAAGATATATGTCTTGAAAGTCTAAATTTGAATTTTTCATATTTTAGATAGAGTAGTTATAGCGAAAATGATTTTTTCTTACGTCGTTTCCAAACCGAAGACTGTCTAACCAAAACCTCTTCGGCATTGGTTTGTGGGTCGAGAAGTATTCTAGTAACTTCTTCGGTGTAAACCCCAGATTGACTGCCTTTCACAAGTATAACATCGCCTTTTTTTATTACTCCTTTTAGGTAGTGACCGGCCTCATATGGGGTTCTAAAAACCTTGATTTGGTCATTTTTTAAACCGCCATGGGCTGCGGCAGGCGCCATTACCTCTTCTGCAGATTTACCAACCGTCACCAGTAAATCAACTACTTTTGCAGCCATTGTACCTACTTCTTGATGAGCAGGCGTAGATTGGTCGCCTAATTCATTCATACTACCAAGCACAGCAATGTGTCGTCCCTTCAATTCTTTTAAGGTATTAAGAGCCGATATGGCAGCGTCTGGACTTGAGTTGTAGCTATCATCTATTATGCGAGTACCTTCAATACCTCTTAGTAAGTTCATTCGGCCAGACACTGGTTCTACGTGAGATAGTTCAAAACATATTGCTTCAAAAGGTATTTGTAGCTCGTGTCCTACTGCAGCGGCGGCCAAAAGACTATAGAGATTTTGCACCCCTATCATTCTTGTGTGAATAGTGTGTTTGTTTTTGCCTATTTTTAGGCTTGCTTGCAAACAACCATTTTTACTACGTTTGATATTCTCAAACCGTATGGCGCCATGCTTTATGCCAAAGCCAATGGTGCCGGTTTTATAGGCCTTTTTTCGTAGTTCTTTACTATCGGCATTGTAGATAATTTTATTAGCATTAGCAGCTGTTTGCCAGTTGTAATGCACTACGGTTTTCATATCTTTTAGAAACTCCATATGTACCGGTGCAATCGCCGATATTACTCCAATATCTAACTTTACAATTTGTAGGACTTTTTTCATCATTACAAACTCGTCGTCGGCTAATTCTAGCACAACAGTGTCGAACTTATAATGCGCAATTTCGTTATCTATTTGGGTAAATATTTTCTTCCAGGCACGTGGATCCCATAGTTTGGCAGGCACTTTTAGCCCAAATAAACTTAGTGGAATTCCAATATCAGTATTGTAGCTGTCTACCGAGTAACGAACTTTTCTGGTTGCACTCAATACTTGACCAATAGCTAACTTAGTAGATGTTTTACCCACACTACCTGTTACGCCAATAATAGTTATTTTGTGACTACTTAGTAATTTGCGAACTTTTGTATTAAGCCGAGAAATTATTATTTTTTTAGCAATGCTTTTCATAATTGATACTACATAGTCTAGCAGAATAAGAATTGATATTCGAATAAAAAAATGCCTATATATTTTATATGGGCATTTGTTGGTGTTATTTTAGAATAGACTTTAGTACCCTAGGGTAAAGCACTCTTTCTTTTTGCTTGATTCTCTCATGTAAAGTTTCTTCGGTGTCGGTTGCTATAATACTCACTTCAGCTTGGGCTAGTACCTCGCCAGTATCTACCTTGGCAGTAGCTATATGAATTGTGCAGCCAGTTTTATCTACTCCAGAAGCAAGTGCTTGCTCTACTGCATTATGGCCTTTGAAATCAGGTAGTAAAGAGGGGTGCGAGTTTATTATTATACCCTTATAGGTTTTGAAAAAATCTGCCGACAATATTGTCATAAACCCAGCCATTGCAATAACGTTAATATCGTACTCAGTTACTATTTTGAATAACTTCTAACAATAAAGCTTTCTGTCAAAAGACTTACTGAAGTCGGTACGTTCTAATATGATAGTTTTTATATTACTTTTTCTTGCAATATCGATCGCTCTGCATGGCCTGTCGGCAACAACCAGCTCAATTAGTAACCCGCTATCGATGATTGCCTTGAGTAAACTGCCTGTTCCAGATGCGAAGACTGCTAGGTGTTTTTGGGTCATAGTTATGTGTTTTCTTTCGGAATTTAGCCATAATTAGTATAAAAAACCCCGACGTGATTGTCGAGGTTGGCCTATCTTTTAAGTATGAAAGAACATTAGTGCGTACAGTAGATATTCGTAAGCTTCAATTATATCTAGCTTTCCTTGGTCGTCTCTAAGCTTACCCTGGGCATCAATGCATAGCTCAGGATATATAGAGAAGAGTCTTCCAAGGCTAAGTACGTTGACACTACAAAGACCACCGGCTACACCTATTCCAAACCATTCGTGTAGGTTGAGATTAGTCAGGTGACTTATGTAGCTTTGGCAGAGTTCTATATCTAGATCTACACCAACACCACCGCTCATATCAAATAGTACGTAATCTATGAGCTCTTTGTATTCAATACTAAGCTTTTGAGCTAGACGACCAATATCGCCATTAAGCTCTTCAAAAGCTTGTTTGCCAATTTGTAATACAATTACGGCATCTGGGTAGTGTTTTCTAAACTCTACTAGCTCGCCTGGGTCTGGCCAAGCAATATTGAGCTGAAAACCCTGGCAATTAGGGCCACCCCACTTCATAGCTTCTACCAACTGACTAGCTAAGTCTGTGGTGTCGTGAGTATTGTAGTGAAGTAGATTTAGTGCAACATTGTGATCGGTAAATATCGTTGCGATATCTTCTCGTTTAGGAAAGCTATGTGGGTGCTTATTTAGTTTTCCGCCCAGGGTAGTGTCGCTAATTAATACACCGACCATTACTTTGGCGTCAAGACCAATGCCCTCAAAGCCATTTAAAAGCTCATTTACTTCTTCCCTATTCATAAAACCAGTGACACCAACGTAGGGTAGATGAGTGATTGTTTTTGGGCTCACAGTAAAATACCTATCTTATAGAAGGTGCAATTACAGGCAATAGTTTACTGTTGAACCCACCCAGTAGTCAATCGTAAGTATTATGATTATTTCTTTTTGTTATTAGTTTTTTCGGCCTTTTCTTCTTTTTTTGCTTCGGCTTCGGCTTCTTTTTCACGTTTTTTCTTGTCTATGTCTATTCTATCAAGACGCAAGAACTTAAAACCAAAATAAACCACAGCAGCAATTACAAAAAAGTCTATTAGAGATGAAACAAAGTTACCCCAAGCAACTGTTGCTGTTCCTAGTTTAAAAGTTGCTGTAGTAAGGTTTACTTTTCCTAAGAACAAACCCAATATTGGGTTGATAATATCTACTACAAACGAGTTTACTAGCTTAGTTACTGCTCCACCAATTATAAAACCTACAGCGAGAGTTACTACACCTTGTTCTCTTATAAAATCAAAGAATCCACTGGTTTGTTGACCAGCTGCTTCTCGGGCTTTTTGGGCCGCACTCTTGGTAGTTTTGGTTATGATATCCATCTTTTCTTTCATACTTATTATACAACGTATCTAATAAAAAATCGTGACTTTTTTATTAGTAAAAACCCGCCAAGGCGGCGGGTTAAAAAAAGTTTAAAAACTAGATTCACTGAAATCTGGTGAAGCATTAGACCTTCTATAAAGAGTATCCTCTTCTCTTGGGCCAGTGTCTTCTAAGAAAGTCATAATTAAACAATATGCAGGCAAACCAAGAAGTACCAGTGTAGATAAGAGAATTAGCTGTGTCATAACACACTCCTTTTGCGGTGTTATTTTAAACGCTTGATTAAACTTTAACCAAGTACAACCTAGATTAACATTAACTGATACTGTTTTCAATTATAAAAGACCCTCACAAAGAGAGTCTTTTATAGTGGTGGAGCTAGGGAGACTCGAACTCCCGACCTCTTGCATGCCATGCAAGCGCTCTAGCCAACTGAGCTATAGCCCCTCGTCCAAATAGTATTATCGTTTTTTGCAAAATAAAAATATATTTTGCTCCATATAGCATACTATTTCTCCTCTCGATTTACGAAACAGCATTGCTTGGTTTCATAAATCGGTTCAGAAAAAGAATAAGAATAGCTAATAATCAATAATATTAGACATACAGAACTATACCTTAAAACGGTGTAAAAATCTAGAAAGCCCGCAAGATTATGTTAAATAAATAAACCACCACTATCACTGCCAAACTACCTACTAAAAATCCTATAAATATGCCGAAGCCTAGTCTAAAACCATCACGATAAGTGTAGTGTGCTGCTCTAGTGATATCGTCGGCAGCTAGCTCTTTTTTAAAATATTCTTGGTTGTTTTTGGGGTGACGTGGCTTATCTTCCATTAATACTTATTGTACCACTTTTGTAGCCAATAGAACCACGTGCTTAGTACTACGTTTAATAATTTTGTAGTTGCCAAAAACTTGCTTCATTTGCCTAGCTACCCAGGGTTTTAGGCGTGCTTCTACCACTATTAGTAAGTTCCCGCCGTTGTTTAGTTTTTCAAAACTTTGAGCTATCATTTGTTCTACCACTTCTCTACCGCGATGGGTGGGTGGGTTTGAGACAACTAGATCTAGTAAAGTATTATCATTTAATTCTAAAAATCCATGGCTGGCAATTACTTCAATATTATCTAAATTATTGAGCTTAGCATTGATACTAGCGATTTTAACAGCACCAATATCAGAATCTAGGCAAATAACTCTACTACTTGGGTTGCTTTTGGCCAACCATAGACCAATAGCACCCCAACCACAACCCCAATCAACTGCAGTCTGATAGACTAAGTTTTGTTTACTTACACTTTCTAAAAGTAACTTGGTACCAATATCTAGGCCTTTTGGCGAAAATAAATCTGGCAATGTTTCGCACCGTAATTTTGTTCCCGTAATTTCAAACTCTACCATTGCAGATCTTTACTATTAATTATAAATATGTCACCTTTTTGAGCACCAAGCTTGGTAGCCACCTTAAAAACACCTTTTTTACGCAGTATTTCGCGCAGTCGCCTTACACCATCTAGTTGATTAAAATTGGTGCGACGAGCAAAACGCTCTATCTCTTCACCGGTAACTAAGTATTTATCGTCTAATTTTTCTACATTCCAACCCAAAGATTCATCTAGCTTAATAACCGGCATAGTGTCTTGGGGTTTTTTGGTTTTTTTAAGGGCTTTTTGAGCATCTTGTAACATTCTGTTGGCATTACGCATAAGCCCAATAAGACCCATGCCGGTAACGGCCGATATTACCTGGAGCCTATCTGGTGAAATATTAGTGTTTTTGAGTAGTGTTTCACGAATTTTGTTAACCTCGTTTTTGGGTTTGGTCTCGCATTTAGTCAAAGCTACTATAAACGGAGTATCGCTAAGATCTATAGCGTAGTTTTTGAGCTCACCACGAATAGTTTGGTAGTCTTTTACAATATCTTGTGAGTTGATATCTATTAAATGTATTAGTAACCTACAGCGCTCTACGTGACGTAAGAAATCGTCACCTAGCCCCTTGCCTTTACTGGCGCCTTCTATAAGACCTGGTATATCGGCTAGCAAAAAGCTGGTATCATCTATATCTACTACTCCTAGGTTGGGCACTAGAGTGGTAAAAGCGTAGCCGGCTATCTCGGGTTTGGCGTTACTTACCATAGATAGTAGCGTGCTCTTGCCGGCGTTGGGCAGACCTACCAAGCCGACATCGGCTACTAGCTTGAGCTCTAAAACTAGCTCTTTAGTCTCACCTGGTTCGCCTAGCTCAGCCATTTTGGGAGCTTGACGAATAGAGCTCTTAAAATGCCAATTACCAAAACCACCGTCGCCACCCTTGGCAATTACGGCTTCTTGATCGTTTTGCACCAAATCGGCAATAATTTCATCACCTTCTCTCACGATAGTACCTGGTGGAACTATCAATACTACTGGTTCGCCATTTTTACCGTGACGACGATTGGTAAAACCAGCCGAGCCTTCTTGGGCTTTCCAGAGCCGGCTGGTGCGATATTTGGTAAGCGTACTGGTATTGTGAGAGGCACGTACCACAACATCGCCACCGCGACCACCGTCGCCACCGTCAGGGCCACCTTTGGAGTTACTACGACTACTATGAAAGCTAAGGTAGCCATCGCCACCTTTACCAGCCTGGACTTTAATAGTTGCTATATCTGTAAACATCTTGACATTATAGCATTTACTGATAAAATAGTCTAGAAATAGCGCACCTACAAAAAGGGGTTGATGGATGACATCTCTATTAGAGCTACCCAACGATGAGTTTTTTCGCGAAGAAAAACAATATCTAGATGTAGTAGCTACTGAAGAAGTACAGCTAACTATTAATGTTAGAGGCGATTTTAAGTTTGTTTTTGCAGGTTATCCACGCCCTAGAGGGCTCGAAGATCAAATCTGGTCAAAACTAAGCCTCGAATGTGATTCACCTGAAGGACACTTCTCAGATGAAGGCAGAGCGATGTTGATTCAGCTATTGACTTTACATGACGCTATAAGCATAAAAGCAACTCCAAATAAGATTTCGGTTACATTTGCTTTCTATGACCTTAGCAGTAGAGATCGCAACTTCTACAGAGGTTCAGTGGTAAGAAATATTCGCTTCTATTTGCCGGTATTAGGCACTAAAAAAGACAGCTAATAATGACCAAGCGTCAGATGGGAAAAGGCAAGAAAGGCAGGCCTCGTAGACCAAAACCAGGTGGCAAATACCAACGAATTATTCGTGTATCAAAGAAGGTAGAGGCTAGCTCAACAGTCTCGAGTGAAGACTTAGTACCAGACCCAACGGTCTATAAAAAGAAGGTTTAGCTTTTACAAAACCAAAAGCCCCGGTTATTTTACCCGGGGCTTGTTTTATATTTGTTTTACAAATTAATAGACGTATATGAAGTTACTGGCTGGGCCACTGCCCGAATTAACTCTACCCCAGCCGGCTGGGCCGTTCATTTCTGAGTAGTAAACAGTACCGCCATCTACACGCTCAATATATACAACGTGGTTGCCCCAACGGGTTACACCGGCTGCACCTGCACGAGGAGTACTACCTACGCCCAGGCCTGCGCGTGGAGCGTTGTAAGGCCACTGATTGGCGTTACCAAGCATATTTGGCACATAACGACGGGTAGCAACATACCATGTACAGTAACCGTAGGCGTAAGTATTGCTAAACGAACCTGGTTTTTGAGCTCCAGACAAACTATAGGCAGTGGTTGCCGATGCGATTGATGATGAGTTGTTACCAGCAATACGCGCAGCAGGAGTGGCTATTTCGCTAGGTTTTACACCATCTGGAATAATGATTTTTTGCCCGGCCATTGGCGACTTACCTTCAAGTCCATTAAAACTGTCAATCAAGGCAGCATTAGCTTGATAACGTGAGGCTAGTTCACCTAGATTTTCATTACCGTTACTGTCGTACATAATACCCGACACGGGTAGTATCGTAAGTCTTGCACCTGGTTTAATACTGTTTTCGTCTACAATATTGTTGGCCCATTTAATAGTGTCTGAGGTTATATTGAACTTACTAGATAGTGAGCTAATAGTATCGCCATCTTTTACAATGTACTCTAGAATATCACGTGTAGGAGCACCAGCAGTTACTACTGGTTGTTTTTTCTCTAAAAACTCATCGCCAGCAGTTGGTAATGAGCTAAGGGAACTTAAATCTTTGGCTTTTTGGTTGACATCGTCGCTTACCATAGCAGATGTACCATTGGCTAATACTGCACCTGTAGCAATAAGCGATACTCTATCGTCTGACGAACTCACGCCGTTAGAAATCAAACTAGCTTGTGAACTCACGCGACCAAAGCTTACGGCAATAATTGCAATAGCAATAACACTAGCGTGAATAGCTAGTCTTTTATAACCATGTTTAGCAAAAAAGGCATTTTTTGATGCTGTAGTTATTGTCTGTATGAGATTGTGAGTTCGGGAACTTACTGAGGAATACTGATTGTTTGTAATAGGGGATCCAGTAAGTGTGTTTGTTTTGGCAAAAGTTTCTGGTTGTCCCACACCCGTGAAGTTTTCACGACGCACTTGAAGGGGCAATCCCATTCTCTTTATACTAATACATTTCTCCCTCCGTCAAATGACGGACTTCTACGATTTATCTGTCTCCCAATAAATGGGACTAGGAACTTCGACCTGAAGTTATTAATTATTAATTCCCTAATCTGATAAATTTCTCGTAGGAACACTTGAGTGAAGATAAGCCCACAAACCACTTCTGGAGTATCCGTTTTACTGCTTATCTTTACTTAAGAGTACGCTCACTATACTAACACGGGCTCGAAATGATGGTCAAGTGGCATATTTTGCCTTTATGAAGGTATAATATAGCTATTAACAGGTAAATTTGGGTAATTTGGGCACTTTTTGGTAAAAATTTAGAGGTGATTTTTAATATTTTCGTTATGTTCTTGTAGGGTTTTGGCGTAGTAAACCTTGCCATCATCACCTGCCAAGAAGAAAATATAATCAGATGGCGTAAAGTTCATAACAGCCTCAATCGCATCGGTACTAGGATTGTTTATAGGTGTAGGTGGCAACCCCTTAACAAAATAGGTATTATATGGAGAATTTATTGAGATATCACCAGGGCTAGTAATAGTCTTGCCAGTAGCGTAGTTTACAGTTACATCACTTTCTAACTTCATATTGTCTCTTAAGCGGTTTAGGAACACTCCTGCGGTGAGTTTACGGTCGGCAGTAGTTAGAGCTTCTTTTTCTACAATCGATGCTAGCGTGAGTACCTGTAGTTTATTTAGACCTGCTGGACGGTTGCCCTGTAGTAATGGTTCGGCTTGGGCCCTAAAAGCCTCATATTGTTTTTTTACCAATACCTCGGCCGAACTACCTGGTGTAAAAGTATAGGTAGCAGGAAAAAGATAGCCTTCGGGGTTTGTCTTAGAAACTTGAGGAATAAAATCAAAATCATAAGATAGCTTTTTGGTGGCAGCAATATAGTCGTCTTTGGCTCCGTAGCCCGCTGCAGCCCAACGCTTGGCCATTTCATTAAGGGTAATACCTTCTGGGTAAGTTATTTTATACACCGCAATTTTGCCAGCCGACATGTCTGCCACAATCTGCCTAATTGAGCTAGTAGGCTTAATAAGATAAGGACCAGGTTGTAAATGTCCGTGAGCAGGACCAAACTTAGCCCAGAGTACAAATACATTTTTGTCGCTTATAAGGTTTTTAGAGCTTAGCTCGGTAGCAATACTTTCTAAACTATCACCTTGTTTGACCTCAACTAACTCGCCATCAATAGAGATATCTGAACGCACCGAGCCTAGAGCCATTACAAACCATGCGATAATACAAAACACAATTATAATAACAATGCCTAGAACCCATAATATAAACTTAAAATAAGGTTTCTTTTTGGGGTCTGGGCTGAGACTACTCTTGTTTTCTTCTTGTTGCTTCTGTGGCACAACGGTAGTTTCTAAAGAAGGCTGAGTTGGGTTGGTAGGTCTGTTTGTAGGGTTCATATTGTTTTGTTTGCTAAATAATCTTCTAGAATGATCTGGGCGGCAATTTGATCTAACATTTTTTTGCGTTCTGATATGGTGGCATTTTTACCAAGACGATCAAGTGCTCTTTGCGTACTCATAGCTTCATCTTGCCAATCTACGGTTAGGTCGGTCTTTTGCTGAAGTTCTTGGCCAAATTTTTTTGCCGCAATAGTCTGCTTGGTAGATTCACCGCTTAAATTTCTGGGTAACCCTACAACCATCTTTGTGGGTTGGTGTAATAAAATTAGTTCCGGCAATTTATCCCAAAAATCTGGTGTATTAATAGTGATAAGTGGTTTTGATTCGCCATTTATAGCCAAGGCCACCCCAATGCGAGCAAAGCCGTAATCAAAACCCATTATTGTCATTGATCAGTACTAACCTTAATCTCTACAGTAATGCGATTAGCAAAATATGGTAAATAAGGTAGTAGGGCTGGGGTTGTCTCGGCCTGTACCCCACTTACCTGTGAGTATTTGGGCTGAACAATTTCTACTAAACCTTTTTTGCTCTTACCTGCTACGTCATGAGCAACCTGATTAGTATCGATTGTCTGTCCATAGTAGGCATTGCTAGTTGCCTGCATATTTGCTTTCTCAGTCCCTTCTAGTTTAACAACAGTATATTTGGCGTCTGTGGCACCAGTCTGGTATATCTGGTTGTTACCCGGTACTTGAGTTTTGGTTTGAGCCTCAAAAAGCTTATCTAGATCGTTCTTGGCAGCAGCTAGCTCGGTGTATTTCACCCTAGCACTAACAGTACCACCAGAACTTTCGGTGTCAGCTGGGGCAGTGGTGTTAATATTGCTTACTTCGCTTTGAAAAGTTTCTACAAATACCTTTTGGTCGTCTTTACCTCGAGTCTGCAAATCTTGCTTGGCGCTCTCAGTAGCCGAGTTGATCATATCTGTTTTGGCTTTGTCGATATCGGCTTGAGTCACTACTGTAGCAACCTTGGTGGTACCACCAGAAGTTGTTCCGGTAGCCTTATAAAGACTAGATAAACCACTTATTGAGAAATTTGAACTACTTAGGTTGTAGCTGTCGCCAGATGCAGTAGCAGTGATATTAGAACTAACCGCTGCCGAACATGTCACCACACCACCACCAGCACTTCCGGCCGGAATAGTCACGGCTTGGGTGGTAGCAAAGTTTTTGCCACCAGAGCTCACTGTACTACCAGCAGCCAACTGGTGAGAATTGGTGTCATCACAATTACGAATAGATATAGTGCCGCTCGCCTTGGCGCCAACATCTTTTTTACCTGTTGCGCTATACTGGGCACTAAGATCTTTGGTAGTACTTATCTGATCAGCTGCTACTACTCCATTTTCAAAATCTGATTTTTTTGTACCGGCATCTAGAGTAAATTTAACATTTACAGGTGTTTTTACAGCTTTGGCTATAAGTGTAATCTTGGCGGTTGGTAAAAATACATAAGCTAGGCCAAATAGTATTATCGCCATTAGCACTGCTATAAAGATGGCAATTTTTTTATTGAGACCCATAAAATTAGGGACTTTTGGTTCGTTGCTTTTATTGGCTCGCTTTTCTTTACGACTGGGTTTTGAGGTCTCGTCGATAGATTCGTCGTCTTCACTTAGTGAAATATGCTTTTTCTCAAAAGCACCACTTTTGCTCGAAGACTTAGAAGACTTACTCGACGACGGTTCTGATTGCGCTTGGCTTGAGGGTTCTTCTTGTTCTAGTACAACTGGCTCTTTGGTGAGCTCTGGTTGTCTGGTAGGCGCCTCTGGAATACTCGGTTCGGCTTTCACATTGTGAGCCATAAGAATACCTAACCCAGCAGCCAAGCTTATAGTGGCTTTATCGGTACTAACTAGAATAAGTTTTTTATGGCTGCTAGAGGCTGCTTTTTTCAGTAATTTAAGATTTACTGCGCTTTGTAGCATAGTACTGCGCGCTGGAACAGCTAAACGAACCTCACTAGCATGGCTGCTCTTGAGTTTATCAATAGCCTCGGTTATTTCAGAGTCGGCTTCAAGATATATTACGTTGGGGTCGGTATTTTCGGGCATAGATATATAATATTATAGCGTAATTGGCTTGTGCTTGCAGACAAATGCCTGCCAAAATATAACGAGCTTGAGCATTTTGTTGTGACACACATATTATACTTGTGTTTTTTAAGTAGTTATGCTATAATACAGCTGGATTTTCGAAACCTGTTAAGACGTACCTAAAAGGAGAGAGATGCCTACCGACCCCATGGAAGCGTTTATGGAAAAGCATTGGCCAGCCTCTAACGCTACAGTACAGGCGGGGCGTACAACCACAGCCGTTGTACAGACCAGCCAGACACCGGTTACTAGCCAAGTAGTATCTACTGATATACCTGAAGAAGTACAACCTACTCAACCTAAAAACAAGACCGTCGCTATTGTCTTGGCAGTATTTCTGGGATTTTTCACCTGGATTTACACCTACAAGCGCGATGCTTGGAAGTTTTGGCTCAACCTGGCATTAACAATTGTTACTTTTGGCTTGTGGAATCCGATTGCATGGATTTGGGCAATGGTCGATGCCTTCTTGAAACCAGAGGATTTCTACAAGGAGTTTCCCAACAAGTAACTCCAGTGTATCTACTAAACCAAAGCCCCGCTTCACAGCAGGGCTTTTAACTTACAAAGAAAGTGTGCGACTTAGACGCTGTAAAACATTTTCACCCACACTTTGAGAGCCAATAATATCTAGGCCAAGATTGGCCAGACCCATTGGAGTAATTTCTTGTGGGCTAGTCAGTTGACCAGTAGTATCTATTACTCTATTGACCTGTGAAGGATGAATAAAATCTATAGTAGGCTTGCGAGTAAATGGTAATCCTTTGTACCAATCAGTGCCAGTAAGAGCGTGTTTTATCTCAGGAAGCGCCGAGCCTCCTCCACAAAGCAAAATTCTATTGGGTAGGTGCTCGATACTTTCAAACTCGGCCAAACCCAACTCTACTCCACTTAGCCAAGTATCAACGTCGCTTTTTAGAGCTTCGGTAACAGCTTTTTCTTTTTTGCCGTCTAACTTGCCGGCGGTATGGTCTAGTTTAAGATCTTCGGCCTCATCAAAATTTACTCCCATGCTAGAACTTATGCGTTTAGTAAAACTGCGCCCACCAATAGCAAACATTTGAGTGCCTTCTACTCCTCCATTATTTACTACGGCAATATCAGATGTACCACCCCCAATATCTATAAAAATAGCCGAAAATTCGGTACTGTCGTCAGCCCCAACACTCTTAGCTACAGCAAAAGGTTCGGCGGCAATATTAATAAGGTTAAGGTCTAAGTCGGCAGCAACCGTTTGTAAAGCTCCTAAATGAACCATAGGCGCAAAGGCGTTAAAAATTTGGATAGTTACATCTTTACCTTGAAACCCAACTGGGTTAGTTACTCTATAACCATCGATATGCACATCTACCACTGCAGCATTAACCAGTTTTACCTCTAACTCACGTTTACCAGTCTCCCAGCTAAGTTGTTTTTGAACTTCGTCAAAAGCCTGTTTCTGAATGCGGTCAATAATATCCATTAGTTCGGCTTGGTCAATCTTTACATCTGGTCTAGCTCGCCGATAACTAACGCTTGTAGTACCACCCTTCACCAACTCTCCAGCAATACCAAGAACTGCATCTTTGGCAACAGTTTGGGCCATTTCCTCAGCTCTACGCAAGGCTGCATCGCAGTTTTCTACTACACCAGCAATGTCAGTAACTGCTCCACCAGCCATATCGGTAAGTCTTTGGCGTTGACGACCAACACCTACTATCTCTACAGCTTGATAGGTTTTACCTGCAGAATCAGTGTGGTCTTTTATTTGACCGATAAGTGCCTTGACATATTCGGTACCAATATCAAGAGAAACCAAGAATTGTCCATTTTTTTTCTTTTGTTTGAAGCCAGGTAGTTTCATGTATTTATTAAAAATCCTTATGCTCATTGTATCAGGCTTGCAGCTCACAATAAACTCGGTATACTAGTTAACAGTTCTGTACCTTGTATTGAAAGGAAAATATGCTTGCGCGATTGTGGTACTTTCCAAGTCTACACGGCCAAGACCCAAAAGCAGTAAAAGCATTTAAATTTACTTTCGAGGTAATTACTAAGTTGCTTGTAAACTGGTGGGCACTAGCCTTAGTTTGGTTTGGTCAAAAAACCAAGCAGTTTTGGCTAGTAAGATTCGTTAAACAACTTCCTAACGCCATGAGTTGGTTTAGGTTTCCAGCTATTGTAGTTGTGTGTTATGGCTTAGCCAATTCTATTCACACCAATAGTCATAGTGATGCTACCTACTGGTTTATTGCAATGCTACTAGTAATAGCATTGGACGCTCTAGATGGACCATGCGCTCGCGACCTCGACGCCGTCACAGAATTCGGTAGTCGCCTCGACCCTGCATCTGACAAGTTCTGTTTTGCGTGTATAGTTTTGATCTATTGTGTTAGTAGCTTATTTGAGTACTCAATAGCTTTTTGCTTGGTGGCCTTTGGGCTTGCTATATGGTGCCTGCATGTTGAGTTAAAACTCATTAGGCTTTCGCTAGGGCCTTTCCGTAAGCTTTTAGATGAAGTAAAACAGTACTCTCCAGATTTTCGAGACCCTGGTGCGTCTACTGCTGGTAAAGTTAAATTCAACTTGCAAATGTTGGCCTGTGTAATTGGTTGGGTGGGGTTGGTATATTTTCCGGCCGACCCTACAGCAATTCTGCTAATGGCCATTACTCTGTTTGCAGCACGCACCTTTGGCGATAAAAGCTTGGGCTGGCATCGGCGAGAATATATGGTAATTGCCTGGATGAATTACATCATTAAGATAAATCCAAAAGTTAACATTGGACTCAAGCCTGTTAGCTCAAACATTGTAGCTTTGGACAAATCAGCATAAATATACCCTCAAACCTGTTGGTTTGGGGTTTTTATTATCTATAAAATTGTTATGTTTTTTTGACAACTTTTTGTAATAGTTTTCCACACCCTGTTGTCAAACTATTTTGACAAATACATAAGCATTATATAGAATAGTCTTAAACGGGGTGGTACTTGGCGTTAATTTAACAAAATACTTATGGTATAATAACCTATAAGTGACATTCTAAAGATATGACAATCAAGAAAATTACTCCTTATCAAATATTCGACTCTCGTGGCGAGCCAACTCTTTTAGTAATGATGTACTCAGACAATGGTCTTAAAGCGAGCTTTGGGGTGCCAGCTGGAACCAGCTTGGGTCAATTCGAGGCTGCTGAGAAGCGTGATGGTGAGGGCCCATACGGCGGTAATGGCGTACAAGGTTGTATTGGAGTCATAAATACCGTCATTACCCCAAAGTTTATTGGCTACCCTTTAGATCAACAGGAAGATTTTGACGAACTACTGATTGCACTTGATGGCTCTGAGCGAAAAGAGAACCTTGGTGCCAACACTCTTTTGGCGCTCTCTGGTGCGTACCTTAAATTATCCGCATTAGTTAGCGAGAAACCTTTGTGGCAGTACATTGCAGAGCATAATCAGACAAGTCCAGAGTTTCCTAGGCTATTCGCAAATATTATAGGTGGTGGTATGCATGCACCTGGCTTAGATATACAGGAGTACATGGTAATACCCCAAAGCAACGCACCTAGCGCAAGTATTGCAACAATTTATGAGGTGTATCACACCATACGAACTGTTATGCAGAACCTTTATGGTCCTTCGGCTACACTGGTAGGCGAAGAAGGAGGTCTTGCGCCAATTGGTACTAGTACAGAGGTAATACTGGAGGCTTTATCACAACTTAATACTAAGATGAGTTCAAAATTTGATATCGCCCTAGATGCTGCCGCCAATACGTTCTTTAAGGATGGTGTATACAATATAGAAACTCAAAGCTTGCATGCTTCTGATCTTCTAAAGCTCTACCAGGGTTGGGATGCTAAGTTTAATTTATATGCCATTGAAGACCCTTTTGCCGAAACCGATCTAGAAGGTACCGAAATAATAAAAGGTATGAAGGGCCAAAACAAACCCTTTTTAATAATAAGTGACGACTTTACAGTTACCAATAAGGCTAAAATAGAACAATTACAAGCCGATGAACTTTTCGATGGAATAATTATTAAACCCAACCAGGTAGGTACTTTTAGCGAAACATTTCAAGCGATTAGAGCAGCTCGTTCTAGTAAGGCCAAGGTAATTATTAGTCACCGTAGCGGTGAAACCAACGATTCGCTAATAGCTGATTTGGCATATGGTGTAGGTGCTATGGGGCTTAAACTAGGAGCTCCAATTAGAGGCGAGCGTGTAGCTAAATACAATCGCTTATTAGAGATAGAAGCCGACCTAGACGCCAATCAAAAACAAGCCAGTAGTACAAATGTAGTTTCAGCTCCTACTGCTACACAAAAATCTCCCACACCTACCACTGTAGAGGCCGCCCCACCGCCATATTCTTCGGCATATGTTGCTCCAGCGCCTTTTGTGAATCCGGCTAGTGCAAAACCCAATCAACCAAACCCAGTTTTTACCCCACCCACATCTCCTCTCAACCAATCAACCCCCAGTAATCCATCTCCAGTAGTTAACCCCACTCCACCTGCAAGCGTATAAAAATATCAACAAAAACTATTTTTGCTATATAATATGGCAATGCACAGAATCACTCCTGGTAAAACAACGATAATTAAGAAGTATTTATTGCCAGCATTACTCACAATAAGTGTTGTAGTTATTTTTCAAATACTCAGGCAAAACATTATATTAGGCAATAAAACCAACTCGCCTATCCATACTCAGCCCAGCAAAATGATCAATGTTGAGGTTCCGGTCGAACAGGCTACCAAACAGCCCTCGCAAGACATACTCGCTCAAGCATCCATACCAAGAGCTATACCCATCCTTATATACCACAAAACTCCAAGCAATTTTGCTCAGCAACTAGATAATTTGGTTTCTAAGGGCTATACCACTATATCTATGAATCAGTTAGCAGACTATTTTGATGGTATAGATACCATACCCAACAAGCCCGTAATAATTACTTTCGATGACGGTTTTAGCGATCAATTTCATGCTCTAGATCAATTACGGTTGCGCAATATGAAAGCAACTCTTTATATGATTATCGGTGGCCCAAAATCGCTCGGATGTATTGGCATTACACGTTCAAATTTTAGTTGTGGTGACGACTATATGAATTGGACACAGCTAAAACAGCTTGCGCAATCCAACTCTATAGAAATCGCCGCCCACACCCTCAACCACCCCAATCTAACTTCTCTAACACCAGAAGAGCAAATGACTGAAATATCTGAGAGTAAAAAAATACTCGAGACCGAACTGGGTAAACCAATCACCTCTTTGGCTTATCCTTATGGCAGGTTTAATAACACTACTGTTGATTTGGCAAAAAAAGCCGGATTCCGCACTGCCGTCACAACAGTAGATGGCTATATTCAAAGTTCACAAAACAGACTCTCTCTTATGAGGGTACGTAGTGCACTTACGCTACCTTAAAATTTACATATAGTTATTATTCTGATATTATTTTCTAATATTTGTACCATATAGTTAGGAGCTACTACGTGCCGGGTTACCGAGTAGAGGTAGAATGGCAAATATCCGACCTACGTTTTAGCAGAATATTCTCGACCGAACAGTTTCCAGATATTTTAGAATTATTAAGAGAGTATTGCGAGATAAAGACCTACAATACCTTATGTGATTTTGTGTTTTTTGATGTATACATCGACGCCACTAGCTCTGATGCTGCTGAAGAGATGGCTGTAGAATATACAAAAGAATCTTTATTAAGAGTGATTAGTAGTAACGATATACTCTTGTTCTACGTAAAAGCGTTACCTGTAGACGATCGCAAAAATATAGTAGCTATAAGTAACACCTAATAGTCTAATCCCTAATATTGTTTTTAGGGATTTTTATTTTGTAAACGCTTAAGCTATAATTAATCTAAATAAAAAGGATACAAAATGACAATAAACATAGCCGGTCCATTTGAATTATTAGATCCAGACACACCATTAGTTTTTAAAGATGGCAACGATATATATGGTGCATTTCAAAAGCAATACGAAACACACAAAAAAGGGTTTTTCATTCTAGCCCCGTCTGGTGCAGGAAAAACACATTTTATTAAGAACCAGGATAAAAATGAGTGGATTGATGGTGACGACTTATGGCAAGCTACAAATGCACACCCTAATAATGACTGGTGGCTTGAGTCTTTAGAGGCAATTAATGAAATAGACGCAAGATGCGATGTAGTTACCCAGCAAGCAAAGAAACTTGGCTTTTGGATACTCGGTGCTTCTAATTTATGGTTAGCACCAGATGCAATCGTTATTCCTGATTGGGAAACACATAAGTCATGGATAAAACACCGTGAAGAAACAAATTACGATGGAGGTGCAAAATCAGATGCACTTGAAGGTGTACAGAGTCATAGAGCTGCGATAGAAGAGTGGGCAAAAAGGGGTGTGCCAAAGTTCGAAACAGTTGGTGAAGCAGCGGAATACTTAACTTCTAGTCTTTAGCGGAACTTCGTACTGCTTGCCTGCGATTGTACTTTTAGCTTTTCCTTCTTGGGGTATATCAATAGTTATGCCTGCGCCGTAATCAACTAAGAAAGTGTCGTCCTTCTCTTTACCAGCTATCTCGCGTTTTACTAAAGGACTTATAGTGTCATAGTGAGTGGCAGCCCAAATAACTAGTCTTCTTCCTGGGTGTGATTTGTGGTATGCTTCGGCGTAACGAGCCAAAGTATCTACTGCACTTATCGTTCTATCGGCAATATCATCTGGACCCTCTGCTCCCATCGCAACCCTCTCTTCTGCATGATGGTCACCTTCGAATGCTATCCAAAAAGCTTGAGTCTTTTTACCATGCTTTTCTTCTAGCATGTCTATATATTCAGGACTTTTGTCAAAAGCCTGGGGTTCTCTCAAGCGAGGTTCTATGCGAGGTTGACCCTTTGCTAATTGACCCCCAAGGGTGCGTACAGGAGTTGTATTATTAATAATTCTATCTTCACCGAGCCCAGCGTCTTCAAGGGCTTCTTGCATACCTTTCTGTACAGCGGTTGCGGTTTCTAAACTTCTTCTGCCACCACCCATATATTGTGTGTCGCTTGCAATTATTAGTATGTCAAGTGTATCCCATTCATCTTCTGGAATCTCTGACAACAAACCCTCTACAAAACTTCTGGCTTTATCTTCTTGGTCGTTTTCTGACTCTAAAGTAAGACTTCCAACTCTTGGGTCAGATACTTCTGTTATGTATTTACCGTGTCGTTGCAATACTATTTCAGTACCTCCAACACCGAGGTCGTGTGGCTGAATTTCATCCGCAAAGATCTTTTCGGGTAGTTCGTTTTGCTCTCTGAGTGACTCGCGTAATTGATCGTAAACACTAGGCTTACCTTCGTTGTTACTACCCTCGTCAGAACTAGACGGTTCTGATCCAATGTTTCTACCAGCCATACAATCCTCCTTTTGGTTTATGTGTACACAGAATGATATTAAGGTTTAAAGGTATTGTGAATTTCGTCAAAAGCATTTTCGTATTTTTGATAGTTCTCTACTGGGGCTTGAGTAACCAGGGTGTAAACAGAGTTGTCTGGTTTTTTAAGTATAGTGATTTTAGCTTTAATCTTACCATTTTCACCATTATAAGTAATTATTAGGCGTAATACATCGTTCCCATTTACCGTATCGCGTGACTCGTAGACAACCTCAGAACCACTATATTTAGATTTAATACTATCGCGAATAGCATTTAGCACATCAGATTTATAGCCGTTTGCAGGAGCTGCAATATAAACTATCTCGGTCTGACCATAAACCTTACCCGTATTGTCTGAGGTGGCATCTTTAAATATATAGCCTTGGGCACCATCTTGGTTTTCGGCCTCGCGCGTCCAGCCTTTAGGGTACATAACTGTGTAATTAGGGCTAGCATTGGTAAAGCTCTCTAGGGTAATTTTTGAACTCGCAGCGGCAGCTATAATAATGATAATAACTACTAGCGTAATAAGCATATTAATTATTGATATAATTAGCCCAGCAACTGCCAAGCCCTTACCTTTTTCATTTCTCTTAGATGTTTGAGAGATGCCAATAATTGAGCAAATAAAGCCTACTAAAGGAATAATAAAAGCCATTATAAGACCAACTATAGCTAGGGTGTTGGTTTTTTGAGGAGCAGCAGGTGTTACTGCTTCAGATAGTTTGGTGTCGTCTTTTTTTGGTTCATTGACTTGTTCTGGCATGGTGCTCCTAGTTATTTATACCTATATTATACACCTACCAACAAGATTATTCGAGGTACTCTACTCCAACACAGCCTTTATACGTCTTACACCGGCCGAGCTAGATTCTTCTTTTACAATCTTAAACTTACCAATTTCGCCAGTATGTTCTACGTGGGGGCCACCGCAAATTTCTTTGCTGTAATATTCACCATTGGGGTCACCAACTGTATATACCTTAACAACATCTGGATATTTTTCACCAAATGCTCCAAGCGCGCCTTGTGCAAAAGCCTCATTTTTAGGTAGTTCTTCAAAACTCATAGGCAAATCTTTTTGAATTGTGTCATTTACTATTTGCTCAACCTTAGCAGTTTCTTCTGGAGTCATTTTTTGGGGATGAGAGAAATCAAACCGCATTCGCTCGGCGGTAATATTACTACCTCGTTGCATTACATGTTCACCCAACACCTCTCGCAAGGCTTTGTACATTAAATGAGTGGCGCTATGATAACGAGTTACAACTTCACTATCGTCTGCCAACCCTCCCTTAAACTGCCCAGCACTCGCAGTTCGGCTACGCTGCTTTTGTATTTCCATTGCCTTAGCAAACTCGGCTTCAAAATCTGTAGCAATCACAATATTTTGACGTTTGGCCTCTTCAATACTTAATTCTTTAGGGAAACCATAAGTGTCATAAAGTGTAAAAGCATCTTCACCGCCCAAGTCTTTTTTATTTCGGAGCATTTTTTCGAACTCTTTTAGACCTCTAGTAAGTGTTTGACGAAAGGCATTCTCTTCTCTTCGCAATACATTCATTATTTCGGTAGGATTTTGCAACTCGGTATATACGTCTTCATATAACGAAATTACTCTTGGCGCAATTCTTTCAAACAAACCTTGGTGTATACCTATAACTAAGGCCTCTCGTATGGCTCGGCGAGCCAAGCGTCGCATAACATAGCCAGCATCTTTATTGCTAGGCACAACTCCATCGGCAGCCATAAATGTTATAGCCCTAGTGTGGTCGGTAATAATTCGTACCGCACGCAAAGAAGACTCTGGGCTAGTTTCTTGAAATATTTCTTTGTGAGTTTCTAAAGCATAAGACTCTACAGCTTCTTTTATTTGCTTGAGCACATCGGTATCGTAAACATTATCTACGCCCTGCAAAACAGCCGCAATGCGCTCCATACCCATACCGGTATCAACGTTTTTATTTGCAAGCTCGGTGTAGCTACCATCTTCTTGGCGCTGGTAAGCCATAAATACATTGTTCCATATCTCTACAAAGTCTGGGTTTTCGGTATCAAACTTGGGTTTATTATCACTACCGAGATAATAAAAAATCTCTGTATCGGGTCCGGCTGGGCCGGTTTCTACACCGCCCTGCTCCCACCAATTGTCGTCTCGGCCAAGTGCTAGTATACGGTCTCCCTCTTTTGTTACGATGCCGGCTTTTTGGTACTCTTGTATCCAAAGCTCAATAGACTCTTCGTCTTTAGGCACCTCACCGTCGCCTTTATAGACAGATACATAGAGTTTTTGGGGGTCTAAGCCCAACCAATCTTTGCTAGTTAAAAACTCCCAGCTCCACGGAATAGACTCGGCCTTAAAATAGTCGCCCAAACTCCAATTGCCGAGCATCTCAAAAAATGTTAGGTGTGTAGCATCACCCACCTCTTCTATATCGGTAGTACGCACACATTTTTGAGAGTCTACTAGCCTCTTACCCTGTGGGTGCGGTTGACCCAAAAGGTACGGTACAAGTGGATGCATACCGGCGGTAGTAAATAGTACAGTTGGGTCGTGTTCGGGTACCACCGGGGCACTGGGTATAACTACGTGATCTTTGGTTTTAAAAAACTCTAAGAATTTAGAACGTATTTCTGCAGTTGTCATGCAGATAATTATAGCAGATTAACAGGTTGAGAGCTAATTTCTAATCTTCTAGTTTTACAGTTTTTGAGCCCCTGAGAATGCTTTTAGTAGCTCTGCTTTTTGCTTGTTTTGTAAATCTATTGTGGCGGCGTTATTTGAACAGTTTGCTTGTGGTGGTGAATAACCCAATACAAATGTGCCCAGATTTTTCTGTTCTGTAGGGCCAGCCTCGGTTGTATTTGAAAACTTAGATATTGCACCAAGTGGTAAAACTCCTGGAGCACAGTATTTTGCTGCATCGCTACTATCGGCTCCCCATGCACTACTCATAAGTGATTTGGTAGAGAAAAATACAGTCTTGTCATTTACAAAGTACTGCAAATCTTTGATACCATCGGTTACCGGTAGTTTAAAACCTAATTCTTTTACCTCTACAAAGTTTGAGCTGGTAAGCGCATTGGTAGCAGCGGTAGTGGCTGCACTAGCAGCTGCGGCAGCAGCATCTTCTAGAGTCTTTTTCTTGTTTTGTAGCTCAGTTATTTGGGCTTGTTGGTCAGTTACTTTCTTGTTTAGGTTTTTTATGTTCATATAGCTATAAATTGATACTGCAACTAGAGCAAAGGATAGTATTACAGCTAAAATAATCCATAATTTAGAGCTTTTAGCTGAGCTATCTGTATGTTCTGTGGGGAGTGGATTGAGATTGTTTTTATGTGTTGGCTTCTGTACCATTTATTACCTCTTTAGTTATTTTATGTAGTTGGGGTTGTAGTACTAGCTTGAAACCAAGCAGCTGGTAGATCGTATGATTGTCCAGTAGCTTTAGATATTGGTGAAGCAGTAGTAATTACCAGCGCCCAGCTACCATCTAGTTTTTTAAATACATAGGTTTTAGAACTGCCAGGCACTGTGGTAGAACCCTGCTGACAACTGGCTATTAGACGAGCAGACTCTTTATTGTCTGAAAACTCAACGTCTTGTTTAGAAGTTCCTACAGTTCCAATTACAAAGGTGTAATTTTTGTTGGTTGTAGGATCTTTTTGTGACTCGCAACTAGCTTTGGCCATATTCAAAACTACATTCTTATCGCTCAATTTTTCTTCATGTTCACTTACCATGCTCTTGAGAGCATTTATTTCGGCACCAAGATTCCCTACCTTGGTGCGGTACTGTTGCCATTTATAGTAACCAAAAGCACTTACAACTATTAGGGCAATAATTGCTACAATAGCAATAATCATCCAGATTTTTCCGCTCTTTTGTGATTCTACCGGAGCCATCACCTCAGATTGAGGGACTTGAGGTTGAGGGGTGGGTACATTAATTTGTTCTTCCATAATTTTCCTTTCTTATTGTTTTGTAGAAGCAGGAATTGCTTCCAGGGTTTTAAATGCTGCTTTGAATGCTGAAATTTGTTTTTGCTCTATAGTTTTTACCGATTCGGTTTCTGAACAATCCGACTCTGGGCTCACAAAAATGTAGAAAAATTCGCCAATTTTTTTCGCATCTTGTACTTTATCTATTGTGGTGTCGTTGATTTCTTTACCAGCCTTACCTCTTACTATTTCACCTATGGCGTTATCGGAAGGATTACAGGTAGTAGAACTACCATTTTTACCGGCATCTACATATGCAGCATTCATAAGGCCTTGGCTAGAAAATGGAGCTGAACCATTATTGATATTGGCAACATAAATAGGTAGAGCAATATCGGCAGTCTTTTTAAATCTTACGCCAAACTCTTTTATCTCAAAAAACTGCGAGCTCTGAGTGGTAGTAGTGTTACTGCTAGAGCTTGCCGAATTTAGCGACTCTTCTAGCTCTTTGTTCTTAGCTTGCAGATCGCCCACTTCGCTCTGTAGGCTAGCAACTTGTTTTTTAAACTTAGTGGCTTGTGAATAGTAATATGCCGTGACACCAATAAGTGCTACGAGCATTAATACCACGACCACAATAATTGCTACTTTGGCTAAATTATTTGGAGCAGGGCTTTGAGCTTGCAAATACGGGTCTGAAAAACTATCTTGGGTGGGTGGTATTTGGGGGTTCATACTAACGACTTTTTAGGATGTGGTTTGAAGCTTAAAATGTCTTCTGGGTCGATAAAAATTCTGAGTAGCAAACTCACTTTTTGCAACATGCTTGTCGTATTTTTCAAGGTTGTCTTTTGAGTTACGCTTAACTATTGGTAGAATATGATACAAATCAACCGTTGATTTTGTTTTTGTTGCCGTCAAAACGCTTATATTTTTATTTTTATGAAATTCGAGCGAATTCATAGCTTCTATTATAGCATAAGCAGTTAACGATATTGCAAGTAAGATGTAACTATGTTATAAATACTCTGATTCGCACCTTCTAAAAAAGGAACAAGACATTGGTAGTAAAGGTAGCTTAGATGTTTATGCTAGTCTTACAACTACTTGGTATGGTTTTTTGGTTTATAGTTGCATTAGTTGTTGGCCTAGTAATGGCAAACGACAAAGCTGCAGATAAATTCTATAACTCCACAAGTAGGATTGCTAGAATATTTAGTCTAAACACACTCTACGCTCTTAGATGGTATATAGTTATGCCGTTTTATTGGGCGATATGTAGACTAGGCATGAAGTTCAACAAGATTGACGATCAATCGCCAGTTAGAGCTTATAAGTACGCTATGTTGGGATTTGACTACTCTACTAAGTCGGTAAATACCTACATCCCCAGTACCTGTACCAAAGATCAATATCGAATCAATTATTCTACTACCGACGTGGCACGTTGTCGCTCGGGGCACAATCACCCTTCACCAGACAACCTCTGCCTTTGTGGTTTTTATGGAATAAAGAGGAGATCTTTGCTCTCAAAAATAAAGGGTAATTGGCGACCGGGCAGAAATGCTAGTACGCAACTCTTTATCTTAGAAGTAGAGCATTATGGCAAAGTAGTAGAAAGTATCTTTGGGTATCGTTCAGAAAAGCAGCGTGTACTGAAAGTTTTTGCAAAAAAAAGATGTGCTTTCTGCACTATTTACTGTCGACACAAACCTTTTTATAGACGTAGAGAGGCTATTGGCTTTGCAGTGTATAAAAGCCCTTTCGATGTAAACAGAATAGTTCTACCAGTGTGTAAAAAGCACAGTCCCAAAAGAATAATTACAATTCAAGATGTTGCCGATGGTCTTGGTACCGAGGTGGCGTGGATCTAAATATCCCTTAGAAATCTAGGGGATTTTATTTTATAACATATATAACGATTGCAAATGATTAATATATATGTTATAAATGATTTGTTTTATGCACCTCAACAAAAGGAATACACAATGGCCGATATCGGCAAGCCACGTAGAACTATTGAGATAGATCCTGTTGAAGTTCCTGATAGTCCTGCCGAGATACCAGTAGATGATCCGGCACGCGAACCTAACCCAGTAGAAGAGCCAGAGAAGGTTCCAGTAGATGTCTAAAAAGAAAGGCAAAGACTCGAAAAGACTAAAAGATATTCATATTTACTCACTTCTCTCGCTTATTGCTTTTGGATCTTACTTAGGATTCAAATACTATAGTGGCCAAGCTAGTGGGTCTGGTGGCTCAGAAGCAGTACAAGATACAATTGTAAGTCTTCTAATATTTATCGTCGACACTTTTACGATTTTTCTTGCTATCGCCTGGCTAATTGTAGCGGTTACAGTGCTATCTGTCATGGTCTTTAGAAGAAAAATTTTAGGTCTACCAAAAGATATTTACCCTTACTACAAGCAACGCCTTAAGCATGGTAAGTCTCTAATAAAATCTGGTAAAAAAGAAAAATTCGATAGTAACACGCCAGTGCCAGAGAGTATTACCGCAAAAAAATTTGCAAGACTATACTACCAAGAAGACACCGGTAGTCTAGTTTTTAGGCCAATAGTTAATAGCACTACTACTTATGGCCTAAGAGAGAAAGCAGTTTGTTACAAACATCTCAAGGAAGAATCTCATTCACCACCAGAAGAAGACTGCCGATGTGGTTTTTACGGACTAAGGTCTTTCGACGAACTTATAGCGGGGTTTGAAATGCCCGGAAAGCTATTAAGTAGAGTTTTACTAACTTGTAATATGTATGGCAAAATCAAAGAAGCAAGTAATGGCTTTAGAGCAGCTTTACAGCAAGTCTTGTCGATTGAGTTTTTCAAGCATTGCTACATTTGTGCAAAAAAGCACCCCGAAAAATCAGTAATGGCTAGTAAAATTGCTATACACAAAAGCTCTGTTGGTATCTCTGATGTTATTCGTGGCGAGTCACTACTAATACCTGTCTGTAATCAGCATACTCTTGATATAGAGAGATCGTGGACTATTCAAGATATTAGAGATAAACTCAAAGTAGATGTTGATTGGTACGAAATCACACCCTTGTAACCACAAGGGTGTTTTATTTTATTATTCCACCCCCAACAACAATATCGCCATCGTAAAACACTGCCGACTGGCCAGGTGCAATGGCTCTTTCTGGCTCATTTAACACTACTCTCCAAACCCCTTTCGACTTTAGAGTGACCGCACATTTTTTGAGCTTGCTTCTATAGCGCACTCGTACTTCTAATTTATGTTTGGGTTCTTGCCACCAATTGCAGTCATCAATAGTAAACTCTGACTTATTTAGTAATGGTGATTCCTCGTTACTTGTAATATATACAATGTTTTTTTGAGCATCTATATTGTAAACAAAATATGGCTTACCGCCACCTATACCCAAGCCATGACGTTGACCAATAGTGTATGAAAAAGCTCCATTGTGCTCACCAAGCTTGTTGCCATTTTCATCTAAAATAGCTCCTGTTTTGGGTCTTATAAATTCACTCAAAAAATCACTCATCGGTACATTACCAACAAAGCATAGACCCTGAGAGTCTGGTCGAGCATAATTGGGCAGATTATGTTTCTTGGCTAGCTCACGCACCTTGGTTTTAAGTAGCTTGCCCAAAGGAAATAGTACTCTACTCGCCACTTTTGGATTTATTCTATACAAAAAGTAGGTTTGATCTTTAGACTTATCAATAGCTGTTTGGAGTTGACTATTAATCATGCGAGCATAATGACCAGTCGCAATGTAATCAGCCCCATCAGTAATACATCGACCTAAGAAAATCTTAAATTTTATTTCTGAGTTACACATAATATCGGGGTTAGGGGTAAGACCTTTTTTGTATGTGTCTAGCATATAGCTCGTGACTTTTTGATAGTACTCTTTTTCAAAGTCGTATATGTGTAGAGGTATTTGCAAATGAGCGGCAACACTGCGGGCGCTAGCCAAATCTTCAGCCCAAGGACATTTGTACCCAGCGATATCTTTGCTCCAATTTTTCATATATACCCCAACTACATCGTAGCCCTGATCTTTTAATAGTGCTGCTGCCACTGCACTATCTACCCCACCAGATAATCCTACAAAAGCTTTTTTCATTGGTAATTACCCGTGGTGTATATATATAGCAACTTTTGTAATTCACTTAAAGAAATATTTTTACCAAAATCTGTTTTCCACCATTGCGACTTACTCCATCTGTCGTCGTAAGAACTGACGTTTTGAATTTCATAATCTCTACCCAGTACTGCAGAAAATGTATCGTGAGTACGGCGTTGATGATATGGACTGGTGACCAAGATAATCTTGTGTGCATCGGTATCTAGCAATAACCTTTTGGTATTTGTGGCGTTTTGATAGGTATTCTTTGAATCTACATCGATAAGAATTGAGCTGTCGGGTACCCCTTCGCCTAAAGCCTGTTCGCGCATAGCCGAAGCGTTACTTGGACCATCGTCAAGTGCTGCGCCAGAAAATATTATTTCACTCGCAAAGCCTTGCTTGTATAGCTCTATACCTTTTTGAGCACGAGTGGTAGTCTGACCACCACTAACTACTACTATTGCATCGGCTTTGCCAACATTGGCTGTTTGGGGACTTAAGAAAAACCCCAATCCAAAAAATATCGTTGATAGTAGTGCCGCTATTATGGCTAGTATAACTAGCATGGTTATAAAAAACTTTCTCATATATAGTTTTACATATCTATACTAACGTATTTAGAGTTTTTTTGAGAATTTTACAAAACTCATCTATATCTTTATGTTTAGTAGATTTACCAAAGGAAATTCGTAAACTTCCTTGCGCTTGCGCTTTTGATCTACCAACAGCCAACAATGCATGACTAGGCATATTGTTAGTAGCTTCGCATGCTGCTCCAGTAGAGACTTCAAAGCCCGACGCATCTAAATAAGCAACCAAATCAGCGCCGTTCGCTCCGTCTATACAGATACTTGCTACAGAAAATATTCTTTCCTTTGGATGACCATTTTCAATAACTTTATGTTCTTGGCTGATGTCGTGAATGAGATTTGTATATAGCTCTCGATAATAGCTTGCATATTTTTTACGCTCTTTATTTACATTGCTTAGTGCCTGAGCCATACCAACTACTAAACTAATATTTTCACTACCAGAGCGTAGACCGTTCTCTTGTTTTCCACCATAGATTATTGGATCGAGCTGAGTACCTCTTTTAACATAGAGCGCCCCAATACCTTTTGGCCCATATATTTTAGCCCCTCCTACAGTCAATAGGTCTACTCCAAGTCTACTTACATCGCAGTTAAGAGTCTGAACAGCGGCACTCGCATCAGAATGAAAAATTACCTTTGTACCATTTGAACGCTCGTGGTTTTTAATAATGGCAGAAATCTTGGATATTTGCTGTGTTGTGCCTATTTCACTATTTGCATAACTAATAGTTACTAATTTGGTGTCGTAACAAAGTTTTCGTTCTAAATCTTGTTTATCAATCCTGCCATGTTTATCGACATTACACCAATCAATCTCGTAACCTTGCAAAGCTAAGTAATTTAGTGGTTCACGAACAGATGAGTGCTCTGTGGCTATAGAAATAATATGACCTTTTTTTTCTGCTTTAACAGCACCCAATATTGCTAGGTTATTAGATTCTGTTGCGCTACTGGTAAAAATAATTTCTTCAGTATTGGCCCCAAAAAACATAGCAATTTGTTTGCGAGCTAAAGACAAGTAGTTATTTGCCTCTCTGCTACTTGTATACTGCGACGAAGGGTTGGCAATTACATGTTCTACATCATGCATGGCTTTGGCTACATTCTTATCTAATGGCGTTGCAGCTGCGTAATCTAAGTAAACTCTACCTCTCATATAGAAAAAAGTTCCTTTGTATTTTTTGATGTCTGCTCTACAAACGCAGTAAAATCTTCGCTTCGTAGCTTGGCTAAAAACTTTGCCGTAGCTTCTAAGTAACTAGGTTCATTACGTTTACCTCTATACGGCATCGGGCTTAAAAATGGACAATCTGTCTCTAAGAGTATTCTATTTTGCGAAATGGTTTTAGCCGCTATTAGTTGATCTTGATCTTTCGAAAAAGTCATTATACCGTTCAAGCCAAAAAATAGGCCTATTTCGTTGGCTTTATATATTTCGTTTATGTGTCCAGTAAAGCTATGTATAACCCCTTTCGTGTTTGGATAACCTTTGATTATAGAAAAAAAATCTTCCCACGCATCCCTTACATGAAACACAACAGGCAAACCACAATCTAGGGCTAGTTTTAGTTGCATCTCTAACATATCGTATTGCTCACGCTTGGTAGAGTGATTTTTAAAATAATCAAGTCCACACTCACCTATTGCTACAATCGCTTTTTGGTATTTGCTATCTTTTGCCAGTCTCTCAATACCTAGAAAAGCTTTTTTACCTAGACTAGCCTCGTGTGGATGAACGCCTACAGTAGAGTAAAGCTTAATCCCACTGGCCTTGGCAATTACTGTTGGGTCTAACACAAAATTCGTAGCTTTTTTTGAGTCTTCAAGATCTGTGCCAACAGTTATAATTGTGCTTATACCATTATCTTTGGCATTAATAAGTACCTGTTCTAAGTCATTAGAATAGTCATCAAAATGAATATGGGCATGGCTATCAATCAGCACCAAAATGCTCCACAAATATTTCAGGTATAGGACTAAGGTAGCTTGTGTATCTAGCCCACATCGGAGTAACTACAACAAAACATTCTCCAGGTGTAAATTGGTGTTCTCTAGCACTCGGAATCTTTTCATAGTGTGTTTTGGCATAATCCTTTGCATCTTTGTGGTTTAACACCCTCGCTACTCCTTCGATTTGCACACTTTGTAGTGATCCATCACTACCTCCAATTACCAACGAAATGTTAGGGTTGTTACGAATATTTTCAACTTTACGAGTATTGGTGCTGGTAGCAAAAATTAATTCATGCTTACTATTGTGCGATATTCCTACAAGTGCCGATTCAGGCTGAGAGGCTTTATTAATAGTCGATACCACTGCATAAATATTAAATCTTACCAAATCAAATATTTTATCTTTTTGCATTACTACTCCTCCTTTTTAGGAAATAATACTCCTGGTGAATTATTTATCACTCCACTTAAGAATATTTTAATAATTTTATCTGAAGTGTCTGGTAAAAAGGGCTTAAGTGCCTTTGCTATTGAGACTATTTCACTTGCTAAGCCATTTAAGTATTCTTTGGTTTTGGTGGTGTCACTTTTTACTAGTTGCCATGGTTTGTTCTCCTCTATAGAAGTGTTGAGGTTATCTAGGCGAGCAAATATTTTGTCTAGATACTTATTAAAAGAGCAAGTAGCTATGTCGTCTTCTAAGCCAGTAATTGGCACGGTATCGATATTGTCAAATTTACCATTGCAATATTTTTCAATCATCGAGGCGGTGCGGGCTACAAGATTTCCTAAATTATTAGCTAGGTCGGAGTTATACACTTCTACAAACCTTTCACGCGTAAAGTCTCCATCGTTATCGAAAGGAATGTAACGTAGTAAATAGTAGCGCAAGGCGTCAACATGAAATTCATCTAAATAGGCTATAGGATCTACTACATTACCTAAGCTCTTACTCATTTTATGTCCGCCGGAATTTATGAATGGGTGCACATACACCATTTGTGGAGTCTTTTGACCAGAACTTAGTAGCATTGCTGGCCACAGTAAACAATGAAACCTTGCAATATCCTTACCTATAATATGCACATCGGCTGGCCAAAATTTGTCATACATAGTACTATCGTCGTCATAGCCCACCGCCGATATGTAGTTGGTAAGGGCATCAAACCAAACATACATTACATGGTCGTGATCGTTTGGCACCTCTACCCCCCAACTCAACTGACTCTTTGGTCTAGATATACTAACATCCTCAAGTCCGTTTTTGGCAAACTGTAGCATTTCATTGCGACGCTTTTCAGGAACTATTCTAAGATCATTTGTTTCTATAAGATCAATTATTTGATCTTGATATTTACTAAGCTTAAAAAAATAACTCTCCATATCTAGTTTTTTTAGTTCTGTTTTGTGTATAGGACATTTGTTATCAATAGCCTCGGTAGCAGTATAGTACTGTTCGCAACCAGTGCAATACAAACCAGAATATGTGTCTTTGTATATATCATTTTTGCAAGCCAGCCATATCTTTTGAGAAGCTTTCTTATGGCGAGTATCGGTAGTGCGAATAAAGTAGTCGTTTGATAAATTCAGTCTCCTGGCGAGATCAATAAAATTTTCAGATAACTCATTTACAAACACCAAAGGTTCTTGGTTGGCAACCTTTGCAGCATCTAAGAGTTTTTGACCGTGCTCGTCTGTGCCAGTCAAGAAAAAGGTTTCTTTATTTTCTTCTCTCGCAAAGCGTGCTAACACATCAGCTTGTATTAACTCCATTGCATAGCCAATGTGAGGCTTTGCGTTTGCGTAAGCTATAGAGGTGGTTACGTAGAATCTATTGTTTGACATTTTTATTGCTTTTTTTTGAATTAGCTGAATCTATTGTCGGTATAGGCTTGGAGTTAACTCGGTTTAATTTATTTCTTTTTTGTACATGCGATTGTATCAATTTTATAAGTATTATTCCAGTAATAAGTAAAAGCACTACCCACATTGGCCAGCTTTGGGGGGATATTTTTGTACTAGCCAAAATTACCGAGGCATTACCGCTTTGAGTAAAATCTGCACTTAAGCTTCCCCAGGCATAACTACCAAGCACTAGCAACCATCTGGTAGTTTTTTGAGAAGGTGCCAGCGATCCTAGGATAATATTATCTAGTTTTGTACCCTGACGGGTGTTGATCTCATAATTATCTCCGGCAGTATCGCTAGGTGACTGCACTTGAAATCTTGCAATAGCCACAAAAGGCAGTATCAACCACTTTTGTGCAGACATTTTACTATTAGTTTGTAAAATCGGCGGTGTACTCTTATATGTAATGGTGGTGTTTTCGTACTGGTAATTGGTGTCGTTACCATTCTGCATAACTGGTGCAGGTGCATTGTCTTTGATGCCCCAAATTGCAAAAGCCAAATGGTCTAAGTCGCTAGAGCCAAAGTTCTCAAATTTTTCATTCCAAGTTGGATCTAGATTCATCCAGCCAACGTTAGGAACATAGGCCTGAACCCATGAGTGTAAAGAATCACTTACCGAATTTGATTGCTTAAGGCTTCCAGAATAACCATAGCCAATAGGCATACGCGCAGGTATGCCAGCTGCTCGTAATAGACTAATAGTAGAGTCAGAATATTCTAGGCAAACTACATTGGTAGGATTTTGAAGAGCTTTTAGGCCACCTTGTCGAATGTTGTATTTTATCTTTTCATTGTTATAACTAAGTTTGCTTACCACATAGTCATTTATAGCTCGAACTTGTTCAGCGACAGTTTTCTTATCTTTGGTTAGTTCGTTGGCTTTGGCAACTATTGTTGGGTCGTTGGCAGGCCAATAGGGTTGTGGGCTAGTGTAAGCACTTACTAAGTTCTTGGGAATATCAGCCTTTGTGCCACTAGCAGCAAGGTTGTAGTCGATGTAGCTTACTAGACCAATAATATTTGTACTAACATTTATTTTTGTATGCGCAGGCACATCGTAATCAGCCAATATATTACCGTCTCCATCTAACCTAGTAGATTTCGGTTGTGGATCAAGTTTTTGAACAATAATTTGTTGGCCAGTTGTGTTGGGCGGTAAAGTAACGGTGTAGGTAGAGCTAAAGCTAGAATCATTTTGAAGTGGAAAATTAAAATTAACCTCATAAATTGTACTGTCTCCAAAAACCATTAGGGCTGATTTCTTGAGGAGCGACTTATCACCGAAATTATAAGCTGCCTCCCCCCTCTTTACGCCCAAGCTTGTGGGTTTTACGCCCGTAGTATGGAGTGTGCCGAAGTTTTCCGGTACATAAAGCATTACAGAATATTCACTATTACCCTCTTGGGGTACTGCCGGAATACTGACCGTATGGGCACTGCCCTTGGTTTCTACTAGTTTATTGGTGTTATAGCTTACTATAAACTGCCAATTAAGTCCTCTACCGGTATTCGGCCTAGGAAATTTTATATTTATTTGTAGATAATTATAGCTATAGCCTTGGCTTTCAGATTTTTTTAGCTCGGTTGTAAAAGGTACGCTGGTACCGTCTGAATATTCTACGGATATATTTTTGGCATCATCTATTGGGGTTGATAACTGTATGCCATCAAGATACTTATTGTCGACATTATTTGAAACACTATACGTTTCCTCCACTCTGGTGGTAGTGTCTGATTGTACTCTATAAACCGCCGATACTTTGTAGTTAAATTCTTCAGAGGCGAAAGTGCGAAATGGTAGTGCCGCAAATAGTACGCTTACAGCTAATATTATTGCAAGCCCACCGTGCATTTGTCGCTTAACTATCCTACTTAAACTCATTGTTTTATTTTAGCATAACTGCTTAGGGCTAGAGTATGCTTAAAGCAACGTCATAAAGATTTTTCCACTGCGCAAAACTTAGTTCTTGTGCGCGAGTGCTTGGTGGTATCTTAGCATTTATGAGCAACTTTTCGGCAACACTACCTTTTATATGTAAACTACCGGCTAAACTATTTCTAAGCGTCTTGCGTTTCTGTGAGAAACCAGCCTTTACCAGTCGCATAAATACGTCTGGATTTACGTCAATTATTGGATTGTCTAATAGAGTAATTTTTATAATTGCAGAGTCAACTTTTGGTGGAGGCTGAAACTTGTCTTTAGTAACTATAACAACTAGCTGAGGCTTAGCGAGTAGCTGTACGCTTATTGCTAATGTCGACATTTTACCAGGTTGGGCTACAATAGTTTCAGCCACTTCTTTTTGTATTAATAAGATAATATTTTTGGGAGGATTATTACTAGAAAGTAAATTTCTTAATAATATAGAGGTAAGATAATAAGGTATATTTGCTACAACAATATATTTGGGAGGCAATAGATCTAGCTTAAACTTCAGAATGTCTTCTTCAATAATCTCAACATTATTTTTAAGCGCAAATTGTGCTCTTAGACCAGGCACCAGGTCACTATCTTTTTCTATGGCAACTACTTTTTTACAACGCTCAGCCAACATTTCGGTGAGAGGCCCTCTGCCAGGACCAATCTCTAAAACTGTATCTTCACTTTTTAATTTGGCAACATCAATAATAGCGCGGAGTGTAGATTGGTCGAACAACCAATGCTGACCAAGTGATTTTTTAGTTCTAGGCATATCTTCAAGTATTAAGTAATAAAGTTCAACTTGCAAGCAAATGTATATTTAAACTTCAATATTAATATAATAATTATTCTACTTAAGAAATCTTCCGCAGAGTGGCCAGGGGCTAGCGCCACGTCTTTTATAGGTATCTAGTGCTTTGGCGTCTTGTACGGCTGGTGGAGCATCGGCAGGGTCGTAGTAGCCACCATAGTTGTTCCAGGTAGCAAAATCGAATTGATATGCACCACGATATTTGGGGTTGCGTTTATTGGCATAATTTCCACCAGATTCACAAGCACGTAGCTTAGCCCAACCATCGGTATTTAGAGTAGCCGGACCCACCACTACTACTTTAGCTACTGGCTCAATAGTAACTTTTTCTTCAAACAACGTCCTATTTTGTTCAATGCCATCTACCTCGGTAACTAGAAAACTTGTTATTTTTTTACCTGGCGATCCAGGATTTTGTACTTGATTATAGCCAGTGGGTTTAGTTTCATCTGTCTGAGTAACTGTGATGGGTGCGATTTCGGTTTCTTGGGTAATGAGTCTTTGAGATGTATGACTCACAATAACCTTCATGCCCGAATATATCTGACTATCGAAAGGCACATTAATTCCATCGCTCGCATTCACATTGAGCCTTTTTTCGTAGACAAGTTCAGAGACTGTTTTGGCGTGAGTACGAAACTCAAAAGTTTGACCAGAAAGCACTACAGTCACCGGAATAGCTCTTTTTATAACAAGTTGTTGGCCTACCGATTGGCTTTGCACAAATTCATCAACCCTCTCAGTCTCTACAATGTCTTCAGGATAAAGTTTGATTCCAGCCTGTTCAATGACTTTTTTGGGTGTACGATAACCAGATGTAATAGAAATTGATTTGTCGCCATCAATAATTTCATAAGTAAAAGCACGATAAATATTAACATTGGTTACACCCATAGTTATTGGCTCACCAAGTGAAGGCTCCACAACATCACCTTTTTGAAGAGTAATACCCATTTTATCTAGAGCTTCGCCTACTGTAGCAGCGCCAGTAGCAACTGTTTTGTTTTGACCATCGTAATACACCGAAACCAAGTTCTGATCACTAGCTAGAGCAGTTGTATTGGCTGTAAACTGATCGTGAGACCAGGCGATTGTAGTAAGAATAAATATAAAAACAAGCCCTGCAACAATCAGGCCCCGCTTGAATGTGTATGGCTTTGGTTTGGGATTATTTGGTTTTGCTACTTTTTTTCTATGTGTAGCTTGAATATCACTAACGCGCAACTTTGGTAAAATAACTCGCCTCGCAATTTAAATTAATAACTAAAAGACGTTTTTTGTTTTAATTTTTACCTGCTTGATATTGTACCTTCTTATGCTTTGGCCTGTCAATACCTGGTTTGAGCACAAAAAGTGTTCATATTATTCTAGTGAGTTCTTCATTAAATTATAAGGTTTTTTATATTATACTTTTTTAATATTTGCAAAGTTAAGGTTTAAGGTTTTTTGACCTACTGTACTAAACTTAATTACTGCTTCTAGATCATTAAGAGACAACACCTTACCTTGTCCAAAACTAGCATGATATACTGTATCTCCAGGGTTTAGTTGGGGTATTTCAACAAATGGTTCGTCGTTAAAAGTTTCTGCAATACTCACCAGGTTTTGATTTGCTTGATAATTATTACTTACACTACCAACATGCTCTACAAGATCTGCTGGTATTTCAGATAAGAATCTAGATGGAGTGCTGTGTTGGGTTGTGCCGTATATGAGTCGAGCATTGGCGGTGGTCATAAATAGGTGTTGTTTGGCACGAGTCATACCAACATAGCAAAGTCTTCTCTCTTCTTCTAGCTGACTTGGCTCAAAAAACGTTCTGCTGTGTGGAAAAATACCATCTTCTAAACCAACCATAAACACCGTGTTAAACTCCAAGCCCTTTGCCGAGTGGAGAGTCATTAATGTAACAGCTCCTTCATTGTCACGTAAGTTATCTAAATCTGAAATTAAACTAATTTCAGTTAAAAATTCCTCTAGATTTAAATTGTTATAAGCCTTTGCTACACTTAGTAATTCTCTAACGTTTTCTATTCTCTCACTCGCACTAATACTTCCATCATCGAGATAGTCTAAATAACCCGTGCGCTTAATAACGGCTTCTATAAAATCGCTCACTACTAGGTTGGATGATTCTTGCTGTAAGCTAGATATTACAGATGCAAAATTACTCAAGCTAGTTGCAGCCTTACTACTTAAACCCTCTATAACACTTGCTTGAGACATAGCATCTAGTAGTGGTATCTCGTACTTTGCAACGTAGTCATAAAAAGTTTGCAAACTTTTCTGACCCAGTCCACGTGGGGGCAAATTAATTATCCTTGCCAAAGATACTTGATCATTTGGCTGAAAAATAAATCTTAAATACGACAAAGTATCTTTTATTTCTTTTCTTTCATAAAACCTTACTCCACCAATTATTTGGTAGCCTACGCCATAACGTAAAAATGACTCTTCTAGGCTTCGGGATTGAGCATTGGTACGATACAAAACCGCAAAGTCGTGAAGACTCAGGTGAGAATCTTGCTTTATCATCTCTTGAATAGTTTGAATAATGTATCTACCCTCTTCTAGCTCATCTCTCACAGCGACCAACTTAATTTTTTCACCGCTACTAGCATCGGTCCATAATTTCTTTTCTGAACGCGCCAAGTTTTTACTAATGACTGCGCCAGCTGCATCTAGAATAGTTTGAGTGCTTCTGTAATTACGCTCTAATTTAATTATTTTGGCTTTGGGATAGTCTTTTTCGAAATTTAAAATGTTTTCGTAATTAGCCCCGCGCCAAGAGTATATACTCTGCCAATCATCACCCACTACACAAACATTTTGGTGCTTTTCACCAAGCAACTTAATAAGTTTGTATTGGGCGTGATTAGTGTCTTGGTACTCATCTACCAATATATACTTAAATTGTTTCTGATATTTTTCACGTAACAACGAATCTTCTTGAAGGAGCATTACGAGCTTCATAATGAGATCGTCAAAATCCATTGCCTCGGCTTTTTGCAGAGCAAGTTGATAACGTGGATATATTTCTGCAGAAATTTCTTGTAAACGTCCGACAGCTAATCTCTTGTATTCATCTGGGCCAATAAGCTCGTTTTTGGCGCTAGATATTACATTTGCCACACCATTAGGAGTAATTTGTTTTTCATCTAGCTTCATCTCGTTGATAATCTTTTTTATAAGAGAGTGGCTATCGGCTGAATCGTAAATTAAAAAACTACTACTGTAGCCGATTGCGCTGGACTCACGGCGTAGTATTCTATTAGAGATGGAATGAAAAGTTCCCAAAAAAGGCATATATTGAGTATTGTCTTCGTCAAACTGTAGAAGACGCGCAACTCTACGGCGCATTTCACCGGCTGCCTTATTTGTAAAAGTAACCGCCAGTATATTGGCCGGATCGATCTTCTTATCTTGTACTAGATAAGCCAAGCGATGAGTAAGGGCCTTGGTCTTACCGCTACCAGCACCTGCCAGCATTAATACTGGACCTTCGGTAGTAATAACCGCTTCTTTTTGTTGCTCGTTTAAGCCTTTTAGCACATCTTTCATTAGCTTATTGTACTATACGAACTTTGGCCGAACAGAAAACTAACATGCTTTATTTTCTTACATCTTCGTTGTAGCGCTCTACGCACTCACTAAAAATTACTTTGGCTTCTTCAAAGCCGGCAAAGCCTTTTATTTCTACAATGTCACCTTTAAGATCTTTGTAGTGTTCAAAGTAATGTTTTACTGCATGTTTCCAATGTTCAGCTACATCATCTAGTGATTTAATATCATCATAGTGCTTGTCGTCACTTGGTACTCCAATAAGTTTGTTGTCTACCTCGCCGCTGTCTATCATGTACATCACTCCTATAACACGGGTAGGTACAATCAAACCCATTGGCATGGGGTCGTCTGAGATAAGTAACATATCAAGAGCATCACCATCTTCATCGAGTGTAGAAGGAACGAAGCCATAATCGCTAGGACTACCTAGGTGAGTTTGGTGAACTCTGTCGAGTACAAAGTTTTTTAGTTCTCTCTCGTATTCAATTTTTAATCGGCTACCTTTTGGGTTTTCTATAACTGTATTAACAATTTCAGGAGCTTTATCGCCGTAAGTAATATCTAAAAGTGACATTTATTATTTCTTTCTATTTAATTATTTCAAAGCTAATTATACCTGTTGAGTTCAAATAATGCTACCGGCTATGTAAGAGTGCTGGCGTTTACAATGTCGGTAAACTTTTTATAATCTAAACTAGCGCCGCCAACCAACAATCCATCTATTCCTTGCAAATTAAGATAAGTCTTGGCGTTTTGTGGCTCCACACTACCTCCGTATAGCACTCTAACCTTCATGCTCGCAAGACGGCCGTAGGTGTGAGCCAGAGTATTTCTAATAAGTAATATCATCTCTTCTACTACAGCAGGTTTTGCAAAGTTACCAGTACCAATAGCCCAAACTGGTTCGTAGGCAATTGCTAGATCTTTTATTTCATCATCAGTAATACCATGTAATGCTGTGTTTATTTGGTCTAAAACCGTTTGCTTTGCACGACCCTCACTACGCTGTTGCTGAGTTTCTCCTACACACAATATAGGTTTTAGATTGTGTCGCATAGCTATCACTAGCTTTTGAGAATCTATCTTGTCAGTCTCATTATAATATTTTCGTCTTTCAGAATGACCAACAATGACGTAGTCTGCCAAGCCTTTTACCATACTTGCTGATATTTCGCCGGTGTATGCACCCTCTTCGTGTTCACTAATGTTTTGAGCGCCAAGTTTAAAACTTGATTTGTTTTTTATATTAATTAGCTCACGGTGCAAAACAAAAAGATGCGTAGCTGGAGGACATAGTACTATGTCGCACATAGGAAACTCCCCAATCTCTTTTCGTAAGCGATCAAATAGTAAAGAACCTTCACTAATTGTGGTGTTCATTTTCCAATTACCGACTATAAGTTTTTTGGGTGTAGACATAAGAATTATTATAGTCTATTGCCCATCGAGATACTAGACTTCTACTAATCTCACAGTGTCTGTTCCGCCTACAACACTTGAGTGAGTACCAAAAGCTAACACTACCCAATCACCAGGACGTAGGTTTTTCTTTGCAATTAATTTTTTAATGACACCACCGCTAATATGGTGTTTTTTGGGCACTAAGTATGGTTTTCCACCCCAAACAAGTGCCATCTGATTGCAAACCTTTTCATCGGGCGAGGCGATAATCATTGGCATGGGTGGTCTTAGTGATGCTATTGAAAGAGCCGTGGAACCAGTAAGAGTTTCAGCAAGTATTATTTTGGCCCCTACTTGTTCGGCAAGCGTAATAGCCGCCAAGCTAACACTAGTTTGAGCATCGGCGCTAGCAATTTTACTTGGTTTTACTTTAGCCCTAAGTAACTTTCGAGATTGAGTAATAAAACGACTCACTTTGCCAACCTGTTGCTCGTAATCTATTGGCAATTGGGTAGTTCTACCATTAGAGTCTGGCATTAAGTCTATCTCCAGGCGATTATTTGAATAGTAACTTTCGCTTTTTAAAATTACACGTTTCATAAGCTGTACGGTCTGTAATGGATATTGACCAGCCGCAGTTTCGCCCGAGAGCATTACACAACTCACACCTAGACTAACAGCGCTCGCAATATCATTAACTTCTGCACGAGTGGGTTGAGGATTAGATACCATACTTTCTAGCATTTGAGTTGCCATAATAACCGGTTTTTTATATGCACGTGCTTTTTGAATTATCTCACGCCCTATTAAAGGCACTTCTTCGTTGCTAGTTTCTATAGCTAGGTCGCCTCTAGCAATCATTACAATGTCTGATGCTGCGATAATAGACTCTAGGTTTTGTGTAGCTACCTTTGTTTCGATTTTCGCAATTACTCTAGCCCGACTGCCATTCTGTTTTAGCAAATTTTTTAAGAAAATAATATTTTCAGCAGTTTGAACGAAACTCAAAGCAACATAGTCTACATCGTTAGCATAAGTAAACTCTAAATCTTTTTTATCTTTTGGAGTAATAATAGTCTTGGAGTCAAAGACAGTATCAGGAAGGTTAACTCCATGATTACTCATGACTTTACCCGAGTTTTTAATCTCTACCTTCACTTCATTATTTTCTATACTTAGTATTTCCGTACCAACCGTACCATCACGCAAAAATATTCTGTCGCCTTTTTTTACTAGGTGTGAAAAATTAAATTGAATCGGTAAATGATCTTTGTCACACTTCTTGTTAAAACAAAAGGTAATTTTTTGACCAGCTCTAAGTTCTACACCGCCTTGTGGCAAGGCACCAAGACGTATTTTAGGACCCTGCAAATCTTGAATAATTGCTACCGATCTATCAAGTTTTTTTGCTGCTTTACGGGCATTGAGTAAAACAGATCTATGCCATGCATGGGTATTATGACTAAAATTGAGCCTAACGCCATTCACGCCAGCCGACAAAAGATCTTCTATCTTCTCTTCACTAGCAGGGCCAATAGTGGCTATTATCTTGGTTTTTTTAAAGGTTGATGCATCGCTACTCATAACCTTACTATACTGTAAGCATAAGTAAGTTACTAGACACTTCTAGATATCTAGATAAAAATCTTAGGCAGAATTCTGCAAATCTTCTGAATCGCCCAACTCTTCTTCTGTAGTTTTAGCTTCTTCTCCCCAGTCGTAGGGCCTAGGTTCTTTTGGACTAAATGTTACGGCATTTGAATCTGGTGTCGCTGTAGTACTTTGTTCTGGTCTTATAGGTTCTTTGGTTGCCTGCATATCGACATCTAATCTACCTTGTGCTTTATCTGTGCCCATACCCTTCTTGTAGCCAAAGTCGGTTAGGCTAGTTCTGCGTGAATCGGAAGTTGGCGGTTGCGGATCTGATAGTCTCTCTGGTGACATAGTCGTTCCTTTTTTAATTCTTAAGCTTACTATACTATAGGTATAGATATCATTCAACAAAGTCTTGAGTAAGTAGGTGGTTTATGCTATGATTCAATCTGTTAATAACCAAATGAATTCAGTTGATGGCCCCATCGTCTAGGGGTTAGGACACCAGGTTTTCATCCTGGCAACAGGGGTTCGAATCCCCTTGGGGTCACCAACTTAATTTATTTAAATCAGTATTTGTAATATTATTTGATATACTTATAATTATGAATAAACTGCTTACGCTTGAAGATATTAATATAGAAAACAAAAAAGTTTTTTTACGCGTTGACTATAATGTAGTTACTGATGGAAAGATAATAGATGAGTTTAGAGTAAGTTCTAGTTTATCTACCATTAAATATTTGCTAGAAAAGAACTGTTCAATTATCTTAGCTAGTCACAATGGTAGACCAGGTGGTAAGCGAGTAGAGAGTATGAGCCTTCGGCCAGTAGCTAAGCTCTTGCCCAGACTACTTAATCGAGATGTAATTTTTTTGGATGACTGTATAGGAGAAGAAGTTCAGGATACAGCTAAATACTTAAGACCTGGCGACATATTGTTACTAGAAAATTTACGTTTTCACTCTGGTGAAGAATCTAATAATGCAGCTTTTGCAAAAGAATTGGCGAGTTTGGCTGAAGTGTATGTAGATGATGCCTTTGCGGCAGTACATAGAGCACACGCCAGTACAGTTGGCGTACCAAAATTACTACCTCACTGTGCTGGCAAACTGGTACAAAAAGAATACGAGATGTTTACTATGCTAATGGACAAACCACCTCGCCCCTACACCGCCGTAATTGGTGGTGCCAAGACAAGCGATAAAATTGCCGTACTAAGTGAGCTACTAAGACACGTCAATGCTCTACTAATAGGCGGTGCTATGGCTAACACTTTTTTAGCTGCAGCAGGACACAATCTTCGTGGTAGTAAAATAGAAAAAGATAGTATAAAAGACGCTCTAAAGATTATTCAGTCTGCAAAAAGGCGAAAAGTAAAACTTTTGTTGCCTAGTGATCTAGTGGTAGCAAAGAAGGTGGACAATAGACAAAAAGGTAAGGTAGTAAAAGTAGATAAACTAGTTCCTGGTGATTTAGCGCTCGATATCGGTCCAGATACTATGGATGTATTTAATAAAATCGTTTCTCAAAGCCATACAGTTTTTTGGAATGGTACTATGGGAATTGCCGAAATACCTGCTTTTGCCAAAGCGAGCGATAGCCTCGCTCACGCCATGATAAGTTCAGATGCTCAGACTATAGTAGGAGGTGGGGATACCGCAGCGTTTGTAGACAAGATTAACTTAAATGAGCATTTTAGCTTTGTTTCTACTGGTGGTGGTGCTAGCTTAGAATTACTTGCTGGCAAAAAACTACCTGGTCTTGAAGTACTAATGAGAAAGAAAGTTAGTATAGCTACTTAGCCACTTTTTTGTGTAGCTGCTACTTTTGCACCAATCTTTCTGCTTTTCTCTTCAATAGATTTGGGCACACCACTAAGAGGTATGCTGAAACCAAAAGTACTACCCTTGCCCTCTGTGCTTTCAAAGATAATTTCGCCACCCTGGTCTTGCACTACTCTTTTCACTAAATACAAACCTAAGCCTGTACCGTCAGGACGAGTGGCTTTGGCATTATTGGCTCGAAACATTTTTGTAAAGAGCTTTTTTTGAACAGCAGCCGGCACGCCAATACCATTATCCTTAACAGTAAAAACCACTCTATCGTTATCTAGTTTAAGATCAACGTTTGCTTGGCCGCCACCCATTGGTGGTTGGCTATAGTGGATAGCATTGTCTACTAAATTCATGACTACCTGACGAGTCTTATTTTCATCGAGCCTAATATTTGGAATTTTTTTAGTTGGGGGTGAGTAATCAATTTTTACCTTTTTACTTTCTGCTAGCGACTTAAGTTGTTGAAGTTCTTGATCTACAAGGCAAGCCATATCAACCTCTGTAATCTCCAAAAAGAATCTATTGGCATCCATTCTACTAACGTTTAGAAGGTCGTCTATGAGTCGAGCCATTCTATTAGCACCATCTAGGGTGAGGTCTACTTTTTCACGTTGCTCTTTTGTAAGCTTACCAAAATCACCCTCTTCTAGCATACTAGCATATCCCTTTACGGTAGTTAACGGGGTTCTTAGTTGGTGAGATGCCATAGATATAAATTCGTCTTTGGCTTGATCAAGAATGCGTAATTGATCGTTGGCATTTCTTAGCTGTGCAGTGCGATCACGTACCTTTTGAGCTAATGTTTCACTAAATAACTGAATTTCTTTATAGCTAAGAGCATTTTGAATAGCGACACTAATCTCAGTGCCAAGCGTACGCAAAACATTAATGTCTTCAGCGTTAAATATATCTCCGCTCTTTTTTTGGCTCAGTAGCAAGTAGCCAATAAACTGCTCACTAGTATGAAGCGCTATGCTAATACTAATATCGTATCTTTGCATCAACTCTTTACGCTCACCTCCCACTACTTCATCTATAACTAGTAGAGTTCTTCCTAGTTTGCGTAACTCATTTTGAGTAATCTGGCTAGACTCATTAACAAAAACATTATTTTCGTAAAAAAGTTGCTTTTCACCAAATACTACAATCTCACCTTTTTCTATCTTCATCTTATCGGTGATTTCTTTTACAACTTTTTGCGATACACTGTCTAGATCAATGTCGCTTGCTAATATTTTACCCACATTATTAACCAACTCTTGAGCATCGTATTTATCTCTATAAAATATGCGATTCGTTATTTTACTGAAATAACGAATTAGAGGCGTAAAAGTAAATGCCATAAGTATTGCTAAACTTATATCTATAGTTTGCTCTAGAGACCTTGATATTGATGGCAGCAAAATATCGAATAGTCTGAATGCTAATAAACCGTAAACAATCGCAATAACACCCACAGATAATAAATATGTAAGTGCGCGAACAGCAATAAACTTAATATCAAAAAGTTTATGTTTAATAATGGCGTACCCAATAATAGATATAAACAAAAGAATAGATATTGGTGTAACTATTTGTGCAGATGCCGATTGTGTAAAGAAAAAGGCGGCAATAAGATTAATTACAACTAATTGTAAAAAAGCAAATATTATCAAGTAGTTCGTTATACGCTCGTTTTTAGGTATTTTAAATGTATTAATAATTAGCAGCACTAAACCGTACAAAAAATACAAACCGACCAATACAACTCCTACCATATACCATATCCCAGCGTCATTTGTAATAATTCCTGATGAATTGATGGTTACGCTCGTAATACCAAACTTAGTAATATTGGCAATAAATAATAACAAACAAGGTATTAAGGTTATGATTAACCAGCTGCGATTATTCTTTTTACCGACATAGTCTCTTATAAACAAAACAAAAAAGTAACCTATAAATAATGAAATAGCTCCAGTAAGTTTAATAAAGTATAGGTTTAAAATACTATTAATGTTTAATTGTGCTAAACCCTGCAGAGAAAGCCAGGCTGCAACCGACATAGAAAGAAATGCAAAATATAAAACGCCTTTACCGCTTTTTCTCACATACGACAAACCAGCAATAGCTAAAATACCCAATACTATTGGCAAATAAAGTGAAGACTGTAGAATGTATAAATTATGCATCAGCCTTTTTACTAATCAATACGTTTGCTTTTGACTATCATATTCATATAGTCTTATTATATACATCATATCTTAAAAAGTCTTTTTAAATCTGTAATACTTATGAATGAATCCACTATTAAGCAGTTTCCCAACTTTTTACCAATTAGTTTAGACATGCATAGTGATATTGCGAAAATCACTTCAAGGTACCCAAATTACCATGATTTCTCAATTGGTAATCTTTATTGCTGGGATACAGACAAATCTATAAAAGTATGTATACTTAATAACAACTTAGTTGTGCAGTTTGTTGACTATATAGACGAATCAAATCATTTCCTTTCTTTTTTAGGTAACAATAAAACTAACGAAACAGTAAAATTGTTACTTAAGTATAGTCAAGACAAACTTGGAGTAGATTATCTTAGGTATGTTCCAGAGATATCAGTATCTGAACTAAATGATACTTTTACTAGAGAAGAGGTAAGAAATGACTTTGATTACATTTACGACTTGAGTCAATATTCTAACGAGAAGCAATTACCAGACCATATAAGGCCTGAGTATAACTCATTTATTAATAAATATGGGGGTAGTGCAATTTTTACAACCTACGAGTATATTCCCCAGGAACTAAACATCGCTTTACTAGAAATTTTTAGTACTTGGGAAAATAATAAAGCCGATACAATCAATCATGAACAAGAAAGAAAGGCTTTGATTAATATGATAAACTTCCCCCAGGAAAAGGCGAACTTTTGGACATTAATACTTTACGACAACGAAAAGCCAATTGGGTTTACTATCAACGAGATTACTACCAACAAAGAGTTTGCTATTGGCCATTTCTGTAAAGCAGATATTAACTACAAAAGAATATTTGATTTTCTGACGGTAGAAGCCTTTATAAAACTATCAAAACTAGGTGTGAAGTTTTTTAATATGGAGCCAGACTTGGGTATAGAGGGTCTTCGTAATAACAAGCTAGAAAAACAGCCATCTGGGTTCCTTAAAAAATACACAGTTAAATTAAAAAAGACTAGATACTAGTCTTTATATTTAGTTTATGGCTAATAACCCATATAAGGTGTTGTCTATTCTAACAGGTGTTTCTACTTCCATTTCACCGCTGTTCGAAATATACCCCTCTACAATACTAGGTATGTATTGTTCTGAAAGATTAGTTGTTTCAAACATTACAGCAAATTTCTTGCCAGTTTTTGCCATTATTTTAGCAACAAATGTTATTGTTGGTTCGGAATATCCACCGATACTATCAGCTTTTGCAACTATACCAGGAAAGAAGAAAGGAACTTCGTCTTGTTCAATATGTTCTTTGATAAACTCTTCTCTTAACCATACCTCTGCGTTTGGATCAAGAACTCCATAAGTCCAGCATACTGGCTCTGAAGAAACAAAATATACACAAACAACAGTCTGTGGGTTGCGCAACAACTCTACAAATTCATGCTTATTCTCTTCCATAGATATTGGATGATTCTCGCCTAACCACTCAAAACGATTTTGGTAAATATCCCAAAGTTGGTCGACAAGTTCATCGGGAATCTCTTGACCTTTAAGTAGGGTCGCACCATCATTTGGAAATTTTTCAAACTCACCTTGATCGCAAGCTTCGCTAAAAGCTTCATAGATATCGTTAGGTCGTTCTTCTATAGTATCTTGACCATCAAGTGACTCGATACTAGTAAGTACAACTTTATAGTAGTTAATACTCACATTTCTATAAGCTTCTTCTGCTCGAGAGTCCTGTAGTGAAACCTCGTGATATTGTACTCCTGATTGCGTAAGAAGGTCTAATAATTCTTGTTGTGTCACTGCGTCAGCTTCTACGAAATCAAAAAATATTGCACATTTTTCTTTTCGTAATTTACTAAGCTCGGCAATTAGTTTCTCTTTTGTTGGGCCATCCTGTATTGAATTAGGTGGTAAACAGAAATAGTATATATCTTTAATATCTTCACCTATACTAGTCCGTGCAATCTCAGAACATCTCTGGGCATCGTAGCCTGCAGCATACTTAATTGGAGTCAAGACTGGAATAATGTTTTTGCCTATATTTACTATGGTAGTTCTTGGGTCTCTGATAGAAGCCATTGCTAGATCTTTATCTAGCAAGCCGACCTTTCTCACGCCTAGAGCTTGTTCGTCACAAACACGCCTATATTCTTCCCAACTAAATCCATTCAGACCTTCGGTTTCAGAAGAATCGGGGTTAATAATTATCGGTTCTGTTGCCATTCTTATATCCTTTCAAACATAGTAAACTTTAGGTGGACCAAAACCATTAAATGAAGATGCATAGCTCAACGTATAAGCACCCGCTGAACCAATATATATATGGTCGTCTATTGTGAGATTTTTTGCAAGTTGAATACTCTCAAACATAGTGTCTAAACTATCACAAGTTGGACCGGTTAATACATAGTTAAGCTTAGACTTACCATCGACCGAAATGTCTTTTGATGTTCTTAGTGGATAAACGAGAGAACCTTGTGTAGAAGTAGTCTCTATGAGTCCATTATATGCACCAATATCTAAGTATAACCAATTCCTACCGCCTCTAATTGTTCTGCTAAGAACCGATGTAACAATTAGGCCTGCCTCGGCTACCAAACATCGGCCGGGTTCAGCAGCTATTTTGACTTTGTATGGTAAATACTTTTTTATTGCATTATTTATAACAATAGATATTTCATCTATTTCTGGTACATCTTCGGTGTACTTGGCTGGGAATCCACCGCCAATATCTAGCATATCGATCTTAATATTCTTTCGATTTAGTTCCTCCATTAAACTACCTATTGTTTGAATAGCAAAATCCCAACTATTTACTTCGGTTGATTGTGAACCTATGTGAAAAGTCAACCCATAAGCTTGTAGCCCAAGTGAAATTGCATACTCAAAGAGCTCGACAACCTCGCGTGGTGGTGCACCAAACTTTTGCGAAAGCGGCCATTTAGAGCCAAGGTCGCTCACAGCCACTCTTACGTATACCTTAGAGTTGGGTGCATTTTTCGATACTTTTTCTACCTCGCTAAAGCAGTCTACCGAAAATCTATCCACTCCTAAATCGAAGGTTTTTTTAATATCCTCCGTTGATTTAACGGGCGCACTATATAATATCCTCGATGGTGTTACACCAACTTTTTCTTTAAGTAAAATAGCCTCATTGTAAGAAGCTATTTCAAATCCAGACCCAAGTTCGTGTAGTCTTTTTAGTACGCCAATTTCAGGATTACACTTAACTGCGTAGTGAATATTAAGTTCTTTAAAGTAAGTTTTAAACTCTTTGTAGCGGTCTGTAAGCCTATTTAAATCGATAAGTAAATAAGGAGTTTTGTGGTTTATTTTTTTCAGGTATTGATATGTAAACGGGTCAAGAGAATTATTTTTAGTTTTCGTAGTTTTCATATATCATTTTATTATAGATTGAATGAGTTGAAATGTGAAACGGAGATCAATTCCGATGATGATTGAAATGCTTCTGTACACTCAGCGGTTTATGAACTTGGGGGTTGGTGATAGTTTCACTAAGTAGTCTGATTTTCTTGCATTAATCTAATATTGGCTTTTACCATCTGCCACTTTGCATCTCGATAGTATTTTGGAGTATCTCCACGATCTAATTCTACTAACATATCGAATGTTTCAGAAAATAACTCGCTAAAATTACTACCTTCGTTATATTTGTCGAAGAAACTACTTGTAGCAACCGACACCATATTGGCTAATACCTGACTCTCGTTCGAACTATTCAAAGCATTTAGCTGATCTTGCCAGAAATTTATAAAGTCATTCATGGATTGAAGTTGATTTGGTTTCATAATATATAATAATTAAATAAAATAGGCAGTTTCAGACATGCCTAGGTCTAATACGGGTTAGGTTGCTGAACGCCCGTATGTGGTATCACCGGTGTCGCTAATAGCGACATGGGTGTGGTTTCCACCATCTGCCTTGTCGGCAATGATGAACTCGGTCTGTGCTTGGCCAGTATCACGGTTTTCACCGCTCTTGACCATAGTAACCGTATCTTTGGTTTCATCTTGCTTAAACCAGCCCATGGCTTTCCTTTCTGGTATGCCAATATACGGACTTCGGGCTTGAATAGGTACCGCTGGTAAATTTTACCTACACCAATCTTGCCAAAGACGGTCTAGGTAATAAAAGTAAAAAACACCCGCTAGATATCATTTAGAAATCTTGCAAGGTGCTTTTTACCCCAGACGCTTAAATTTTATTATCATAAGTTTTAGATGTCAAGCATTTACATTTTAATTTTTATCCAAAATATCGTTCAGTCACTTTTTGATAAGCAAACTTATCAATGTTATTACCCACTAGCGACAGAATCCAACTGCCTTTTTTTACAAAAGTTTTGTTTAAGGCCACAATATCCGAAGGCTTTAGCTTATTTATAAGCTTTACAAACTCGTCGGGTCCTACTAAATTATCGCCATCTACAAACATACCTTCATAGTAATAACCCAATTCTTCAGCCCTATCGTAGCTTCGTTCAAACCGGCCACGAATAAAACCCACCGCTCTTTCAAATTCTTTTTTTGTAAAATTACCTTTTAATATGTCTTGTAGTTCACGCAAGCATAATTCGTACAGAGCAAAGGCTTTACTGTCTTCTGTTTGATCAGAAAAACCAAAAGTACTAATTTCTTTATCTAGGCTGTAACCCACCGACACACCATAACTAAGCCCGGCCGAACGCGCCTTATCGTGCAATCTAGAAAACTCACCCACCCCGTACATTATTCTCAACACTCGCATGGCAGCATCTATAGAAATATCGTACTTGGGTTGCAACAAATCAAAGCTTATGTTTGTTTGTCCTTCAAACTTTGGTTTTTGCACACTGATTGTTTTTACTGCCGACAAATTTATGGTTTTTTTGTAAGGCGTTTCTTGGCCAACAGCAATACTAGACAAATTGTTGTTTATCCTATTTACAAGACCCTCTTTTGAGTTAGTTGTAAAATCGCCTGCTACAATAATAGCTAAATTATTTAGTACGTGGTATTTTTTGTGATAGCTCTTAATATCTTGTAAGCTAATATTTTGAAGAGTCTCTATTCGGTCAGGTATTGGTAGAGAATGTTTAGCAAGTTTTAGATATACACCATTATAGCCACAACGGGATCTGTCGGTGGTAAGCTTGCGCGATAGTTCACTTTTTATAACTTCTTTTTCACTCTCTAGGTCTGCTTGTTTAAAGATTGGCGAGCTCAACTGACCACATGCAATATCCACTATACGTCTATACTCCTTTATTGATGATTCGTATATATAATTTATAGTGTTGTCTGAAGTTGTAGCATTGGTGTATGCACCATCTTTTTCTACCTCGTAGGCAAATGCCATCTTGCTTGGTAGCATCTTTGTGCCATTAAATGCCAGGTGTTCTAGTAGGTGAGCAATTTCAAATTTGTCTTTGGGAGTATATTTAGTACCACCTCTTACAAATGTACTAAATAAAAACCCCGATGCGCCGGGAGTATTTACCAGCAACAATTTGCTGCCGCCTTTTAAGTTGATTATTTCAGTGCTATGTTTCATATTTAGCCTTCTTAATTAAGATATTATTATAACTTTACTATTGTGCTAATGTTGTCGTTTTCACTTGCTTTGTTTATTTTAGAATAACCACACTTAATGCAGGTGTGTTTGAGAGTATATTTATCAGCTTTTACTGTGTCTAAACTAGGTTTCATGAGACCACAGCATTTACTAGCTCTATCTCCTGGATTATTGTCTACATGTTTAGACCAAAGACATTCTGAACAATGGTTAGTGTAGCCGTTACCCTCTACAAAATGCCCGCACTTATCACAATTAAAATTTTCTTTGGTGCGTTTAAAACTTTGTGTCACTTTTTATATCAGCAATATTTACTAACTTAAGTTCAAATCCTTCTGTGCGACTACGTATCTCAACGCAACCTTGTTCTAACGATTTTTTAGATACAACTATTTGTATTGGACAACCTATTAAATCGGCATCGGCAAACTTTTGGCCTGCAGAAGCATCATCTCTATCGTCGTATAGACAATTCTGGGTACCTAAGGTCTTGTACAGTTTCTGAGCAACTTCAAAATTATTCTTATCGGCCAAAGCTACAATATGAAACTTAAAAGGCGCAATGCTTTCTGGCCATACTAGGCCTTTATCATCGCTAAGTTTTTCAGTAACAACACCCATAAGTCTAGAAATACCAATACCGTAGCTACCCATCCAAACTAATCCCTTTTTATTGTCTTTATCGGTATAATAATAATCTAGAGCTTTTGAAAATTTTGTGCCTAGTGGAAATATATTGCCAACTTCACTAGCACTTACAATTTCTAGGTTACTAAAATCTACACCCAACTTCTTAGCATCGGCCGGTGTTGTTACCTCTTTGTTGTAGGCAATTTTATTCTTTCTATCTAAGTAAATAGTGTCTTCACCTTCTTCTAGTAAAGTCTGAAATTCGTGAGAGTAGTTGGTGGTAAAATCACCACCCGAAGCGTAAGTAAGAAATGTATCGTCACCTATACCCAATTTTTCATACACACCTTTGTATACAATCTTCATATTCTCATAAAATTCCATAAGACTTTTTTCTGAAGTGTGAAAACTATATAAATCTTTCATAATAAATTCTCTACCTCGCAATACTCCAGACTTAGCTCGAGGTTCGTTTCTAAACTTATTCTGAATTTGATAGGTAGAAAACGGAAAGTCCTTGTAACTATTACGGAAATGTTTGGCAATTGGCGTAATAACGTCTTCATGTGTTGGGTTGAGGATATATTCGGCATCGTTTTTAGCTAACGCTAGTTTATTAGCGCCTTTGGTGCCAATAAGAACATCTATAGTTTCTAGTCTGTCAGTATTATGCCAGCGTTCGGTAGGTGAAAGAGATGGTAATAATGTTTCTGTAGATACAACATCCATTGCCTCCCTAACAATTGTGCTGATTTTTTGTATTACTTTTAGGCCGAGTGGTAAATAAGCATAAACTCCAGCCATTTCTTGATATATAAATCCAGCCCTTGTAAGAAGTTGGGCGTTTTTTGACTCTGTTTGAGTAGATACATCTTTAGATGTTTTTGTATATAGCTGTGAGAGTTTCATGTCTGAAATTATATCATAGTCTCTTCTGGTTCGCTTAAAACAAACCCTTTGTACCCCTTGCGTGCTCTGTAGCGAGGTAAAAATGGTATTATATCTAAGCTTTTTATCCGCTCAAAACTCTGGGCATTTTTTGGAACCATTGCACTTGCTGGAATTCTGTCATTGCAAGTGAATATATTACGTCGTATTTGTGTATTATTTTTACCTTTTAATAAATTTACTATAGCTTTCTCTAAGTCTTTAATAGCCTTACTGCTTCGACAATACTTATAGTGATACTCTAAAGAAATGGATTGTTTGAACTGACCTATGAGTGAACCAAAACTTGATTGCATATATACAATATTTTTGACTTGCAATTGATTAATTATTTGCTTAGTACCATTGCTTTGGTTGGTAATTATTGGCACGAGCCCCTCACTATTACCAGTGGTGTGTATATCAATAATATAGCTATTAGGGTCAATAGTATGAAGTAGTTTTTTAGCTAGTTTCTCTTCGTGGTTGCCATTAATACTCCCTGGGAATGATCTGTTTAGATCACCATCTATACCACGACGACGTTTGTTGAGTGCCTCGGTATTTGCCAGTATAAGTGTGAGGCCTGGGTAGATATTTATGTGTTTGGCAAAGTGATTAAACACTGTTCGACCAAAAAACTCATCACCATGTACACCACCAATGAGTGTAACCTTATATTTACTTGAATTGTTGTTTTGTAATTTTTTCATAATGTTTTTACTTAAGCATGGTTGTGGTGTTGCAGGGGTGGGCTTTAATAGCCCACCCCTGCTTACGTCGGCCAGCATGGGGCCGTTCCATAGCTATCACCAGTCGCCGCTCATAGCTGCCTTTCCTGAGTGTCGGGGCGACACTCATAGTTGGTGAACTTTGCGAGATTTAGTTTGAATAAAAAATCCCGCCCCTATCACACATCAAAAGATGTGAGACAAGGGCGGGATTCTAAGTTAATACAAATACCGCGGTACCACCTTGTTTGTTTTTTTAGTAAAAAATTTACTAAAAAAGACCACTTCACTGACTCAGACTCCTCTTATAAATAGAGAAACGACAACAGCTAGCACATGATTACGGGTGCATCCGAGCCGTCACTTGTGCAACAGCCATCTTTCACTTTTTAGCGAATGGTTTAGCCCCAACCCTGCAGTCGATTATTTAATCCGCAGGAACTAAACATAGATTTTGTACTTGTTAAAAGTTCATTTGACTGTTTTTATTTTAATCTTAATTTATTAAAAGTCAATACCCTAAATACTGTTATTTTTACAGCGTGCTATTGCCGTATCAACTGCCAAACTATCTTGCTTGCCACTATTCATATCTTTCAAGACAACTTGTTTAGAAGCAACTTCTTGCTCACCAATAACTATAACGTAAGGTACTGATAGTTTGTCGGCATATTTAAATTGTTTATCTACTTTAGTATTTTCTAGGTCTACTTGAGTTTTTATTCCTGCTGCTCGAAAATCTTGAACTACCTTTAGTGCCCAATCACGAGCCCCTTCGCCAAAATTAACCACAAACACCTCTACTGGTTTTTTATTATTGGTGAGTAGTCCGGCCTCTAAAACTGCCGCAAATAGCCTACTAAGGCCCACCGACACACCCACGCCGGGAAGATGTGTTTTGGTATAGAAATCAGCTAGATTATCATATCTTCCACCAGAAAGAACTGAGCCAAATTCGGGGTGGTTTTTAAGTACTGTTTCATAAACTGTGCCAGTATAGTAGTCTAGGCCTCGTACTATTCTTAGATCAAGCATATATTGTGAATCATCAACATTTAGAGCTTTTACCTGTGCGAGTAGTTCTGTTATTTCTGTGAGCCCAACTTTGAAAGTTTGGTTTTCTATAGACAACCCTTTGAGTTGGTTCAATACCTCGTCTGAACTACCATAAATATTTACAAAATCAATTATTTGACTAGAGTCGTCGTCTCCACAACCAACGCTTTTAAGCATTGTTACAACTTCGTCTTTGCCTATTTTATCTAGTTTGTCGATAGCTCTTAGTATGTCGCTTGTTTTGTCTTGTAGGCCGAGTGCCTCCAAAAAACCACTAAGTAATTTGCGATTGCTTATTCGCACACTAAAATCACCCAACTTCAAAGATTTAAATATATCTGCGCTCAAAGCCACTAGCTCGGCGTCGTGCCCAATACTAGAACTACCAATTATGTCGGCGTCACACTGATAGAATTCCCTGTATCTACCTTTTTGAGCTCTTTCGGCACGCCAAACCTTTTGCATCTGATAGCGTCTAAATGGAAAGGTAAGATCATTTTCGTGTTCTGCTACGTAGCGAGCCAAGGGCACGGTGAGATCGTAGTGCAAAGTATACTCTTTGTCACCTTTACTAAATCTATAAACCTCTTTTTCTGTCTCGCCACCTCCCTTTGCTAACAACACTTCGGCTAACTCAATGGCGGGAGTCTCGATAGGCAAAAAACCGTACCTTTCATATACAATCCTTATTTCATCTAGCATGTTTTGTAAAAGCGCCTGTTGTTGCGGTAGATACTCAACAAATCCAGATGGTCGCCTAGGAGTAACTCTATTCATTACTTTATTATCTCTAAAAGCAGCTTACTGGTCAATTAATGTAAAAGTCCACCTCAAAAATGAGGCGGACTTAATTTGTTAGTTTACGACTACTCCTGAATCAGATGGTTCGCTAGGCTCAACTGGAATAGACTCGCCCCAGTCGCAGTCAAAGCCAAACCAAGACTTTGAATCTTGGGAGCCAGTCGACATCGATCCGTACATAACACAATCAATAACTTCTCCGTCAGGAGTAGTGAGCGTAAACCACTCAGCATCGTTTTGGATGTCATCTGTAGTTGGAGGGTCAGTTTGTCCACAACCAACTAGTAATGAGACGAAAATAAGGCTCAACACGACTACTTTGATAGTTTTCAACTATCTTCTCCTTAAGCGAGAATACTAGTAGGGTGTTTATATTAACATATATAGTGTATTAAGTCAATTGCTTTATACTAATTCTTTGGCTTGGCAACAACTACAACCCTACCGTCAGCACTACCGCCTTCGGTGCAGGTATATAGCGTAAGTTTGGCCTCACCGCTCGGCTCTAGAATTGCAGTATCGTTGGGTTGAATTTGAAATTTTTTATCTACCAAGTAGTAATAAGCTTTGCTATTCCAGTGAACAACAACCTCGTCGCCCACCTCTACTTCATCGAGATTGTAAAAAAATGATTTATTCATCACTTGCCAAGGAGTGTAACCCCATAAAAAACTATGGGCTGCAAGAATAAAATTTCCTCCGTCTTGAGGGTTACCTCGTTCTGGATACTGGTGCCATGCTCCTTTTTCCAGAACTTCAACACTACCTTCATAAATATTTGTATCAATACCTTGTTTCTCTATCAAAACCTTATTTTGAGAGGTTATTGTGGCGTTGGGATGTTTTATATAATGATAATATTTGGGTAGATAAAGAATTAATAATAGGTATAACCCAAAAATTATTAGACCAACCGAAACTACACCAAGTGCTATTCTAAACACACTACCCAAAGAGAATCGTTTTTTACTTTGCATTAGCGAGTTACTTCTGTAGTTTGCTTGTGGCAGTTTTTTGTTTGGAGAAGTAATATATATAGAATATTTCTAGTATTCCTACTGTATTAACAATTAGAAAAACAATAAACCAAACTTTTTGATCTAGCTTGGCGGCACGCCAGAGAGCCCATCCCTTCCAACATGTACTCCATATAAACAAAATAATTATCCACCAGATATTTTGATTTATAAAAGTGTTTGCATCCATATTTATATTATACACCAATAAAAAAATCTCGCTATCGCGGAGTTTTTTGGTCGGAGCGAAAGGACAGCGGCAATGCCTTCTCTGTAAAGTACTTGGTCAAAGGGTCAATAAATTTGTTTTTGACACTGCTCTCTTTGCTACACCGAACCTTGGGTTTCTTGTCCTTTACAAAATATAAACTAAAACACCCAACTACTGTTGGGTGTTTTAGTTTGGTCGGGGTGAAAGGACTCGAACCTTCGACCTCTTGGTCCCAAACCAAGCGCGCTAGCCAACTGCGCCACACCCCGTCATCCAAATAATACTTCAATTAGTTAATCAATCAGGTTGTGTTGAACTGATTGGCTTATGGGAAATAGAAATAAACCCATATCACGCTACTAACCATACCAATAAACCGGTTATTTTTCAACCTGGGTATTGACTTATTTTATCTGTTGAAGTAGCATAGCTCAAGAATCTTCCTAGTAAAAAAGGAAAGTACCTTGGCAAAGCCACAGAGGCTATATCATATCCTTAGTTCATCTCAGTTTACGAGAGAGTTCTTAGAAGACTTCTTTAGGTCTGTTGATAGTTTCGTAACTCAGCTCGGGCAAAGGCCTAGTAAGCCCACAAAAGATATGCTTGCAGCGATGTATCGTAACTATCTGATGTTTAATTTCTTCTATGAACCCTCTACTCGCACTAGGTTTTCTTTCGCAACTGCTGGTAACCGTCTTGGTATGAGGGTAGAAGGTACTGACAACGCTAAGTTGTTCTCTTCTGCAGCCAAAGGTGAGAGCTTGGCTCATACAATCGCTACTTTGAGTGCGATGGCGCCAGATCTCATTGTGATTCGACATCACGAAAACGGTGAGCTCGAAGAGGTAGCGCATAGAAGTGCAGTACCAATTATCAATGCTGGCGATGGTAGTAACGAACATCCCACCCAGACACTCGTAGACCTATATACTATCTATAGAGTGATGGGTAGGTTAGACAACATTCGCATAGCTATTGGCGGAGATCTTAAATATGGTAGAACTGTAAGATCTCTGGTACAAGTACTAAGCTTGTTTGATGACATACGACTACTATTTGTTTCTCCCAAGGCGCTATCTATTGATGACGAAACTCGTGCTCATCTGCACATCGCCGGCATACCGTTTGTGGAAGAATACAAGATCACAGCTAATCTAAGAATTGCTGATGTTGTGTACTGGACACGAACGCAAGCTGAGAGAGCTACTGAAGATGAGCTAGAGTCTTTTGATCCAGAAGAGTTTAAAATTACTCTTGATACCATGGCGATGTTTAAGCAATCTACGGCACTGCTCCACCCCTTGCCTATCGATAACGAGATTGCGCCCGATGTAGACAACGACGAGAGAGCCTTGTACTTTACACAAGCAGGATATGGTGTGCCAGTCAGAATGGCGTTAATTGACTATCTTTTGCATGGATACGAAATACAAGCACCAGAATTCTCGCCCATTGCTGGAGTGGCTAAAATATGGCAACGTTGAATATATAAAAACAAAGCTTACCAACTTGGTAAGCTTTTTTAATTATTTCATGATGGGTCCGGTGGGACAGCGGCTAACGCCTTCTTCGCTTAAGTAGTGCTCGAAACAAGTTTCTGCTCGCTACTTAGCTACGCCGCACTCAAAACTGTTGTGGCTTCAAAAACCATGAAGGTTTCACCAAAACAAAACCCCGCCTTAGCGGAGACTTGTTTTGGTGGGTCCGGTGGGACTCGAACCCACAACCAATTGCTTAAGAGGCAACTGCTCTGCCAATTGAGCTACAGACCCATGTTGAAAATATTATATATTAATTTGGTTCAAAGAAAAAAACACAAGTATCTTTTATGTTCGCTCCTTGCTTTTTATAAAATCTATGCGCTTCTACTCTTTTTTCTGACGAGGTGAACTCTAATGTAGCACCTTGTTGCTCTACCCAACGAACTATTTCTTGCCAAATAGCATAGCCCACCCCTTTACCACGTATATCGGTACCCGAACTAACAACAAAGTCTTCAAGCCAAGCCTTAGGTTTATGTAGAGTAATAATAAGATTCAGCACCGCACAACCAACAATCTCACCCTTGTACTTAGCTACAATTAGTGCCTTCTGAGGATCATCGGAAAGTTTTTGGAGAATTTTTAGTGATATTTGTTCACTGCTATAGTTATCAGATAAATCTGGCATCAGACTACCTAGAGCTATTGCAATTTCTTGTGTTGGTTTGGTTACTTTATGTGTAGTAATTTTCATATTTTTAATGTTATGGTACGCCCTGAGGGATTCGAACCCCCGACCTTCTGGTCCGAAGCCAGACGCTCTATCCAGCTGAGCTAAGGGCGCATATTTAGTTGATTTTTAACCTGTTTATACTAGCATAATTATCTGTATAAAAAAAGAGCTCAAGCTAAATGCCGAGCTCTAAAATAACAAATGTTTTATTTTTTAGTTTCTGGAGTTTCAACAGGCTTTGCGGCAGGAGCAGAAGCTTTTGGTGCACCAGCTTTACCAAGTTTTGAAACTACTACAAACCGGTAAACAATTGCGCCGAGTATACCAAGAAGTATAACTACTAGTAGCCATAGGGTTTTGTCACTCTCGTTTTCCCAGTTTGTTCTTTTGATTACATCGATAAGCATTAGTATCCAGTACACTAGTGCAAAAATACAAAACGCAAACCAAAGTAGAAAGAAAATTAGTGAAAATCCTACTATTCCGGCTGCGGCAGCGCCGTTTGTTGTTGTTGTAGTAGTACCATAATCATAGTTATAATCTTCTGCACGAGCAATGACGGGTAGAGCTAAGGCTACTAGACCGCTAAGGGCAGATGCTTTTCTAATAATTGATCTTTTCATAGTTTCTCCTTAATTTAGTGTGATCTTAAATACTATTAAACACCTAAACGTTACCACTTGCAAGTTTAAGACTAATGTACTAACTTTGCAATTCAAATTTGCCGCTACACATAGAACGTGTGGCTTGTTTTTTGTAGCTACATGACGTATTATATGTTACTGATAGGTACAGATAAAAAGCATATTTGCATTGAGAGTTTGCGGGTATCGTATAATGATTATTACTCCTGCCTTCCAAGCAGGTGATGCGGGTTTGATTCCCGCTACCCGCTCCATATCGAAATATTGTATCGATACAAACAAATAAGCAGAGTCTGGTAAAGGGTTCTGCTTATTTGTTTGCTAACTACAATACTTTTCCACTTCAAATAAAAACAAGTACCTTTTATTTGGCAAAAAAGATTTTTGAAACATTACAACTTGTGCGACAATAATAGATGTGCAGTGTTATGCCCCCGTAGCTCAGCTGGATAGAGCATCGGTTTTCTAAACCGAGGGTCGTAGGTTCGAATCCTGCCGGGGGTACCAACGTCATATATAAGTTTTTTTTCTCTAAACCGATTTATAAAGCTTGCTTTGTAAATCGAAAGGAGAAAATCATGCGATTATTGTAGGCGATTACGACAGTATTCGTCGAAGGTAGGTATGTTCTTCTAAACCAATTCATAAAACTTGTTTTGTGAATTGAAAGGAAGAATAGTGTGTAAATAAAAGTGATAGAATCGGTCTATCACGATAGTTGTAACACTATTCTGACGCCGCGGTGGGTGTAGCTCAGTTGGTTAGAGCGTCTGGTTGTGGTCCAGAAGGTCGTGGGTTCGAGACCCATCACTCACCCCATAATTTGTTTAAAAAAAGAAGGTTATATTAGACTTCTTTTTTTAAATATACACTCCACAAACATCATATTATTTACTAATATTACGAATAAAAGAAAAGGCAGTTATACTAGAACCCACTAACGGTTTTTTCATTATTAATAAGCCATTTGCCGCTTTGACTAATAACACTATATTCATAGCCTTGAGTGTACTGATTTGGATTGTCAGTATACTTGTATAGAACATTTACTTGGGCCTTATATGTTCCATCGGTTTGTTTAGCAACGCTTATTATTCTAAAGCTACTTGGATATTGAAATTGTCTCTGTTCAGGAGTGAGTTGATTAAAATCGTATTCGCCCTGAAAACCAGAGGTCATGACAGGTCGCATTACTGTAGCGTTACCGGCTATATAGCCTTGTTCAAAGGTTGTGACATTGTTGGTTACCGTGGTTTTGTTGGCAGCATCTTGAGCGGCAGCGTTAGTGGCAGCATCTTGAGCTTCTTGTTCTTTTAGCTTGGCCTCGTCTAGTTTATCTTTTTGCTTGGATAAAGTTTCATCAATGTTAAATATTTCTGGCGGCATCTTGTCGCTTAAGTATTTGGCATTATCTTGAAATCTGTTAGTAGCTTGTTCAGCTAGACCAGATAAGTCGTTTAGTTTAGAGATATCTGCTGTATTTAAATTGGCGACGTCTTTACTTTGGTTGGCAGCTTCAGCGATGTAATCATTTAAACTCACAAGAGCTTCTCTATACCTTGTAATGTCGTCTTTGTCACTTGATACGGGCGAAAGTTGGTCAGCTCTAAATTTGACATCACCCATGAGATTTCTGTAATCATCTAACTTCTTAGAGTAGTTGTCATAGCTAGTCTGATCTTTTGTGGCAGATGCGGCCGCATCGTTTACACCCTTCGCTCCATCCACAATTAAGTGCCAATTGGTCTTAATAGATTGTTGATTTTGGGTGGTTTTTTGATTAGTTAAAGCCCAATATACAATACCAGTTATAAGAGCTAGGCCAGCAACAACTAAAAACCAAAAAAATGGTTTTTTATAAAATGGTTTATCAGACTTAAGGTTTTTTTCTGAATTAACAAGTAATTTTTTACTATCTAGGTCTTCAACTAAGTCATAAACTTTGCTAATGGTTTTTTGCTTATGATTTTTTTGGTTCTCAAATAATATCTCTGCAACTACTGCGTAGCTACCAGCTTCTTTACTAGTACGAATTATCCTAAATGAAACGGGTAGATTTTTTTTAGGTTTTTGCGAATCAATTACAGAAAAGTCGTAATCTGCCTGAAAATTTTCTGACATTAGTTCACGCATTTTCTCTGGATTAAGGTCTATTCTAGCATCCAAAAATTTTACAACTTGCTTTTCGGCTAAGTTTAGTTGAGGCGCAACAGTGGGCTCTTTGGTAACTAGTTCTTTGTCTTTCATAACGTTTATGATTACTTTAACTACATTATAGCATTAACTGTGCAAGACTCAAGAATATGAAGAAGCCACCTACATCTGTACAGGTAGTAATAAATATTGTGGCTGAGGTAGCAGGGTCCTTTCCTAAAGATTTCATAATTAACGGAATAATTGCCCCTGCTACCGATGCAATTATAAGATTACCTATCATCGCCAACGCTAATACTAGCCCAAGCATAGGGTTTTTATTTACCAAGATAGCTACTAGAGCGACAATAGTTCCATTAATAACACCATTAATTATGCCTGCACCAAGTTCGCGCATAGCAAACCGCAGTCCGTGAGCTAGATCGATTTCTTTCATTACTAGTCCCCGTACTGCGACTGCAAGAGTTTGGGTGGCAGCATTACCACCCATACCAGCAACTATTGGCATATATACGGCAAGAATTGTAAATTTTGCTATAGTACCTTCATAGAGTCCCACTACCGAGGCTGCCAAAAAGGCAGTACCCAAGTTGATCATCAACCAAATATAACGATTTCGTACCTTAGGGCCTACACCATCTAACGCATCTTCTTCTTTGTTAACACCCGCAAAACCATATAAATCGTTAGCGGTACGTTTATCTATAAGACCAAGTAAGTCGTCGGAGTGAATAACCCCCAAAATGCTTTGATCTTCTGCCAAAACAACCACTTTGTTATGGGGATGCTTTATAAATGAGTTTACAACCTTATGTTCGTCGTTATCAAAGCGAACCGACGGTACTCTTTTAATATAGTTTTCAATTTTCTCTTTACCACTATGTAGTGCGAGCTCGTGGCCTGGCAATTCACCAAGTAGTTTGCCGTTATCTACCACTAAAATAGAGGGAAATTTACCTGTCCTACTCTCGTGTTCTTTAATACTAATAGATACATCTTCGAAATGCGTTTTAGGATCTATCACTACATAATCTAGATTCATCAAGCCTGCGGCAGTTCTAGGGTTAAAACTTAGTAGTGTTTCTACTTTATCTCTAACTGTATCAGATAGTTTCGAGGTAATTTTTCTGGCGCTATGCGGTTTTAGTTCTTGAATAATATCTGTGGCTTTGTCGGGATCTAGATAATTTAATAACGCAATTAGTTCATCGTTATCTAGATCTTCTACAATACTGGATCTGATTCTCTTAGAGAGCTTGAGAAGTACAAAGCCTTGTTGGCTAACGTCTATATCGCGAAAAATAGTCAGGCGTACACGAGGCAACTTAGTGAGTTGTTCAATTACCTTATCATCGGCTACATATGAATTCATATGCTCATTATACTAATGTTTGGAGTTTCTAACTAGCGAACCATGCCCTTAAATCGACTACCAGCTCTAAATTTGGGTAACATTATTTTAGGGATATCAATCTTATCTCCTGTCATCGGGTTAATACCCGCTCTTGCAGCGCGTTTGCCAAGATAAAATGTACCAAAACCTGTAATATTCACCTTTTGACCATGCTTTACTTCACTCATAATTATCATACTCATTTTATTTATAGTGCGTTCAGCTTGGCGCTTAGTAATATTGGCACTCTCCGCAAGTTCTTCAATAAGTTCTCTGTGTGTCATTTTTTTCCTATTTATATTATTTAGCAAACTCTACTGCGCGAGTTTCACGAATTACATTTACCTTGATAGTTCCTGGATACTTTAGGGTAGCTTCTATCTTGGTGGCCACATCCCTGGCAAGCTTAATAGCACTAAGATCGTCAACATTTTCTGGGCTCACAAATACTCGTATTTCGCGCCCAGCACTCATTGCATATACCTTCTCTACGCCCGGAAATGCTTTGGTAACATTTTCTAGGTCTGTCATGCGCTTACCAAAGTTCTCTGCACTATCGCCTCTTGCTCCAGGTCGTCCAGCACTTAATGCATCTACCACTCTCACTACTAATGCTTCTGGGGTAGTAGCTTCAATATCGTCGTGGTGTGCTTCGGCAGCATGAACAGTGGCTTCGTCAAAACCTTCTTTACGCATAATATCCCCAGTAATATGATGATGCTTACCTTCTACTTCATGACTCACGGCTTTACCCAGATCGTGTAGATATGCTGCAGTTCTACAAATTTTTACGTCAGCGCCAATTTCCTCGGCAACCATGGCCGCTAAATGAGCCATCTCAACAGAGTGATGCAGTACATTTTGACTAAAAGAAGTTCTAAACTTGAGCTGTCCCATTAATTTGTTTATCTCTGGTGGTAAACCAACTACCTTAGCTTCTCTAGCTGCATCTTCGCCAGCTTTTTTTATTTCTGTATCAATTTCTTTTTGTGCCTTTTGTACCAACTCTTCAATGCGCCCCGGGTGAATACGTCCATCTTTTACAAGTTGTTCCATAGCAACGCGCGCAACCTGTCGACGTATTGGGTCAAATCCAGACAGGGTAATGACTCCAGGGCTTTCATCTATTAATACATCAACCCCGGTAAGGCGTTCAAAGGTTTGAATGTTCCTACCTTCTTTTCCGATTATTCTACCTTTCACTTCATCACTGGGTATTGTTACTGTCGTAATTGTTCTTTCGGTAGCCTGACTACTGGCCATTCTCTCCATGGCAGCTGCCATTATTTCTTTGGCATCTTCATCGGCATTTTCGGTTGCATCACGTTTGAGTTTCTCTATGTATTCTACGAGGTCGGCTTTGATGTCTTTTTCGGTCATAGCCATAAGTTTATCTACTGCTTCTTTACGTTTTAGTTTAGCTATTTTCTCTAGATTATCGACTTGTCGAGATCGAATATCTCGAAGTTCTTGTTTGATGGCCTCAATCTCTTTCTCGTCATTTTTCATAACTTCAGCCCGTCGCTCTACAGCCTCTAGCTTACTATCTAGTAATTTTTCTCTATCGCTAACTCGCTTTTCTTGTTCGTCTATACGAGATCTTCGTTGTTTTTCTTCATCTTTAGCTTCATTTTGAATCTTTAACGCTTCTTCTTTGGCGTGTAAAATTTCTTCTTTCGATTTTACCTTAGCTTCTTCTAAGATTTTATCTGCCTTTGCTTGACCATCAGCGCTTTTTTGTCTGTTTATTACAACACTACCACCATAACCTAGTGCGCCAGCACCGATCATAACAGCGAGTAAAATAACCACCTGCATTTTTACACTCCTCTCGCAATGTTTATACAAAAACAACCAAGTTTAAGTTTAAAAGGTTGTTTTTGTATTTGTATTGTATGAATTTAATTAATTATAAAAGCCTTGTTTAGAGTCTTTATATATAAAGCTCTGGTATTGTCTGACTAATTCCATTATTATCCGTGATACTTATAGAATCAAGTTTTTTGCTTATAAAAAACTAAATTATTTACTTTTTAGGCTCCGTTATATTTGGTTCTGATGAGTATTTAGGTGTAACAAAAATATTTGTCTTTGCAGTCATGAGTTTTTTTAGACCATTTTTTATCCAGTCATTCTTATTAGCCTCAACTACTGGAATATTTTGTGAGTATGCCAAAGTATTGGCGACCGTAGTACCAATGCGTAAGCCGGTGAATGAACCTTCTCCTGTGAAAACAACAATACCATGCAAATCAAGCATATTAACATAATTGCGTTTAAATAATTCTTGAATATACGGGAGTAGTTCGTCTGCAAGAGATCTACCTGCTATCCATATGTGGTCATCAATTTTTTGTCCGTCTGCTGTCATTAAATATAACTCTGCTTGTTCTGTATCTGTTCTTATCGCAAGTATTACTCTTAAATTTTTTTCTGTAGGCCATACACCCGACTTAATCAATTGGTCTTGTTTTGGCTCGCCACAATACTCATACACCCACGCTTGATTGTCTGGGGCTATTAGCTTGGTTAGCACCCGTCTATAGCCCGGGCTTGTTGTGTTGATATTGTCTATAGCTTCGTAATCATCTAACTTAGGTAATATACTTTTGTCCAAAATTTCATATAGCTCCGCCTTTACCCTACCGCCTCCAAGTTTGAGCGCTGGTAATCTGCCAATATCATATAATTTGCCTTCTATTATGCAGCTACCTACATAGTTCAGCTTTTCTGATAACTCCTTAATAAATGGGTTAGCAGATTCTTTTTTGAGAGTTCCATAAAATGAAATATAGTCTTTATTGTTATTTTTTTTTAGAACAATCATTTTAATACCTCAAGCAATTTGGTACTTTTGTCGCCTTCGGCAGAAAATACTAGCCCTCTGGTGTTCTCGTCAATATACTCAAACTTAATTACTAATCTATTTTTATCTAGAACTTTATGAAAGTTCTGGGCCCATTCTACTACTACCAAAGCGTTTGGGTCGGTTAAACAATCTTGGAGTTCATTTAATACATACTCATCATCGTTTATTCTGTAAAGATCAAAATGCTCGAGTTTGCCACCATCAAACTCATAACTTCTGTGAATATTAAATGTAGGACTAGTTATAGTCTGCTTTACGCCTAGAGTCTTTCCTAGCGCCTTAGTGAAGGCAGTTTTACCTCCTCCGAGATCTCCTATGAGTTCTATTAATTGGGGAGTATTAATTTTTTTAGCGAGTTTAGCGGCCAAGGCCGAACTTGTTTTTAAATCTAATGTAAGACGAAGTGATTTCTGGTTTGTATTCATATATTCCATAGCCTATAGTACCTGTTCCAAGAATAATCAGCAACCACGGCCACAGGTTGGCAAATTTTGAGTTTAGTGAAGCTTGGTTTTCGGTAGCAATGTCGTTGGCAGTTTTTTCTTTGGAAGCTTTTAGTTTATTGGCTTTGGGTTTTTGAGTTGATACTTTTTTGGCAACCGCCTTTTTCTTAGTAGCTGACTTAGCCGATGATTTCGTAGCGATGGGTTTAATAATAATTGGTGCAATATAAACTGATGAGTTACTAATAGCAGGTGTTGGAGTTGTGTTCCAGTCCCACGACCCGTCCACCAATCCCCAACTCAACCCCTCTTTTGATTCACCATAGTCTGGTGATTGTTCTACGATATCACCTGTAGGATTGACCAAACTAATAGTGTCTCCGTTGTTATTGAGAGACAGATGAGTTTCTGAGCTCATAAATACTATATAGCTCTCAGCTGCCACAGTATGATTTTTGATAATAAATACGTTACCGGAAGCGTCTTTGAGTAGCCAACCGCTTAAATCTACATCGAATTTATTAGGATTATATATTTCTATGAATTCGTCGGTAGATTCCGATTCGTCGTCGGTTGGGTTTGGATAAAGTTCGGTAATCATCAATGCTGGATAACTAATGTCTTCATCAATTTGTTCAACTTCTACAACCGGAATGGTTTTGGGGGTAGGTGTAGTAGCAATATAAAAATCTGAGAAATTATCGCCAGTATCTATTACTAAGCCCGTACCAGATTCGAATTGTCTATATAGACTTTGCCCAGCTTCTGGAGCAACTGTAGCTTTACCGTTGCTGGCGTCAGTACCACCCCACCCAACTCTATCTACAACACTACCTTTGTCATCCCTAAGATCTATTACTCCGGAAGTTTGCGACATACCAGAAATCAAACTAGCATCTTGCTCCAGACTGTTAGTGCTAATAAGAAAAAACGCGTGACTAGCAATACTACTATTTGCTGTAAGGCTAGCACGTTTGTTCCACGTTTTACCTGTAGCAGATTTATAGTGGACCGACCAATTCGCCAAATTTATTGAACTGTCTGAGTTATTATACAGCTCTACAAATTCTTCGGTCGCAGAAGTAGAGCTACCCATACTTATTTCTGAGATTAGCACTTTAGATTCAGAAGCTGCCACCAACTTAATTGGTAATAATAGACATAGTACAGTCGAAACAATCAACAATAATTTTAATTTAATACTCATTTTCCCCCTTCGTTTTTTTTTATAATAATCACTAAAAAACCGAAAGTAAAGCGTAACAACGATACTTTATTAAAATTTCATAAAAAAACTATACTTGACCGTATAAGCACAACAGGTTTACAATATAAGCTACCAAAGATAGTAACGAGGAACCTAATGAAGATTGGTCAATTTCTAAAGCCTCAAAAAGGCTTTACCCTACTTGAGCTACTAATTGTAATAATAATTGTTTTTGTACTAGGTATTATTATTGTACCCAACCTCTTATCTGGCCCTGCCAGGGCTAGGGATAGTCAGCGTAAGCAAGATCTTAGGCAAATTAAGACAGCTCTAGAGAACTATTACAACACCAATAGTAGTTACCCGACATCACTACAGGTATTAACCGAAGGCAGCTCACCTTTTATAAAAACTTTACCGACCGACCCAAAAACCCATGAAGCCTATGTGTATACCACAACGGGTAACCCACCAAGTAATTACCTACTAAAAGTTACATTAGAAAATAGTGGCGACAAAGATGCTAAGTCTGGCACCACTAATATATATGAAGTGAATAGTACTAACTGAGTTAACTATATAAAAATCAAATTACCAACTAGGTTGAATATTTATGATTAAACTTCTAGGTAAAAATCCAAATTCAGTTATTGGGCTAGATATTGGCGAACATACCATTAAGGCTGTTCAGGTAACAAAAAGTGGTAGTCAGGTGAGTTTAGATGGCTATGGTAGTATTGAGAATAATTCCTTAGATCTTAATAGTTCAATAACTCTAAGACCTGTACTTAAACATCTTTTTCAAAATCCTACACATGGTAGGTTTAACTCTAGTAATGCAGTGGTTAGTCTGCCCAATCAGATTAGTTCAACTTCTATACTAGATATTCCAAAAACAAAAAACTTGCGCTCTAAACCCGAATCTTACATACAAAGTTTTATTCAAAATAAATATGGTAGTAACCGAGACATATCTTATAGTTATTTTCCTGTAAATATAAATCAATTAGCCGATAAAAGTATTAAAAATACCTATTTAGTAGTGACTACTGCTAAAGAATTAACTAGTAGTATAGATAGCAGTTTGTTACAGAACGGTGTTAAGAGCACTACCTACAGTTCAATGCTTAATGTTGCACTCAAAAACCACAAACCCCATGCCGAAGTATTAAACCTAATAGATATTGGGCACAAAACCAGCACCTACCTATTTGCATACAAGGATGCCGTATTATTTAATAAGATAAATTTTGGCGCCGATCAGTTAATGCTTTCGGTCGCAAAAGATCTGCAAATTAATAGAATTCAACAGGTGGTTGAGTTAATAAAAAAATCAGGTCTTTATGGTGATGAGTTCGCCAACAAGGCACGACATAGCATTGAAAGATCTGCCAGCGGATTTATACATGAGCTTAAACAATTAATTGATAATTATAATCTAGCATTGGTTGGAAGCAAACCTCAAGACACAACTATAACTATATGTGGAGCAATATCTGGGGTAGCGGGATTCACTGAATTTATGTCGTCAAGTCTTGGTATAAAAACAGATATTATTAAGCCGTGGCAAAACACCGACATCTATCCTCTTAAACCATTGTCATCTAATAAATTAGCACTATTTGGCACCGCAATTGGTTTGTCTCTTAGCCTATACTAGATAGTTCTTTTCTTCGTGGTGCATAGCATTTTTTTGTGAATTAACATTTTCTTTTCTAATTTTGAGTATATAGTGCTCTATCTCGTATGGTTCGGCAATATAATCGAGTACAAAATTTTCTCGCTCACCAGCAGTTTGAATCAACAAGGTGCCATATTGAAAAATAGTTTGCATTGGTCCATGCACTTTGGCAGTGATATCCTGTATCTCCTCTAGCCGAAGTGTAGATACTGTTCTATTAAACAATCCAATTTGATCAATGTCTACTATGTGTTCGTTAGTAATAATTAATTTATTTCTGCGCCAAATCCAAAAAACTGCAACAAATAAAAAGGCTAGTAAAAAAATTACTAAAAACCCTACAAGGTTTAAATAGCTCATCGAAACAACCGTATTTATTTGGTCTTGATATTGACCCAAATAATAAACGCCAATAATACCAAGAATGGCAAGAGTAAACAATGCGAATAGAAACGGGAATATTGCAACAATATGCTTGTATACTACCTTTAGAGTAACTTCACTACTAGGTTGGCCCGGGTAATGCTTACTAACCGTAGAATGAAAAATTTTGCCAAAAAGTGAAGCTTTGGTTTTTTTATCTTCGCCAGGTGGTTCATGTTTAATAGTGTAGTTTTCCATATATGGGCGCTATTTTAGCATAATTAGGCTATTTATAATAGATTCGCTTGATTTTGCGAGGACTGAATATCTTTTGGGGGCTCAATACCCAAATGCAAGTAAGCCTTGGGTGTGGCAATTCGTCCCCGATGTGATCGTTGTAATAAACCAATCTGAATCAAGTACGGCTCGTAAACATCTTCAATAGTTTGTCGCTCCTCACCGGTAGCGGCAGCTATTGCTGACACACCAACTGGTCCACCTCCATACTGTTCGATAATAGTTGTAAGCACTTTTCTATCGGCACTCTCCAGACCATGTTCGTCGATATTTAATAACTCCAGAGTGTTGTACAATGCATCTCTATTAATAGTACCATTGCCGTGAACTTGTGCGTAATCGCGTACTCTCTTAATTAGCCGGTTAGCTATTCGTGGTGTTAAACGTGCACGATGTGACATTTGTTCTAGAGCCTGAGAGTCAACATCTATATTAAGAATTTTGGAGCTGCGGGCAATAATTTGTTCTATTTGTTTGGGCGTATAGTACTCGAGACGATTTACTAAGCCAAATCTGTCGCGCATAGGCCCAGACAGGGCCCCAAAGCGAGTAGTGGCTCCTACTAGAGTAAACTTGGGAAGGTCTAGCCGCAAGCTCTGGGCCGATGGGCCTTTGCCTAGCATAATATCTATTACGTAGTCTTCCATTGCAGGGTAAAGTATTTCTTCAACCGAGCGAGGAAGGCGATGAATTTCGTCAATAAATAATATGTCGCCTTCTTCTAAGTTGGTCAGAAGCGAGGCTAAGTCGGCTGCACGTTCTATGGCCGGGCCGCTAGTGATTTTAATAGGTCGGCCAGTTTCGTTGGCAATAACGTAGGCTAATGTAGTTTTGCCCAAACCTGGTGGGCCATACAAAAGCACGTGATCAATAGGCTCTTTACGTTGGTTGGCTGCTGTTATAGCTAATTGTAGGCTTTTTTTGATTTGGTCTTGCCCTATATATTCACTAAAATTTTTTGGGCGCAAACCGTCTTCAAAAACTTTTTCTTCAGCATCATCTATTTGACCATCTGGCTGAATTTGTTTTTTGTTACTGCGCTCTATCATTGTTTAGACACCTTTAAAGCCTGTTTAACTCTCTCTTGGGTGCTAAGATCTAAGGGTATGTTTTTGAGTACAGTAGTAGCATCTTTAGATTTATAACCAAGACTAAGTAGGGCTTGGTAAGCCGGGTCTTCGTGATTAACAGTCTGAGTTTCTACTTCGTCTACCAATTTGCCTTTGAGATCCAAAATAATACGCTGGGCAGTTTTTTTACCAATTCCACTTACAGCCGAAAACAAAGATATGTTGTCTTGCAAAATAGCTTGTGCCACCTCTTCTGTAGAATGGGCGGCCAAAATTGACATTGCTGCTTTGGGGCCAACGCCACTTACAGAGGTGAGTTGGTAATACATGTTTCTACCAGCTAAGTCTAAAAAACCATAGAGGGTGTGGTCATCTTCCTTTATGTTTTCAGCAATATAAAAAGTTTGGGTTTGAAGGGTTTGAATAGCTTCTTTTTCGCTATTGGTAATAAATACTTCATAGCCTACTCCTCCTACATCTATAATAATTGAACTTAACAAAATATCTTGGATTGTTCCGGTTATTTTCGCAATCATATCTTATATTATACACTAAGATGTTTGTATAAGAGTGCTTATCGTCAGTGTGCTCAAGTCAAACCCGAAACCCAGAAAGAGTCGTAAGTGTATTACTGCGATTGAGGATTGGAGGTTTTAACGCGGAGATGTGCGATGAGAAGCGCTCGTAGAATTCGTACTAGCACAAATTGCTATGGCCAAGGCATCGGCTGCATCGTCGGGTTTTGGCAGCTCCGGTGTTTTTAGTATTTTTTGTACCATTTGTTGCACTTGTTTTTTAGTGGCTTGTCCATAACCTGTCACCGACTGTTTTACTTGCAATGGAGTATATTCTTTTAGAGTTAAGTCGGCTTTTTGGGCAGCTAATAAAACAACTCCTCTTGCCTGTCCTACGCTTATTGCGGTAGTTACGTTACGTGCAAAAAACAATTGTTCAACAGCAATTACCTCGGGTTGATACTTCTTGATAATTTCTTCTAGATCATCAAAAAGGATTAAAAGCCTATTGCTCATAGGTAGAGACTTAGGTGTAGAGATTACACCATAATCAAGAGTTGTGAGTTGGCCTTTACTTTTTTTTATAACACCAAAACCAGTTGTGGCCGTGCCTGGATCGATGCCAAGAATCATCATATATTTTTTATAGGTTGCTCATTATCTCGTCGCTAATATCGTAATTGGCAGTTACCGACACGACATCATCAAGATCGTCGAGCGCATCAATAAGCTTGAGTAATGTTTGGGCTTTTTTTTCATCATCTACCTTTATAGTTTGGCTAGCAATCATCTCTACATCGGCTGATTCTACTTGATCACCTAGCTTTTCTCGTACAGCCTCAAGCTCATTTGCAGGGGTATAAATAATTACTTGTTCGCCACTGTCGTCTACGTCGGCAGCACCAGCATCTATGGCGGCAAGTGACACTTCGTCTTTGTCTAAACCAGGCTTGCACACAATAACTCCTTTTTGTTCAAACAAGTAAGCCACTGAGCCGGGTGCGCCCAAGTTGCCGCCATACTTAGTAAAAGTAGACTTCACATCGGGGCCAGTTCTGTTGCGGTTATCCGTCAAGGCCCGTGCCATTATAGCTACACCAGCTGGGCCATAGCCTTCATAAGTTAGTTCCTCTAGGGCAGCACTTTCTCCAGTACCAGCGCCACGAGCTATTGAACGCTCAATATTAGCAGCTGGCATATTGGCGGCTTTAGCTTTTTGTACAGCCAAGCGCAACTTAAAATTCATCGTCGGGTCGGCACCCTCACGAGCAGCAATAGCTATCTCGTGGCCTAGTTTGGTAAATATCTTACCCCGCTTGGCATCGGCAGCTCCTTTTTTGTGTTTTATACTAGCCCATTTACTATGCCCCGACATCTTGCACTCCTTTTACTACCTTAGATTTGGTGTTATCTTCTTTGTTTATTTTATCACGATTCAAACCTGTAGGTGAAATTGTGCGTTCTCGACGCGCCAATATTGCAAACGTGATTATAAGGCTGTAGTAGGCTAAAACAAAACGAAGTGGTACATTTTTAAGTTCTACTGTTGAGAATTTTAATCTAGACAAATATGCTAGTAAATCAAAAATAGTACTTAGTATGTTGTGCACATATACACCAAACATGTTGTACGCGATATTTGGCAACAAAATACCTAGTATCGCTGCTATAAATCCAATAAGCATAAGTATAGGTATAAGTGGCATAATTATTAAGTTACTAATTGGTGCCATTAGGCTTATTTGGCCAAATTTGTATATCACAAGCCCAGCTGTAGCTATTTGAGCAGCAAGGGTAACCGATAGTATATCGTTAAGAAGTTTAGGTTTGGCAGGTAATATATATGATATCTTGGGTGAAAGGATAGTTATACCAAATAAAGATAAAAAGGAAAGTTGCCAGCCAAGATCACTAAGTAGGCTTTGGGGCTGAGCCATAATCATTGTAGCTGCAGCAATAGACATACACACTAATAAATTTAGTTTTTTTCCATAATAGTTCGCTACTAAAAATATTGCACTCATTATGCCGGCTCTTAGTATAGACGCACTTGCGCCAGATATTATTACAAACCCCAAAATTATCCACAGCGATCCAACTAAACTACCCCATCGCCAGTTTTTTGCAAACCGTCTGTTCAAAAACCCAACCAGTATGGTGAGATTATAACCAGAAACTGCTACGATGTGCGTAAGACCAAGTGATGTGAGTATGTCGGTACATACTTTTGGAAGTGCGCTTCGGGCACCAATTAGTATGCCAGACATAAATGCAGCTGAATCGGGTGGTAATGTATTACTCAATCCTCTCAAAAATAGTGATTTTATTTTAATCTCAACTGGCTGATTTGTGTTTACAATTTCTACCTCGGCATAACTTATGTAGCTATCTGCCTTACCCTGACCAACTTTTAGTTTTCCATCTACCTTAACAATTTGACCTTCTTTAGCTACACCTGTAATAGCTTTTATACGAACTAGCCCGTTTACGAATTGATTATTAATATTAGCATTACTTATATAAAAAACGTAATTTTTGTACTCATCCCACCTTGGTTCACCCTCAACCCTACCAACTATGGTGACTTTTTGATCTTGATAAATTAAAGCACTTGGTAATTGTTGGTGTAAAAATATGTCATATCGCCATATACCCAATATAAGCCCTAATCCCAAAAATAGAATGTAGCCAATTTTGCTTTTTACAATAAATAACAAGGCAATACTTGCCGCCAAAAATATCGCATATAAGTATGGTAGTATATCAAACTTATAATTGGCTGCCAAAATTATGCCAATCAAGAAACTTGAGCCTAATACAACTATTTGTATGTTTCTGCGCATCTAATCACTATATGAGCTTGAGCTTTTTAACACCAAGCTTGAGCAAAATAAAAAGCTAGAATATTGATTCTAGCTTGTGGTGGGTGGTCGCATCATTAAATTATGTAGGTACTGAAAGAGTTCTCTGTTCCATTTTGCATCTTCTAGGGCGTTGTGATGTTGGCCCTTCTGAACAGGAATATTATTAAGTGTATAGCCTTGTGTATCAGCCTGCACCATTAGCTCCTGAAGTTCGTAGTGTCGCTTAGGCCAAGACCTTGGAAAGTTCAATATACTCTTAAATAACCAAGCAAATAACACCCAATCATATGCGCCGTTGTAGGCCCAAAACTCAGGTTCTCTGTCGTTTCCAATAAGCTTTCTTAGGCCAATTTGAATGTCTATTAGATCCATTTCGAAATGTCCTACATAGGGTGCAACATTTTGCATTACCCAATGACTAGCTTGAGTCCAGTCGACATCATCATTTTCGCCATAAAACTCTCTACCATCTTCAGAAACCATGCCAATACTAATAAGTTGAAGGCTAAATGGGCGATCAATAAACTCGGTATCAAAGAAGTATCTCATCTCCACCTCTTTTGTAGCAGGGTGCAAAACCAATTTTATATTAATATATAACAATCTATAACAAAAGCTTAACTACTTTTGAAAATAAAGACAGTGGCTATCGCATTCTACGCTTCGATAGTGCTCGAAACTAGTTTCTGGGCGCTACCTTAATACGCCGCCCTCACTTCGTGATTTAAATTCTTACAGAATCTCGCCAAAAACAAAACCCCGGCAAGCGGGGCACTGTTTTTGGTGGGTCCGGTGAGACGATTGCTCTAAGGCAACCTTCGTACAGTGCTCGACCAAATCTCAAATAAATTTGTTTTTGGTTCTGTGCGCTGTACTCCACCGAACTACGTTCGAGCCAACAAATCTAGCATAATAAAAGCTCCACAAATGTGGAGCTTTTATTATGGTGGGTCCGGTGAGACTCGAACTCACGACACCCTGCTTAAAAGGCAGGTGCTCTAACCAACTGAGCTACGGACCCTTGTTGTATAAAATATGTATTCTTATGTATTACCTATATATTTAACCTGATTTTATCAAAAATTTCAAGTTTCGAGTCTAAATTGACGCTCTCTGTTAGCTTTTCCGGCATCTTTTGCTGAGTTAGCCAATAACTCGCCCATACTACTTCTGTGCACATCGGCTAAATATTCAGCTCCGGCTTGTCTAGCCTCGTCGTAAGATGGTGGTAGTGGATATCGAACATTCAATTCTATGAGATACCATTTATTGCCATCGTATGCTACATCGATAGCGCCATGTAGATACTTAACATCACCATACTCCAACATGCCTGCAACAACTTCTTTAGCCATAGCATCAAGATCGGGAGGTAGTCCTTGTTCAATATCCATCAGTAGCCACTCGTCTTCGTGGGTCGATTTATTCCTAACAAACGTATCTGTTTTTTCTTTTGGATAAAAAACTCTTGCAAAAGGAATTATTCGTTGTTGGTCTTCTCTAGTAGCATCCCAGTAAATCATTAGTCTTACTTCTTTAGGGTTGTGAATTCCTAGCTCGTACGGTTTTTGGCAAGATTCTATAATATGTATACCCCTTGGAAATGGCTTACTTGTATCAACCATTTCTTGCATAACATACCCTGCACTTGTATCTAGTCTGATTTTTACACCAACTTCTCCCTGACCTACTAAATATAGTCCAGATTCATCTTGTGTAACTTGAAACTTCTCGCTATCGAATAGGTCTTTTTTTCTAGCTATTAATAAGTCTTTACTATCCCGGCCTTTGGCGGGCTTAATTACTACGGTGTCGGTTGCTATCTCACCAACTTGATCATAAAATCTCTCAGGATCTAGAACTAAAGTTAATGGTTGGTGATCTATAAATAGTTTGGCTACTCTATCTTTTTCGGAGAGTTCGCGAACTTTTTGAGTGTTTAGAACTACCGCGCCGGCTTGTTCGGCGCCAATACCAAGATCTGGCCCGTAACGACGTATAGAAGTGTTTCCTATTTCAATAGGTTCGTCGTATGGAACTGTCTTAAGGTGTCGTTGACCATCCTCGGTGGTCTCAACTAACCGATCTGGTAAAACAGTTTCATCATCAAAATTAAACCGTTCCAAACCACGTACCACTACTGGCTCTACGCCATTTTCACGGATATAGTCTATGAGTTTTCGGCGTGGTTCTTTACTTAAGGTTTTGTCTGATGCCTTACCCTCTCTAAAGTACAAAATACTATGTGGACCACCCTCCATTACACTTAAGCTCCTATTCTATCTTTGCGCCTCTTGCCTTGAGCTTTTTGCACCACGTATTCAATTATCTCTCCTGCTATATCTTCACCGGTTTGAGCTTCAATACCTTCTAAACCAGGGCTGGAATTTACCTCTAAGACCAGCGGGCCTCGCTTAGAGCGAATAATATCTACCCCTGCTATTGGTAGCCCAAGTGTACGTGCTGCCTTTAGGGCTATATTTGTTTCTTTCTTAGTAAGTTCTACCGGCATAGAAGTGCCTCCACGGTGCAGATTACTTCTAAATTCGCCTTCTTGCCCCTTGCGCATCATTGCACCCACTACCCTATCACCTACTACTATCACTCTTATGTCGGCACCATGAGCTTCTTCAATAAACTCTTGGATTAGTATGTTGGCACCAAGCCCATAGAACGCCTCAATAACTGACTTGGCGGCCTTGCGTGTCTCAGCCAAAACCACACCAATACCTTGCGTACCCTCAAGTAGTTTAATAACGACCGGTGCGCCACCTACCAAATCTATTAATTCATCGGTGTCTTGCGACTGACGAGCAAAGGCTGTTTTTGGTATACCAACTCCAGAACGAGCAAGTAGTTGCAAGCTACGCAATTTATCACGTGAGCGCACGAGGGCAAGGGATGATACAGATGTGTAGGCACGCATCATTTCAAATTGTCGCAGTACTGCACTACCAAAGGATGTTACCGAAGGGCCAATACGGGGTATTACTACATCGATATCTTCAAGCCGTTCGCCGTCGTAAACAATACCAGATTTGTTTCGCTCAATATCTACGTAGCATTTGGCATGATTTATAATAATAGCTTCATGACCACGTTTTTTGGCAGCTTCAACAAAGCGCTGAGGCGAATAAAGTTTTGGACTTCTTGAGAGTATAACAATTTTCATATTCTTCTACCGTACCATTTATCTTATAGGTTTATCAACATCAACTACAAAACGACGGCGCAGTGCAAATCTCCCCAACAACACAGGTCGTGGCATTACACTACGATCGGTTAGGCTAAATCGTGTTTTTATAGTTTTTCCGTTAATACTCACATTTAGCCATATCAAAAATCTTGATTGTTTTTGACCAAATGAGTTGTATACTTCAATAGATTCGTATTCTTGAGTGCAGATTGGGTCTGGCAAAAAATCCTTGTGTGATTCATCTAAAGGATAAAAACATAGCATGGGTTTGTCGCCACCCCTGTCTTTTACCTCTATCTTACTCACGTGCAAAACACTGTAGTATGCACCAGTATCAACTTTGGCTTTTACGTCTAGTAGTCCTAGTTTGGGAAAGTCTACTCTTAGTTTTGCCGGTATAAGTTCTTTAGCTTTATGCTTTTTATTGGCCGACTCTTCTATAAACTCTGCAAAAGCTTGCATTTTATCTTCTTTAAAAGCTCCAGAGTTTATTTGTGGTGCATAGTTAACTTCTAAAATAGAGTGCTTTTTAGTTTTTAAATTTACAATTACGTCAACTCCAGCAATTTGCCGGTAGGTAGATTGAGTGGCATGAATAGCATCTTTTAAGAGTCTTTTGGGGAGTGAATCTGGACGTACCAACAGTACATTGGCGCCTTGTGAAGAATTATTTAAGTGACTTTTTTCACTTGTTCTTTTTCTATGTATAACAGTCCTAACTTGATCACCAAAAACAACCACTCTATAGTCGCCTTCATTAGGTATGAAATTTTGCACTAGCCATTGCTCGTTTGGTTTTTCTACTTGTATTTTTCTGAGTTCAGAAATAGTGTATACTAAATGATTATTTTTGCCCTTAGAACCCTCCCAAGATTTAATTACCAGTGGAAACTTAAAATCTTTAGAGTTACTAAGACTATCAGCTAAATGTTTGCCAGAAAAAATGGTATCTGGTACGGGCAGGCCATCAGACCAAAGTTTGAAATATTCAGCTGCCTTACCGCGTGCTCGAAAATTAAGCATCTCGGTGTCAAAAAAAGGTATCTCGTGTTTTTGTAAATACAGTGCACAAGCAGTGGCTTCTTCTGGGCATCCTATCCAGAATCTAAAAATAACTGCATTATATTTTTTTAGATCTTTATTGTTTTTAATATCTTGTATAGATGCTATATTGTTTTTTATCTTAAAAACCAAATCTTTATAAAAAGAATAATATACATCTAGGTTTGGTGCACTTTCTTGAAGAGCCTCTGCAATACTATGTGGGCTTTTCTCAGGTTTCTTGGGGTTTTCACCCACAAATAGTATTAGAATCTTCTTTTTCATATATTAACACTCCTTACATACTAGCTAAAACTTTGGTTAGAGACTCTAGTTTTTCATCTACAAACTGGCCAGTCTCTAGCTGGGGAAGGTTATTTACTTCTAGTATTATGTGTTCGCCTGTATCGGTATTTACCACAAAGTCTACTCCAGTAATTTCTCGATTAAATAACTTAGCTGCTACGATAGCACTTTTTTGGTCGGTTGGCGAGAGAACAGATGTTTCTACCAGGCTGGCCTTTGCGCCCTGAGATGTGTTATTTAGATGGGTATCATCATTTTGTCGAGCACGCTTCATCACTAATTCCACTTTTTTATCAAAAACTAGAACTCTATAGTCGAAAGTATTTGGAATAAACTCTTGAGCAATAAATTTTATTTCTGGATTAGCACTAGTAACAGCCAATACTTCTTTGTCATTTTTAGCTAGGTGATTATGACTACCACGACGGCCGTAAATGTCTTTTATTATTATTGGATAATTAAAACTTCGTTTCTCGTTCGCCATAAACTCAACAATGTGTGCGCCAGATCCAAAAAAACTTTTTGGAACTCTCAAGCCTGCGTAAGCCATTATGACATACTGAGAAAGCTTGCTATGCGATCTATAATTGAGCACCTCTGAATTCACAAACTTAACCTTGTTGTGATATAAGTAATGGGCAATGGCTTTTGCACGTTCGCCATTTGATACCCAGTTTCTAAAAAATACTAGATCAAAACTCTTAAGCTCTTCACCTGTAGTATTGTCGCGCATAACCACGCCATTTTCATCTATACTTACAGTAATGTTTTCAAAGTAGACCAAAGTAGTGTTCATATCGTACTTTTTAGCATAACTTTTTATTTTTTTAACCAGCAAAGCCGCAGAATCAAACCTGTTTACAATATCTGGGTCATTGCCAATTATTAATACATTTTTTGCCACTTCTTTACTTCCTTTCGTAATCTGAAGATTCTACCATTTATTGGTATTATAATCAAGACTTTTATTATTTACTTGTTACTTCTTTTTGTCTTCTTCGCGTTTATTTGGAATAAATTGAATAACTATCAACCAAATAGTAAGTGTAGCCATAAAATAGATACGCAAGTTAAATATCCAGGCAGCTAAGTTGAAATCAGTAACTAATGCTTCTTGGGTAGATGATGGTAGTAGGTTTATTCCAAATGACACGATAAAGAGAGCCGTTAACACCCCAAGGGCAATTGAACGAATCTTATCATTAGCTTTTTTTTGAGCAACAAGGGCACCAAGGTAAAGCGCCCCACAAATCAAACCTATAAAAATAAACTTGGCAATTTCTATCTTTATACCAGCCTTAGAAGATAAGCCATTCATAAATGTCTCTGAACTCATTTGCACAATAAAAAATCCTATGAATGCTCCATAACTAATAGTTTTTAGTCTATTCTCGCCAAACATAAAGCCCAACAAGCTTAATCCTGCCAGAAGCGAAAAGAGTATTAAGTTGAAGGTCATTTGGGGAATATGATACATCTTATGCTCTAGTATACTCTTTGAGGTATATATACAGCAATATTAATGAGATAAACTAAGAACACCTATACTACCAAAAGTGTTTTTTATTTGATGCCTTTCGGTACTCCTCTAGAGCCTTGCGTTGTTTGGCATTGAGTTTCTTTGGCACTTCTACGTGTATAAGTATAAGATGATCGCCCCGGCGGTCTGTGCCAACAAATGGTAACCCCTTACCAGATAGCTTTACAATTTTGTTTGGTTGAGATCCAGCAGGTATTTTGACAGTTACTTTTCCTTTTAGAGTTTCTATCTCTTTTTCGGCACCAAGTGCTGCATCAGCAATATCTAGGGTGATTTCAGATATTAGGTTTGCACCTTCACGCCTTAAGTGCTTATGCGGACGAACTCTTATATGCACATATAGATCGCCACGTTGACCTTGAGAATTTACCTCACCTTTACCAGCCATCTTTATGCTTTGGCCATCATCTATACCGGCCGGTATTTTTACCTTTACTTCTTCTTGATTTCTAGTGTTTTTTTGCTGATCGGCAACTCGCAAACTTAGCTCTTTGGTAGTGCCTTCTGCGGCCTCCATAAAATCGATTGTAAGGGCAATTTCTACATCGCGAGTTTGGTTTTGTGCACCTCTAAAAAACATTTCAAAAATATCACCCATACCTCCGCCACCAAAACCAGAAAAATCAAATTGCACTCCATCACCAAACGGATTACCACCGCCAAAGGGGTTACCACCTCCAGCCGCCCCACTGCCGGCTTGGTCGGCACCGGCTGCGTGTCCAAACTGATCGTAGGCCGCCTTTTTTTGATCATTACTTAGTACCTCATAGGCCTCGTTAAGTTCTTTAAACTTTGCCTCGTCACCAGTTTCTTTGTCGGGGTGAAGCTTAATAGCTTGTTTTCGAAAAGCTTTTTTTATTTCATCAGCGCTAGCGTTTTTGTCTACGCCAAGCACCTCGTAATAATCGCGTTTGTTCATTTTAGCTATTCACTTTCTTAAAACACTCTATGATGTCTTGCTTGTTAAACGTAATGGTTTCGTTGGCGTGAGCAACAATTGCTTTATTAAGCGACTTTTCGTTACCAATGTAGGTAATCTTGTGGCCTTTTTGGGCCACAACTCTTAGCGCCGGTATAATATCAGAGTCTGATGTAGCAACTATAAAATGCATATTGGAATTATCATAGGCTGCTACAATCATATCTACTGCAATTGTTACATCTACGCCTTTTTCTTGAAATATTACCTCGCCGTTTTTTTTACGGGCCTTGAGATTACCAGCAATAATATATTCTACACCCTGCTTGGCGAGCCATGCACCCCACATACGTTTTTGGTCTACCATCTTTTGTGAGGCCTCATGAGCTATCTCGCCCATATCGGTAATAAGATGTAGTTTGGTGCCGTAATAGCGCACGTTTATGGGTCGCACATTGTCTTTAGTGGCCGACATAAACAGCGATATAATATCAAACTTGGCCAGCTCAGCCCGTTCTGTTATAAGCTTGGCGTGCACCAAAACGTCTACTATCTGATATAGGAAGTTCTCGCCGTCTATGTAGATTGTAGCAGGAGACTGAGCTGTTTTTTTCATACAAGAATTATCTCATGTTTAAACCATTTTTCTTGAAAATCTAACTGTTTTTCAATTTCTTCTTTTGTTAACATACTGCCGTCGGTTGCAATTAGCTTATCCTCATTGTCATTAAAGCGATGAACATAGCCTATGCATGTAGCTTCAATTCCTTTGAGAGGTTTTTTAGACGACAAATAATATACATCTATCGGCATACCATCACCAGCCTTGGTGCCAGGCACAAACCCGTAATTGACAGGGTAGATATCGTCAAATTTGGGATGTTTTGTGCCAAGTGGCCGGTCGAATTTAATCTGAATAGTTTTACCCAGAAAATCCTTACCTTGGCTAACCTTTGACATTACAATTACTTATCTTTTCCGTCCACTACTTCACCGTCTTCACCGTCATCAGATTTGGTGTCTTCACTATCTTTTTCGCCTTCTTTAACCTCGGCTTCTTCAACTTTTTCATCTTTATTGGCTTCGGCATCTTTAGCTTCTTGCTTATACATAGCTTCGCCTATTTTCATGAGTTTTTCGTTAAGATCATCACTTAACTTTTTGAGCTCGGCAGTATCTTCACTGTCTATTTTTTCCTTGAGAGCAGCCACAGCATCTTCAACAGGTTTCTTGTCTTCTGCACTTATCTTGTCACCAGCATCTTTTAGAGTTTTTTCAGCAGTGTATATGAGGGTGTCGGCATGATTTTTTGCTTCTACCTGTTCTTTCTTTTTCTTATCTTCATCAGCATGGGTTTCGGCGTCTTGTTGCATCTTTTTAATTTCTTCTTCGCTTAAGCTACCACCACCAGTAATGGTAATTTTTTGTTCTTTGCCAGTAGCCTTGTCTTTGGCACTCACATTTACAATACCGTTGGCATCTATATTAAAGCTTACTTCTATTTGTGGAACTCCACGCGGAGCAGGTGGAATTCCATCGAGTATGAATCTACCAAGCGATTTGTTGTCGTTGGCCATTTCGCGCTCACCTTGCAATACGTTTATCTCTACGCTTGTTTGATTATCAGCAGCTGTAGAGAAGGTTTGTGACTTACTAGTAGGAATGGTGGTGTTGCGCTCAATTAATTTAGTACTTACTGAGCCCATAGTTTCGATACCAAGACTTAGTGGAGTTACGTCCAACAAGAGAACGTCCTTAACGTCTCCACCCAATACACCACCTTGTATAGCAGCACCTATAGCTACAACTTCGTCGGGATTAACACCTTGTAGTGGCTTTTTACCAAAGAATTCTTCTACTTTGCGTTGCACTAACGGCATTCTGGTCATACCACCTACTAATATAATCTCGTTGATTTCGTCTTTTTTTAGCCCGGCATCTTTTAGGGCTGCCTCACAAGGCACAAGAGTTTTGTCTACCAACTCACTTACAATTTTCTCAAAGTCTGCACGGCTGAGAGTCATATCTAGGTGTTTTGGTCCACTAGCATCAGCAGTTACAAAGGGAATATTTATGTTGGTCTCGTTGGTAGTAGAGAGCTCTATCTTAGCCTTTTCGGCGGCTTCTTTTAGTCGCTGCATTGCGGCTTTGTCGGCCTTAAGATCTATGCCTTGATCTTTTTTGAATTCGTCTATGAGCCAATTTATAAGCGTAAGGTCAAAATCATCGCCACCTAGGTGGGTATCACCATTGGTAGATTTTACTTCAAATACGCCATCGCCTAGCTCTAGTACTGATACGTCGAATGTGCCCCCACCAAGGTCGTAAACAACTACTTTTTCTTCTTTCTTTTTCTCTAAACCATAAGCCAATGCAGCAGCGGTAGGCTCGTTGATAATTCGTTTTACCTCTAGCCCAGCAATCTTGCCAGCATCTTTGGTGGCTTGGCGTTGAGCATCGTCAAAGTAAGCCGGTACAGTTATAACAGCCTCAGTTACTTCTGTGCCTAAATATTTTTCGGCATCAGCTTTGAGCTTAGAGAGTATCATGGCTGATATTTCTTCTGGAGTATAATCTTTACCAGCCATTTGTACTTTTACATGGCCATCGGCCTGTACTATCTTGTAAGGCATAAGGTCTATATCGCGTTTTACTTCGGGGTCGTCAAACTTACGCCCTATAAGTCGCTTTACCGAAAATATTGTGTTGTCAGGGTTAATTACCGCCTGACGTTTAGCAGTTTGGCCTACCAAACGCTCGTCGTTTTTGTTGACCGCAACCACACTCGGTGTGGTACGAGCACCTTCTATATTAGTTATTACCGTAGGGTCGCCACCCTCCATCACTGCCATAGCTGAGTTGGTGGTTCCTAAGTCTATTCCTATAATCTTACTCATTATTGTTCTCCTTTTATAACTTTATCGTTTTTTAAATTACTGTTTTTGCCACTACTTACCTTTACTTGCGCCGGCCGCACTACTCGCTCACCTATTTGATATCCGGGTATAATTACTTCTACAATGGTTTCAGGTGGCTTGTCTGAGCTAATGTGTTCTATAGCCTCGTGCAAAGCGGGATCAAATAACTCTCCTGTTGGGCTGAATCGCTTAACGCCCATATCCTCTAAAATGTCTAGCATTTGCTGGCCCACATATTGCATACCTTTGGCCCAGGCGTTGTCTTCTAGCTCAGCCGGCAAGTGGGTGGCAGCTCTGTCGAAGTTATCTAGTGCCGGCAAAAGCTCAGATAGTACGGCTTCTTTTGCGTTGTCCATCAATTCAGAGCGCTGACTGGCTTCGCGTTTTTTATAATTCTCAAACTCTGCTTGCAAGCGCTGTAAATGCAGTGTAAGCTCTCCTATTTGTTGCTCGTACTGCTCTGGTGATTTCTTCTTAGATATTTTCTTGGGTAGTTTTTTTGAATTCATAATATTCTTATCGGCTTTCTCCAAATGCTTCTTCTAAAGCGTGCGTAGTACCTTCTACTAAGTTCATTACTTTATTGTAGCTTTGGCGCGTAGGACCAACTATACCTATGTAACTTCTGTCTGAGTAGGGGCTAGAAAAACGATTAACTATCATAGTAAGTCCGCTGTTACGAGCAATTGGGTTCTCGGCACCAATATATACCTGTAGCTTTTCTACATTGGCACTCTCTAGCCACTGCTGCATAGCGTCTATAAAACGTGCTGCCTCAAGTGCCTGTACTTGGTCTAAAAACTCTGGTTGAGAGAAAAGTTGGCTCATACCATGTAGGTATACTGAGTCACTAAGAGTAGCGAAGGCCATATTACCTGTCAAATCACTTAAGGTTTCTGCAGCTATCTTTATGGCGCCGTCAGTTCTATCTTTAAGACTATCCACCCTTTTTGCTATAGTTTGCACACTTTTACTTGGATTGGATTGGTCTTGAGACGATACGGTGTTTACAAAGAACCTGTAGCCTTTATCGGTCGGTACACGCCCAGCTGACACATGTGGCTGAAATATGTAGCCCTGATCTTCTAATATGCCCATTTCGGCACGAATAGTAGCTGAACTAAGTCCAAAAAGCCTAGTTAACTCACGCGAGCTAACTGGTTCGGCAGAGTCGGCATAGAGCTGAATTATCTCAGATAGAATCTGTTTTTGACGATCTGTCATGACATATATATGATAATACTATCGTTATTGGCAGTCAACACTATATAGTGCCAACTTGATTTCTATTATATATAAGTTAGCACTCTAGTGTCAAGAGTGCTAATTGGGTTTTATTTGCGTCTGGGTTGATTTGAAAGTATTCATTATAATTTTTGTATTATCACGTCCTGGAAAATCTATTACGTTTTCGGGCTGACTAGGTTTATTTGGAGAATCTGTCATTAGACATTATTTATTATGGTTAAGTTTATTATACATAAAAAAATGATTATTACATATTTTGCCTAGTTATCAGTTGGTAACGTCTCTTCTATAGTTGTATCGCTCATTTGCTCCGCTGGCACTTTATTATCGCTATCGGCTTCGTACGTATGTTCAGGGTCTTCAAAGATATATGTTTGGTCTGTGTCTTGGGCAGGTGTGATTTTAGCTAAGTATTTAAATCCAAACCAAATAAAACTTATTAGTACTAACAGTGAACCAATTGCAATTAATACTTTGCGCCTTATATTACTGGGTTTAATTTGTGAGTTCATTGGGCAATAATACCAAAACAATATACAACATAAAAGCACAGCTGTTTTAGTTAGATCCGTAAAGGGTTAAATCTTACCTAAATCTTAGCTCGCCACTCTTTGTTCTTACCTTTTCTCTTGGCTATGTATAGACCAGTAGCACCTATTAGTAAGAGTATAAAGGCAATAAGTGATACCCACTTAATGTTACGGCCAGTGGCAGCGACAACGCTACTCGCCGGACTAGGTGTAACACTGGCGGGTATAAGGTTGGCTTCTACTAATGCACCAAACTCAGAGGTGTGTCCAAAGCCATCGGTAGAGTTGTCTGTCATAGTGGTAGTAGCAGAAACAAACTTATTACCTTCTACTCCACTAGGAAGAGTAAAGGTTACAGATTGGTTAGTTACATCACCAGCTACATTTTCGGTACCTAAGAAAGTCTGTCCTTCACCGTAGCCTGACGGGTCAGCGGCATCATTGGCAAAGAACTCTACTCTATAGCCGGTAGCACCGGCTTCGGCATCATTGATATCTAGATCATAATTGATAGTTACTTGACCATCGGTAGAAGTGATGGAGTTGATGACTGGGAAGTTCATAAGGTGATTAGATGTGATATCTGGGTCGTCAGCATCGTTGAGAGTGACACCCAAACTTGTAAACGTCACGAAATCGTTGGTATTGCCGAGTAGATCTATACCTAGCGTAGAAAGCCCACCACCAGTGTTGCTATGCACACTGTTACCCAAAAAAGAGTTGTTGAGACCGCCAGCTCCACCGAGGCTAGTTACTAATAAGCCAGCTCCGTTACCAGCAACTAGATTAGCCTGGTTACTACTGGTACCTCCTATTAGGTTGTTCTCGCTTGCTAAAACCAGAAGAGCTGCCGTTGTATTGCCAACTCCAGCGACTTCGCCGTTGATATTTGTGCCGATATAATTGCCTTGAATAGTGTTGTTTGAATTACCTATTATCAAACCCATACTATTGCCAGATATAATATTACGTGCAGCAGCTGTGTTACCGCCAATAGTACAGCCAGCTGTCATGGTAATGCCTGAATTGGTGTTACCTACATCGGTAAGACCGGTGTAGCCGGTACCAATTAAGTTACCTTGAACAAGCGTTGAACCAGATAGGTTTATCCCATTAGTACCATTACCAGAAATTACATTAATTGCACCCGCACTTGTGCCGCCTATGAGGTTATTGGCAGAGCCTTGTACCATACCAACGCCAGAACTTTCGTTGGGCATAGCCGTAAGTCCTCCAGCATCCACTCCTACGTAGTTCCCTTGTACTGTCCAGCCACTACACAAGTCACATATCGACACCCCTTCGTTACCTTGGCCGCCACCGCTGTCGTCATTACCAGATATTATATTTCTGTCGGCAGGGTCTAGACCACCTACCACTACATTGTCAGCAGAGAAACCCGTACCGCTACCTATACCTCTAGCTTCGTTACCAAGATCGGTCAGTCCATCTACGCTGGTACCTATATAATTACCTTCAAATGTAAGTGAGTTGGCTGCCAATATACCTATACCATCAAAACTAAATCTATTTATCACTAAGCCTCTTACGGTACTACCGTCACTGCCGGCAATAAAGGCAAGTCCATTGACATTCGGCCCACCAGCAAGAGAACCATCTAGTTCTATCATCATAGTGCCATTGAACGGATTGGGAGCGACTGCTGTGTTGGCTACCCAACCAGATTGAGTAGTGCCATCTATAGTGACTTGGTCGGTAATAGAGGGTAATGCACTGGTGGGCTGTATGGTATGCGGTCCAGCTCCAGCTATCGCAAACTCTATTACATCATCTACACCTACACTGGCGTTAGCGTCAGTAATAGCTTCCCGTAGCGATCCTGCTCCAGAGTCATTAGTGTTAGTAACCGTAATTGTAGCAGCATGGGCACTGTAGGGACTAAAAAGAGCTACTCCAGATGTAAGTAGATATGAGAATACTATTAGTGTAGCTAAGAGTATATTGAATGATCTTTTGATGTTTTGTGTTTGCATAACAACTTTATGAATATTGTAGCAAAATGTTTATGGTTGGGGCAAATCTAGGTGGTCGGCTTAGCAACCACCACTACCCTACCGTCTGCACTGCCTTTTTCTGTACAAGTATAAATTGTCAGCTTGGCTTCTCCGCTAGCATCTTCTATCTCGGTCTGAGTTGGTTTTACTTGAAAAACCTTTTCTACCTTATATTTATAATCCTTACTGTTCCAGTGAACCAATACTTCATCACCCTCTTTCACGTCTTTGAGGTTATAAAAAAATGATTTCTCTATAACTTCACCAGGTGTTTTACCCCATACAAAACTGTGAGCGCTAAGTATAAAGTTACCACCAATCTCAGGGTTGCCTTTGTCTGGAAATCTATGCCAAGCACCTTTATCTAATTGTTCTTCTCCACCTTCAGTTATGAGTGTGTTGATATTTTGTGACGACACTTTAATATAGTTTTGTTTTTCACTAAAAGTAATATTTGAGTTTTTTGAGTAAAATCCTTTTAGTTTTGGAGAAAAATATAGTATTAAAAAATATATGCCAATTATTATTAGCAAAGACGATATTATTATTAAGAGTATCTTAGTTTTATTTCTCTTTTTTTTCATAGACAATAATCCAGACAATTACTAGCTACATTATAGCAACTACTATCTTGATATCTAATACTACAACTTAGGTCGCCACTCTTTTGGGTGGTAACGGCGTCGCACCACTAAAAACCCAGCCCCTCCAGTAAGTAGGAGTAAGGTAGATAGAGCAATAAGAGCAATTGCTGGTTTGCCGGTGGGAGCAAGGGTAGCTGGAGTGGGCGTAACACTACCAGTAGGTATAAGGGTGCCTTCTACTAGAGCACCAAACTCTGACGTGTGACCAAATCCATCATTGGAAGCATCTGTCATAGTGGTAGTAGCAGAGATAAATTTATTACCTTCTACTCCAGCAGGAAGAGTGAATGTAACGCTTTGACCAGTGACATCACCAGCTACATTCTCAAAGCCTAAGAAGGTCTGTCCTTCACCATAGCCTGATGGATCAGCTGCATCATTAGCAAAGAACTCTACTCTATAGCCTGTAGCACCAGCTTCGGCATCATTGATGTCTAGATCATAGTTGATGGTGACTTGACCATCAGTGGAGGTGATGGAGTTGATGACTGGGAAGTTGAGATAATGATTAGGCCCAGTATTAGTGCCGTCGTAATCTATGTCGTTAGCATCATTTGGGGTCACTCCTATGTTGATACTCGTGACAAAGTCACTAGTTTGCAGTAAGTCTATACCTTTAGCAATGCTGGCATTTGGAAAAGTAGCACCAGAGTTGTTGTATATGCTATTACCTAATATTGAAGCTCCTAGAGGATAGAATGTTGCAATACCAATTACAGCAATACCGCTACCATTACCCACTACTGTGTTGCCAGCTCCTTCGGTAGTTCCACCGATCTGAGTAATAAAGGCATCAGCTAAGACAGCTATCCCAGCCTGAGTATTACCAAAGCCAGCCTCGTATTCACAATTGGCATTGGTACCTACACAGTTTCCCTGTACTGTATTGTTGAACGAACTCGCTCCCCCGAATGGACTAAGTCCCATCACTACGATTCCAAATGTAGCATTACCAGATACAATATTGCCGGCTCCTGAAGTAGTCCCTCCTATAATATTACCGCTGTCTATAGCTCGAAGACCTGGAGATGTTGGGATAGCAGTGGTATTTGGTAGAACCCCAGACCCATCAGCCTTTAGACCTACATAATTACCCTGCACAGTGGTATTTCCTTCTGCTGATATACCTATGCCACCATTACCACTCACTACATTGCGGGCACCGGTAGTGGTACCACCTACTATATTGCCTGTGCCAGTACCTGGCTCTATCCTTATACCTGTACTGTTATTTAGAACAGCAAGAGTACCTGTATAGTCTGTGCCCACATAATTACCGAGTATTTGATTGTTACTGGCGGCCAACAAGCTGATGTTTAGCACAGTTATGCCTTCGGAATCATTTCCACTTACTACATTACGAGCGCCTGTATCCAATCCACCTACAATGGTACCGGATGCATCGTATAGTCCTATGCCAGTTCCGGCATTACCTAGATCAGTGGCCCCATCTACAGCAAGACCTACATAGTTGCCCTGAATAGTATTACCCGTACCTGCTGGAGTACCGTCGCCGTCAGTGGATATACCGGAACTATTATTGCCAGATATTATATTGCGAGCACCTGAAGTCGTGCCACCTATAGTATTATTTGCAGCGTCATCTCCTAATGCTACGCCGCTAAATGCATTACCTAGATCGGCATCGCCGGCAGCATTGGTACCTATGTAGTTACCCAAGATTGTATTAGTATCACTATCAGATATATAGACACCAGAACTATTGTTTCCAGATATTATATTACGAGCACCTGAAGTATTCCCTCCTATAGTAGTTGAATCAGTTTGGCTCAGCTGTACTCCGTTGCCGTTGTTGCCAAGATCGGCAGTACCTGCAGCGTTAGTTCCTATATAGTTACCTACTACAGTATTTCCAGCTCCTGCCTGGAATAAGGTTACTCCATCGAGTGTATTTCCTGATATTACATTGCGAGCTTCTGCACTGGACCCACCAATAGTATTAGTGCTAGCGCCTGCGCCCAACGAAACGCCGAAATTGGTATTGCCGAAATCAACTGCACCTGTTATGTCAGTGCCTATATAATTTCCTTCTATCGTAGTTGTTGTTACGTCTTGGCCCAGGAATATGCCATCGACGCCATTATTGGATATGATGTTGCACTCACCCGTACAATTGCCTCCGGCGGTTACTCCAGTGGTGCCGCCAATTTGAACATTGACTGATTCACCTACAGTTATGCCAGACCCACCGTTTGCAAGCGCTGTTGCACCTGTATATGTCGTACCTATATAGTTACCGGCTATAGTGAGATTGTCTGAGTTGTGTGGTGCAATACCATGAGAATTGTTGCCAGAAATGACGTTTTTGGCTGCATTGGTAGACCCGCCTACCACATGACCATTGCTATTATCTAGCGACAACGCACCAGAACCCGCTACTTGGGCATTTGGTATGGCAGTAACTCCCGTTGCACCTAGGCCAATGTAGTTTCCCTGTATAGTCCAGTTGTCATCACCGGTGTTGGGTGATGCGCCACCCTCATTGTTACCAGATATTATATTGCGATCTTCTGCATTGAGACCACCAATAGTAAGACCATCACCAGCACCATTGTCAGAGTTACCAATACCTCGTAGCGTATTGCCTTGATCTACAAGCCCGGTAGTGTCGGTGCCTATGTAGTTACCAGCTATAGTAACATTGGGTGCACCTACGTATATACCATCGTTAGTGAAACGATTGATGACTATACCACGTATACTGCTGCCATCACTACCCGTAGAGAACCTTATGCCACTAGATGTTCCCGCAAGCTGACCATCTAACTCTACGGTGAGAGTGCCATTAAACGGTGCTGGAGATACTGCAGAGTTGGCTGTAGCTCCACCAGGCGAGCCGGTATAACCATTAATGGCTACTGGGTCAAAAATAGTTGGTAGCTCTGTAAGGGGTTGAATGGTCATAGCGGCGCTAAATACTATTACGTCTGCACCGGGGTTGGAGTTGGCATCGGTAATGGCTTGGCGGAGCGAACCAGCACCAGAGTCAGCATTGTTGGTAACGGTATAGGTAGCGGCAATGGCTCTTTGTGGCTTGAGTAGTAATACTCCAGAAGAGATGATGTAAGAGAATATAATGACCGAGATAGAGATAATGCTGAATGTTTTTTTGATTTTTGGTTTTTCCATAACAATTATTTTATATTCTAACAGTATTAATCAATTATGACAATAGTGGTTATGCTATAATTACAATCATAAATTAATGAAAAAAACACAACACAAAAGTGGAGTTAGATATGCATTCATACTAGTCTTTTTTGGCTTGTTGTTTTTTGCTGTTCTATACCTTTTGAGCCAAAAAACAAACATTGCCCATGCTGCACCCGATAATATTATAATTAATGAGCTGATGTACCACCCCCTCTCAGACCTAGATAATGACGACTACATAGAACTATATAACCCTACGGTCAGCCCTATTGATATTTCGGGTTGGTGTTTTACAGCCGGAATAACTGGATGTTTTGCAAATGGTACCACTGTAGGAGCTGGACAGTACATCATTGCCGCCAAAAATATTGTGCAGGCTCAGACTACCTATGGTGTAACGGCAGTGCTTGAATATGGCGGTAACCTGTCTAACAGTGGAGAAACTATAACCCTTGCAAATGCTTCTTCTGTAACAGTAGATACCATTACTTATAGCGATCATTCACCCTGGTCGGCAAGTCCAGACGGTACTGGCCCGTCGTTAGAGCTCAAAGATCCTAATCTCGACAACTCCCTACCCACTTCTTGGTCGGCGAGCATTAACTCACCAACACCCACAGCCCAAAATAGCGTAGTAAACACCAATCTACCATCTGTAACTATACAGAACAAACCCACTGGTATTGCGGCCAATGCTAGCGCTAACGTTACTGCAACGGTAAGCAATGCAGCTACTGTAGATTTAATATACCAAGTAAATTTTGATGGCGAACAAACTCTCACTATGTATGATGACGGTGCGCATGGTGACGGTGCTGTAAGCGACAACGTCTTTGGCGCCACCATACCTGGACAGCTGGCTGGAAAGTTAGTGCGTTACAAGGTGTCGGCCACAAGCATTGGTGGTAGTGCTACAGCGCCCAGTAATGACGACTCTTTAGATTACTTTGGCTACGTGGTGCAAGATCCTAGCCAAACTGGAACTACGCCAATATTGCAATGGTTTATTACCGACGCAAATTATACCAGCCTTATTAATGAAGATGTAAACGCCAAAGTATACTACCCTTGCGTGATTGCTTATGGAGACCAAGTATTTGATAACTCCCAGATACGCATAAAGGGTGAATACTCGGCTACATTTGATAAGTTACCTTTCAAGGTAAAACTACCTAGCGGGTATAGCATTGAAATGCCAGGCACACTTACTACTCCACTAAGTGAGTTTCATCTAAACTCTGATTTTCCAAATAACAACTATGTGGTGTCACTAACTTCTTGGCGGGCTTTCGAGCGAGCTGGGTTTACTATGCCACAGATGGAGAAAATACAACTTCAGCGTAATGGCTCATTTGAGGGAGCCTATACCTTGGCTGAAAAATACGACAAAGAATGGCGAGACAGAATGCCGCTCTATAGCACTGGCAATACATATGAGGACTATTGGGAGAAGAAAAACCCTAGCGATAACGACAGAGCCGACATAGAAAGTTGGCGCACTAATATGAGTCAGGTATATAGCGAAGCAAAACGTGAATATGTTTTAGACAACAATAATATACCTAATATTATTAATTTCATGGCCACTGCCGCGATACTTAGACACCACGACTGGAGCGCCGAAACCAATGTATTAGAATTTCATGATACAGCCGGTACCGGTCGCTGGAGTGTTCTACCTTGGGATTTAGATCTTGCAATGCAACAGCTTGTTCCTACCGATAATCCTTCGGCTGGTTATGGTGATATGATAGACCCTAGCGATACAGTCCCGTCTGTAAGTGCCGATGCTAGGTTTTTTGCACGTTCTATCTGGGAAGATCCTGAGCTAAAAGAAATGTACCAACGAAGAATAAGAACCTTAGTTGAGTCTATTTATGGTGATAATTGGATTCAAAATACGGTAGATATTGAATATGCCAAGGCTCAAACAGCCGCCGAGCAAGACTACACTAAATGGTACAATTACGAGTTCACCACCAAAATTCAGCCTATTATTGATTTAATCACTGGCCTTGGCTTTGACACAAATAGTCCCGAGGTAATACAGGGATATACCGAACAGTCTACAGGAATGCCTATGGCTGATTTTCCCGACCCAGTTACTGCTATAGCCCCCCTCACTCCGGCTAACAGAATTGCTGTATTAAAACACCAGCTTACTCTACGAAAAAATGCATTTTTGGGAGACTATGTAGATAGGGGCCTTATACCTGGTGCCCAGCCCAGCGATGCCAAAGTGTTAATTAATGAAATTAATTACAACCCTATTGGCGGCCCCAACCACGAATATATAGAATTCTATAACTCAAATAATTACGCAGTAGACATGTCGGGCTGGCAGATAGAGTCGATTGGTCTAACCTTGCCAGGCGGTTCGGTAATAGCCGCCGGTAGTTATGCCTTAGTGGTTAAAAATGATCCTGCTTTTAGAGCACAATATGGTGGTGGTAAATTAATACTAGCCGAATACTCGAGTGAGTTAAATAATCAATCAGCAATACTTAATCTTACTAATTCAAATAACCAAATTGTTGAAACAGCTAGCTATGGTATAGTAAATACCCCTACAGCTGAAAGTATTAGCTCGTCTGGCTCAGTTAGTAGATCTTCTGCTTCATTTCTTGGCAGTTCGCTTGCTAGCCTTGAGGCTAGCTCACTAACGCCAGGAGACAAGAACCCAAACGAGTGCGAAATGGTCATAAATATTTGTAGTGATAGTGATTCAGAAAATAATCAATCCAATCAAGATGTTCTACGCAAAAATACACCCTGGAAAACTATAAGCTTATATATTGCGCTCGTGGCTAGTACTACTCTAGTAGTGGTTGGTAGTGTAATTATTTACTTCAGGCTGATTAAAAAGTAGATTTGATTTATTAAGCCTTTTGCCTACTCCCTCCAATGTATGGGCCTATTCTAATTAAAACTATAAGCGCTAGACAATAGGTTAAATTAATTTTGAGTATGATTGCGGATATTTATAGTTAGGGTAGACTAACTAACTGGCTTAGCTACCACTACTACTCTACCGTCAGCACTACCTTTTTCTGTGCAGGTATAAATAGTTAGCTTAGCTTCTCCACTGCTATCTTCTATCTCGGTTTGGTTGGGCTTTACCTGAAACACTTTTTCTACCCGATATTTATAATCGTTATTATTCCAGTGTACTAATACTTCTTCGCCTTCTTTTACGTCTTTGAGACTATAAAAAAAAGATTTTTCGGTGACTTCGCCAGGAGTTTTACCCCAAACAAAGCTGTGAGCACTGAGTATAAAATTGCCGCCAGTCTCGGGGTTGCCTCTATCTGGAAATCTATGCCAAGCACCTTTGTCTAGCTGTTCTTCGCCGCCCTCAGTTATTAGGGTATTAATATTATGATTAGAAATCTTTACATAGTTCTGATTCTCACTAAAGCTAATATTTGAATTTTTAGAATAAAATCCTTTTAATTTTGGAGAAAAATACAGTATTAAAAAATAAACACCAAATAGAATTAGCAAAGACGATATGATTATTAAGAATATCTTGGTATTATTTCTTTTTTTCTTCATAAGCAATAATCTAGACAACTGCTTGGTATATTATAACAACTATTCTGTTGAGATCTAAAACTACAGCTTAGGTCGCCACTCTTTTGGGTGGTAGCGGCGGCGAACAATTAAAAATCCTGCCCCGCCGGTTAGAAGGAGTAAGGCCGATACAACAATAAGTGCAAGAGCTGGTTTGCCGGTTGGTGCTAGAGTAGCTGGGGTGGGAGTAACACTACCACTAGGCACAAGATTACCTTCTACTAATGCACCAAACTCACTAGTGTGACCAAAGCCATCATTGGAGTTGTCGGTCATAGTAGTGGTAGCAGAGATAAACTTATTACCTTCTACTCCACTAGGCAGTGTAAAGGTTGCTGTTTGGCCTGTGACGTCACCAGCTACGTTTTGGTAGCCTAAGAAAGTCTGTCCTTCACCGTAGCCCGATGGGTCGGCTGCATCATTAGCAAAGAACTCTATATGATAGCCCGTAGCGCCGGCTTCAGCGTCATTAATATCTAGATCATAGTTGATAGTTACTTGACCATCGGTGGAGGTGATGGAGTTGATGACTGGGAAGTTCATGAGATGGTTGGATGTTATGTCTGGATCGTCAGCATCATTGAGAGTAACTCCAAGACTTGTGTATGTCACAAAATCGTTGGTATTACCTAGCAGATCTATACCAAGTGTAGATATACCACCCCCAGAGTTGTTGTATATCTTGTTACCCAGTAATGAATTATTAAGACCTCCAGATCCGGCCAGACTGGTCGCTATGACACCTGCACCGTTTCCAGCTATTACATTGGTTTGATTGCTATTTGTACCACCCACCATATTATTATCACTAGCAAGAAACAGTAAGCCTGCGTTGGTATTACCAACTCCAGAGACTTCACCATTCATATTGGTGCCAATATAATTGCCTTGAATAGTATTATTTGAGCCTCCTATTAATAAACCAAGATTATTGTTTCCAGAAATAATGTTTCGAGCAGCTTCGGTATTACCTCCAACAGTATTGCCTCCTCTCATTGAGATACCCATATTAGAGTTACCTACGTCGGTAAGTCCATTATAGCCTACACCTACCAAGTTACCCTGTACTATGGTTCCATCGCCAGCTTCCATACCCCCAGTTCCATTACCTGATAAAACATTTGCAGCACCGGTAGCTGTTCCACCTATGATGTTTCCAGTTCCACCAGTATTTACACCAATACCGTTAGATTCGTTGGGCATGGCGACTAATCCAGTAGCATCTACTCCCACATAATTACCCTGTATAGTCCAATTATCACAAACATCACAAATACTAATGCCTTCATTGCCATTCGGGCCGCCAGCATCGTCGTTGCCAGATATTAAATTTCTATCGGCTGGATCTAGTCCACCCACCACCCCATTGTCTGCAGAGAACCCCGTGCCAGTGCCTATGCCTCTAGCTTCGTTACCAAGGTCAGATAGACCATCTACGCTGGTACCTATGTAATTACCTGTAATTGTAATGGAGTCTGCTGCTAATATACCAATCCCGTCAAATGCGTACCTGTTTATAACCATACCTTTTACCGTACTGCCAGCACTGCCAGTATCAAAAGTAAGCCCATTTACATTGGGGCCACCTGCGTTTTGACCGTCGAGTTCTATCACCATAGTGCCGTTAAAGGGGTTGGGGGCTACAGCGGTGTTGGCTACCCAACCAGATTGGGTAGTGCCGTCTATAGTAACTTGGTCGGTGATAGAAGGTAAGGCACTAGTGGGTTGAATAGTGTGTACTCCAGCCCCGGCAATATTAAATGCTATGGTGTCAGCTACCCCTACGCTTGCATTGGCATCCAATATAGCTTGGCGAAGAGATCCGGCACCAGAATCGTTGGTGTTGGTGACAGTGATAGTTGCAGCCTTAGAGGTATGGGGCTTAAAAAGCAATACTCCAGAAGCTAGGAGGTAAGAGAGAATGATTACTGTGACAGATAATATACTAAATACTTTTTGGATATTTTTGGTTTGCATAACAACTTTATGAGTATTGTAGCAAATTTGTTATGGTTAGGGCAAACTAGCTTACAGGCTTAGCTACCACTACTACTCTACCGTCAGCACTACCTTTTTCTGTGCAGGTATAAATAGTTAGCTTAGCTTCTCCACTAGCATCCTCTATGTCGGTTTGACTAGGCTTAACCTGAAATACTTTTTCTACTCGGTATTTATAATCTTTATTATTCCAACGTATTA
>CAZKFZ010000003.1:0-124983 GCA_964552475.1 uncultured Candidatus Saccharibacteria bacterium
CATATCTGCCATCATTCCCATAGCTGAATGATCCATCATCATTTCTCCGCTACTTAATGGGTAACTCCAAGCTGTTTGCCAACTTTCCATATCAGTAATTTCTTTGCTTTGAGCTGAAATTATATCCTCTGCCATATCTTTTAGTTCTTGGTGCTTGGCATTGGCTTGAGCTAGCTTCGTCATATCAACTGCACCCCTATGGTGCTCAATCATATTAGCAATAAACATACGGTCATAGTCGTCGCCAGTAAGTTCGCTATACATTTTGTAATCAGCAGAGTTCTTGTCAACTAGACTGCTTGAACTTGCTTGCTGTGATGAGTTTTCGCTCATCATACTGTTATTGCCCATCATGCCATCGTCATTATTACTAATAGCGTAGATAGTGACTCCTGTAATCGCTACGATTGCGACAGTTGCCGCTATAACGATATTATTCTTATTGCTTTTCTTCTTCATAATTTCTCCACTTTAGATTAAAGATATTGCTTGAATTAACAAACAAATCCTAAACTCTAAAGACACCAAATAGAATATAAATCGGTATCTTTGGAGGTGGTTTAACAGAATCAGCGTAGATCTTTTGGTTTACATGAATCTCGCTGAATGTCCAAACTTCACCCTGAGCGTAAAATGGGATTGTTGGCTCATCGTTCTCTTCATCAAGTTCTAAATTCAGAATCTCATCTTTATTAATAACAGCCGTACGGCAAAGGGTTGCACATGAAGCTGAACTGTTAGTCTCATGATTCATGCCACCCATTTCATGAGAGTTCATTGGCATCGCTGAAACATGTAGAGCTGAGCCAAACGTGTTGAGCAACAGAACCATGAAGACTGTAATGATACTGGTAAATAGCTTCTTCATACTTATATTTTACCCTAAGTCCAACTTCCGCAAGAACTGAGCATTAACCGCTACGACAACAGTAGAGAGTGACATGAGCACTGCACCTATAGCTGGAGATAGTACAAAACCTAGTCCAGCCGTAACGCCTGCAGCTAGAGGTATTGCAATAGCATTGTAGCCTGTTGCCCAAGCTAAATTCTGAACCATTTTTCTGTAAGTAGCTTTTGAAAGAATGACAATTTTTGCAACACCACGTGGATCACTGCTCGCTAGTACAATTCCAGCAGATTCAATAGCGACGTCTGTACCAGCTCCAATCGCTATACCAACGTCAGCTTGGGTAAGTGCGGGAGCGTCGTTTACACCATCACCGACCATAGCAACTTTGCTACCATCAGATTGAAGCTTTTTAACAACATCGGCTTTATGCTCAGGCAACACTTCAGCAAAGAACTCGGTTATGCCGAGTTCCTTCGACACCCAAGCCGCAACTCCTTTAGCATCACCAGTTAGCATAGCTACGCGCTTCCCAGCTTTTTGCAATGTCCGCACAGCTTCTTTTGATTCTGGTCGAACTACATCGGCTAGCATAATTGCTCCTATGACTTTTTTTGATCTTATTACGTAAACAACAGTTTTCCCATCGTTACTCGCGCTCATTGCTGCACTTTCTAGATTTCGGGTTAACTTTACCGATAACTCTTCCAGAAGTCTTGGCCCTCCTATATATACTGTGTCAGCACCGATTAGTGCTTTTGCGCCACGACCAGATAATGCCGAAAACTTCTTCACAACTACAGTTTGGAGTTTCCTACTTTTTGCAAAAGTAACTATTGCCTTCGCAATCGGATGCTCAGATTCAAGTTCAACAGAAGCAGCTATAGCAAGTACATCATTAACTTTTGCATCATCAGTAATTATATCGACGACGCCTTGCTCTCCCCTGGTAAGGGTTCCTGTTTTATCGAATAATACGACGTCAATGTTTCTTGCTGATTCGAGAGCCATACGTTCGCGAACGAGTAGACCATTTTTAGCAGCGAGGGTGGTAGAGATTGCGGTTACAAGTGGTACTGCAAGCCCGAGTGCATGAGGACATGCGATTACTAGCACCGTTACGACACGTTCAAGAATAAATGAAGCAGACTGGTCGCTAAAGAACGTCCAGCCTATTGCGGTGAGTACTGCCGCACCTAAAGCTACAAAGGTTAAGTAGAAGGCAGCTCGGTCAGCGACAATCTGTGTTTTTGACTTACTATTCTGTGCATCAGCAACCAATTTCATGATTCCAGCGAGCGCAGTATCTTCTCCAACTTTTGTGACTTTAATAGTCAGTGCACCACTTCCATTTATTGCACCACCAATAACGAGTGATTTAACGAGCTTATTTACAGGTTTTGATTCACCAGTAAGCATTGATTCATTAACTTTAGATTCGCCTTTCATGACAACGCCGTCTGTTGGGATGGTCGAGCCAGGGCGAACCAATACAAGATCGCTAACTTTCAAACTTGCGACCGGGACTATTTTAGTACCATTTTTCGTTACTAATTCAGCTTCATCAGGCAATAGTTTTGCGAGTTCTTTTAATGCGCCTTGTGCATTTAGCACGGAAGCCATTTCTAACCAGTGCCCCAAGAGCATGATGGTTACTAACGTTGCTAGTTCCCACCAGAAATCCATGCCTTGTAGCCCAAACGACACCGCAATGCTATAGCCGAATGCTACGGTAATGGCTAACGAAATAAGGGTCATCATGCCTGGCTGTCTAGCAGATAACTCAGCTTTTGCGCTCTTTAAGAATACGAGTCCACCGTAGAAAAAGATGATTGTGCCCAAAATAGCTGGAATCCATTCGCTTCCTGGAAATGTAGGTGCTGTGTAGCCAAAGAGTTCCTGAATTGTTTCTGAGAAAATAAGGACAGGGATTGTTAAAGCAAAGCTTAGCCAAAACTTTTTCTTAAACATGTCAGGATTATGACCCGCGTGCTTATCATGGTTATGAGATTCATGATGACCTTCGTGCATGGAATGATCCATTACTTACTCCTGACGTTGTTGAGCTCGTATAAGTTCAGTAGTTCTTCAAGGGCTTTGGTCTGTTCTTTTTCATCACCAGAGCTAAGCATGTCAGTAATATGTGTAGTTATATGGTTTTCTACTATCAGTTTATTCAGTGAGGCTAGAGACTTTTGGATTGCTAAACTCTGGGTGAGAATATCCATGCAATATTGCTCATTTTCTATCATCTTTTGTAAGCCTTTTATCTGGCCTTCAATTATCTTGGTACGGTGACTGGAGCGCTTTTTAATATCTTCTCTCATACCTAAAGTATATACCCCTAGGGGGTACTATGCAAGGTGCAGGTCTAGGGAACAGGTCAGCTTTTGGGGTGCTTGCTCCTTCAGGACGGGAGGGGCTGGGTTAGAACTAAGTTACAGGGGTGAAATGAAAGAACCGTCATTTCTGACGGTTCCAACATTGTAGCTTGTAACTGCTATATATTCTTTCTTGGATGACCAAGGAGAGAAGTTAATGTAGGTCTAGGAACTAGGTCTACGTTATTCTCTGCTTGGTCTGGCTCCGGGGACTGGATTCGAACCAGCGACCAATTGATTACATGTAATCCTATGTTTTCACACAGGCATGGACTATCTCATTCCGCCAGTGGCGGACAGGGCGCTAATTGAGAGGTTATTGTTGGGACTCACTCTCTAGTCTCTGAACCTTCTAAGAAACCTTTGCCCTTCTTAGCTTGGCTGCGGATTACCATCGGTGGCTACACCTTTAGGCTTCCCGCAATTCACCCTGTTTTCACTTAGTAGTTGCCTACTAAGGCTGCGTTTTATGTTCACAGTCAACTGCTCTACCACTGAGCTACCCCGGATTATATTGTTACTACTCCCGCTTCTATTTCTCGATGACAATTTGCGCATACAATCACACATTTATCTAGTTCTGCTTTGACGGCATCCCAAGATCTGGTGTAGCCCTTGTAGCCAATACCAAATTTCTTGGTTTTTGGGTCTTTGTGATGAAAGTCTAGAGCTTCTACACACTTACCGTAACCACACAGCTGGCATTTGCCGCCTTTGTATTCTACAGCCATGCGTTTAACTTTCTTACGGCGCTTAGCTACTGCTGCAATCATATACTCTCGTCGATCAATATATTTGCGAGTTTCTATCTTACTCATTTACTTCTGCTTTTAAATTACTTAATACCAAATGATTATATCTGTTGATTAGATTGAAAGTCAACTAAATATATGATAACATAGCGTCGCTACTAAGCACCTTACAAAAAACAAGGGAGCCAAGAAATGAGCTCAGAGTATGAGAGGCTAAAATTTAGTTATTCACTTGATGCGCCAAAAAGTATTAAGCTAAAAGGCAAATTACTAAAAAGCCCAAACGTAATGGCGAGGCAAATACGTATTATGCCTAGCACGCGAGGTGCCAAAAAATACTGGCTAGTTATAGAGGTTTCGCATGCAGACGATCAGAAATATGTAGGCGAGATACTAATTGATGTAAAACCAGACTCAGCCATTCATCACGAAACTTTCGTGACTGTAGAGTCTGGTATAAGATCTGGAATCCTAGGTACACAACGAGTAGAGGCAAAAACCGAGCTCGAAACAAATGATATTGGTTTGCTTTACGATGTGCGCCAACGATTACTAGATGATTGGCTAGAGGTACTAAAAAATAGTAAGCCTTCTGACGAACTTGTCTTGAAAGTAGCAAGCGATCTTGTAAACTCCAGAACTGTATTGCGCATTGATGTACGTGATAGGCTATTTAAAACAATTGGCTTTTTAGATAGCCTAGGCCGTCACAACCCCCGAGCCAACGCTGCACGTCTTACGGCTACAATTGCCAGACTGCGTATGCAGGTTGAGGCAGATGCATTCACCCGTAAGTCTTTGTATTATCGATATCTTAACTGTACTGTATTAGCCGAAAATATTGCTGCCGATATTTGGGATATGCAAGTAATGGCCGACTTGGGGCGTCCAAGCTATATTGGTAATGAGTTTGCAAAGCGACTTAAGAGAATGCAAATTAAGCCATATTTTTGGGCGGTGCAGTGGATAAAGCACAACATTTCTTTGCGACCAATGGCTCTTGCTTACAATGCACCGTTTGTTGCTCAGCTTTTGGCGACCGAGCAGCGTCTAGGCGAGATAGATATCTTACTCTCTGAGTATAAGCGTGCCGATAACAAAGCCAAAAAGAAGCTATTGCAACTAATTACTCTAAGCATAGCATCTTTTCCTACCGATAGTATGCCGCTAGATTACCTCAATCTATTTGCTAGTTTACGTAAAAAGCTACCAAGACTGGCGATAGCCAAGAACAAGACCGATAAGCAATACAATACTACGGCAAGTGCTATGCAGTCTCTTATTCGCTATAGAGAAAGCGATGATCCCGAAAACGCATGGCACAACCCGCATATTTCGCTTTAGTAAATATATAAATATCTTCCCCGTTTGTAATAAACGGGGTTTTTTATTAAAAATTTTGTATAATATAGCTTCAATGGCAAAAGACCACAACAAGAAAGTATCTGTATTAATAAAAGTAGTTATTTGGGCAATAATTGTGCTCATATTTTTATCTATCTTATTAATGTTTCGGTTTTGGTGGGTGCAACGTAGTAAGCCAGAGGTGTTGGGCGTAAGTTTTAGCCAAGTACAAGCTGAGCGCTATAGTAGTAATTGGCGAAATAACTACACTGCCTTACTTGACGAGCTAGGTTTTAAGCACCTAAGGGTTGCTGCGTATTGGGATAGAATCGAACCCAAGCCCGGTGAATATGACTTTTCAGAAACCGACTATATGGTAAGTGAGGCCAAAAAACGTGGTGCAAAAATAACTATGGTGATTGGCCAAAAGTCTATTCGTGTACCAGAATGCTATTACCCTAGTTGGCTAGATAAAAACAACTCTCAAGAAGTAAGTGCTGAGGCAAACAAAATGCTTGCTGAGGTGGTAGATAGATATAAAAACGATCCTACTATTGAAGCCTGGCAGGTAGAAAACGAGTTCTTACTGCGTAGTTTTGGCGACTGTCCAGCTCAAAACTTAACCAATCAGGCCCTAACAGATGAGCTAAAAACAGTACGAACTAATGATAGTAATCGCCCAATTGTAGTCACTCAAAGCGACCAAATTGGTTGGCCTATTCGTGGACCATTTGCCAGTATTTATGGGTTCTCTATGTACCGATGGGTTTGGGGAAAGCTGGGCTACTATCGCTACCCTCAAAGTGGTTTGTACAATTTTTTTAAGGCCTCGGTAATAAATTTTTATACTGGTCAAGATATTAAAGTACACGAACTACAAGCTGAAGCCTGGGACAGAGTTGGAAATGAGAACCTAAGCTACGAACTTTCGCGCGCCACCATGAACCCCGTGCAGTTATATGAAAATATTGAATATGCTCGCCAAACCCAAATTAAGCGAATAGATCTTTGGGGTTCGGAGTGGTGGTATGCCCTAAAAGAACAAGGGCATCCTGAAATGTGGCAAGCGGTAGAAAAGTTGCCTAATAAATAGAAATATTTATATTTTATTCCTTTTAAATATTCTAAAGTTTCATAGAAAATTTTTCGTTATTTATTCATGTGCTTGCCACACTGGCCTTCTTTGGTATACAAAGAAGCAAAGCTACCGGCCTAAAGCTCACAAACAAATGGCTCGTTCCGTAACTAAAAGGTGTTGCTGCGGTACTTGCTCGAAAGTTATTCGGGCTTCAAACAGGTTCTCGCAACTACCTATTTAGGTATAGCACTCGCGTTCTGTTGTTCGATGGCCAGAGAAAGAATATAAAAAGTTATTTTTGTTTTAGTACTTTTTGGTAGGTACTCAATGTAAGCTTTGCAGTATTTTCCCATTTGTATTTTTTTACTTGAGAGTAACCCTTCTTACGAAGTTTATCTTGAATTTTCTTGTCAATTAATACCTGTGATATCACCTTAGCCATGTTTTTGGTACTTTTGGGGTTAAAATACACTGCCCCATCACCCAATACCTCTGGTAAACAAGTGGCATTACTGCTAATTACCGGCGCGCCATAGCTCATAGCTTCTAGACCTGGCAAACCAAATCCTTCCGAAAGCGACGGAAACACATAAGCGCTACAAGCCTTATATAGCCCAGCCAAAGCCGCATCTTCTACAAAGCCCATAAAAATTACTCTGTCTTGTAAGCCAGATCTTTTTACTTCTTCCTCTAAGGCGGCGTGGAAATCGTCTTTTTTACCAGCAATTACTAGCTGGTAGTCTAATACGTATTTTGTTATTAGCTCACCAAAAGCAATAATTAGTCGTTCTAAATTTTTGTGTGGGTAAGCATTGCCTACATAGAGTAAAAATGGCTTATTTATACCATATTTTTTTAGGTCTACCTTGCCTCTTTGGTAAGGAATTTTAGCGGCTTGGTGGGTTACTACTATCTTATTTCGTCGTACTTTATAATATTTGGCGATGTCTTCTTTTACATATTCAGTTGGCACCAAAACAGCCTTGGCGCGCTTAATACCTTGGCTTAATACCACGCGCATTACCTTGTCTTTTACACCATAAATAGATTTACTCAATACATTTTTTCTTATGTTTTGAAAATGTAAAAGCGTAAGGTCGTGTACAGTAATTACAAACTTTCCTCGGTAGCGCAGTGGAAAATTAAAATTGGTAAAATGCACCAAATCTGGTTTTTGGTCATTTATTACTTTTAGCAGTTGGGTCTGTTCTTTTACGCCATACCAATCAATATCTACAGGTAGTAAAAAAAGGTTGTGAGCTTTTAGCTTTATTCTACTCTCATCTTCAGCACGAATAAGCAATATATATTCGTTCTCACGGTCTAAAAGAAGGATTTTTTCTAGAGTTTGGTAAATATAACGACCAATGCCAGTTTGTTTTATCCACCTGCCGTCAATTAGGATCTTCATTTATACTATTATACCATTTTTAAGGTAATTTATAGAAGAACTCAGTTGGTCTAACAAAGCTACTTGTGGTCTAGATGAGTATTGTTATTTACAAAATCACTAACAGAGTTCCAAAAATCTTCGATTATCTCTGTGTTTTTGTGCTCGTCTTCAGATCTCATAAACTGGTGAATGGTGTTGTACTCAATAATGCTACCATTTTTGGCCTTAACTATTTGACTATACTGCGCAGTAATATCTTTGGGTATAACGTCATCGTGTTTTGCACTCACTAGCATTATTGGAATATTAAGCTTTTTAAGTCTATTAAATTCTTGGGTACTTTTCCAGGCATCCTTTTTGCGTATGATCTGCGAAAATTCATTAATAAAGTTTTTTGAAAACGATTTTTTAGGATAAGCAGCGGCAACTGCAATAATTAAGTCTTGTACTTTATTGCTTTGAGCTAGCTGTATAGCAATTGGTGCCCCCATACTAACGCCAAGCAAGCTAATTTTAATATTCCTACCCAAGTAACCATAGAAATATTCAAGCACGTTGGTTGCATCTATAATGCGAGTATTTAGACTAGTGTCTTCTAATTTACCACTACTATCACCAACCCCCGCAAAATCAAAAGCCAGGCTAGCTATGTTAGTTTTTGCTAAGCGTGCCTGCCAATTATTTGGTTTGTGGGACGCTAAGTAGCCACCACCAATACGTAGTAGTGCTCCATGCATTTCGCCCTCTGGTAAAGATATAGTAGCGTTAAGTATATTATTTCTCGACTTGATAGTCACACTCTTTGACTGTATTTTATTATCTTAACATATAGTTACTAACCTCATTGAAAAGCGGATGTTAATAGGGATTTTTGGCCATTTTTTATAGAAAATAAATTTCAATAGCGCTCCATGCTTGCAATCAATTTTTGAGCTTGATAGTTTAATTATATCCATTGTTGTAACTACAATTGCAACCAAATACAAGGAGGTTGGCAATGGATACACAGCGAGCGACCAAGCGGGTCGCTTTTGCATTAAGCACTTTGATTTTTATGTTTGGTTTGTGTTTCGTACAGCCACAGACAGCAAACGCAACTACTTATTTACCCAACTTCACCACTTTTCAGGGCTCTGGGCCTGGTGTTTACCTTGTTGCCAATGGCGGATACTACGGCATTCCTAACCCCGAAACCCTTACGCGGTGCTTTGGTGGTTGGGGTGGAATTAGGCACGTGAGCGAGCCGGTAGCTGCTGATATTCGCGCCACATATAGGTACCTGGGTATGGCCGCTTGTTATGTAAGTTACCCTAACGGTACTATGCTCTCTGCGCCATCAGACCCCAAGGTATACGTGGTATTTAATGGCCACAAGTACTGGGTAACTAGTGGCGATACTGTAACTGGCTGCTTAGGTGGTTGGGGTGCTATTAGACGTATTAGCGACGCCGAACTTGCCTGGACAAACGACTTTTATCCTTATGCTGGCACCTACTCTTGCCCGGCCCCACAAGTTAGCACTCGCGAGCAACGAGCTGCTGCCTGGGCTCTTGCCGAGGTGCGTTCACCCAGACCTAGTTGGAGCGATCGCTACAATGCCTGTTGGTCTGGCCGTTGCGAACAGTTTGTAGAGCAAGCTTATGGACGCGGCGGAGTGTTTTCTACCGCCTACGTGCATTATCAGTGGCAAGCTGCTAGAGGGCGTATTCACACCGATCGCTCGCCTCCGGCTGGAGCAATAGTATTCTACTCGGCAGTTAGTGGTGGAGTTAATTATGGCCACGTAGGTATTAGTATGGGCAATGGTACTATTGCCAGCACTGTTGGCTGGATGGGCCAGTGTCTTAACACTGCCGTTAATTCCATTAATTACTTCCCTAATTATCTAGGCTGGGCATACGCACCAGATAATTGGCAGTAAAATAGTCTCTCGTGACATGTTCACGAGGGATTTTTATTTATCAATACCTTAGTACCGTTTTGGTTGTATATCACCTCGTAGTTATGGTTTGTTACTAGCTCATTTAGGTACTCACTTAGTTCTTGCTTGCTAGTAAATGGCCAAATATCTAGCTCAGAACTTGCAATAATGTATTGAGGCTTAATAGTTTCGTCGGGCAATGGCAAATTATATACATTCTGGCGGGTACTAAGCCTAGCAAACGAGCTTGAGGCCCCTACCGATGCTGTGCCTGGTATTAAGCCCATACCAGTTCTGGCCGAGGCCTGCGCAGCATTGTCTATGTACATATTGCTCATAAAAAAACGTCCAAAGTAGTAGCTACGAGTTAAATAAGTCACTCCTAAGCTAAGTACCAGCGCAGCAATACTCAGGCTAATAATAAAATGCTTGGTTTTGTTGTTTTTGACATAGTAATTACATAGAAATGCTAAGCCCACAATTGCTGCCACACAAAGTATTGGAGCTTGCGAGGCCGAGTAGTGCTGTATGGGTAGCCAGCGCCACGATTGGGTAGTAAATGTTCGGCCCATCCAGAGTGGTATGAGTAGTATTAGTAAGCGTGGCGCAAGTAGTGGCAGGCCACCAAAAGAAAACAGCATATATAGTATTGTATGGAGCTTCTCTTTAGGCAAAAAGAACTCTTTTATTACATTGTGAGGTTGAGTAAATGTTGCTTTAATAATATCGGCAAATGACGAGCCAAACGGATTGTCACCGTACAAGTAAGTACCGGTGCCCATAGCTGGCAAAAGCACTCTAGTGACTACCAAGAAGTATGCTAGCGAGGCAGCAATTACTGCACCACCAAAACGATATTTCTTATCAAACAGAGCGGTGTACACCCCAAACATTGTAGCTACCAACGCCATATCTTCGCGAATAAGACATAGAGCTACCAGCCAAATAGCTAGCCGACGATAGTTCTTATTTACTACCAAGTAATATAGCGCCCAAGCGATGGGTAGTACAGCTACTGGGGAGTCGTGGAATGGATAGCTTAAGGCCGCCCAGAAGCCAAAAAAACTTAAATAAATTACCGCCCAAAGTAGTGCAATTTTATCAGATTTAAAATGGTGCTTGGCAATTAAATATATTGGGTAAGCACTAAAGCTTATTGCGAGGGCTTGTACCGCCAATAAAAAAACCGGGCTTTGCCATAGAACATAAAATGGCGCTAGAGGTATCAAAAAATAATGAGCATGGTCGCCGAGTAAGTTTATACCTTTAAGCGGATTAATCGAAAAGTCTAGCCTAGCTAGCGAGTACATATGTCTATTAAACAGCCCAAGATCGAGCATCGGAAACCTCAGACTTCGGTAACACAAGTATTCGTAGGCAATCAAAACCAAACTAGATGCGCCAACTAGCCAATACCCCATTTTGTTTGCAATGTAGCTTTTTTTAATTCTCTGAATCATTTAGTTATCCAATACCAAAATATTAGCGGTGAGCGCAATATCTTTATGGCTATTTTAGTGGATTTGGGTTTGTGTTTACTTAAGTAGGTATCTTGCGAGGCAAAATACATTTTTTTGCGTTTGTAGTTAGAGCTATTACTCTTGCCGAGTAGGTGCACCACCTTGGCGCTAGGCATAAAGCGGATTTGGTATTTCTTATCTATTAGCTTTTTACACAAGTCAGTGTCTTCATAGTACATAAAGTACTCTTTGCTAAACCCGCCAACACGGTTAAACGCCTTGGCGCTCACAAACACTGAGGCGGCGGTAGCAAACTCTACATCGCGCTCTTGCAGCGGCAAGTAATCGGCATTTACTTGGCCAAACAAGCCTTTTGTAAACGGTAGTATCTTTACCACTAGTTTTACTGGCTTCTCAGCCACTATTCGCCAGCCATTTGGCAAATAGGCTATTTGAGCTGGCTGTACTCTACCCTCTTCGTTTGTTATTAAGGGTGTAGCGGCAGCGTATTTTTTGTGGGTTTGTAAAAACTTTACTACCTCACCTAGGTTATTTTCTTTGGGTATTACCGTGTCGGTATTTAGTAGCCACAAAATTTCACCTTTGGCCTCTCTAGCACCAGCATTATTGCCACCGCCAAAGCCAATATTTTTAGCTTGTTTTGCTATTTTTGCTCTAGGGTAAATTGCTTTAATTTTTGTAGTGTCAAAGTCAGCCGAGGCATTATCTACCACTATTACCTCATAACTAAATCCTTTAATATTCTTTACTACGGTGTATAGACTAGCCTCGGTGAGTGTCTGGGTATTGTAATTCACATAAATTATTGAGACTTGCGGCTTTTTCATATTAAGGCTTCTTTACGGCTTTAAATGGCTGAGCCCGGGTAAGCATGGCCTCTAGTTGCCTTGAGCTAATTTTACGATTGCCTTGTATGCGACGTCGATCAGCTAGTAACCACGGTGTATGGGCCAAGGCTACTACATGAGCCCGCACAGCACGCCACGGGTGGCCTTTTACCATGGCCGCCCCCGTCATACGCCAGTTGGCATACAAAAAGCGCGGAAACACCTTAGCGATTAGTGGAAATGGCAAGTTGTGCCAAAATAGATAAATACTATTACGTATCGTCATCTCCCGCCCAAAGCCCGGAACCCTGTCGGCACTATAGTTCATTTTATGGTGAACTATAGCCTTACGGCTAAGCCATATTTTTTTGGCCCGCAGTTGTGCGCGCATACTTATATCTACGTCTTCATAGTAGGCAAAGAAGTTTTCGTCAAAGTAGCCTATCTCGTCAAATAGAGTACTTTTGTAAATACTAGCGCCACCACTGGCGGCAAAAATTGGCTCATCTGCCTTTGGTAGTTTGCTTACTGGCTGGTTACGGTGCTCTGGGTAAGGCAAGCCCCATACACTATATACGTCGCCACACGAATCTATATTTTTGCCATTATTTGTAAGTATTACAGCCTGGGTAATATCAGCGTTGTTTTTTGTTGCAGTTTTTAATAACTCTTCTAGGCATGTGGGTTCACAAGTAGCATCGTTATTTAGTAAAAACACGTAGTCTGACTTAGCGGCTTTTATACCTACATTCACTCCACCAGCAAAACCTAAGTTTTTAGTCTGCTTTAAAAGTTTAACGTCCTTAAATTCTTTGGCTATTGTCTCGACCGAGCCATCTACGCTGCCATTGTCTACTACAATAATTTCGTTGGGCTTAAGTGTTTGACTCTCTAGTGAGCGCAAACAATCTGGGGTTACATCCGCCCCGTTCCAGTTAAGTACTACTACACTTATAGTTTTTTTCATGCTATATATTATAACCTGAATAAATTTATTTCAGCTATGTAGTTTTATTTTATTCCTAATAGTTTTTTTATACTTTTTCTACGAATAATATCTTGAGATCTATATAGATTACCAATCGTAGCTTTGTTTGGGAGTGAATGATAGAACTTCTTAATAACTTTCTTGGCTAAATCTTTATGACCACCATAAAGCCCTGTGAGATTTATAGAAATGGTGTTTATTTTAAGTGATTTTTCGGGCTCGTTAATCGACCAATAAGATATCATATTTTCTATAGGCTCAACACATTTTTTCCAATAAAACTCTTTTTGCATATCTCTTAGACTTACTTTCATTTCCTGCCTACCTTTTGTGTCTGTATATAGTTCTTTAATAGCATCTGCAATAGAGTCTACGTCGTTATACTTAACAACAATACCTAAATTATTCTCCTCCACAAGTACAGAGAAAGAGTCGCCTTGGGTCGCTATAATTGGTAACTCTGCCCATATATAATCTAGTATTCTGGTTCTAAATGAAAAACGTGTTTCTAGATGATCAAAGTGGGTAGATAAACCTACGTCGGCATCTAGCAAGAACTGTTGACGTTGTTTGTATGGCACCCATCCTTCTTTAAAAAATACAGATTTGTCAGTAAGACCAAGTTTATCCGACCTATTTATTGCTTTCGTTGTCATTGTAGAGCGCGGTATGCCTTTATTGGGGTGATCAATGCCATAAAAAACGAGCTTTACAGGTATTTCGTTCTTAACTTTGTTCACTGCTTCTATTAGTGATAAAGGATCGAACCAATTCCACAAACCCCCACCCCACAAAAGCACAAAGTCTGAATCTTTGAGTCTGAATCTTTGTCGTAGAGACTCTTCACTAGATTTTATAGGTTTAACTTCTGACAGTCCAAAAGGTACCACATCAATTAGATTGCGCAAAGAATTATCTTTATCATATGTACTGGGCGTAACTTTATTCATACTAACAAGCACACCAAGCCAATAATCACGCTGTTTCTCGCTGGCGCATATTACGCTATCAGCAAAACAAAAAGACGCACTTTGTTCTAGTAGAATTATTTTATTCACTGCTTCACGAACACTATATTTTTCTTTACTTAGAGCCTCAAGTGCCTCAATGGTAATTGGATCGTATGCATCAATAATTATTCTAGTATTGTGTTTCTTTGCAATTTTAGCCATATTTGGCCTGACGGTTTGCGATATGAGTATATCTGCCTTAGCGACCTCGGTAGCAAATGATTTTTTTGTGTGCTGTACCAATTTAAATTCTTTAGGCTTTAGAGAGGATTTATTAGGTGTTAACACTACTACATTGTGGTTCTTTGACAACTGACTAGCAAACTCCCAGCTACGAATAGCCGGGCCAGCCATAGATTCGCCCACTACATCCAAACAGTTTATCAATACGTTACTCATTTACTTTTTATTCCCTAATTTACTTTTTACCTTACGGAGTGGTTTTGTTATTTTCCAGGATGAAGAATTAATTATCCCCAGGTAATCTGATTTTAATTTTTCTATAATTATTACGTCTCGATCAATTATTTCTTCCTTAGATTTTAACAATGTGTGCATATTGGAATTTTTATCACATAACGACTTTATAATAATACTTGAAAAGTCTGGAAAAGTACTTGATGCTTTATCTACAAGGTGTAGATTGCTTTGCATATCAATTTCGTTAAGTGTAATAAAGGTATCTGTTATAGAGTTAGTAATGATTTTTCTATAGCGTTCTACCCCAGAAAACATTATAAGTACATTTTGATAAAATACAAGATAGTTTTCCCAGTTGTTTACCCAGAATTTTGTAATATCGTTATGTCCCTCCCACCAAACTCCACCTGGATGCCTACGATAAACCGACATAACTTTATTTATGAAACCAATTTTTCCAAACTGTGCGTGAAAAAGGTGTATATACCAATCCAAAGGCAATCCATCTAATTTAAAATTCTTATAATTTATTTTTCTGTACATTACAGAATTAGTCTGTATGAAGTTTTTTTCTAGTAATTTTTTTAAAGTGAAATATTTTTTGTCGCTCTGTTCGGGGAATATGTATGGCTCATTTTTTTTGTCCTCAAAAACTACACTAACTGGATGGAAACAGATAGAATAATCAAGATTATTATTCATAAAGTCTACTTGAACTTGAAGTTTGTTTGGATCTGTCCAATAATCATCACCTTCACATAATGCAATATAGTCACCGTTTGCCTCTGTAAACATTTTTGAAAAAAAACTGTAATCACCTTTAGAAAATTTATTTGTTGATTCAAAGGTGGGTTTAAAGATTTGTGGATATTTTTTAGAATATTCGCGTATAATTTCCGGGGTGTTGTCGTTAGAGCAGTCATCATGTATTAGTATCTCGAAATCGAATGATGTCTTTTGCATCATAAAACCGTCTAAAGTCTGCCTTAGAAACTTTTCTTGGTTGTAGGCAATACATATTATACTAACAAGTGGTTTCATTGATAAAATTTTTACCTAAGTATATCGGTTATTCTATTAATATCTAAGTCAGTAAAATCGTCATGAAGTGGTAGGGATATTATTTTACTGGCTAAATAATCCGTCGCATCCATACTGAGTTTCTTGTATTTTTTGAAAAAACTGTGTCTATGAAGCGGTGGATTGTAATAGTTTCTAACTTGGATTTTTGAATTTTTATACTCTTTGATCATACTATCAACGTTTTTACTTTTTAGCTTGGTTGAAACAAAGGGCACCGTGGATAGATCATCGTTAACTTGAAATTCTACAAAAGAATTTTTTAATCGTTCTTTATAAACACTTAGAAGTTTTCTTCTTTTTTCTAGTTTACTTGGGTAATTTAGAAGTTGTCTCAAGCCAATAGCGCTAGTTATTTCTGGAGCTTTTGCATTCAATCCAAGCTCGGTAACTTCATTTTTACTATCAAAACCAAAGTTTTTGTTTTGATTAATTTTGTCTATAATTGTTTTATTTTTTGAAACTACTAAGCCACCTTCTCCCACTGCAAATGGTTTAGTTGCATGCATTGAAAAAATCTCACATTCGCCCCTTGTACCCAACATTTCAGTACTAGAGTATCGGGATCCGAGGCCTGCAGCTGAGTCTATAATCAAGGGTACATCGTATTTATCCGACAAGCGCTCCCACTCTGCAATATCTACGTTACCAACACCAAACGTGTTACACAATAATATTCCCGCAACAGACTTTTGATTATCCGAAAGGTATGATTCTGCCTGGCTGAGGTTGGCCTGCCAACTTTTTGTTTCGATATCAATAAATACCGGCTTGTAACCACACCACACTATTGATTCAGCAGTAGCTGCAAAAGTAAAAGACTGCACTATTATCTCGTCTTTTCCGGATTCTTTTTTAACGCAGGCATTGATAGCTAAAATAAGAGCAGTAGTTGCATTAACAACTACTGCTGTGTGTGAATTATTATCAATAAAATTATCTATTTCTTTTTCAAACCTACCTTCAAATGGGCCGCTGTTTGTGTAAAAGTTATTGTTGGTTATTGTAACATAATCATCCAAAAGCTCCTTGGGGGAAGGAAAAGTAGGTTTAATAAATGTTATTTTATTCATTTTTTAGTACCACGAATGAAGTTTCTTTTTATATACTGCCGGTATCCCGGCCACTAATGTGTTGGTTTCGACATCTAAATTTACAAGTGACCCGGCAGCAACTACTGCACCTTCGCCGACAATAATAGAATCGATAATGCTTGCACCTACGCCAATAAATGTCCCATTCCCTATTATTGTTTTACCAGCAATATTTACACCAGGGCTGATCGTGCAATATTCACCAATTTTTACATCGTGGCTCAATGTATCACCTACATTTAAAAGCACGTGATCTCCTATTTGAGTCTCAACATTCAATACAGACATCGGGGGTATCGTAACATCTGTACCTATTATTGCTGACTTAGAAACCCAGGCTGTTCTATGTACGAAATTAGTGAATTTACTGTATGGCCAAAGGTCTATTAGGTGTTTTTTTACTTGTGGAGAACCTACAGCACTAATCACGGGAAAATCAGTAAATGAATCTAGGCTATCAGTTTCCGTAACAATTGGAGCAATGTTGCTTAACGGGTTATTGTTTGTTTTGTACTCGGCCATTACAAAGAAAAATACTATATCGAATCCAGCTTCAATTAAATAGCCTGCAGTTTCGGCCGCCTGCCGCCCTGCACCAAGAATACCAACTTTGTTTGTTTTACTGTCTGTTTTCATGTCATTATTATAACATTAAATCGGATTTTGTAATTTAATGTTAATTGGTGTTACTTGTAATACTCGTCGTAACTCGATATCTTATCGTGATTCCATATACTTTCTTTGTTCTTTACTTTGTACCTAGTGTAGTTGTGCTTCTTGTTCGTATAAAGATCCCATGTTAAATGTTTGGCTGTTGATATCTTAGTTCTAGTCCAATACATCTTTTGAGAATCAGCTATGCTGTGAAAATTAGAATCTAGAAATTTTAACTGCTTCGATTTTAATACATTCTGTGCTTCAATAAATTCATTGGATCTTATCATTAAAAGGTGAATGCCTGTGTTTGATATATAGTATTTATTAGTCTCTTTGATTACTGAGGGAATCCAATCTACAGATTCGGGAAATGATTTAACGGGTAAATTAGACATATCCAAACTTACGCCACAGGCAAAGACCTTGTTGTCTTTCAAAATACTAATTTCTTCATCTAACCATTCTTTATTTTCTACTTGTAGATCGCCGTCTGAAATAATTAAATACTTTGAATTTTTGTATATATATTTCTTTTGATCTAAGATTATATCATATGCATTGTTGGAAATATTGTCTCTAAAGAAGTAACACGCTTTAATATTGTCTTTTCTTAGTTGATTTAGTAAATATTTCCTAATCTCCTTAGAGTTTTTGCTCTTATTTTCGATTATATATATATCTAAACGGTCATCACCAATTATAGATTCGATACATTTCTTAATAATATCTAGTTCTTGGTAAACAAGTATAAATAAAGGTATTGGATGTTTTTTTTTAATCAGAAATTGTATTTTTTGAATCATTAGTCCAGTATTATTATGCTGGTTTAATACATTCCACATATGTGGTTGCTGGATCATCACGGACATCGTGATATATACCAACGTCTGATTTTCCAAAGCTCTTCACCTTAACTTTATTAAATCCGATTAATTTCAGGATATCTTGCATATGATCACTAGTATAGGCATATTCGTGATCCCAAGAAAATAAACAATCACTAAATATTTCATCCCAAGACTTAAAAAGATTATTTTCTATATATGGTAGTACGAAATTTTTAAACTCTTGATCTTCTTTTTTATATGCAACCATTAGTTTGTGGAGATCGGGCCAACCAACCCTAATACCACCACCAGGTTTTAATACTCTATAGCATTCTTTTAGTAGGTTATATCCATCATCTTTTTTAAGGTGTTCAATTACATGTTCAGTAAATATTATGTCGACCGAATTTTCTTTGTAGTTTAACGGTTCTGCAAGATTACAGACTATTGCGCCGTCTCTTGGCTCTATATCTAAATTGTCCCAACCTTCAATAACATTTGTTCCAGAACCTAAATGAAGTTTAATTTCTTTCTTACGCATTTTTCTCCCATTTACCTTTAATATTGAATGTGCCATCATTCGTTTTGATTGATTCTACAATGTTTAATGGTTGCCCATTACTATATGAGTCTATCATACCTAAATTTATAGCGTCTGAAATTACAGCATCGAGTATATACCTGCCTTTAGTTAGTTGGTTTGGTAAGACCTTACAGCTAAAAGTGTTATTTCCCTTTTTTAAAACATTACTACTAAGGTCTTCACTAGAGTTGAATCCAGCTACGTAAACCCCATCTTCTCTAGTAAAGGATATGGCTGCAATAATATCTTTTTTTAATTTTGACTCAACTTGGAACTCAATAACAATTTCTTGGTCTTTAGTAATATTATCCCTTACTATGCTTAGATCCTTTATATATATGTCTTTGCTAGAATTATTATTTGATACTTTTTTGTGAATTTTAGATTTTAACGATTCATAATTATCCATACTATAGTGGTCGGCTACCTTACTAGTATTGCCTTGTGTAGCAATCTTGCCATCCTTAATATAAACAGCCTTATCACAAAACCTTTTAACCGAATCCATGTCGTGAGAAACAAAAACTATTGTTTTATCACTACTTTTTATTTTATTAAAATACTCGAAACACTTTGCTTGAAATGCCTCATCACCTACTGCGAGCACTTCATCAATAAGTAATATATCACTCTCTGCCCTTACTGCTATCGAAAAGGCTAGACGTACCTGCATACCACTAGAATAATTTTTGAGTTTCTGATCCATAAACTCTTCTAGTTCGGCAAATTCTACGATCTCGGTATAAATTTTTTCAATTTTTTTACGTGATAGTCCCAGGATTACACCACTTAAAAAAACGTTTTCTCTACCTGTAAGCTCTGGGTTGAATCCCACGCCCAGTTCAATAAATGGTGCTAGACTACCACTAACTTCAATTTCGCCCTCCGTAGGCTGATAAATTCCTGCCAAGATCTTTAATAAGGTAGACTTACCACTGCCGTTTTTACCAACTATCCCAAAAAACTCCCCTTTATTTATAGATATTGTTATATCGTCTAATGTAACTAAACTACTATATTTGTTCCTACTAAATATATTAACGGCATGTGCCTTTAAGCTACTATGTCTTTCGTGTGGGACTTTAAAAGTTTTGCTTATGTTCCTGGCCTGGATTGCAATATTTTTATCCATTAGGCTATCTCCGCGAACTGTTTTGAAGCTGAGTTAAAATAATATATTCCAAAAATAAGTAAAAAGATGGGTAGTAAATACGGGATTAATATATAGGGTAGGTTAAGAATATCTAGTGCTATTATTGTTTCCTTTGTGATTAATATATATCTAGCGTCTTGAATCATTTGTGTTAACGGGTTTAATATTATAAGTTTTTGAAATCTCAGTGGAACAATATTTAATGGGTATATTATTGCACTTGCATAAAATAGGAGTTGCAGTGTTACTTCCCATATATGGCCAATGTCGCGATATTTAACGTAAAGTGTAGCCAAGACAAGTGAAAGCCCTAATGAAAAAATAAAGAACTCTATAAGTAGCAAGGGAAATAGAAACCAATCTAGACTAAAGTGTATGCCGGCTATTGTCATAAATACAAAAACTACCAGTAGATTTAAAATGAAGGTTATAAACGAACTAATAGTAGTAGAAAGAACAATTGTTATTGGGGGAAAGTATACTTTTCTCATTAAATCACTTTTATCTACTATTGAATTTAGTGCAGAATCTGTGAGGTCAGTAAAAAAATTCCATATAACAATACCTAGTAAAAGATACAATGCATAGTGGGGTATGTTAGATCCAATTTTTACAAACACGGTAAAGACTAGGTACAAAACTCCAAACATAGCAAGTGGCTTAAATAACGACCAGGCATAACCCAAAACAGAACCTTGATACTTAATTTTGAAGTCAGTAACAGCTAGTTCTTTAACTAAATCTAAATATTTGGAATTTTTGCTATTCTTCGCGGTGTCTGCAGCTCTACTCATGTCAATATATTCTACAGCCTTTAGATACTATTCTCAACCCTATTTACTATGGTTGCGCGGATTCTAAAAACATGTACTAATTAAAGCTGACCTACTGTATTTGTATACCAAGTTGGGGTACCCGCGTTTGTATATATCACTAGATTGCCATCATTCTGCATTACTAACCTAGAGACACCTCTTCTCCACGTATTAGTATGCCATAGAGCTTGACGGTTTTCATTGTATAAAACTAGATTGCCATCATTCTGCATAAAAAGAGACTTAACACTAGTATTCCAGGTTGTTGACGACCAGAGGGCACGATTTGGAGAGTATAATACAAAATTGCCATCGTTTTGTAAGATTGCTCTGTATTTACCATTCGGACTATATAGTTGCTGACCACGATAAATTACTCCAGTTGTTAAAGTAGAGTTTGATTGTAGTAGCTGGGTTGGGCTAAGCCAAGTACCAGAGTTCCATATAGCCCTATTGTCAGATGTATATATAACAAGGTTTCCATCGGTTTGAAGTTTTAGTGTTGCACCTGGATTACCTGCTGTTGAAGTAGACCATTTATCGCCATAAATGAATGTTATTACAAGGTTTCCGTCAGATTGCATCTCGACCCCAGTTGCTGGTCTGCCATTTGTTCCGCTATACCAAACAGCAACACCGTTTCTATACAAAACTAAATTACCGTCTGCTTGTAGGGTGAAAACTGCATTACCGCTTGAAGAAATTAAGTAATCTCCTGGGCGTAAAACACCGCCAGATACTAGCGTTTGCCCAACAGCATTAGTAGCTACATTATTATATGTTGCGCTTGTTGAACCTGCACCAAAGAATGTTTCGAAAAGCACCGGGAAACTTGAGGGTACATGCGGAGTATATGTGTACAAAGATGCTGTTGCTCCATTGTCCATATGCGTCAATACACCATCCATGGTGTAATAACCGTCGTAATATACGGTTTGGCACGCATTACATCTTTTGCGATTACCTTGAGTCATTTTACCGCCATAAGTGAGGTCACCGTTGTCTTGCCAATTTACATTTCCGATTGCAGCCTCTTTACTCCATTTTAGCTGCCAGGAACCTTTTGTTACCTGCTGACTAAAGCCAGCATATTGGGGTGCTGGACAGGCGCCACCGTCTGGGCAACCCATACCCATAGCACTATTATATCGCCAGTCTGGGCAACCAGCGTTACCACGTACGAGGGACTCCTCTTGCTCAAGCTTTGTGAGTATTACCTGAGGATTTATTCCCCATAAGTCCGCCACTCTCCTAATTACTGTAGCTGCACTTACAGCGCCCCCATAACTAAAATAGCTATTTGGATAAGCAGCTGAGTAGTTCTTGAGGCAACTGTTCGGATATTGATTTAAAAAGTTTTGAATACTTGCAGTATCCATAGTTGTAGCGTTATCAAATACCGCATCGTCTATTAGGCTATTGTTGCTATAGGCTTTTACTGATGGCGCTGTATAGCCAAAAATACTCAAAACAATTAGTAATACAAAAATGTAAGAAATAATCTTTCTCATATTACTATTGTACCTCTAGTGCTTGTTTATTGGAACTAGTGGCACCTCCTTGTGGGTTTTTTACCTCGGCATAAACCGTATAACTACCTTTTAATGACACCCAATAAAATGATGTAAAGAATTGCCCACGGCCATCATCTAATACCTTATTGGGCCCAAGCACTATTTGTTTACCATTCGCATCAAGAACAACAATGCATTCAACCCCAGGCTCTGCTGTGCAAATAAAGTTAATGTTTGACCCGCTGGGTACAGGTGCATTATTACCACTACTTTTAGTCAGAGTAGGCTGCTTTGGGGTTGGTGTGCTAGTAGATTGGGTATTATTTGTACTGCTTGTTTGCTGAGTATCTTCTTTACCAGTCAGACTGTTAGAAGGTTTAGTTGAATTTTGTGAACTATTATTACTATTTACCTGTCTCGTATTTGCATAATATTTTCGCCATATAAGCACAGCTGTTACTATGAGTATCATTATCGCAATAATAACTAGGGTAGTTTTTATTTGTTTTTTTTCTATCGATTTCATTCACAACTATTATACAATGGTTTTATTCATTACGAAAGATTATTGTTACTTTATTATGAAATCTATTCAACGTAAGACCAACTAGGGTATAATTGCTAGCATGTTTAAAGACAAGCTTGCAAACATTTCACCTCAAAAGTTCTTTGTATTTGTTGCTTTGTTCTTTGGCCTATTCTATGTAGTGCTCACTCCAATTTTCCAAGGCCCAGATGAAGGCGCTCATTTTGTTTCTATTATTAGATTTTCAAATGGATACATAAGTGTTAATAAAGAGGATGGGCGACTTGGCACTCGAGGTCAACCAGGTGCCTTAGAGTTAAATAATTACTACCCAGTACTAACTAATCAATCAAAATATAACTATGTCGATCAACTCGGCAAAATGTACGAATTAAAATTGGGTAAATTTAGAGAAAAGTTTGACTCAGCCGTACCGGCAGCCCCATATTCTCCTTTTACTTATACACAATATATTTTAACGTTCTTTTTAGGCTCAATAATTGGTGTTAGTCCTGTTATTCTCTACCTACTTGTGCGCCTATCTGGCTTGCTGGTATGGGTAATATTTACTTACTTTGGAATCAAAATAATTCCTCGTGGCAAATGGCTTTTAACAACTTTGGCTTTATTACCTATGAGCTTATATATTTCTTCTGTGATATCCGCAGATAATTTTGTAAATGGATTAGTATACCTATTTGTTGCATTAATATTTCTTAGTATATATAAACCTTCGGTTGTTAGCAGACGATACTTTTTAGTTCTAGTTGGGATGGCAATACTTGTGGGCTTAACAAAACAAACATTTTTTATAATCTCCTTATTATTATTAGCAGTGCCAAAGCCTCGCGATATAAACAAGAGGTTTTTTTATAGCATTGTGCTATTAGCAATATTTATTAGCACATTAATGGCGTTATACTGGCAATTCTTTATTGGTAATTGGTCAGTGAGCCCCATCCCTGGTGTTAGTAGTAGTTTACAAATTAAGCATATATTATTACATCCGCTAGGTTTTGCAAGAACTATCTGGAATACATTTTTAACTACTAGTTCCAACCCAATTTATATTAGTTTTATAGGTGTTTTAGGTCTACTGGATGTATCTTTACCAATTTGGATTACTTTTGGGTGGATTTTGCTACTATACAAATCGATAGGTGATAGATCAAAAAAAATAATCGACACACTTAAGCGTAGTCAAAAGTTTATATTTATAACCACTTCAACCCTACTCTTCATAGCGCTAACTTTAGGATTGTACTTAACCTGGACACCTGTTGGTGGGCGGGTTATTGCCGGTCATCAAGGTAGGTATTTATTACCTCTATTCGCAATACTAATACCTGTTATTGCCTCGAAAAGAAGTGAACCTTCTAAAATAACTCAAACATATCTTATAGCAGGAATACTGTTTCTAGAAATAACAACAATGATGGTGTTTATAGCGCGCTATATTCAAATTTTTTAACTAAGCATAATTCTAGGTGTATTTAGTTACTACCTGTCTTTCATATGTTTGGCATTTTTTAACGCTATTTCCTGGTTTAATTTAGATAGTTTGTTTTGTAAATCTTCAATTCTAAAAGTTTGCCTAAATACCAAATATATCAAAAATATTATTGCTGTAATTTGCAACACATCATAAAGACTAAGTGGTGTACTCTGAATAAGTTTGCTTTGGTCTAGATAGTTGAATATCTGTTGATTAAACAATATTCCCAAAGTAAGGATTGCCCAGAATATCAATAGTATTACCAACCCCCTAGTACTAATTTTACTTCTCTTGTAGTTGTCATATATTCTAATGATAAATAGTAATAGTATTGGTAGGCATAAGATTATTAAGATATTATATTTAGTAAGCCACATACTATACCTCTCTCAATTTTTGGCGAATTAAGTTTTTTATTATCCTCAAAGCATTAATATTGTTTTGCCCTTTTTTCAATGAATAATCTGTATAAATCGCCTCGATGGGTACTTCGGCAATTTTAAGGTTGTTTTGCTTGGCTCGCCAAACAATCTCCGAACAAAACTCAAAACCATTACTACGGATCTCTATTTGCTCAATTGCTTTACGAGAAAAAGCCTTCAAACCAGATTGAGAATCAGTAACGGCTACCCCAAACAATATCCTAGTAACGGTATTTAATAGCTTGTTGCCAAGTATTCTGTGTGCTGGCATACCCTTGGTATTTAGTAGTCTGCTACCTATTACTAAGTCGTAATCGTCACCTATTAGCTTTTTAATGACGTTCATTAAGTCTTTGGGTGAGTGTTGGCCGTCGGCATCTATAGAAACCGCGAAGTCGTAGTTGTTTCTTTTTGCATATTCTAGACCAGTTCTGGTTGCTGCGCCGCTACCCATATTTACAAGGTGGCTAACAATTAAAACTGGTAGGTTTCTAATGTTCTCTTCAGTGTCGTCGGAAGAGCCATCATTTATCAAGAGTATGTCTAGTTTATGCTTTTTGCCAACATTGGTTTCATTAATAATATTTTGTAATACATTGTGTATTACTTTTCCTTCGTTATATGAAGGTATTATAATAATCCCTTTTCCACTCATCATTTTTGTGCTATTAGCATTGCGCCTACAAAAACTACCGCAATACCTATTAAGTTTATTGTTGTTATCTTTTCGTGAAAAAATACACTAGCTATTATTGTTGAAAAAACTAACGCTAAGCCTGTCATGCTAGCTTGTACTACAAAGAAGTTATTCTTTGAAAGTGATAGCAAATATACTGCGGTAGCAACTATATAAATTATACCTCCTATCCAGATGCCGGGATTTGTAATAATATTTGTAATAATATTTTGAACACCGCCAGAGAATAAGGCCTCAGACTTCATTGATTTATTCCAGAATGACTGTGCTGTCACCAGTAATATAGCGGTTATGGGTATTAGTAAATAATTCATGTTTATATTATTTCACTGAACTAGCTCGGTGTACAGTTTTAATATCTTATTAGTGTTGTCCCCGCCAATTTTGTCTACAAAAGTATCGAATTCGCCTTCGATTGCTTTGTGGATCGCTAGCGCTAGTGATTTACTTTTACCATTTTTAAATATCAAACACTTGCCGCTTATAACCTCGGGTAGAGAGCCGGCATTACTAACAATAATATTCTTATTTAGCATACAAGCTTGATATGCGCTGTAGCCAAAGCCCTCTGTAAGTGAAGGTACTATTACGCAATAGCTAGCTAAGATTAAGCTCTTGAGCTTATCCTGGTTTTGGGACTCTAGAATATTGATTCTTTTACTTAGTTTGTACTGCTTAACTAACTCTACGAACCGCTCTCTTTCATCTAAAGGATCGTTTGATAAAACAAAAGTGAATTCAATATCGTTATTAAGTGATTTATCTAACTCTCTAATCGCATCTAACAGAACAAAAACACCTTTGGTTTTACCGGGGCGACCGTAATATAAAAAAGTTTGCTTATTATATTGGTTTATATTGCTACTGTTTTTCCAGTAACTAAAATTATTAAAAACTGGATAGATAACTTTTATTTTATCAGCCTTAATATTGCCATTAATCATATCCTTTTTGCTTGCTTTTGAAATTGCAATAAATTGGTCGTATTGCTTATGAAAAACCCACCACTCAAAATACTTAAAAGCTTTTGCACGTAACGGGCTATCAACCAACCCCCATTTACTACCTAGATATTCATAGGCCATAAAAACACAGGGTTTGTTGAATTTTTTTGCACCCTTAAGTGCTCTTGGTGCTGCAGTGTATTGGGCTGTCTGTATAATATCCGCCCAAGTGATATGTTTGTATAAATCCTTTTTATTAGGTATAGGATGGCCAAATAAAGAAACCCATTGACATGAGTAAATTTCGATACCCTTGTATTTGTGAAAACCATTTACACCCCCAGAGTTGCTAGTCACAACCCTTACCTCTTTATGGTGTTCTACTAAAGAGACTGCGAGATCTAAAAGAAGTTTTTCACCTCCACCAATATGTGGGTAAAAATGTTCGGTTATAAATAATATTCTCATGTCATAAAGTAGTGTATATTAATTAAGTATGAAAATAAAATCTACTCAAGAAGAAGAATACGCCAATTACTTAATTAAGGCACAGGATATTGGCTGGAAAAACAAAATCGATGTTCAGATGCCTTATAGAAGAAATTTACAAAAATTGTCTCTAGGTAAAACTTTAGATATTGGTTGTGGTATCGGCAGAAATTTGAAAGTACTGCAGGGGGGTAGTGTTGGGATAGATCATAACAAATTCATGATAAAACACCTCAATAACCTTGGTTATAAAACCTACACCGCTAGTAGTTTCAAAAAGTCAGAGCTCGCAAAATTGTCCTCTTTCGATTCTTTACTCTTTGCACACATAATTGAACATTTAACTTTAGTAGAGTCAGAAAAGATGATAAAGGAATACTTGAAGTATTTAAAAGTGGGTGGTAGAGTTGTTGTAATTTGCCCTCAGAAAAAGGGTTTTTCTAAAGATACAACTCATATAAAATTTCACACAAGAGAAACTATTACTAGTCTTCTTACAAAACTAGGTTTGAATGTAGTAAAAAAACAGTCTTTTCCTTTTCCTGAGATTTTCGGGGCGGTATTTGCTCCAAACGAGTACTGGGTAGTTGCTAAAAAAATTAGGTAGATAACTTTTCTAAATACTCGCCGTAACCGCTTTTCTTAAGTGGTTCGGCAATCTTTTGTAGTTGAGCCTTATCTATAAAACCCTGGTTGAAGGCTACTTCTTCTATACAACCAATCTTGAGGCCAGTGCGTTTTTCTATAACATGTATGTACTCTGCAGCATCCATCATAGAGGTGAATGTACCTGTATCTAGCCAGGCCGAGCCACGATCCATAATCTGTACTTTTAGCTTACCGCGCTTAAGATACTCTTCGTTTACCGTAGTAATCTCTAGCTCTCCTCTGTCGCTAGGTTTAATATTCTTGGCAATCTCAACCACATCGTTGTCGTAAAAATATAGCCCCACAACTGCAAAGTTACTTTTGGGTTTGGTAGGTTTTTCTTCAATACTTAGGGCTTTGTTTGAACCATCAAACTCCACTACCCCATAACGCTCTGGGTCAGACACCTGGTAAGCGAAGATTACGCCGCCGTCTGGGTCTACACATTCGGTTAAACTATCGCTAAAGCCTTGGCCGTGAAAGATGTTGTCGCCTAGTACTAAAGCTACTTTGTCACTACCAATAAAATCCTCACCAATAATAAAGGCTTGGGCTAAGCCGTCTGGGTTAGGTTGAGCAGCGTACTCGAGGTTGATGCCTAGGTCGCTACCGTCGCCCAACAACCGCTTAAACCCATCTTGCTCGTGTGGGGTGGTAATAACCAAAATATCGCGTATACCGGCCATCATAAGAGTGCTAAGGGGGTAATAGATCATTGGCTTATCATAAATAGGCATTAGTTGCTTACTAATACCTTTGGTAATTGGGTATAGGCGTGTGCCAGACCCACCAGCTAAAATTATTCCTTTAATAACATTACTCCTTTTAAATACTTGGCTATTATACTATCTGTTGGTTAGTAAGTAAAAAGCCAGGCGGTTAGGCCTGGCTTGTTTTAAATATTTACATACTCTTTTAGGGCATCTCGCCACATACGGCGGTTATAGTGCAGCTCGCGGTCTACGTAGCTACAGTCTAATGCTGTGTAGTGTGGTCTAGTAGCAATAGCGCTAGTATCTTTACCGGCATAGTACTGCTGGGTAGTTACTGGCGCTACCTTGCAATCTAGGCCAGCGATTTCAAACACCGCTTCTGCGAGTGTTGCCCAGTTAATAGGTTCTCCTCTATTACAGAAGTGGTAAATACCGCACCTTGGCTTAGTCTGCACTAGATACTTACAAAATTGTGCAAGATCTATAGCGTAAGTGGGCAAACCCCACTGATCGTTAACAACCGATACTTCATTAAGCTCTTTGCCTAGGCGAAGCATGGTACGAACAAAGTTGTTGCCGTCGCCATATACCCACGAGGTGCGAACCACGTAGTGGCTATCAACGCCGAGGGCGTATTGCTCACCAGCTTGTTTGGTGGTGCCGTAGACGTTTAGCGGATTCACCGCGTCGTCTGGCTTGTAGCCAGTCTTGGCTTTACCATCAAACACGTAGTCGGTACTAATGTAGATGTAGGTGGCTCGATTCTTTGAGCACGCTATAGCGATGTTTAGAGAACCATCGGCATTTACTCGCTTCGCGTCGTCGCGATGAGTTTCTGCACCGTCTACATTGGTATAGGCTGCGGCGTTAATTACTACATCGGGCTTGTGAGCGGCAACTATTCCAGCTACTCTCACAGCATCGGTAATATCTACCTGGGTGTGGTCGTAAAAGATCGCCTCAGGCATAACATTTTGTAATGCCCTACCTAGTTGTCCGTTGGCGCCAAATACGAGTACTGTCATTTGCGTAGCTCACTCAGGTTAGGGTTGTTCTTATCCTTATCAGAAATAATCATACCTTCACCCTTAGCGATCGGCCACTCAATACCTAACTCGGGATCGAGCGGGTTGAGTGCTAACCCTTGCATATTGGGTGACCACTCTAGTTCAAAGTAGTATAAGTAAACCGAAGGTTCCTTACTGACTGATTGAAAAGAGTTGCCAAGACCCTTTGATACAAATAAACCCTGTCCTCTACGAAGGGTAAAGCCTTGCCACTCACCAAAGGTTGGTGAATCAATACGTAGATCGACAATTACCGCATAAACCGTGCCGTTAGCTACAGCCACATATTTGTGGGCGAACTCAGCGTGAATGCCTCGCAAAGCACCTTGTACGGTCCATGGTGCGTTTACTTGTGGTCTTTCGCCAAGACTAGGCAAACCAGCCTCAACAAAATCAGACTCACGATAAAATTCCATCACCGAGCCACGATCGTCCTCAAAAAGCTTCATGTCTAGAGACCACAAACCCTCAATTTGGGTTGTACTAACTCTTAGATTACCCATGTTCCCTTCTCCTCTTTTGGTAAGGTACTAATAGAGTATTATACTTATTTTTTGTTATAAGTCAATATTTTGTTACTGCCCGGCCTTCTTGTATTTGGCCTCAACAGCACTTTTCTGGGACTCCCAAAGTGGCTTATTATTTTTGTACCAATCAATAGTTTGGGCTAGGCCATCGCTAAAATCTGTATATTTAGGCTTCCAACCCAACTCTTTGCGTATTTTAGAAGAGTCTATAGCATAACGCATATCATGGCCTGGGCGGTCCTTAACATGCTCATACCAATCGGTTGGTTTGCCCATAGCCTCTAAAATACTCTCTATAACTTCTTTGTTGCTCTTTTCGCCATCGGCACCTATTAGATATACTTCACCAATTTTGCCTTTTTGTAAAATAGTATGTACCGCGCTGTTGTGGTCATCTACATGTACCCAGTCACGCACTTGCTCGCCGGTGCCGTATAGTTTTGGCTTAATATCGCTTAGTATATTGGTGATTTGGCGAGGAATAAATTTTTCGATGTGTTGGTAGGGACCATAGTTGTTACTACAATTACTAATAGTGGCTTGCACACCAAAAGATCGCACCCAGGCTTTTACAAGAAGGTCTGAGCCGGCCTTAGTAGAAGAGTATGGGCTAGAAGGGTTGTATGGGGTACTCTCGGTAAATCTATTGGGGTCGTCAATCTCAAGATCGCCATAAACTTCGTCGGTACTAATATGGTGTAGGCGCTTAGAGTGTTTGCGCACCGCCTCAAGTATAGTGTAGGTACCAATAATATTACTATTCACAAACGGCCAAGGGCTAATAAGTGAGTTGTCGTTGTGACTCTCGGCGGCAAAGTGCAGTACAATATCATTTTTGGCTACCAAATTATCCATCAACTCCGCATCGGTAATATCACCTTGAACAAAATTAATTTTATCTTCTACGTCATTTAGGTTGTTGATGTTTCCAGCATAACCAAGTGAGTCTACTACTGTTATTTTATAATCAGAATAATCACTCAAAGTTAAGTGCACAAAGTTTGCACCAATAAAACCTGCTCCGCCAGTTACTAATAGTCTATTCATGATTTTAATTATAGCATTTATTGTCTGTGAGTTAGCTTAATTCAAAATACCCTTACGCTTGGTTAAAATTACTATAAAGTATATAATTAATCATGAAATTATATCTGTGACACAATTTTAATGTAAGGAAAATTAATGCAAAGACTCACAAGTCTATCGAGGGGTAAGAAAATCTTAGCTACTCTACTTGGTATAGGGATACTATTATTTGTTGTTCTGGCAATTTTGCGAGTTGCTTATTTTGGCCGAATTTACCCTGGAGTAACAGCCAATGGAGTTTATTTGGGTGGTTTGACAGCTCAAGAGGCAATGCAAGAACTAAATAGTCAAACCTCTAGTTACTCAACTAAAGCAATCGAGATAATATTACCACAAGAAAAATCTAACCTTAGTGCCGAACAAATTGGAGTTATTTATAACAACTCAGATGCAGTATCACAAGCCGTTAATGTAGGTCGTGAAGGTTGGATGGTAGATAGAATGGTCGCTCAATTTGTAAGTTTATTGGGACAGGCTCCAGACATTACAAGTGTAAGTTATGACACTCAAAAGCTTGGTAATGTATTGGTAGATATTAACTCTAGGGTATCTAAGCCAGTAGAAAACGCAAAATTTAATATTGAGAACGAGGAGATTAAAACGCAAGAAAGTATAAAAGGCAGACGTGTAGACTTTGCACTCTCACCACAAGCTCTGGCTAATCATTTTGGTAGACTACAAAATAAATTATTTGTTTTACCATTGATGAATGCTGAACCCCAGATAAGTTCACAGGCACTACAGAGCCAACAAAACATTATTGCGCCCTTTGCCAAACAGCCACTTACGCTAACGTATGGCGATAAAACTTGGTCGGCCGACATCAATACTATTGTAGGATGGTTGTCGCTACCTAGCTCTAATCAGCCAGTAAGAAATGATATCTTAAATAAAAACTACTCTATACGAAAAAGTACCAATAATAATATGGTGTTTTATGATAGAAAAGCTGTAGCTGGTTTTGTTGCTTCACTCGCAGGAGATATAAATGTGGAACCTATAGATGCAACCCTCACCATTAGTGGTGAACGTGCCACGGTTTTTAAACAAAGTCGCGATGGCAAAAATCTAGATGTAGAAAAGTCTACTGATGAAGTTATGAAGCAGCTAGGTTCTAGTACACCTACTGGTGTGCCGTTGGTTGTCGCTACTACTAAGGCCGATGTTAGTGATGACAATATTGAAAAACTAGGTATAAAAGAGCTTATCTCTGAAGGTGTATCGTACTTTCCGGGTTCTTCAGCTAATAGAATCCAAAACATAAGGGTGGGAACTAGCCGTTTTAATGGCATACTTATAAAACCTGGTGAAGTGTTTTCGTTTAATAAATACCTAGGGGAGGTAAGTGCAGCCACTGGCTATGCTGAAGGTATTGTAATACTTGAAAATAAAGAAGAAAAACAATATGGTGGTGGTCTTTGCCAGGTTTCTAGTACGGCATATAGAGCTGCTTTGCTCGCTGGCCTACCAATTATATCGCGCACTAATCATGCCTTTGCAGTAAGTTATTATACCGAACCTTTTGGTGTGCCTGGTGTAGATGCAACTATTTATCTGCCCAACCCTGATATGCAGTTTAAAAATGATACTGGGCACCATATACTTATTCAAACAGTTTTATCGGGAACAACACTTAGGTTTAAGTTTTATGGCACCAAAACAAAAACAGGTGTTATACGCGGACCTTTCTTTCTGAGTGGTAGCCAAGACCATACCCAACCGTCCCAAACAGTTTTTTATAGAGATGTACTAGACTTGGCCGGCAACGTTACAAAAACTGACACCACCACAACCTATTACAAATCTTCGCTTGATTTCCCTCTGGTAGTAAATTAATTATTTACCAATACAAAAATTAGCAAAGACATGGTCTATAACTTCTTGTGTAACATCTTCGCCGGTTAGTTGATTACATATAGATATAGCATTTTGATACTCAACCAAGATAATGTCTGTAGGGGTTTTGTTCTCTAATTGATTCTTAATAGTCTCTAGTTGTTTTTTTAGATTAGTAATTAAAACAATTTGTCGTTTAGTGAGAACACTTAAGTTTTCGTTGGTAGTATTTTTGAGTGTAGCTTTATAGATTAAGTCTTTTAGTTTGTCTAAACCTATGTTTTTTTCTGCTGAGATATTTATGGTTGGGGTGCTTTTTAGGTTTATCGGTAGCTTAGGGCTAGGTTTTTTTAGATCTGATTTAGTAAACACTACTAGGCTGTTTTGGTGATTAATATCATCTTGTATTTTGTTCTTACTTAAGTAGTTGAGGGTATCTTGTATCTTACCGGGCTCAACCAAAATAAGTACAAGGTTGTTATTTTTCACTTCTATCTTGGTACGTTCAATACCAATATTCTCTATTTCATCGCGCGAATTGCGAAGCCCCGCGGTGTCGGTGACTTGACAGGTAACTCCTTTAATATTTACACTCTCAGTTATTGTATCGCGAGTGGTGCCTGCAGTTTGGGTTACAATTGAGCGATCATAACCTAGTAAGGCGTTTAGTAGGGTAGATTTGCCAGCATTTGGTAAGCCTACTAAAGCTACTGTAAAGCCATTACGAACTATCGAAAGCCTCTCGCTACCACTAAGTATTTTGTTGGTTTTGTTAATAATTTTATTTAGAGCATCTAGCTCTTGGGTGGTTGAGTTTTCGTCGATATCTTCTTCAGAAAAATCTAAGCTTGCAGTAGTATGAGCGGCTAAGTTTAATATTGAATTCTTGATACCTTTTATGTCTTTAGTGAGTTCGCCTGCGAGCTGTTTACTGGCCAGTCGCATCATCTGTTCGTTGCCACTAGATATTAGCTCTCCTACCGCTTCGGCCTGTGTCAGATCTAGTTTGCCAGCCAAAAAAGCACGTTTAGTAAACTCTCCTGGTGTAGCCAAAATAGCACCACTGCTTAGTAAAAGATCTATGGTTTTTTGGGTGATTACTGGTGATCCGTGAAGATGTAGCTCTACTACATCTTCCCCTGTGTAAGAGTTGGGTGTTGGCATATATACCATTAGAGCTTGGTCGAGTTTAGTTTCGCCATCCACTAGCCATCCAAGGTTAAGTTCGCGTGGTTTTAAAGTCACTTTACTGGTTGGTCGCCAAACATTATTAGCAATATTAAGAGCTTGTGGGCCAGAAAGGCGCACAATACTAATAGCTGCCGCGCCATTGGCGGTAGCAACTGCAACAATAGTAGTTTCATTTAGATTTTTTTTCATTTTCGTAAACACATGTCTAGAATTTAATAGCTTGAGCGTAGTATAGAGTTATAAATTCTGATATTTAGGATTTTTTGATAACTATAGATCTGTTAGGATCTTCTCCAATACTTTCCGTTACTAGCTCTGGAGTATCGGCAAGTACCATATGGGCTTGTCTTCTCTCGAACGCATTCATAGCTGGCAGTGTTTTGGGGTGGCCATAGGCTAATACCTCGGCAGCAGCCTCTTCGGCAATTCGCTTAACCTTTTCTATGCGCTCTTTTTTATAGCCCGCTACATCGATAGCAACAAACTTACTATCTGGGTATTTACGTCGTCTTAGGGTGTTAAATATATATTGCAGGGCACGTAAGTTATCACCACGTTTACCAATTATTAAGGCGTGGTCGTCGGTAGTTACCTCTAGCATATTATTAGCTTCGTCGGCCTGGCAAGTTGCGCTTATACCAAGCTTGGCAAGTAATTCTTCTAGTAATGCTTGAGAATTACTAAGATCTGTCATTTTTTAGCTTTCTTTTTCTTTGTTTTTTTGGGAGCTTCAATGTTTTTAGATACAATCTTAACTTCTTCCATCTCCTCTACCTCACCGCGCATTATTATGTACTGTTGGCCAATCGTCATAACATTTGTAACAGTCCAATATAGTGGTAGTGCAGCTGGTAGATTCCAGGCAATAAAGGTGGTAACGAATGGGAATAAATAATTCATCATAGCTGTAGCTTGAGCTTGAGAATCTTTGGTGTCGGTTTTTTTAGGAGCTATCATTTTTACTTGAATGTATTGAGTAATACCAGCCATTAGAGCCAATACGATACTTGGTGCGGCCATATTCACTATTCCAAACAATGTGGGGTTAAAACTACTTGGATTTTGGATAATACTTTGTATGTAAGGTAAGTTTTTTACCGGAGCGTATAGAAGACCGGCAATTGCAGCTGGATCGTGTGTACTTTTTTGAAAAACAAAGTATAAAGCTATTAGAAAAGGAAACTGTAATAGGGCTGGTAGGCAGGCAGAGAAAGGGCTAATTTCTTTTTCTTTGTATAGCTCCATAAGTAGTTGTGATTCTTTTTGCTTATCACCACCGGCTTGTTTTTTTAACTTAGCAATATCTGGTGCCAAGGCTTGCATTTTTTTCTGGCTATGGAGTTGTTTGGCAGTAAGTGGCCATAAAGCCAATCTAATAATAATCGTTAGGAGTATTACACTTACACCAAAATCGTGCCCAGGAATAACACCGTATATAAAAAACAGTAGATTCATTAAGGGTTGGACAAAAATAGTGGTTAAAATTTCAATCATTATATACTTCCTTGTTTTTTATTGGTTTTAAAACTCATATCAACACTAGGCTCAACCAAAGGATTACACTTAACGATTCTTTTAGTGCCAAGCCAAATACCTTTTAAAGATCCGTTATGTTTAATGGCGAGTTTAGTGTATTCACTGCAGCTCGGGTAGTGGCGACAGTAGCCATAGGGGTATCTAGACTTAAGAAGACCGTGATCGGGCGAAAGTGTTTTTTGATAAGCCGTAATTGATGTAATAAGTATATTTTTCATTATTATTTAACTAATTATTACTACCCACTATTTTTAAGCTATTTAAGCCTGTAAGTAGTATAGTTTCAAGTTGTTTTGGGTTTAAGTCTTCAAGGTTACTCTTGGCTGTAATTATTATAGTATATCCAGTGTCAATACGTGATAGATTGAGCCGGATAATTTCGTAAATTCTTCTTCTCGCTCTATTTCGTTCTACGGCTTTTTTTGAAACTTTTTTTGGTACCACTACAGCAAATCTACTAACAGGTGATTTACTTGGCAGTGCCTTAATATACAAACTACTATGGTTGTAGCTTTTACCAAATTTATAAGTCTTAGAAAAATCAGTAGCTTTACGCAAACGAAAGCCACGAGCGATCATTAAAAAACTACCCCGCTACTCGGGCACGGCCTTTTAGGCGGCGGCGTTTTAATATGTTTCGGCCAGCCTTAGTAGACATTCTAGAAATAAAGCCATGTACTCGGGCACGGCGACGCTTTTTGGGCTGGTAAGTTTGTTTACTCATAACTCAATATATTACAGCTAATATAAGCTTAAGTCAAGATATCCACCTTATTTATCCACAACCAAACCAGATTGGTAATGTTTTTGGTCTGTGTTCGGTTGTGGAAAACTTTTTTAGGCAGTAGTATAGTAAGTAATCTAAAGGGTGAGAAATAAGTGGATAATAAAAATGTAGAGTTGTGGCAAACAGCTCTAGGTCAGTTAGAATTAAGTGTTTCTCCAGCTAATTATAATACCTGGATAAAAACACTCGAACTTGGCGGTGTAAAACCTCCTATAGCTACTATTTTCGCACCTAATTTTATGGCTAAAAACTATGTCGAAAACAAGTTTTACACCAACATATTAGAAGTAATTTCGCAGATTAACCCACAAATTACTCAGTTAAAATTCTCGGTTAGTCAAAATAGTAATAACAAAAAAGATAAATACGCCAACAGTATTTTTACTATAAAACCAGAAGATACTAAGAGTATAAAAAACAACAAAAACACCCAAGCTAGTACACCAGTAAGTTCTATTAAGCCCGCTCAGACTGGAATACAAGCTGGGTACACATTTGAAACTTTTATAGTTGGTTCAAGCAATCGTTTAGCATTCTCAGCTGCCCAATTGGTAGTAGAAAAACCTGGAATTGCCTACAACCCACTATTTTTATATGGCCCAGCAGGAGTGGGTAAAACTCATTTAATGTGGGCTATTAGAAACGAAATAGCTAAACTTCAACCAAGTATTACCGCACAATACATTACTAGTGAAACATTTACTAATGAATATGTAAACGCTATTCGTCGTGGTGAAGAATTTAGTAATAAATACCGAGAAGTAGATTTGTTATTTGTAGATGATATGCAGTTTATTGCTGGAAAAGAAAAAACTCAAGAAGAGTTTTTCCACACTTTTAATGCTTTACATCAAAATTCCAAACAAATTGTACTGTGTTCTGATAGACCACCAAAAGAAATACCAACCCTAGAAGAACGATTACGTTCCCGTTTTGAGTGGGGTATGGTGGCCGATATAAACCCACCAGATTTAGAAACAAGAATAGCAATAGTTTTAAACAAAGCAGCTAGACAAGATATAAAATTAGATGATCAAGTAGCTGAGTATATTGCTCAATCTGTAGAAAAAAACATCCGTGAATTAGAAGGCGCACTTACTAAAATAATAGTTCATTGCAAGGCTAATAATACCGATATAACTATTGAGGTAGCAAAAGAGGTATTTGGTGAAATATCAGGTAAAAAACCACAACTTAGTGCAGATAGCGTAGTAGATAAAACGGCCCGTTTTTACAATCTCAACTCGGCTGATATTTTAGGTGTTAAGCGCGACAAAGAAATAGTTTTACCTCGCCAAGTAGTGATGTATTTACTAAGAAGTAAATTAAATTTAAGTTATCCAAGAATTGCCACACAACTAGGTGGTAAAGATCATACCACTATTATGCACGGTACTAAAAAAATAGAAAAATTATTAAATAGTGATATTGAGTTTAAAAAAGAAATAGAAGAACTTAATGAATTTATAGATTCAACTAGGTAATAATTAAGTATGTGGAAAACTATGTGTATAACTTGTGAAAACTATGTGTATAGAGTGTATAAATATACACAATATCTACACAATTTATTATTAAGGCTACTTCATGGTGGTGGAGAAGTGTTATTTATACAGAGTTTATACCTACGCTACTCACACCTTTGTGCACACACTAAACGCTCGATATTTCGCTTGTTTAGAGGGAAAAATATTGGTTATCCTACCTATCCACATAGCCTAATACTATTACTACTAAATAATACGAATAAATATGATAAGATAGAAAACATATGAAACTCTCTGTATTACAAAACAATTTAAACAAAGCACTTAGTGTAACTAGTAGAATTATTCAAAACAATAATAGTCTTCCTGTACTTAGTAATATACTATTACAAACTAGTGATGGTCGTTTAGAACTTCAAGCTACCAATTTAGAATTAGCAATTTCTTATAAAATAGGTGCCAAAATAGAAAAATCAGGTAGCCTTAGTGTACCTGCTAGGTTACTAAGTGACCTCATACATAGCCTACCGAATGATAAAATTCAATTAGTTAAAGAAAAAGACAATTTAAACATACATACTAGTCAGTTAAACTCTATAATAAATGGAATTTCTGCAACAGAGTTTCCAAAAATACCCAAGGTAAAAACTTTACAACAGTTTAATGTAGCTACAGAAGACTTTATAAAAGGTTTAGAATATGTACTAACTTCAGTTAGTTTAGATGAGTCCAGACCAGTTCTTACAGGGGTGTATTGTAGATTTAAAAATTCGGTCCTTACTTTTGCAGCAACCGATAGTTATAGATTAGCTCAATTTAGTATTACTGGTCTTAAAATTAATGATCTTGAAATTATCATTCCATATAAAACTATTCAAGAACTTATACGTATTATTAAAGCCGAAGAAGTTAAAGATTTAGAAGTTGGTATTACAAAGACCGAAATAGTGTTTTCTACTAAAAATTTCACTCTTACATCTCAACTTATAGATGGAAGTTATCCAGATTACTCCAAAATAATACCTAAAAGTTCCGCAACATCTTTAGTAGTAGATAAAGACGAACTACTAAGTAGTTTAAAAATCGCAAGTCTATTCTCGCGTGAGAACGCTAACACCATCACTTTATCTGTATCTAAAAATAATCTTACTATTCAATCCCAAGGTTCTCAGGTAGGTACTAACGAATCCACTATACTAGTGAAATCTAGTGGATCAGATCAAGAGATAAATTTAAACGCTCGATATTTAATAGATACTATCTCGGTTATTACTGAAAAAACTATTAATATTTCATTAAACGATAAATTAGATCCATGTATAGTTTCTGGTGGTAATAAAAAATCTCCCAACAATTTCCATATTATTATGCCCTTAAGGAGTTAAGGGGTAGTAATAAGATGATTACTCATCTTAGTTTGAGGCAGTTTAGAAATCACTCTAAACTAGATTTAGATATAAACTCTAACTTAATTACAATTACTGGCCCCAACGCATCTGGTAAAACTAACATACTAGAATCCATATATATTAGTTCACTAACAAAGTCCTTTAAGGTGAGTGATAATAAACTTATACAGCATAATAAAGATTTTTTTACCATCGACCGAATAGATGATGATACTACTATTCATCTAAGATTCATTCAAACCCCACAGAGCCGTTCTAAATCTTTAAAAATAAAAAACTCACCAAAACCACTATATAGCTTAGTGGGCCGTAACCCAGTTACTCTTTTTGAGCCAAATGATATGTATTTATTTATAGGTCTACCAAGTGTGCGAAGAAACTACTTAGATAAAATACTCTCACAAGTAGATAAACTATATCTACAAAATTTGCGCAACTATAAAAAAATACTACATCACCGTAATAGCTTACTTAAAAGAGCTAAGAAAGAGACTATATCTAATCTATATGATCAACTATTTGTTTTAAATATACAAATAATAGAACCAGGTTATTATTTGTCAAAAAAAAGAGCCGAGTTTATAAAAAACATACAAGGTAGTATTAATAACTATTACCATTCTATTAGTGGTGAAAATAAAAAAGTAGTTACCAAATTCATAGCCAGTGCCAAATCACCTCAAGAATTACTTAGTAATATAGAATTGGCTCTAAATATAGATATTGCTAGTGGATTTTCTACGGTAGGTCCACATAAAGAAGATTTTAATATTGTTATGGATAGTTATAATCTAGCCGATTCAGCATCACGAGGAGAGCTTAGGAGTTTAGTATTAGCATGTAAGCTATCAGAGTTAGATTATATAGAAAAATCAATTTCTAAGCGTCCTACTCTTCTATTAGACGATGTTCTAAGTGAGTTAGACAACAAGCGCCAAAAATTTTTACTTAATAATTTAGATAAGCAACAGACTTTTATTACTACTACACACCTACCTAGTCATTTAGGCCTAGATTTTCAACATATAGAGTTACCATTATGAGTTTAGAACCAATTAAAAAATCAATACCTAACACAAGGTATATAAAAGAAGAAAATGTTCTTAAACAAATTAAACAAATTGTTTTAGATGTTACAGGTGTAGAGGTGGGTGTTCGGTCGCCACATAATCATAAAATTGTATTAATAGTAAATAACTCTTCGGCTGCTAGTGAAATAAACCTTAAACAACAAGAATTATTAAATAAGGTTAATGATTATTTTTTAAAAACAAAAAATATAGTAATAATAGATAAAATAACTATTCAGCAAATATAGAGATTATTTATCTAGAGGTATACCATCGCCACCGTAGTCATCTAGGTATATTTTAGAATTACTAGGTATTTTATTACTATCTATATATTTAGCCAAAGTAGGGTTATCGGCAGTCAACACATAAGTATTTCTATCTATACCAGTACTATTTAGAAAGTCAGTTACAGTCTTTGCTGTGGCTTTTATTTCACTATCAGGATAAGGAGGTGTTAAGCCCATGTAAAACAGATTTTTTACCACAACTATAGTATTACTTTTACCATTACTATCAACTATTTTGCCACTTTTTATAACATAATTATCTGTGCTATAAGGTAAGAAGTTTAATATTGTTTTATTAGTTGGAGTCGGGTCAGTATCTTCAAGTTGTTGTTTTTTCTGATCTTCAGTTAAATTAGAGTATGGTATATATTTTGTTTTAAATTGTATCTTAATATCTTTCAACTGCTCACCTTTTACTGATGATATTTTATTGATTGTAATTATATAAACATAATTATTTTTTAATGCATTAAAATTAATAACTAAGTCTTTATTGTTAATATTAATGCTTCTAACTAAATCTTTTTCAGCATTTATATCACTTAGAGTTACGCTTTTTAAATCTATTTCCTTATTGAAAGTTAATATCATTTTATTAGCAGATGTTGGAACTAAGTTATTAGTATTAGGGTTAGTACTTTCTAATTTGAATACACTATTAGACTTATTATTTGAGTACAATAAAGCAATAGCAAAAACTATAAAGGTAATTATTATTATAATAATAATTACAGTGAAATATTTATTTTTTAGTAAATTATTCATTACTCAACCCTCATAAATCCAGTTAGATATCTAGCATTAACACTATGGGTGGATTGTTTTACCTGATCACTTTCGTTACCACCTATAGTAGTGAAGTTACCAGCTCCGTCATATTCGGTTACAATATTTACATGACTAGGATAAGGCATTAAACCTTCTTTATAAATAGCCACGTCACCTGGCTGAGGTTCAAAACCCGCCTCACCTTTCGGGTGGTAGAAGTTGTTTGTTCTAGCATAATCCAGTATTGCTTGGGCCGAGGCTATCGTTCCATTACCACCACCTACGGTTAATGGTTTTCCAGCTTCTCTAAATATATAACTAACAAAGTATGCACACCAAGGTGGGTTACCACCACCAGTATATTTAGAAATATCTTGTTCACCACTATTCCAAGACTCTAACTCATCTCGAGCAACACTTACAACTGAACTATTTTTATTAATAACAGGACTGTCACATTTGCCCTCACCTATATCAGTGTCTGTAGAAGTAGATGGGTTATTTGGACTACCATTATTAGTTATTCCTGCGGCTTGTAAATATCTATCAAATTCAGGTGCTTCATTATATCTAAGTACAATATCTTGACCAGCCCCAGCCGCAATATCGTCTATTACACTTTGAGCATATTGCCTTGGAGTAATTACGTTATTACCAACTATAGTGTCTAATAATGACGGGTCATCAATGGCAGCAGGATAAAAATGGCTAAGTGCAAGTTTAAAGATATCGTTACCTAAATCTCTAAATTTTTTCTCATACTCTATTTTTGCTACTGCATCTTGTATAGGCCCAGGTGCATCTTTGGCTCTAGCGTAAGGTATGGCTGGTGGGTATGCTTGTTTCACACTATTCCAGGTACTATCTATATACTGATATCTTCCGGATGCCGAAGAGCCACCAGCATCAGCAATATAATCTCCACTACCAGAACTTTCATTAAAAGCAATTACTTGTAAAAACCTATCTACATCACCACCTGTTGCGGTTGACGAAGATTCACCTACGCAGTCGGTAGGGTCGTAAAACGGTCTTTTTTCTATCTCTTTTCTTTGTTGGTTGGTAAGTGCAGAAGATTTAAAAGGTACTAGTAAGAAAACTAGTACTAGTATTATTGAAATTTTTCTAAACATACTTATCATTGTTAATTTCCTGTTACTGACCAGTGCCAGGCCTCTGAAGGTAGGTTTTTTAATCCATATTCTTGGGCATGTTGTACCATCCAATTAAAACAAGGTGAGCCTCCGAAATTAAACGCCGAACCACCATTACAATTGAAGTCTATTGCTAATCCTTTTTCATGATTCGATGACCCTGGTTCAGCGGTAGGTGGATTACAGCTACCACCGCTACAATTTTGGTTATACAAATCAACCTGTTCTTCATAAGACCTAAATCCACCTCCACCCATTATTATTCCGGCGGCCTGTGCATCTTTTAGTAGTTTATTGAGTTGACTAGCTAAAGATACATTTATATCTATTACACCCCCGGCAGGTGCGGCTACGTCACAAACCATTATTTTATTTGCAGAAACACCGCCAGGACCATAGGTTTGAGCAACACCATTTACTAAGTTTGGACCTGTACTAGTAGTAATGCCGGGTTCATTTGGGCAAGGCGTTCCACTAGTGTCTGCATCAGCATTTGGTTCACCACCTATCGGTCCTGTTGGGGTTGATGTTTTAGCATAAATACTTTGGTTATCTTCATCACTACTTAGAGATACCATTTGGTCGAGTAAAGTATTGTAGTAAGTGTACATTCTATATCGTATAGGTAGTTTATTTTCTTCAATATTAAAGTCTTGTGCTTGTTCTAGTATTATTTTACAATCATAAAACTTCATAAATTCACCATCTGCGTCATTGTCGGCTCGATCAACCCTATTTACAGGTGTGACATTACCATTTGCATCTTTAAAAACTCCTCTATGCCATTCCGGGAAGAATACAAACCACTGAACAGCATTAGCATTAGGATACTTTGCCCTAATGCTAGCTTTTAGTGCCTCGTCATTTAGCTCATTAAATTTCTTTGATTTAAGTTTGAAATATTGTGAGGTTGGTATCTTTTTCTTAAAACACTCATCATAATGTGTGAGTTTTACTCTATCGTTCTCTGTGCCTGTGGCGCCACTCTTAATATCTTCAATAACCTTTGCATTATCTAACATATCAAAACTATTAAAATCCTGAGGAGGTATACCGGCGGTATCAATTTTTAGATATTGGTCACCATTAATACTTGCAGCAAAGGCTTTGTTGTGTTGACCAAATCCGTAGTACAGAGCCGAGCTATGTATGTTTGCCAAAGATCTTAACGGGTTTAGAACTTCTTTAAATAATGAACTTGCAGTCTTCATTGCAGTTTTTGGTGTAATGGTATTTTGGGCAATAATACTACGTGCTGATCTGATGTTTTCACTAGCAAATAATCTATAACCTATACCGTTTTCTTTCTCTTCATTACGACGAGTGTTTTCACTATCTAGAGCTACTTGTCTTGCTTCCACTTCAGTTAAAAATCTACCACCTATCCTCAAGAAATAATCATTCATAAGTTGTCTAAAACCAGCCGCCTGCCTATTGTAGTTGTCTGGTCCCGACTCTAACCCACTTACTGCTGTGACCGACCCTGTTCGTACATAAGAAGTAATAATTTCTTTTAGACCAAAATCTTCTATACTATTAAAAACACCCTGTGAGTTATTAACAATCGCAAGCTTTAATAATTGATAACTTGGTTGAATAAGTTCATCACCAAGTAATAACAGTGTCTTATTGTTATCTGTTAAAAAAGTACAGGATAGTAATAATAAATCTACAGATGGATCATCGGTTAAATCTGTTTGTCTGGCATTATAAGCTCTAGTAGATGTAGCTTCAGGATTTTGTTCTACTCCACGCAGTTCATTATAAACATCGAGCTGATACGAAGTACTACTAGACCAATTATCTTGTTGAGCAATAGTTGCATTATTTTCTACATTACTAAGTTGGTCGGCATTGCGAGTATCGGCCATTGTTAATACTTTTATAGCACCACGCTCGGTACTAGCTAACCTACTTTCTATTGCTTTTCTTGCATTACTTGCAGCAGCTTCACTACGAGGTGTATTACCTAGGTCTAAAAAAGCATATGTAAATGGACATATAGTATTTGCAATACCAGCCCTTACTAAGTTTTTTTCTACAGAGCTTGTTTGTGGCGTATACGAATCTCTTTCGGGAATGTTTAAATACTTACCTACCGATATATCGTAAGGACTAGTGCCGTCAGCCATATCTTCATACATTTTATTTATACCAGCCACTAGATCTTGTTTATTTTCTTTAAAAGGTATTTTATTGTCAGGGTTAGTATTATTATATGCTGTCACAGCATCTCTATAGTTGTTTTGAAACTCGGTTATTTGACCTTGATAAGATGAAAAGTCTATTGTTTCTTCGGTAGTTGGGGTTATTCTACCGATTGTTTTGTTAAAAACATAGCGATTCACCTCATCTCTACTACCTCTAAATTCTTCAGTATCTTTTTTGCCAGCATAGTCTAGATGGATATTTGCTAATTGATTTATTTCTCTAGTAACAGGTTGGCGAGCCATCATATTAAATATTGGATATTGTTTTTGGATACAATAGCTAGCAGCTTGGTTAGAACCCAACTGATTTAAAGGTATTACTTCTCTTGTTCTTTTATTAAAAACTTCTTTTGGTACATATCTAGTTTTACCTTCAGAATTTATTTTGAGTTGGAGTCTAAGCTCATACACGCAACCAGCATTATCTAAGGTTTGATACCGCGCTTGTCGCCAGTCTATTTGTGATAACCTATCTAACGTTGTGCCTGGTTCAATAGTTGATGGGTTAGCGGCAACTGCAGTATTTGGGCCTTTATAATCTACCTCTCCAGTATAGGAAAGGGCTCTTATACTTGCTTCTAAAGCACCTTTACTGAAAGCCTGTGCAACATCTATACCAAACTCACGAATCTTTGAATTTGTTAAGACTGCCTTAACAGCATCCCATGGGTTTTGAATAAGATAGACGATAATAAAAATTGGCACCATAGCGATAGCTAGAATACCGAAAGCAATAGCCACAAAAGCCATTTTGTGTTTTGATACTTCTTCACCAACTTTTGCTCCAATCTGAGCACCAGCAGTTCCTCCAAGCGCTGCCCCTGCTGCTGCTCCAGCTCCTTTAAGTGCTGTGTTTGATAATTGTCCTTCACGCTGAGCTTTTTTTTCTGGCGACTCCTTGTCTATTTTATCTACGGCTTTTAGGGCTTTGTCGGTACCTCCACCACCCTTCCCGCCGGAGGCGGCTTTATCAATAGCTTTATTCGCTATTTTATTAACCTTTTGACCACCAGTATCATCTTTTTGTATACCACTACCACCCATACCTTCCATACCTTTAGGTAGTCCTTCGGTTGGGCTCAGTCCAGATCCAGTAATAGCTTTTGGTCCGCCATCTTGTTTACCTTTCTCTTTTGAAAGTGGGCTTACGGGTAAATCGGATGCACCAGCAAGGCCACTAGGCTTAGCAGCCTTGTTGTTTGTGTCATCGTCTGGTAATTTTGTTGCGGTTGCAGGCATTTATAATAAAAACTCTTATACTTAAAAATTATAGCAGATTTATCTATACAATTACTAAATCTACCCAGTTACTTCTTCTACAGAAATGTCTTTACTATCATTCGCACTCGTTACTGCCATACTTTCACTTATTAAGTCTTGTGGGTTGGTAGTAATAAGCTCGGTTTCCGTTGGGCTAGCTATAATATGAAGTATTATGTGGCTTAAACCAGCAAAAAATAACCCTTCACCCACAGGGAACTGACTAAGTCTTTTCTTCTCTTCACTAGTAAGCTTGAATGTCTCAGCCACCACATCAACAGCCGCTGGATTTTGTTTAAGTAAAAGCTGCAAACTAGAGTTGTTTACAATTGCTCGGCCTAATCTAGTACCTAAGAAATCTTCGACATCTTGTGAAATAGTCGTAAGACCCAAGAAATATTTTCGAGCACGTTTTGCAATAGAAAACATAAACATAGCTGAGTCTTGGTACTGCATAAGTTGCCATGCCTCATCTATAATAAGTACCCGTTTTTTCTTCTCAGACTTTACTCTGTTCCAGACATAATTAAGCACAATATACATACCTATGGGCCGCAATTCGTCTTCCAAATCTCGAATATTAAATACTACAAACGGATTATTTAGATTTACATTACTTTGCTGAGAAAATATGCCAGAAAAAGTACCCTCGGTAAATCTACGAAGTCGTGCAGCCAGTGCTGGGCCATTTCCACCCATTTCGTTTAAGTTATTATATAGATCTAACATTACTGGAGGCTCAGCGGTATGAGTAAGTGGGTCGTTAGTAATGCCTTTTTGGGCGTAAGTATTAATGAGCGCAATGTCTAGATCAGATTCTTCTGTGGGTGAAAGCTCACCCATCATTAGTCTAAGTAGACCATGGAGCATTATGATGTTTGCTCGCAGAGCATTATCGGCTTCGTCTGAGTCTATAGCTGTAGGGATATCAAAAGGGTTCACATGGCTATCACTAGTTAGACTAAGCTGTAAAAAGCTACCACCTACAGCATCGCATAGTGTTCTATATTCGTTTTCTGGGTCTATTACAATTATTTCGGTACCAAACATCAAAGAACGCAAAGCTTCAAGTTTTACAGCAAAAGACTTACCAGCACCAGACTTGGCAAATACCACCATGTTGGCATTTTCTAAACTAAATCTATCAAATAATACCAAGCCGTTATTGTGACGGTTAATACCATAAAGAATTCCCTCCTCATTGCTAAGGTTGGCGGTGGTGAATGGGAAAGTAGTAGAAATTGCGCCGGTGTCCATATTGCGTTTCACACCTAGTAGGTCGCTACCTAGTGGTAGAGTTGAGGTAAAACCTTGTTCCATCTGTATAGTAGCCGGCTTTGTATATATAAGACTTGTACCCAAAACTGACTCTATTTTTTTTACTAACTCCTCAAGCTCCTCAAGTGTTGTTCCATAAATCGTTACGTACAAACCAAGCCTAAAAAACCTATCTTCACCTACCTGTAATTTATCACGCAATTCTTCGGCATCACTTAAAGATGCTTCAAGAGCTGGGTCTCTAACTTTACCTTTTTCGGCATTTATAGATTGATTAGCTTCTAGTTGACCAACTTTTTTCTTAAGATTATCTAGTACTACCCTACTCTCAACCGGTTCTATTGCTAGGCTTATATCTATTATTTCGTCCATATTTATAAGAGGACTAAGCCAACCAGTAAATAAGCTCCTAGGATAAGCATATACAAATAATGTTCTGGCAAAGCGCGAGCCGATACGTATATAATTCGCTTCTATTTGTATAGAGCTAGGTGCTATTACGTCACGAAGTGTTACAACACCCTGGCGATATATTTGTTGAGCTTGTTGTTGAGCATTGGCATTGGCTTGTTGTTGGGGTGTAAGAGTTGGGGTTGTCGGTTGTGCTGGTTTTTTACCAAATATCATTTTACTTTTGCCCTCCAGCTATATTAGGGGGTTGGGGATTGCTAGGTTGACTTGGTTGTGCGGGATTAGAGTTAGTTTGTCTATTTGCAGCCGAGTATAGATCGTCTGGGACTGGTTCTTTAGGTTTTTGGCTTGGTATTTTGGCCAGACCATCTTTTCTTAGGACTGCCGGAGTACTCATGTCAGCTATATCAGTAAGTGATTGGTTTTGGCTTTCTGCTACATTATAGGAGTTGTAAAACAACTCTATAACTTCTTGTGTGTTGAGTATAACTGTCCTTACACCTATCTGCGCCAAGCCTTGAGCTACCTGGTTAGTCCTCTGCAATAAATCATTCTTGCGTTGTTCGTACTCTCCACTCGTTTGAGTAACCTCAGCCGAGTCACTAGATGCTCCACGTAATTTAGTGAATATATTCGCTTTAGTTACAACATTTACATAGTATGGAACAACCACGTAAAAGCGTTTTTCCATAATATTTACTTCGTTTAGGAGACTTTTTATATTGGTAACGTAGTCATCCATTAGATCGGCTAGTAATGGATTAGGTTGATCACTTTGTATTACCTCTAGCTTACTTAGGTAATTATCTAAATCTATCTTGCGTGACTGTATTACTATTTGAATAGGAAAATGCAAACCGTTTAGGAAACCCTGAAAAGCAAACTCAATAGCTTCTTTCTCGTCTGGGCTTTTAAGATCGAAATTAGTTGGAGAACATAGTATTACGGCCCGTAAACTACCATCACGCATCACCACGATACCATCTCTTATTTCTGAAAAAGGCAAATGACTTTGAGTGCTCATCTGCTTGTTTTGTTCTTTTTTTGGTGGAGTGACCGAGTTTACGTATTCACGCTGTTGGGGGGTAATCTGTGCCATTTTTGTATATAATAACCTATTTTGCTTAAGCTTTATTATAACAGCTTAAGTACTATAATAAAGCCACTTCAAAAACTTGTTATTTTTACTGCCGTACTTGCGCACTAGTACCTGGCGAAAGTTGTTGAGTTTGTTGGTTAGCTCTGGTTGCTACTTGTTGAATAGTAAGACTACTACCTTGCATTGCAACCTGACTAGCAGCTGGGTTTATAGTTTGTAATTGTTGCGGCACTTGGTTTACAGAAGGTTGACTATTGTTTGGTTTTCGTAAAGCTTGTCGAACTTGGGTGGCTGCATTTTGGCGCGAATCTTCCTTGGCGTTTTGTAGTAGTTTTTCAACCGTATTAGCTCTTTGACTAGTTTCATCTAAAACATCATCTTTTGGTGTAATTAACCTATGAGCGGTGTCTATAGTATTATTAGAGCTTTCTTCTGTACCAACTTGTTGAGGGCCAATAATTCGTTTGGCATAAATAGATGCTTCATTATCTCCTTCGTGTAATTGTACACTTGGGTCTTTAAAGTTACCACGCGTATCTATAATAGACGCAAGCTGTTTAAGTTGACCAACCGAAACAGATTGATCTTTCTCTAGATTTTCTTTGGGTTTTTCTACATCTTTTACAATAACCTCTTTTTTATCATCTTTTATCCAGGTGCGAGTTCTAGGTACAACTAAGAATCTAAAAAACGCCACCATATAGTCTTCAAAAGGTACTCCTTCACGCGACCCAAACCCAAGTAAAAGGAAAAAACCTGTTACCGGAAAAGCAAATATAAGAGCGACTATTATAGAAAAGCTAAATATACGCCACATTAAAAATCCCCACATCAGCGCAATTATTACGTATATAAATTGCTTTACTGAGAGCGGCCCTAGTATTTTATCTTCGGTCTCTACATTTTGTGGTACTTTGTATTCACCCATATATATTAATTATAACAATCTCATTATTTTAAGCATAATTATTATTATGGTCTCACAACTCTGTTATTATTAAGATTTGCATGAGCTACACTTTGGTGAACTGTAGGAGATGAGTTAGGATTGAGCCTCTGTTGTTTAGCAACTTCTCCAGCGTGCATTTGGTCGTAAGCAATTCTTTTATGATGAATATCCAGAGGAACTCCAGTAGGCGCCGGAGGTGTGGCACTATCGTTTGCAACCTGTCTTGTTGTTGCTTCATATAGGTTAGTATAAGCAATTCGTTCTCTATCAGCCGGTGTAACGCCTGCTGCTTGACCACCATCGGTTCTTGCTTGTTTTTCTACATCCCATGCAATCACCGATTCTTGGTATGTTCTTCCACCTGTCTCGTGAGCTATCTTATCAAAATCTGCTCTTTGTTTGGCGTTTAGTGGTGGTAAACCAGCATCAAAACCTTGTTTGCCTTCAACTAACTTGTCTCTGTATGCTTTCTGAAGTACTTTCTTGGCAACCTTGGCATCTGGTGTTGATTCACCATTCTTTGTTTGACGCGATAAAGCAATTTGATCATCAACATCCATAAGGCCAATATCTTTTTTCTTCGCCTCTTCAACTTTGTCATCGGTTCTGAGTTTATTTTGCTTAAAACTTCTTCCTAGCTTCGTATTGCTACCACGAAAAGCCGCACTAGCACCCTCAAACCCCTTAGATTTTAGCTCAGCAAGCTTGCCTTCTTGACCACTCTTCTTCACAGCACCTTTACCAGCGCCAATTGCAGCTTTACCCACTCCTGTATTTGCAACAGCTTTACCTGCTGCTCCCATAATATCACCACTAAGTTTGAGCGTTTTTGGAACCAAAGCAAGTATAAGAACAGGTACAAATATAGCAATCAAATTAGTTAAGAAGTTCGCCACAGCACCCTGGAATCCTCCAGAATCAAACAAACCATTTTGTAAAAGATTTACAAATATAGCTCCTATAGCAAACAAAAGATTTACCAATAAGAACATAATAGATAGCTTTATCATGTACTTCCACCACTGCTTAAAGAACTTCTCGGTGTTTGGTAATACCCAAGCAGCAAAAGCTATCGGAGCAAACAAAACCAACCCAACTAGTGCTAAGTAACGTAGCATTAAATAGAAGAAAGCAATTATCGCCACTATTAGGCCTATTATTTCGGCAATTTGTAGCATTACAAACTGCCCAATTGTCTGGAATATACCACCTGCAGAAGGATTGACACCGCAAGTTGGTACAAAAAGGCAAGCAAAAGCTTCGCCTGGTGTTGGAGGAGCACCACCTGTGCCACCTGGAACATTAAAGCTTTGCAGTAAAAACTGAGGTAGTGTACTACCTAAGATATTTCCCAAATCTAAAATAACTTGACATATGAGTAATGAAAACTGCGTAAGTATAATTGCCGCTATTAACTTGGGCAAGGTCTTTTTAATAGTATAGTTATCTAAACCTGGTATTGCCACAAAATTAGCAATAATGATAAATAGAAATATTAGTATATAAAAAGAATTAGCTAGAGTAATCATGGCGTTTACACCATCCTTTAGCTCTACTTGAACACTTGAGGCGCCAGAATTACCAACTAAAACAGGGTTCTCTAATAATCCTGTCATTGTATCAATAGTAGTACCTAGTGCCTCAACTAAAAAGTTCTGTACCGGACAAACTATAAAAGTTAAAGGGCTATTAAGAGTGTCCTCACAAGCATCTAGAGCTTCTTCTTCGCTAGCTTTAGCATCTAGAGCTTCTAATAGATCATCTGTGAGAAAACGAGGTGCCGCTCCTGTATATCTTGCTTCAACATCAGTACCCTGAAAATCATCATAATCACCACCATCCCATGGAAAACAATCAGTGGGCTTAACTACAGAACAAAATGTTTTGTCTGGGTCTGAGTTGTTTTCACCACCTTTAAAAGCTCTATCATAATTACGAAAGTTAGATAGACCTATTTGGTCTCCCCCACTAGCAAACGGATTAGTCACACTAAAACTTTGCCTAAGCTTGGCTACAATAACTCCATCTACTAAACCAAAAGAAATATAATCACCCGTATTCTCTACATAAGAAGGGTATCCAGTCACTTCACTCCAATATGGATCGTATTTGTATACCTCATCACCACAATCAAGCTCACCAGATGAATTAAACGAGAAAGTATCATCACCACCACAAGCTGCATGAGCTTTGTTGGTAAATATAATCATACTAAAAAAAACAATAACCAACGACAGAATTGGTAAAAGCAAAATACGGGAGAGCTTTTTCATAACACTTATGTTACACTAAATAACTTACAAATTATAGACCTTAAAGACAGGCCTTATCGCTTTAAACATAACAAGTGATATAATACATAGCATGCAATTTATTTACAGACCACTACTTGCTGCCCAGTGTGGAATACTAGACAATCTACCTAATGGATCTAACTTGTGCCAAAACGGTCTATCCCTTAATGATGTTATTAGTCTGTTGGCTGGCTATATTGTGACCCTGATAGGTCTTATTTTAGCAGTTGTTATATTATATTGCGCTGTCGAGATTGTTACCTCGGGTGGTAGCCAAGAGCGAATAAAGTCGGCCAAAAATCGTCTTACCCAAGCTGCCATTAGCTTGGGCTTACTAATATCTTTTAGAGCAATAATTGCGGTCTTTGGTATAGATGGTGGTAATACCGGTGCGGGCGCCCCAACACTGTTTAATGGCGTAGATGAGTTTAGTCTTGAGGGTGTAGAGAAGTTAATTGCTAATGCTGCACAGATACTTATGATGGCAGTAGGCGCATTTTCGGTAATATTTATAGTGGTTGGTGCGGTACAATATATTACTTCGGCTGGCAACGAACAAAGCGTAGCAAACGCCAAGAGGACAATTACCTACGCTGTAAGCGGGCTTATACTCGCACTTTCTACGGTCGCAATCATTACGTTTATTAATACTCAGTTTTTTTAAGTAACCTTGCCAAAACCTTAGCGTAAGAGTTAATATATTATCAAATGAAGTTACTTAGTATATTATTACTAGCAGATTTTGAAGCTCCTCCTGGACTAGGTGGGCCAGCAACCTTTGGTGATTTAGTAGGTAAGGTAACAAACACACTACTTCTTATTGCTGGTGCTGTTGCCGTGATAGTAATTGTGGTAGGTGGAATACAATACACACTATCGGCTGGTGATGAGAAGCGTACGAAAACTGCCAAAGATACTATTACTAATGCCGTTATTGGCCTAGTAATAGCTATAATGGCCTTTGCGATAGTAAACTTTGTACTTGGTACGTTTAAATAAGAAAACTATTGTCACTTGTTGCAAAAAAACTACCTTGCGGTATCATAAGAAGTAAGCTAAAATATCTAGTAAATGCTTTATAAATAATATGGAGAATAAAATGACATTATCTAAAAAAACGCAAAGACTAGCAATTGTAACAGGTAGTAGTGTAGTTGCATTGGTCCCAACAGTAGCGTTGGCAGCCGACACTACTCAAGATGCTGTAGATGCCGTACAGCCCGCCTCGGCCGCTACTGGCGACCTGCAAAGCAATATTAAAAACATTATTAACGCCATGCTCTTAGTTATTGGTATTGTGGCAGTAATAATGCTAATTGTGGGCGGTTTTAGATATGTAATAAGTAATGGCAACGAAAAGGCTGTTACTGGTGCCAAAGACACTATACTATATGCAATTATTGGTATTGTTGTAGCTCTACTTTCATTTGCTATTGTAAACTTTGTGCTTGGTCAGTTTAGTTAAAAAATAATTCAAGGGGTGTAAGTTAAACAATTATGAGAACTAAAATTAAAACACTTTCTGCAATAACTACGGGGTATGTAGTTCTTGCGGCTACTAGAGTCTATGCAGTTTCTAACCCCGCTCAAACGGGCGCCAACAAAGCTAAAGACCCAAGCCAACCCACCGATTTACTTGCAAATGTTAAGCTTATTACTAATACCCTTCTGCTTGGAATAGGTGTAATATCTGTCATTATGATAGTTATCGGTGGTATACGTTACGCGACCTCTGGTGGTGACGAAAAAGGCACAAAAGGCGCCAAAGACACTATTTTATATGCCGTTATTGGCCTTGTGGTGGCGCTTCTTGCATTTGCTATAGTTAACTTTGTACTAGAAATTTTCTAATCTAAAGTAACATATTTATATATTACTCACTGGTTTAAAACTTCCATTACAGCTAAAATAAACATATGCGTAATAGATATATTAAGCTATTAGCTTTAATAATTAGTTCTATAGCTCTATTTTTTGCTATCTATATAATCACTCAAAGACCATATAGTACTAGCCTTAGCGACTACAAAACTAGTGTACTCTACCCAACCTCGCCAATTACGCTATCTCTTTGGTTACCTTCCGATGAACAAGGTAACCTTGAGTATGTTGTTGATCAATACCAAAAAGTTCATCCTAATGTGAAGGTTGGTATTGAGTATGTAGATATAAATAACTACCAAGCCAAGGTGTTACAAGCAATTTATGAGAATAAATTACCAGATTTATTAGTATTTAGAGATGATAGCTTACCTCTATATAAAAATAGCCTTCAACCCGCACCAGCCAGTGTATTCACTCCCGATCAATTTAGCTCAACTTTTGCAGATTTTGCCACCAAACAACTTGTGGTTGGCAACAGTATATATGGCGCACCCCTAGGTATAGCTACCCTTGGTTTAATTTATAATCAAAACAGGTTTGATCAAGCCAAGATTACTTCACCTCCGACCAATTGGGTAGAGTTTGATGCAGTAAATGATAAATTACGACAAAAAACCGACCAAACACTTTATGAGTCTGGTGTAGCTCTCGGTAGCCCAACCGTTCATAGCTACCCAGATATTATAAGTGTACTAATGATGCAAAACGGCGCAACAATGACCAACCAACCACCTACCAAAGCAACCTTTGAGTTGCCAGACTCTACCGGCTACTACTCTAGTGCCAAGGCGCTAGCCTATTATGCAAGTTTTGCCCAACCAACCAAAGCCAACTACTCGTGGAGCGATAGCTTGGGTGATAGTGTAAGTGCGTTTGCCCAAAACAAAACAGCTACAATTATTGATTACCCTATGGCTGCTAAAACTGTGACCGAGCAAAACCCTACTATGCCCATTAGATTTTCAACCCTACCACAAACTAACTCCAACAAACCAATAAACTACGGCACATTCTTGATAGGTTCTGTATCAAAAACTACCAAAACACCCAACATTGCATGGGATTTTTGGGGTTTTACTACCACCAAACAAGCCCAAAGAGACTTTTCTACTAAGAGCTACTGGCCAGCTAGCCGTAAAGATCTTGTAGCTGAACAAACAAACAACAATATACTGAGTCCTTTCGCTAAACAAATTTCTACCGCACAAGATTGGTATAAAGGGCTTAACCTCGTTACCAACGCAGATTTTCGCGAGATGCTATCAACTTACCTATCTGGCTTAGATGCTCAAATAGTTGTAAATAATGCATCCGCTAAAGTTACTACCTCTATAGAGCAAGCCAACTCAAAATAACTAGTTTGTAATCTAAAAAACCCGGCATTTGCGGGTTTTTTAGATGGTCTTCACTAAGTATTAAACGGGTTTTACTTTTATCTTCTTAACCTTGTCTTCAGGGACAACTTTTGGAATCTCTATAGTTAGTACGCCATTATTTAGACCAGCATTAGCTTTATCGGCTACTGTAGAGGTAGGTAAAATAACCGACCTACTAAAACTACCCCAAAAACACTCTTGTACATAGTAGCTGTCTTTAGAGATAGTAGTAGATTCTTTTCTGTCGCCACGAATAGTAACTACATCTTCTGAGATAGCTACATCGATATCTTCGGGTTTTACACCAGCGATTGGCGCTTTTATTACAATAGTGTCTTTGGTTTGGTAAACATCAACCGCAAGTTGGCCTTCAAACTCTTCTTCGTTCATCCATTCTTCGTTGGGAGTTTGCTCTTCTTCTAAAAAGTCGTCTGCAAGAATTTCTTCGTCAACCTGGTTCTTATTTCGTGCCATAAAATTACTCCTTATGTTTGCTCTTTTCTTTCTTGCTATTTATTATATCCAGGTAGAGTAAAGAGTGCAAGTTAATAGATAGATTTTAGAAAATGATAATAGAAAAACTAGTTAGTATTATTAGTCAAAACGAATGTTTGGTTTGTTGCAAGCCTGGCAAAATGGTGTGCACAGATTGTTGGCAGACCGAGTTTAAGTATCGCAAACCGGCTTGTTTTATGTGTAATGCACTTTCGCCAAACGGCCAAACCTGCCAGCGCTGTCGACGCAAATCTAGTTTAAACGGCGTGATCACTAACTTCCGTATGTCGGGCTACATGCAAGAGCTAATTTATCAGCTCAAATATTATGGGTCAAGAGACACAGCTAGGTTTTTGTCTCATCACATTACTATCAATTCCCTACCTACAAAAATCGATACAATTACATATGTACCAGCTACAGGTAAAAGTTTGCGACGACGAGGCTATAACCAAGCTCAAATACTTGCAAGAGAAGTCTCAAAACATACAAAAATACCCCTTCAACCCATCCTGTTAAGACTTCACCATACCGATCAAATTGGATTAGGCAGAATACAACGTTTTGAGTCTGTCAAAGGTAATTTTATACCACGCCGAAATATCACCGGTAAAAATGTACTAATAGTTGATGATGTTATTACAACAGGTGCCACACTTAATGAGTGCGCAAAAGTATTGAAGGCTAGTGGAGCTAAAAGTATATGGGGCTTAGCTGTCGCGAAGAAGTGATTACTTTTATTTACAAACAAAAATAAAAAAGGCAAGAAATTCTTGCCTTAGGTTATTGCAGTTACTATTTTATTCTAGCAACTCCTTCTCACTTAAATACTCTACGGGATCTATGCCTATTTCTGGCAAGAAGCTAAACAAAAAGCCAATAGCCTCATCATAATCTAGATCATTATCTACTATGTCGCTAGTAGCCTCCTCGGTCAACACATCCTTACAGGCTTCTAGTAACATACCGACTGTTGGTTCTCCTGGCTCGCTGTCGGCTTGGTGTGGTTCTAGCTCTGGCATCATTAATCCTTTTTTAGTTAATGTCTCTAGGTTGAATATAGCCATTGCGTAGCAAGAAGTCAATTGCCAACCAACCACACTCGGCGTGACTAGTATTGCCAGTTCTTAATACAGTCTCTACATATTCGCGCAGAGGTATGGTTTCTACCTGAATACTTTCGGTGTCATCTAAAGATTGTTCGTGGTCTGGCTTGCAACCAACCGCCAAATAGTAGTTGGCATTACCTTCGGCGTATGGCATCCAGGCCATGTTCTCACCAAGAGTAATAATTTTACCTGCTACATAACCAGTCTCTTCGCGCAGCTCTCTAGCAGCGCTAGTGGTAGAGTCCTCGCCCGGGTCTACAATACCAAAAACCATCTCCCGAAGTACCCGTTCTGGCCCAGGACGAAAACTAGTAGCAGTAATTACTTGCATGTCGTCGGTTAGAGCAAACACGCCTATCCAGCCGTGCTCTAGGTACCAAATGTCAAAGTCGTGAATTGTTCCATTGGGTAATTTAAACGTTTTAGTAAGAAAGGTTTTGTATGCGCCTTTAAAGCTTACTACTTTGAGTTTCTCCCACGGTTTTGCTTTCACAGCAATACTCTACTATATTTTATGCAATAAATCAACGTTTGTATTATTACTGATTTGGGCCAGCAAATTTTTCTGGCATATTCTCTACTTGGCTATCCACCTCTTCTTCTTTCAAAATAGTCTCGGGTGGCATATGTGGTGCGGCGTATTGTACTATTCTACCCTTTCGCTCTGTAACAATACCGTGAGTCTCTTTTTCGCCTTCAATATGTAATACCACTGGTTTACCGCCAGCTTTTTGTGCTGCACGTAGCGCGTAGCCTTCTGCAGCTCTTTTGCCTTCTTTGCTAGAGTCGGTAAGGTATACTTGCCGGTCTCTTGGGCCTTCATGCCGACTCTCGTTTTTTACTCCAGTTTCACTAGCCGAGCGCAACCCAGACTTGCGAATAGCTGGTAAGTGCTCTGATGAAGTTCCGTGATGAAATAATTCTGGAGGCATAATGCTATTATATCAAATGAAAAAGTTAAACAAACTCACTTGGTAAAAAGCCAACAATCAGGTATAATTACTCAGTTAGTTACCACAAGCCAATACGGAGAGGTACCCAAGTGGCTGAAGGGGCTGGTTTGCTAAACCGGTAGGGGGGAGTTATCCCCCGCGAGGGTTCGAATCCCTCCCTCTCCGCCATTGTTTATGTTTCGCCATTTGGCGAAAGAAAAACAATAGAGAAAAATGTATGATTTGAAGCCGAGCGCGAGGGTGCGGCGTACGAGGAGCGCAGACCAAAAACTAGATTGTAAATTGTGTTTTTGGCGAGCACCACAGGTAGAAGTCCGTCAGTTGACGGACGCTATCCCGACCGACACTAGTTTTTAATATATAGCATGTCAGAACCAACTCCACCAACTAATGACGATAGTAGAAGCTATCTACCTACTAAAGATGAGTTTTTACTGCCTTCTTCTCAACGAGAGCAAGCTATTCACAAAAGAATAGATGAAGAGTTAGAAGCCACAAAACCCGTTTACCAGTATTCAATGTGGTTTGAGAGGCCAGATGGTAGTAAAGTTGAATTTAGATTTAGTCGCAAGCCCGATGGAAACATGATAGTAGCGTCGTTTGGTGAAGATGGAGTGAGAGAAACTATTATTGCAAATAACCTAGTGGACGATGAAGAAGGCATGCAAATTTTTACTGATAATTTTACCAAAGGTCTCAAGTACAAGCAAATAGATAGACCATAATAGTCTTTAGTGTTGTGTTCTGAAAAACTTCAGAGCACAAATCTGTAGACAATAAACCTGGAGAGGTGCCCGAGTGGTTGAAGGGAACAGTCTTGAAAACTGTCAGGCTCGCAAGGGTCTCGTGGGTTCGAATCCCACCCTCTCCGCCATTTTCTGTGGCTCAGTGTTTGCTGGGCAAAAGAAAATGGTCAAAACTATAATAATTGGAAAATCAGTTGAAAACCAAGATATACTAGCACACCTATTTAATGGTGAGCCGAGTAATAGTCAACGGTCTGTTTTAATAATCGCTGGCGTACATGGTAATGAGATAGAAGGAGTATGGTTAGCAGAGGCAATTTGTAACAACTTACAAACTAATACTACTTCTCAAGACATCAGCGTGATACCAATACTTAATCCTGATGGTGTTAAAGCCAACACTAGGCACAACCACAATGGTGTAGACCTAAATCGAAATATGGCAACCAAAGACTGGGTTTCAACTCCACTACAACCCAAGTACAAACCCGGTAAAGTCAAAAATAGTGAGCCAGAGACACAAGCCCTTATTAATTTTGTAGAAGATACCAATCCAAAACTAATCATAAGCCTGCATTCATATAAAACCCCTATGCTCAACATAAATGGTGACTGTAAAGCTATTGCTGAGAAAATCGCCTCTGAAGCAAAACTAGACGTAAAAGAATCTATTGGGTATGATACGCCGGGTTGTTTAGGAACATACTATGGGCTAGAAAGAAATATACCAGTCATTACCTACGAGCTTTTTCGTGGTGACACAAAAAATAATGTTATTGAACATAATTTAAGCGCTATTATTAACGCCATTTGTAAATAACTCTTATCAATCTACTTATCACTATTTATTTGGGTTATTATTTAATCTGTAATACCGAAACTTAAACACACTATTTCACAACATTATCTATATAAAGCAATTCCTGTGAAATATACCCACACTTACCTATATTTCACAAACATAAGCTGGTTGAGCCGTTCTGAGTATTCTGTCGCTTTGTTGTTCTCTCCGGTAATTTTATACAAGCTTATAAGTTCTTTATTAGCATCTATATTACTACTATCTAAGGCTATCCCTTGCTCGGCTTTAGCTATTGCATCGCTAATCTCCCCTCTAGCCGAAGCGAGTCGCGACAAGACAAGCCAGTCCCCTACCGTCTTGTCTTTAATAGCCAAAAGTTTAGTTTCGCCGGGCTTATACACTTGGTTGTTAATAAGATAATATGCAACCTGCCTATCGCTAAGAGTTGATTGTGGTGTGGTGCCTAAAGCCTCAGCTTGGGTACCACCCAACATATAACAACTAGCAACCGCTGCCTTTGCACTAGCGCTGTCTAGATTTTGCTTAGTAGCTTTTGTGGCGGCTTCGCATCCTGCTGTAGTATTGCCTAAGTTGAAATGGGTGTTGGCAAGACCCACCAAGCCCTCATCGTTCTCTCCTTCTTTCAGTGAAAGGTTGAAAAAATCCTTGGCTTTTGAGTAGTTTTGGGCTCTAAGCGATAAGTTGCCCAACGCTACATAATTGGGGTCTACCAACCCATCTTTATAGGTTGTAACAGCTTTGTTTACATCTCCCCTACCCAACCAATATTGCGCCATGGCCTCTGTTGCGCGAGGATCTTTTAAGCCTATTAAATAAGCTTGGCTTAGCAAACCATATCTTTGGTTGTCGTCTTGTTCTAACTTAGCCTGGTTTAATAATCTATCTACTACACTCAGTTTCCAGGCGGTGATATTTGGTGTAAAAAGCGCTATAAGTAAACCAAATAGTAATATAAAACCACCTGCTACTAAGAAAAAATTGAGCTTATTTTTTGTTGATTTCTTCAATAGATGCCTCAAGAGATGCAATTTCGCTAATTGCAGTTTCTAATCTTTGCTTCTCCCCTTTTACAACTTGCTCTGGAGCGTTGTCTACAAAAGACTTATTGGCTAGTTTTGCCTCACTAAGCCTTACTAGATTTTGCTTGGCAGCCAGCTCTTTTTGAAGTTTAGCTAGCTTGGTAAGCTCTTCATCTTTTTGCTTTGAAGCTAAGACATTAATAATCTCACCCTCAAAAACCTTCGCCTCTTTGCCAACAGGTTTTAATAATGTATTCGGCCATTGTTCGTTTATTAAGATTGATTTCTGCCAAGGTAACTCTTGCCAAATGGTTTCGGTAACAAACGGTGCGAAGGGGTGGAGAAGTCTAAGTACAGTATCTAGGCTATAGGCCAACATCGCGGGGTTGGTAGTTTGTTTAGAATACTCCAAGTACTGGTCGGCTAATTTGTCCCAAAGCAAAGAGTAGACTGATTGACCAGCTTCTGAGTAACGATACTTTTCTATAGATTGAGTAGTTTTACTGATAGCCTCGTTTATTTGCTCGGCCATCCAGTGATCGGCAGGCGATATCAATTCTGGAGTTAGTAGGGTAGTAATGTTATCTGTCTTGGTTAGAATATAGCGAGACACATTCCAGAGTTTGTTACAAAAGTTACGATATCCTTTAATTTTATCAGCACTAATTTTACCGTCATTACCTGGTGTAATACCAATACTCAAGGCTAATCTAAGCGCATCAGTACCATATTCGGCAGTTATCTTCATAGGATCGTCATAATTGCCCTTGCTCTTTGAAAGTTTTTGTCCTTGTTCATCTGTTACCATACCCCAAAGATAAACATCCTCAAAAGGTACCTTACCAGTTTTGTAAAGACCAAACATTATCATTCGAGTTACCCATTTGTGTAAAATGTCTCTAGCAGTAGCCATGAGGGTAGTAGGGTAGAACTGGTCATAGTCGCCTGTGCCCATAAGCGTGGCGTAGGGCCATTGCCCAGAAGAAAACCAAGTGTCGAAAGTATCGGTCTCGACTCTATAATTACCTTCACCGTAATACTTTCTAGCTTCCTCTTCGGTGAGTGCTACTAGGTGAGAGCCTTTGCTGGGGTCGGTACTAGTTTTGTAGTAAACAGGTATACGAATACCCCACCAACCCGGTCTAGAAATACACCAGTCGTGCTCGTTTTGTAACCAGTTAAGGGCAATACTTTTAAATCTTGCAGGATAAAAGTGCACCTTGTCTTGCTCAATTGCCTGTATTACTGGCCTGTTTAGCTCGGTGACTCGCAAGAACCACTGCTCAGATATTAAAGGCTCTATAACAGTTTTGCATCTGTCGTGCACTGCTACAGCGTGAGTTATCGGAGCTGTCTCTACAAGCTTTCCGGCCTTATCAAGAGCTTTTACAACCTGAGCTCTGGCATTGTCTACACTCAAGCCATTATATTCGCTAGGTGAGTTAATTAATTTACCTTCAAAATCTACTACAGATATTTCTGGTAAATTGTGGCGCTGACCAATATCGTAGTCGGCCATATCATGACCTGGTGTAACTTTTAGCGCACCGGTACCATCTTGAATACTTACGTGGTCATCGGCAATTATCGGAATTTCTCGATTGATTAGAGGTATAGTGGCGGTTTTACCCACTAGTTTGGTGTAGCGCCCATCTTTAGGGTTTACAGCAACGGCGCTATCGGCAAAAATTGTCTCTGGTCGAGTGGTGGCAATCTTTATAGAGCCGTAATCAAGTGTATACATGGCATCTTCACGCTCTACTCGGTCTGTTTCAATATCGGCAAATGCGGCTTGGCAACGTGTGCACCAGTTTACAATACGATTACCTCTATAAATATAGCCATCGTCGTAGAGTTGTTGAAAGGTTTGGTGCACTACACCAATTACGTCTTTGTCTAGGGTGAACTTAAGCTTACTCCAGTCGGCCGAGAAACCCATGGATTGCATTTGCTCTAAAATAGTGTGTTGCTGAGCAAGTACAAATTTTTCTACCTGCTGGTAAAACTTCTCTGGGCCAAGATCAAAGCGGGTTTTGCCGTTCTTTTCTAACTCTCGTTCGTAAACCACTTGTGTCTCTATACCGGCATGATCTGTACCTGGTAGCCATAGTGTGGGCCGACCTTGCATTCTGGCATAGCGAGTAGCTATATCTTCTACCACATACATTAGGTGGCCAGCATGTAGTGAACCATTGGCATTCGGTGGAGGCATAATAATACAAAACGGCTCCTTTGTAGAACTGGTTTTTGCGGCAAAAGCTTTGTGTTTATCCCAAAGACTATAGATTTTAGCCTCATTATCTGAAGGATTATAGGTTTTAGGTATCTCATTTGAAATCATACCTGTAATTGTAGCATTTTTTATCTTATAATTGCGAGATGTTTTATTTGACACCAACGCTTATGCTCAGGTAATATATAGATAACTTTTATTAAGATTGAAAACGGGGGAGAGTAAGCAGGAGTGGTGATGAAAGACATTTACAGTCCATTAGAAATAGATGAGCAATGGGACCAACGCGCTCCTATGGTAGAAGGTGATGCTTTTGATGCTATGGTTCAAATGGCTCCAGACGATGCCAGCGGGGGAGGAGTAGCAACTATGGAGCCAACAGCAAGTAATGCTGTAGAGCAACCAATAGCAACTACCACCGCTCCAGTAGAACCCGCCCAAGGTGCCGATGGTATGATGCCAACTCCCGATGTTGCCGCCGTAAACACTCCCGAACAATCCTCAGACACTCTACCACCAGCTTCTGCAGAAGTGAGCACTGAAGCCACCACACCAACAGTTGCCGAAGCACCACCTACCGACGACCAATCCGTAGCAAGCTTAGAAGGACAACAAGTAGCTACCGAAGAAGACCCTACACAGCCACCACAAATTATTCCAGAGCCACAACCATTACCAGAGGTACCAACAGATGCCGAGCCAAGCATTGAAACACCAGAGGCCCCAGCCGGAGATGCTGCACCAGAGGATGTGCAGCCAGAAGACGCTATGCCGCACACTGTTCCACCTATTGAAGAATATCAACCAGATCCTGGCAATGAACGACCTACAACACCAGATGCCGATAAGGCCCCAGCCTCAGAAGGTGATGCCGATTCTACACCGGCACCTGCCGAAGATGTAAAAAAACTAGACCAAGCTGTAGCCGAGCTACCCACCTCACCCACTAACCTGGTTGTTGAGAAAGAAGATACTGAGGATAAAGATGCTGACGATGATGACAAAGAAGGTGAAAGACTCGTAGCGGGTGTAGACGACAAGGAAGATGGAGACATAGAAAAAGGTAAAGACAAGAAGCCTGATGCACATCGTAAGCAAGCTGTTGAAGCTTTAGAAAGTAACATTGCCGATCTAAAGAGAGAAGTTAAAGAAAAAGAAAAATTAAAAAGAGATCACGAAGACAGAAGAGCCGAGGAAGAACGAAAGATTAGTGATTTGCAGGCCGAGATAGATTTCAAAAAGAGCGAAATAGCCGCTTTTGAGAACGCCAAAGCTGCTCTTACTGAATAGTCAGAATAGTTTTTCTAACATAAAAGCCCGATTCACACATCGGGTTTTTGTTATATAGATATATCAACATTTGTAACCAACACCTAGTATTATATGTTAATATTTATTGACAAAACTAATATAATTTGTTAGTATTATTAATGGCAACCGTACTTCAAACCAGAGGAGGTGATGACTATGAGGACAGCCTAGTGAAAGGGCGTCTTCAAAATGGCAACCAGCCATGTCATCAGCACCGACCACATTCACCTAAGCCCCAAGCGGGCTGCACGAGCTTCTGCTAAAAAGGTAGAACAGTACCGTCGTCTTATGGAAGAAGGTAGAGAGTTCCCGCCAGTAGTTTTGATTGAACTGCCCAACGGCACCTACGATCTACGTGATGGTCGACATCGCTACCTGGCCGCCCAAGCTGCCGGATTTTCTTTTGTTGATGCTGTAGTGCGATAATTTGAAAGCCCCCAAACAAATTGTTTGGGGGCTGATATTTATATAATTAGTCTTCCAAGCTGGAGTCGACCGTAAGATCGTTGGGCGGTATAAACATATCCTTTTTAGCCATTTGCAGCGCCATAGCACCTATCATTGCAGCATTGTCGGTACAAAGTACTGGCGGAACAAAAATCGACTTAGGTAGCACCTGGCGCATTTGTTGGCGTAACAAATTGTTGCAAGCAACTCCGCCACCCACCACAATGCTAGCTGGTTGAAAGCGTGCATTGGCTTTGAGAGTATTTTGCACCAAAGCCTCAACAACTACCTTTTGAAAACTAGCAGCGATATCCGCAACAGTTTGTTTGTCTAACTTATAGCTCTTTTTATGATTGAGCTTAGCCGGGTTTGTACCAGCAATTTCTTGTACTTGTCTTAGCACAGCTGTCTTTAGCCCAGAAAAGCTAAAGTCTAAACTTTCTTTACCAAGCTTAGCAATTGGAAATTTATAAGCACTGTCATCGCCATTTTCGGCCGCTTTAGATATTGCTGGCCCGCCTGGGTAGGGTAGTCCTAGTAACTTTGCTACTTTGTCAAAAGCTTCGCCGGCCGCGTCATCTAGAGTTTCGCCCAGTATTTCGCGCGATAAATCTTCTTTGTAGAGCGAGAGAGTAGTGTGTCCGCCAGATACAGTAAGGGCCAAGAAGGGGAACCTAGGTTTATTTTCTGTTAAAAACGCTGCAAAGCCATGCGCCCAAATATGGTTTACACCTATAAGCGGTTTATTCTTGGTGATAGCCAAGGTTTTGGCGGCGAGTACCCCAATTAGCAGAGAACCAATTAAGCCTGGCCCTTGAGTAACGGCAATAGCATCGATACTACTCCAGCTAGACCTGGCCACACTTAGAGCCTGCTCTATTACCGGAACAATTACTTCTATATGCGAGCGAGCCGCAACTTCTGGCACTACACCACCATATTTGGCGTGAATATCTACTTGGCTAGAAATAATATTACTTAGTATTTTGTTGTTTTGCACAACTGCTGCGGCAGTTTCGTCACAACTAGATTCAATAGCTAGAATTTTCATTACCATATCTTACCACAGAAATTAAAATGCCCCTCGCAGTGAGGGGCAAAGAATAACTATCTGGGCTCTTCAGGTAATGGACGACCATTAGAATCAATACAATGGACAGAGCTCGGGTCGATAGACTCATAGCCATCAGACTCATACGAGCTACCTTCACAGAAATCACCATTAGAGTTGGTGTAATCAAAGTGATAACTAGTATTAACACCGGGAGGATCGGTATTGGTAATTGTGATGCCGTACTTTTCTTCGAGCTGTGAGCGAACTTCTTCTTGCTCGCTAGCACTTGGCGCACAGCCCAACAGTAACAAAATTGAAAGCATAACAGTTGACAGAAGTACTGGTATTCGCATCGAGACCACCGTGGTTTCTAATAAGGAGCAATTCGACAGTATTATATACATAAACAAAGAATGTGTCAATAATAGCCCACAAAAGAAAATCCCCCAGACACAAATGTGTCTGGGGGAACTGTGGGCCTGGAGGGAATCGAACCCTCGACCAAGGCATTATGAGTGCCACGCTCTAACCATTGAGCTACAGGCCCTACGTGTCCGAAGAGAGATTTGAACTCTCGACCCCTTCCTTGTAAGGGAAGTGCTCTGGCCCAACTGAGCTATTCGGACGGGAGAATAGGGAGGAGCAAATTCCCTATTCGGTGCAGGTTGAAAGCCTACGGGAAGAGCATGGAGCGCCTAGCCTTGATACACAAGACACCTGCCATAATTGCCAACCATCGGACTCCATGATTAACCCCGTTTGACTGGGTAAAAATTTGCATTACGCATAATTTGTAATACTTGTTTTTACCCCTGCCTACGTTGTTTTTCGCGCAGCTCACACGACTATCAAAACAACGCCTGCATCGTGCCGGTGGCGGGACTCGAACCCGCACGCTCTGTTAAGAGCACCGGGACCTAAACCCGGCGCGTCTGCCATTCCGCCACACCGGCTGGTGTAATTCGCGCCCACGGCAGGATTCGAACCTGCGACCATGTCATTAGAAGTGACGTGCTCTATCCACTGAGCTACGCGGGCTGAGTAAAGTTAGCTAAATACCGAAGCCAGGCAAAGAATTGAGAAACCGAATGCCCAAAATGCTGCAAAGCCGTGTTCCTCTCTTACAACGCTAACCACAAACATGACGCCGTAAAAAATAACTAGTGAGACTACGAACATCTATGTTCTCCTTTTGTATGTAAGTGCCCGGAGCGGGACTCGAACCCGCACGGTCTTTCGACCCGGGGGGTTTAAGCCCCCTGCGTCTGCCATTCCGCCACCCGGGCCGGTGTTAAATAACTACTATCTCATCGACAGGCAACCAACCCATCCAGTCGGTAGAGTGGGCGATTACCAACACGGCTTCTACGTCACCTAGAGCCACACAGTTGTTAGTGTGTAGATTGATAGTAAAGTGTGGGCCGTTATCGAAAATGCGATTTTTCGTGCGTTGACTAGCCGACTCGTGGGGTTTTAGCTCCACGACTCCTCCCTTAAACTTCAGTTGGCTTTTCACCTCTTCTCCATATTTTGGGGTGCAATAACGCTCACTATAATAACAAATATATTAATATTTGTCAATACTTTTTTAAGATGTAGCACTACAAAATGGTACAATGTATGTTATGCAATTACCTAGTAACTGGAACAGTTCTATACAAAGTCGTAACGGCCATGTATTACAATCGGCTGAGTGGGCCAACTTTCAAACCTCTATAGGGCGGCAGCCATATTTTTCTATTAATAAAGACTGGTATTGGATAGCTTACAATCGCCAAGTAACAGGCTTGCACTATCTACTTGCTACCTATAATCCAGCTATAGAAAAAGATCCAGTCAAAGCATTGGAGTCATTACGTGTACAAGGTGGTGATCTTAAGTGTGATTTTGTGCGAGTTGAACCTACCGGCAATGTAACAAAACAAGATCTCGAGTCGCTTGGTGCGCACAAACTAGCTGATGTTCAACCCTCACACACGCTCGTGCTAGACCTAACTCGTTCAGAAGAAGATTTGCGACACGATTTGCAATCGGGCCATCGCAATCGTATAAATACTGGCGAAAAAAGGGGAGTGAGGGTATATAAAACAGTTGATCTTAAAACTGTACCGGTATTTCTAAGGCTAATGCATGATACCGCCGACCACTCCAAAATCACCAATCACCCAGACTGGTATTACGAGAAAATGGCTAAAAACTTAATAGAACAAGGTGTTGCCTGTTTTTACGTAGCGACTGTTGAAGAAAATCCTGCTAGTGTTTCGTTGGTGTTTGATTGGGGCAATACTCGCTACTATGCACACACCGGAAACGACCAAGTGTTAAATAGACAATATAAAGCGGCTGTATCTTGTGCGTGGCAAATGATACTAGATGCCAAGGCAGAAGGTAAAAAACATTTCGACTTCTGGGGTATTGCTCCACCAGAAGAACCAAACCACCCTTGGGCAGGTATTTCGGCTTTCAAACACGGATTTGGCGGTAGTGTGGTAAGTAACATAGGTACATATGATTTAGTTATAAACAAATCAAAATACGCCATGTACAATGCATACAGAAAACTTAAAGGTCGCAAATGATACGCCAAGCAACATCAGACGAAATTGCCACGTGGGATAATCTGGTGCTACAAAACCCAGATGGTGGGCATATCTTGCAGTCTTACGAGTGGAGTAAGTTCAAAAAAACGGTTGGTTGGGAACCAAACTTTTTAGTTTTTGAGCAGGCAGGATTTTTACTTTACTTTTGTTTGTCTCAAAAATCAGCTAGCTTCTTGGGTAATATCTACTATTGCGCCAAAGGCCCAGGATTATTTGGTGGTGGCCATGCCAATAAGGTCTCAAAAGGTAGGTTTGAAGAGTTTTGTAATGATATAAAAACGTATATTGAAAGACTAGACTCTAAGGCAATACTCATTAAACTCGAGCCCGAGCTGTTTGAAGACGAGATAGATCTTGTAGATTTAGGACTAAAAAAAAGTGGTGCCGATTTGCAGTTTAAGGCAACTATTCTGGTTGATCTAAAACCTACCGAAGAAGAAATTATTGCTAGTTTTAAACAAAAGACTCGCTACAACATTAGGTTGGCTGAGCGAAAAGGCGTAAAGGTAGAGAGGCGAGAGGCTAACTCACAAAATCTTAATATAATGTATGAGCTAATGGTGGCCACCCAAGAAAGAGCTGGATTCTTCTTACGAAAAAAAGACTATTTTATAGGTTATTGGAGTGAGTTAGCTAAGGCTGGAATGGGGCAAATATTATTTGCTACTCACGAGGACAAGGTGTTGGCCGGTATTTATATTACACGTTTTGGTGCAAACAGCTACTACAAAGACGGAGGGTCGTTTCTTATTAAACGCAACCTAATGGCGCCATACCTTTTGCAATGGGAGGCAATGCGTTGGGCTAAAGAGCAAGGTGCTACCAAATACGATCTTGTAGCTGTTCCACCCAAAGCGGAGCTAGACAACCCTAGCCATCCACAGTCTGGCCTGTATCAATTCAAGAGAGGTTTTAATGAAGAAGTTACCGAGTTTGTAGGTTGCTGGGATTTGCCGGTGTCAGACAAGAAGTTTAAAATTTGGCTACGCCAAGAACGTAAATTTATTGGTCTATACAAGAAGATGACTAAAAATCTTTTCTGGTAAAACTTTAGTAAGGGTTTCTGTAAGGAAAGTTAGTATACTTAGAATTATTGTTTTTGTTGAGAATACCATCGATCATTTCATCTAGAGTTTTAAACACATTGGCGGCATGTTTTTCACCATGGTAGCGTCGAAGGGCAAACTGACTTCTGGCGGCATTTTTTTTGGCGTTGGCGTAAAAAACACTCTGCCAAATATCTGGAATATCACTAGCAAATAGATAAGTGGCATCATCAGACTTATGAGTTATTTCACCGTTTTGGGTATTTGCTAAGTTTAGTCTCTCGGGTCGCTCAAGTATAACTGTTTCGATTATTTTGCCTGCGTGCGTGCGTAATTTAATAAGTAGCGCCAAATAGGGAATAGGGCTAGAATCAGAATCTAGGCTAGACCTGTATAACTCGGTGCTCACCACCGAACCGTTGTCGTTACAAGCATCGGTAACTTCTTTTATAAATCTTAGCCTATCTTGGTCTAGCACAAACTCTACTTCATTTATCCGCTCACCACTCGATCGTCTTGACCCCTTTGGTGTGCTAACTGGCAAGTGATCTTCTCCGGCTTCCGGCAGTCCATCTACCCACTCAAAAAAAGCTCGTTTTTGTTCTTCACCAGATAAATTTAGTACCTCATCAATAGTTATAGGGGGGCGTTTTGACTCACGATTTTCTTGGTAGTTATTATGTTGTTGCTGACCATTATCTTGTGTATTCAAGTCTAGTAGCTCTAGTAGTTTTTGCTGAGCATATCTCGACACCTTAAGTCTCTCTGGTGTAAGAAGTTCACCAGATTTTGGTCGGTGTACCAAATCACGCAAGCCATTAATCGATAATCTAAAAACGTGGTCGTCGCTACTTTCTTGTGAGTGATGAGGTACACTTTCTGTGCTAGTTAGCTGTTTATCTAAGCGTGCTGCAACAATACCTAGAACATATACTCGCTCTAGTTGACTTAGTCCCAGGTGGGGTAGTGAGTGAACAAACTTGGGGTCATGTACAGCTTCGCTAAGGTCTATATTGTGTCTATCTAAGACATCTCTTACTCTCGAGGCTATTTGAGCGGCTTCAGACTCATTGACGTTAATATCCTCAGGACTTTTTAGATATTCATCGGCTTTAATAGCTTCATAAAGAGGTGTTCCTTGTAAATTTTCTGGCAAGTCATCTTCTAAATAACCTCTTTTATCCAGGTTCTTTACAGTATCCCCAAGCTTAGGTACTTGGCTAAGGTGTAGGTTTGTTTCTTCATCCTCAAAAGGTGGTCGGTAGGTCTCGTCACTAAAATCCATATAGATATTCTAGCATAAGTATAATAGTTATATGTAATTAAAAACCCCGATATTACTATCGGGGTTTATCAATTGGTTTGCCTAGCTCCTCCAATATAATTTCTACAAAGTGCGCAACTGATATTGTGTATAAGAACGCTATCAATAAATGGTTTGCCATGCTTGAGGGCGTTATCAATACAGACTCGATTTACTAAACACTCAGTTGAGTGAAACTCGTCATAGTCTGCTCGATGATCTGCTAAAATAGTCTCATCGAATGGATCTACCATAGTTACTGCTTGGCCTGGTATCTCGGTAGATTCTGTAGGTACAAGGCGAAACAGGCCATGTAAACGCCCTAAAAAATCTTCGTAAGTTACTACTTTGGCAGGCAAAGTATCTCTCTTTCTATCTTTACTATAAAGTTGGGTGCAATGATGTCAATATTTTACAACAGAACACACAAATATGCAAATAAAATGCCCTAGATAACTCTAGGGCAAATATTATCGTGTAGGTGGCAGCCCGTACTGAGCTAAGCTACTGTTCTTATAGCCTGGCTCATTACTCACCTCGTTTGCAACACCTAGCCATGCTGGCAACTCAAAGGTAAATATTTCTGGACGTACTTCTTTAAGCCAACTTAGAAGAGAGGTCTCATCTTGGGTATCATCGGTAGCGAGCTCTACTAGCCACTCAGCCTCAATAGTGACAAGCCCATCTAGATTGTCATGGTACTTGTCTAGCTCAAGCTTAACCCCACTTGGGTTATAGAATGTCCATCGGGTTTTTCTAAGCCTGTAAGCCGATAACACTACAAGCTCATCGTAGAGCCACTTTGGAATTTCAACTTCTTCTTCTACTCTAGCAACATCACCATCAGATTTTTTAGTTACTGTATAGTTTCTGCCTGCACTTCTAATGCGAAACCCACCTTTTCGAGTACTAATATAGTTTTGCTCTATTTCTTGAATACTGGCATTTAGTATCTGACCAAATGTCGTGAAACCAGGTAAAACCCATTTACGTTCTACCTCGATAGTTTGGGGCAAGACATCTCCTTAAAAGGTAGTAGGCCAACAACAGGTTAGCACGGACCAGTTTTGGCGTCTAGTCAAAACATTTTAACTAAAAGTAAAACCCCAGAATCTCTCCCGGGGTAAATGTTATTTTGATTTAAACTTATCGAGCAACCCAGCCATCCCAAAATGTAGCTTCTGTTGATATTGGGCATCCTCAAGCGCATGGTGCGTGAAGTCGCCACCCGGAACTATGATCGGTGGCAACTTGTTCTTACTAGTCTTTGACCAATCCCACTCGCCAGTTAGCGGCAAGGCAAGCGACTTGAGATCAAACGGGGCTATCCCAAATGGGTTGTCCATACCGGCCTTTGCAAAATACATATCGACAAAGGCGAAGTCAAACGCTGCGTTGAAGGCTGTGAAAACCACTGGCTTACCATGCTTTTGCATCAATTCACTAAGCCATTCTGCAAATTCCCGCATTACCTGCTCAAAGTTCGGCGCCTCTTGAAGCAGTCGTTCACGTGGTAGCCCATGAGTTTCGCAAAACTCCCGTTGGCCTAGCACAAAGTCTTCACTGATCGGACGAATCTCAGAATAATACGACTCGCCAGTTGGGCTCTGGGCACCGATCGACAGCATTGAGCCATGCCCTGCCTTGCCATCGGCCTCAATATCTACATCGACGTACAGTTGTGGCGCGGCCAGCACAATCTCGCGCCCGCGTTCGTATAAGCGAGCACGCTCGCCTTCAATGCTGTCATGCACTCCAAATTCTGACGGTTCATTCATATTACTAGTATAGCTCATGTTGTCTCCTTATGTAGAGGTCAAGGTGCCTTCTGGGAGCGGTTCCCAACCAAAACTCTTGATTACTCTCAAGAACTTTGGTTGGGGGAGCTTTTTTATAGGAGCTCCCAAAACCTATTAAGTTAGCACCTGTCTGAGTGTATGAAACAGCCACCAACTGCAGTGTCGCAGCCACCAGGGCACTGCCTCCCAGCAGCTACTTCGCGAGCTATATAGTCATTCTCTTCTCGCTTTCGCTGGGCAGCCCGCGCGTAATCTCCGCGCGCTTCGGCAGCTTGCCACTCATAAGCTTCTGCCCTAAGTCTCGCAGCTCTGGCCTTGCCTTCTAGCTCTGCAGCTCGTGCTTCTGCTTCGTAATCGCGCAACTCTATTCCTTTGTCTAGGCACTACCGTGTATTAACGGCCTGGGACACTCCCAGCCAAAATACTCGAATGCTTTCAAGAACTTTGGTTGGGAGGGAGCCGGCTTACAATAGCCGACTCCCTCGGTAAGACAGATCTACCAAAAGATCGCGCGCAGAGCGACGAACTCTAGATAGCTAATTAGCGCGAGTACAGCCAAAATGGTGAGGGTGGTGAGTCGCTGTGTTGTGATGGGCTTCATTGCTTTCTCCTATGATGTGTAGTGAAGGGTAGTTGAGACTAGCAGCTACTGGCATGTACAAAACATCCGCCAACATCGGTGTCGCAACCGCCCTTACATTTCATGCGCCCACCTATCATCTGTTGGGTAGCTATGCGACGCCTACGCTCGGCTTCATGTGCCTCGGATCGCTGTCTTGCTTGACGGTTGTTCAGACCCGGATAGAATCCGCTGGGAGCATCAAGCCATTCTACACTCTCATAATCTATCTCTTCTTTAGGTTGATCATCGTGTTGGAAGGCTTTGCTTGTTGGCATTTTCGTAGGAATGCCCACCTTCTTCTTAGACTCTTGCGTAGTTGTTTGCGTGTTTTGCCACACAACCACTCGTCTTTTGCATACCGGGCATTTTACTGCCAGAAATTTTTCTCGCGTCACGTAGGTATCGGCTTGATCAACCTCGATCTTACTACCGCATTTTTCGCAGGTTACTCGCTTGGGCCATTTCAAATGCTTGGTACCCGTTTCGATGATTCTCAATTTAATCTCCTTGTAGAGGTGCAAACCTGGGAACTTCCCAGCCAAAACTCTCGAATAATCAAGGGCTCTGGTTGTGAGGAGCTTTTAGCAGGAGCTCCTTGAAACCTGTTTAAGGTCTATTGCAACTTTCTAATCACTTCTTCTACAGTAAGTCTCACAATTTCTTCTAGCTGCGCCTTGGTAATAACTCTTCTCTCTTTGGTCGTTTCTTCGGGCTTTGGACCTAGCCAAACATGATCTCGAGTGCTAGTGCAATTTTTACGACCACTAGTGTTGCATGTGTTACACCAAGTAGGTGGGTAGGTATAGTCTGGATCCATACTTTCGCGTACAGTATACCAACCAGTACGAACTTGTTCAGTATGAGTAACTGTGTGGTAAGACATCTGCCTCCTTGTGTAGGTGCGGACTGATTTCGTCGTTTTCGACTCTTCAGGGCGAGTACACACTCGCCGATCAAGGGGAGGTTTTGAAAGGACCTCCCTGAAACCTTTCTCGACTTAGCCGAGACTTGTCAGGTCTGCGAGCACTTGCTGAAACACCCGTTCGGCCTTGCGGTCAATATTGGGCTCGGCAGCGATGAAGTTGTGACGTGGGTGGGCGCTCCACACTTTTCGAGTTGACAGTTCGAGTTTCGTGGCCTCCTCGAGCGACTCCATGCGGTCGGCGTTGCCCTGCGTGCCGTAGTTCGCAGGATTGCCGGTCGCCAGAGACTCTAGGTGGTAGATAGCGCAGTAGCGTTGCAAGGTCATATCCAGATCTACCCCGTAGGTCTCTGTATACTCCCTTACACCGCCTTCTAGGTAAGCTGCTCCGTCCAGAACACCTCTATCAAGCACTAGAAGTTCTTTGCCGGTTCGCTCAGCCTCGGCCAACCAGAAGTTTTCTAGCCGTAGTTGAAGCTCGAGAATGGCACCCTGAAAGTGGTGTCGCCAAGTAGGGCTGTACTCAATCTCGCGCCCTGGTACCGGGTAGCCACCTGCGAGTAGAATGGTGGCAGACTCAGGCACAAAGGCGGCATTTGGTAGCGCGCTTCGCAAGTGATCTATTACACTGCTTTTTCCAGCACAAGGTCCACCAGTTAGTACCAGCATGGGTGTAGGTATGGTTATTCCTCCAGTTGTAGGTGCTACCGTCCGGACTATCCGGCTCGGCTACCTGGCAGTGATCACATTGTGCCAGGATACCGAGTCGGAAAGCTATAGAGGCTTTATACTTACTACCACCTACGTGCTTAGTATGTGTGTTTAGTAGCTATGTATCTAGTCAATTTATTTTGAGTTAAGGTTCTTTAACTTTCGCCCTGCGTTTACTGTAGGTGGGCTCATCAGGACTGGTACTCACCAGTCGAGTTAGTGGGAGCCTTTAGCAGGAGCTCCCTGAAACCTGTCACGTCTCAGTTGATGCGACGCTCAGACTTGTTGCGAGAACCTACCGGCACCGTTGCTGAGCAGTTCGGGCAGATCACCACCGCCAGCTCCTCAGTAACCCGGTACTTTACTCGGTCTTCGTCTCGACCGTGCCCAGGGTCGGGGTCGAAGTAGCGGATGTAGCTGTGGTTCACCCAGCTAACCAAGTCTACCTTGTGGTCCACTTCAACCACCGATCTGCAGTTATGGCAGGCGTGTTGGCGTCGATCGTGGTGGGCATTCTGTTGGTGGACTATACGCATGTTGCTCTCCCTGGTGTCGAGGTGCTACACTCCGCTTGCGCGGGTGCCTAGGAACGGTTCCCAGCCAAAACTCTCGATAGTTCAAGGGCTTTGGTTGGGAGGGAGTTGGTTTTTAGGCCAACCCCCTCAGGAGGTCAGTCGAAGTACCTCTCGTTGCTGCGAAAGCTACTGAAGACTGGGATCGAGCACCTACCGCTTCGGTTGCCACACCCCCAGTTGTTGACGTAGAGATATCCTTCCGGCACTTGGCGCCACCCGTCAAAATCATCTTCGGGGTAGCGCTCCATGTCCTTCCTCATCTCTATTTCCTTCAGCCGCTCTAGCTCTTCTACTGTCTTGGGGAGTGTTTTTGAGTCGTGGACGAAGACCATCCGCTCGCGCCTTGCTCTTTCGAGAGACACGTAGTGGTTCTCTTTGTTCATCACCCCTGCGGCGATACATCCTGCTGAACCCATTTTCTTTTCTCCTTGGTGTCGAGGTGCGTCTCAAGAGCTTTTCTTGAGCCTGCAGTAGTATACATTAATATCTATAAATAGTCAATATATATAACGACAAAATAAACACTAACAGATATAAATAAGTTTATATATTGTCGAAATAAAATCGTCATAATACAATATTGTGCTATAATTGCAGTATGGAAACCGATACCCTTAAGGAATTAGGCTTGAGCGAATCACAGGCTAAAATGTATTTACTCTTAATGCAGTATGGTAGTCTCACTCCACCCGAGGCAGCCAAACAGGCTGGCGAAACACGTACCACTACCTACTCAATACTCGAAAGACTTGAGACACTTGGCTTGGCAAATAAAAAGACTGGAGTTAAAAAAGTAACTTATAGCCCCACCAACCCAGCCGCGCTCGAAAAACTTGCTGAAGCTAAATACCAGCAGTCGGCCGAGCTAAAACAAAAAATAGCCAGTAATATGGCTCGCTATATGACATATTTTTATACCTACCAAGAACAACCAGGGGTAAGATTTTTCCAAGGTAAAGATGGCATTATTAAGATGTACGAAGACCAGTTGCGTACCAAGAAAAATATCTATTTTTTGCGTTCAGAAAGCGATGTAAATGTAATGGGTAAAACTATTTATAAGGTCATAGAAAATCGTCACAAGCTGGGTATTAAGGTCTACGGTATTGAGGCTGGTGAAGCTGACAATGTTGAGTTTTCACGCCAAAACGACCTTAGGCTAGGCCGAAAGATATCTTTTTACCCTACTGGTATGTATAGTGCGCCGGTTAATTTTTATACCTATGGCACCAAAACCGCTTTAATATCTTATGGTGAAGAAGTGATAGGTACTATTATAGAGTCGCCCCAGATAGCCCAAGCCTTCCGGCAAATCCACACCATGCTCAAAATAGCCGTAGATTCATTAAGTGATCGTCCTAAAAAGGGTAAACTAGAGATATGAACGAAAAAAACTTGAAATCAATTTTTAAGGCCTACGACATAAGAGGCTTATCACCTCAAGAGTTGAGCCCAACAGTTGCAAATGCTATTGGTCAAGCATTTGCAATATATTCTCCCAAAGGAAAAATAGCCGTAGGTCGCGACATGCGAAAAGATTCTGGAAAGCTCGCAGATGCCCTGGTTGCTGGTTTGGCAAAACAGGGTAGAGAAGTGATAGATTTGGGGCTAATTACCTCTGATATGATCTATTTTGCGGTGGGTAAATTAAAACTTGCTGGTGGCGCGATGATTACAGCTAGCCACAACCCCGGTCAGTACGACGGAATTAAGCTTACTGGTAAAAATGTTGTGCCAATTGGTATAGACTCTGGACTACTCAAAATAGAAAAAGAAGTTGCTAGCGGACACTTTAAAAAAATCTGCGATACTGGTTGTAAGACTGGGCAAATTACTAAACAAGATATTACCCGTCAATGGGTAGAACACGCCCTAGGAACTATTGGCGATACAACTTTATCGCTTTCTATAGCAACCGATACGGGCAATGGCATGGCATCAATTGTTTTACCACATCTCAAAACACTTACCCACCTCAGTATAGAAAGTCTGTACACCGAGTTAGATGGCAACTTTCCCAACCACCCCGCCAACCCGCTCGAGCCTAACAATACTAAATCGTTGCGAAAACTTGTAGAGAAAAACAAATTAGACTGTGGTTTGGCGTTTGATGGCGATGGAGATAGAGCATTTGTAATAGATGACCAAGGCAATCTATTGAGTGCTAGTGTACTTGGCGCGATCATTGCCAAGGACATACTAGAGGAAAGCCCCGGCGAGACTATCTTATACAGTGCCACTACTTCAGATATTGTGCCAGCCACTATTGAAAGTTTTGGTGGTCACTCGGTACGCACAAGGGTGGGGCACAGTTTTATTAAAGCCGAGATGAAAAAACACCATGCTGTTTTTGCTTGTGAACATTCCGGACATTTTTACTTCGCCAACAACTACAATGCCGATAGCGGGCTCATAGCTGCACTAAAAATTCTCGAGATTATTACTAAGTATCAAAAACCACTTTCTGAGATAGCCGCACCGTTTGCGAGTATGTTTGTGAATTCAGGCGAGCTCAACTTTACTAGCGATGACCCCAAAGCTTCTTTAAAATTACTAGAGCGCCATTTCTACAACGGTGAGTCAGACTATCTAGATGGTCTGACTGTGCGTTACCACAACTGGTGGTTTAATGCTCGCCCAAGCAATACCGAACCTTTCTTACGAGTAAATATAGAGGCCGATTCTGTTGAGATACTTAAAGCCTATCAAAAAGAGATTAACAATATTTTAAAGCCAAAGCCAAACAAAAAATAGAGCGGTTATTTGTTGAGTGAATTTTTTAAGTATAATTAAGGAATGATAAAAGCTTCAGATACCGACAAGCGTCTCAAAAACTCCATATTAGATTTGCTAGAGTATCTGGCTAAGTATAAGACGTCGCTGAGTGATAGCGAAATCCTACATTTATTACCGGTAAGAGCCAGTAGTGCTGGAGTGAGCTCTCATTTAAGAAATTTAGTAGATGTTGGTAAGGTAAAGAAGCTCAAAGACGGAAGCTTTGGCATAGCCAAGCAAAAGTACCCAAGCCACCACAGACTACCTGCCAAACCAAGCAGTATTCAATTGTCTAAAAAAACCAAGCGAATTATAAGGTGGGCTAGGTTAGTACCATTTATTCAATCAGTTGCAATTGTTAGTACAGATACGCTTTCTGTGCAATCTCACGCACAGAACAACCCAAGACTAATATTTATAACTCTGCCCGGAAGAATTTATTTATCCAAGGATATTATAAGAAGGTTGTTTTATCACAATAAGGATACAAAAACCGACCCAGCAACTCAACAAACAGAATACGCCAATAGTTGCCGTGATATATTCTACTCTACAGCCGGCGTCCGTTTTAGTGAAAAAATGGGCAGTAGCGATCAAGAAAGGGTGTTGTGGTTTGCTCTTGCTAAGCCCATCTATGGTCAAACTACCTGGCAAACGGTTCTTCAAAATGACAGATATATTTTTAGTCATTTACCAAACTACCCTTGGGGAGAAAGACAAAATAAGATAAATGTAGGCATGAGTCGCTGGTTAGACAAAATAGACAACACCCTCTACCGTAGCTACTTAAAAGAAACCGCATTATTAGGTAAATATCAAGACGCTGACTCATTTTTGCGTATTCGCCCCGATGTGTTTATTGCTAAAGAAAACTAAATAAATATTGTAAAAAAGTATTGACACCAATGTGCTTATGTGATATTATGTATATCTACCTTGGCGAAAGCCTTGGTGCACCATCTACAGGTCAACCCCATATAGTTAATATTTGGTAAAGGAGACACACGTGGTCCCACCCGGCTAGTTAGCCTCATCTACGGATGGGGCACGGGATATCCCGAAAACGCATACCGCCTCACACACATGAAGAGTCCAACCCATCCAATTTAGCTAATATTCGGGGAGCCATGATCCGAATTGAGAGACTTTAGCCCTAGCGTAAGTGTTACATGAAACACAAAAACTTACCCTAGGGCGCCCCGGTTCTTGAAGCGCTTCGAGAAGTACGCGTTTTCAAGAACAACCTGCGGCGGAGCCGCCGGAGACCGTTTGGCCACAACTACATAAATTAGTGGTTCAAACAGGGTGAGCAGTAAAGGTTTGGTAGAGATATTGCACCTACATGGTCGCAAAGACTCACCATCACAACCAGAAAACTGTGCCCACAGTGTCTTCGGCGGCCCCCGCCGCCTCCACACCCTCTAGTGAAGAGGGTGTTTTCAATTACAAAAGTTCTTGACACAGGCTATTTACACCAGTAGAATACTTATTAGCACTCTAAGTATGTGAGTGCTAATGCTTAAAGATATTTTGTAGTGCGAGGTTTGGCCGATAACATAGGTTTATCGCTATCGCTCGCACAATAAGAACATTAACCAAAATAGGAGAAAAAGCTTATGAACATCAACCCATTAGGCGACCGTGTTGTTTTGCAACAAATAGAGTCAGAAGAAACCACTAAGTCTGGTATTATATTGCCCGACAGCGCCAAAGAAAAACCCGAACAAGGCAAGGTAGTGGCGGTTGGTAGCGATGTAAAAGAAGTAAAAGTTGGCGATACTGTGCTCTATAGTAAGTATGGCCCAACTGAAGTAAAAGTAGACGACCAAGACTACATGATAGTAAAAGAAGAAGATGTCTTGGCGACAATTAAGGAGAAAAAATAGATGGCAAAGGAAATTTTAAGCTCAGAAGAAGCTCGCAAAAAACTCAAGAGTGGTGTAGACCAATTAGCTGATACAGTAAAAGCTACACTTGGGCCTAAAGGACGTAATGTAGTGCTAAGCAAGTCTTACGGTAGCCCACTTATTACCAATGACGGCGTGACTATTGCAAAAGAGATTGAACTACAAGATTCTTTTGAAAACATGGGTGCCCAGATAGTAAAAGAAGTGGCTAGCAAAACTAACGACCAAGCCGGTGACGGTACAACCACAGCAACAGTTTTGGCCCAAGCAATTATTGAAGAAGGCATAAAAAACGTTGCTGCTGGCGCCAACCCTATGGCTATTCGACGCGGTATAGAAAAAGCCGCTGCAAGCGTTGCTCTAGAACTAAACAAAATTGCTAAGCCTGTAAAAGAATCGGCCGAGATTGCCAACGTGGCTAGCATTTCGGCAGCTGACCCAGAAGTAGGTCAACTTATTGCCGAAGTAATGAAGGTGATTGGCGAAGACGGAATTGTAACTGTAGAAGAAGGCCAAACTCTTGGTCTAGACAAAGAAGTTGTTGAAGGTATGCAGTTTGATAACGGTTACGTAAGCCCTTACATGGTAAGCGACGCCACACGTATGGAGGCAGTAGTAGAAAACGCTCCCCTACTTATTACCGACAAAAAAATTAGTTCTGTTCAAGAGCTCTTACCACTTTTAGAAAAGTTAGCTGCTGAAGGCAAAAAAGACCTAGTAATTATTGCCGAAGACCTAGAAGGTGAAGCCCTCACTACATTGGTACTCAATAAGCTACAGGGAAGATTCAACGCACTAGGTATAAAAGCCCCAGCTTTTGGTGACCGACGTAAAGATATGTTGCAAGATATTGCTATTTTAACTGGTGGACAAGTAATAACCGAAGAAATTGGCCTAAAACTTGAAGACGCTACAGTAGAAATGCTAGGTGAAGCTCACAAAATTATTGCTACCAAAGACAACACTACTATTGTAGGTGGCAAGGGCGAACAAAGAGCCGTAAAAGCAAGAGTAGAGCAAATGAAGAAACAGCTTGAAGAGCTTAGCTCTGAATATGAAATGGAAAAACTGGCTGAACGTATTGCTAAGCTCGAGAGTGGTGTAGCAGTTATAAAGGTTGGTGCTGCTACCGAGGTAGAGCTAAAAGAAAAGAAAGCTCGCATTGAAGATGCTATTAACTCTACCAAAGCTGCTGTGGCTGAAGGTATTGTACCTGGGGGTGGTGCTGCTCTGGTAAAAGCTAGCAAAGCTCTAGACAAACTTCAGCTAGACGAAGAAGAACAGATTGGTGTAGCTATAGTACAAAAAAGCCTAGAGGCGCCTATTCGTCAAATAGCAAGCAATGCCGGTATTACCGATATTGCTGTAATACTTGAGACTATTGTAAAAGGCGACAAAAACTTGGGTTGGGACTTTGCGACTAATCATAAGACCGATATGCTCAAGGCCGGCATTATAGACCCGGTAAAAGTAACCAAGAGCGCTCTTTTAAATGCTGCCAGTGCCGCAGCTATGCTACTTACCACCGAAGCTGCTGTAGTAGACTTACCAGAAAAAGAATCACCAATGCCTGGTGGTGGAGGTATGCCAGACATGGGTGGTATGGGCGGTATGATGTAATGAAGTATTTCTTCTTGGCGCAATGCAGCGTTGCTAACTCTAGTGCTCCCTCGGTGTAGGCCCACTACACCTCGGTTCACGCTTCGTTAAGCGCCTTGCCTTGCACTCAAGCGATAAATACTTTTCAAACTTAGTATAAAAAAGACCCCTATTAACGGGGTCTTTTTTATTACCCAACTATATAGACAAATAGCACATTTACTTGTTACAATTACTTACACTTTTGTACCCAACAGAACAGGCGAGATATGTCGGTAGATCATAAGGTGATGGGGGGATTGGCACGAGATGCAGCCAAAGCTGAAGCTCAGCGAGCCAATACCGGTCTACAACCTGGTTTAGTAGTTAGAGCTAGAGTAATGGCACCTTTTGTGAAAAAAGGTAGTAATGCCGTCACTCCAGCAATTCTATTGCTACCCTTAGATCGTGGTGGCATATGGAGAGCAGTAGCTTGTACTTTCAGCCCTAACTATACCAACAACACACCTAGGCCAATGTTAAACGATTGGCAACAGCTGGGTTTACCACGCAGAACTTATCTTTGGGCAAGAGGTTTTGCCGAGGTTCATGACTGTGAAATACTCGATCACTACGGTGTGATTACCTCTCGTGATGCTGAATTAGTTGTAAGGGCTTGTAACTTGGTAGATTCGCCAGCCCAAAGGCTACGCAGTGCTGTAGCTTAAATAACCTTACCCTATCTGTCGATGGGGTATTTTATTTGCAAAATAAATATTTTTTGCTACAATTATTAACCATCCGAACCTTAAAAATGGAGTAATATGTCTAGCGCCCAAGAACTACTAGACGAAGCAGACCAGTTTTTTCAGGTTGGGAGATTTGATAGAGCGATAGATCGCTACACCACATCTCACAAGGCCTTTCAAGAACTTGGCGATGAATACATGGCTAATGTTTGCTTAAACTCACTCGGCTTGTCTATGGTATACGAAAATCATATCAAAGAAGGTATTGAGGCTCTTATGCGAGCTCGTGAAGCTTGGATAAGACAAAGACGTGTAACCGAGCAGGGCAAAGCAGAACGTGACCTAGGAACGGCTTATATGCTTGATGGTAGCTATTTTAAAGCCGAATATTGGCTTGTAAAGAGTAGAGATATTCTTGGTTTTAGCAACCATACCGACGAAAGAGGCCTTACCGAGGCAAAGCTCGGTAGAGTATATAGCTTAGACGGCGAGTTCGATCTGGTAGATGCTTGTTTTGATGAAGCATTTAACCTGATAGCGCAGGCAGGGTCAAATGACGCTATCTGTTTGGCGAATATCGACAACGCCTTTGCTTGTATGGAGAGAATGCAGTGGGGGCACATGCACAACCACCTAGAATTAGCCTGGCAGATAGCCGAACAGGCTAAGGATCGGCTGGTTCGACAACGATTGTTGTTGATAGCTTTGAGGGTGCGTTGGCAGATTAATCAGCGAGATTGGCATTTGGCAAGGAAAATATATACCACTAAGTTTAGTAACGAGCTAGATAGACTTACACCTAATGCTGCCGAAGTATTAAACCGTGAGGTGGGGGCAAGCGAGATATCTAGCGTATTACTTCTAGCTTAAAACCAACATTTGTCCCTATCTGTACAACAGATGGGGATTTTTACTTGTGAAACATATGTTTTAATAAATAATGTCAATAAAATCGTACATAATAATAACCATTTTACAGGTATGAAACAATAATTATCTATAAAAATATCAAAAAACATGACAAAAAGTATTGACAAAAGTAATAATATTTGATACAATACTTGGCGAACCTTTGAAGAGGGCAAACCGACTTGAAGGTCACACATTGACAAAGCAAGATTCTAAATAGATATAAGACGGACATATGTGGCGGTGCTGCATAGACCGGTTTACTAAAATAATAGTTAGACCGGCGTGTGCAGTACCGCAGTACCCAACTAAGAGAAATACATAGTAGCTAAATGGCGACTATGCTGATGTGTCGAACCAAGTAAGCACATCTGCCCCAAGGAGGGGTATCAACACATGTCCACCGAAACGACCACGCCCAACACCGACCGCGCCGAGGAGATCAAGGCCAAGAAGCGCAGCGACGCCGCCAAGAAGGCGGCTGCTACGCGACGCCGCAACGCCGCCAAGAAGGCTGCCGAGCAGGCCGCCGTCAAAGCCACCACCGCGGTGACGCCAACGGTGCCCAACAAGGCCATCCCCGCCGCCCCCATGGGCAGCGCCAAGGCCGATGAGATCTACAGCGATCTCGCGGGCATGCTCAAGCGCATGGTCGCCGACACGGCCACCGTTCTGCCGGTTCTCGACGAGAGCAAGCAGAAGTGGCTCGAGGGCATCCTGAGCGTCGACACCGACAACCAGGCCGCCGTCGTCGGCAAGGCGAGCGACATCCGGGCCGCCCACCGCATCTTCCAAGGAGTCAAGGCGCGCGTTGCGCTCATGGCTCAGGTCACCGAGGTGGCCACCCACGAGGATGCCGTCTCCATCGAGGTGACGGTGGCAGAGGAGCTGGGCAAGGCTATGGCCGACCCCAACTACCTCGCCGACCCCCGGCACCGCGAGACCGTCGGCAAGGCGGTGCGCAAGGCGCGCTCGCAGCTCAAGATCATCGCCGATTCGGAAGTTCTTCGTGTCGGTGTGAGCTGGGCCAACACCTACCTGAACGGTGGGTGGGCGAACGTGCTCAACCAGGGGTGGATGCGGGAGAAGATCGAGGACTACATCGCGATGAGCGATGAGGCCCTCTACCCTTCCCTGCGCCGAGCTGGTGAGCGCAAGAGCCTCGGCCTGTCGCTGAAGAGCCTGTTTGCCGGAATGGTGAGCCAGCTCAAGGCGCCCGGCGAGAACAAGATGACCCAGTCCGACAAGGAGTGGGTTGCCGAACTCTCGCCGATGGTCGAGCAGCTCCAGACGGTGATTGACGCGGCTCAGGCCGTGCTCGACATCCAGAAGGAGCGCAAGGCCGCTGCCGAGGCCAAGGCCGCAGTCACCGAGTAGTCTTGTCTACTCAACCCGGTTTTAGGAAGCGAAGTGTCCAAAAGCACTTCAACCGGGTAAAACTAACGCCGCGATGATCGGCAAAACCTAAAATTTCATCACCTCCCCTCGTGGGGGCCAGTAGCTGGGGTAATTTGAACCCAAAGATCCCTTTTGGATCTGCTACTGGCCCCCTGGGGCCCGCAAATAGAGAGAGAATCTTGCTTTGTCTCTTTCCCAGAAGCTTTATAGCTATAAAGCTTGTGAGGAAGAAACACACCCCATCTAAAACGGGGTGTTTTTGTTTTTTAGTTATTTACTTTGACTACAAGGTACCAAAGGCAGTATAATGCTTATTGAAATTGTACCTACCGACACCCAAGGGCTAAAAAAGCCGAAAGGGGTACTCAAAACTATGGAGGTAGCGGGGAGTATAGCGTTTCCGGCCGATCATATTAGAATTACACCCAACACGCTGGCAGAGCTAGTGGCTCTCTCTACGGCAGATGTAGCACGAATGATATGGCGAATCCGCCACAATAACGGTGGTTTACTTTATAGAGGAGTACGCAATAAAGGTCTTAAATACTGCATTAGGTTGGTTGATCGTTACGATATAGACCAGCCAGAACTTATCCCGCTAAAGGTAGAAAATAGCTGGCGATATATTCTAAGAGTAATTTTTATGCCTCTAGAAAATAGGCTAGCTGACCAGTCGAACGATCCAACAGAGAGAGATCAAACCAAGTGTAATCTACTCATTAGAGTAATAAACAGAAAATACCCCAACTGGCCAGAAGTTCTTATGAACCACCCAGAGTATGTCGGTCTAAATGAACAATCATTAACCACTATGAGTCATGAATATCTTCAGGCTATGCTGAGAGAGCTCAACACTATGAGTGAGCTTGGAGTTAGGTTTCCGACAATTGGAGAATTTGACTCCCCCGCTTGTTAACGATTCAAGATAACCTAAAATTGTTAGCGGTCTAAAAAAGCAAACTTAGACCGCTTTTTTAATTCTGATATACTAAGGTTATGACTAATAACGCTTATGCTAATCTAGATAAGATAGACAGCAAAAATATTTTTGACGTAATAGATGCACAACCCAATCAGTTACGCCAAAACTATGCCGATAGCATGCGCGAAGATATAACTATTGAAGATGGTGTGGGTATTGAAAATGTAGTGTTTGTAGGTATGGGTGGTTCTGCCCTGGCAGGATCGATTGCACAAAATTGGCTCAGTGCTCGCACTACCGTGCCATTAGAAGTAGTTAGAGGCGATAAATTGCCTGGCTATGTAAATAACCGAACTTTAGTATTTATTTCTAGCTATTCTGGCAACACAGTAGAAACTTTGGCTGCACTAGAGCAGGCTTACAAGCTCAACGCTCAAATAATTGCTATGGGTAGGGGAGGAAAACTAGCAAGACTAAGTATTAGTTCGAGTCTAACCTTTTTAAGATTGCCAGAGGTGAGCCAACCTAGACTAGCGGTATTTGCTTGTCTTAGAGCACTAAGCTGCGTGTTAGACGACATGGACCTAGTAAATGCTACAGATCTGCGTCGTGAACTGCAAGATGCTGCCGACTATCTAGATACTGCCAAGCTGGGCTGGGGGCTAGATGCTACACAAGACAACCTAGCAAAGCACATTGCCGCTAAACTAAAAGACAAGCCGGTAATTATCTACACTAGTCCACTTCTAGAAAGCTCAGGTTATAAATGGAAAATAGACATTAATGAGAATGCTAAACAGATGGCATTTAGTAATACATTTTCAGAGCTCAATCACAATGAAATGCAAGGCTGGGTAGAGAAGATAGATGCCGAGTTTGCAAGCATTTTATTATACTCAGACTTTGACAGCACTAGCACAAAAGCTAGAATTGTGGTTACCGAGAAAGTTTTAGATAAGTATGGATATCAACCAATTAAGGTAGAGGCAAGCGGCAGTAATCATATTCAACAGCTCTTATACTCCATTCTACTTGGTGATTTTGTTAGTGCATACCTTGCAATACTCAATAACGTCGATCCAACGCCGGTTGCTATTGTGGAGCAATTTAAAAAACAACTTAGACTTCAAACATAACGTTTTTTACAAAAATACCAACATTACGACTTGTTTGTTAACCTGATATTTACAAATAAAGACTTTATTTAGTTGCAATTTATTACAAATTATGATAAAAATAGGGTGCTCGCTACGATTTTGTAGCTTGTACTTTACTACCTATCAAAAGGCATTTTGCGATGACTCTCAATCCTTCTAGAAAGATAGAGGAAATCTTAATTGTAGTAGATGTGCCCAATATGAATTGGATGCTTCGCAATGTAGTTGGTACAGATAAGCCGAGTAATGATCAGCTTATTCAGTACGAGATTCTTAAGAAGTACTTTGAGGCGTTATTTTCCTCTGCCACAGTTACGGCAACGGCATTTATTAATGCTCGTGAAAACAATTGGTCTTCAATGCTTGGGTGGGCCAAGGGTCTTAAAGATTCTGGCTGGAACGTATTTGTAAAGCCTAAGCTCGAAAAGACCGATATTGACGAAGCAATTATTGAGCACATTCAAATGCATTGCGACAATCCTGCGCTAGATCTAAAGACGGTGGTAGTGGTATCGCACGACACCAAGCGATTTAGTAGCTTGCTAGAGTCTATCGCTGCTACTGGTGTAAGAGCTATGTATGTAGCCTTTACAGAACTACTAAGTCCCAAGCCTGGCCCTGGCGTAGAGGTGTTGGATATTCGGGATATCCCGAATATTACCGCCACGCCCTTGCCAGATGAGCTTAGGTATGAAAAGCTGCCCTTAGAGGGTCGTTACATTTAATCAATCCCCCGATTCTAATCTTTTGGAGTCGGGTTTTTAATTTACTAGAGATAAATACATATACAACATATAATTAACATAGCGTAAAAGAATATATTTCTGGAGAGGTGGCCGAGTGGCTGAAGGCGCACGCTTGGAAAGCGTGTGGGCGGGCAACCGTCTCGCGGGTTCGAATCCCGCCCTCTCCGCCAAGATATAGCTAAGACGTTAGTCTTAGCTATATCTTTATAGATATACATAAGATACTTTAGATTTAATGTAATGAAGCAGTAATATCGTAACAACAACCAACTTATTTAGTTGTATAAGTTACTCAAATATGTTATTATAATCGGGCTCTACTTTTCGACATATTACAGCAAAGTGAGGAAATTCGTGTCAAAAATAGACGTTCTTTCTACCGGTGGAACATTCGATAAAGCCTATGGCAGTGGCGCTGGAGTGCGAGACTTCTCTTTCCCAGAAGTTTCGGCTGTTGAAGAAATTGCTACTCGGCTAGGTATTCAAAACATATCAGTGACTTATAAGTCAGCAGAGGCAATGGATAGTCTTGATATGACAGAACGTGATCGAAACGATATCGCAGATTGGTGTACCAATGAGTCTCGAGAGCGCTGTGTGGTGATTCATGGTACAGACACCATGATAGAAACGGCTAGAGTTATTGCCGAGTCGTGTTCACACACCGTTGTGATTCTTACTGGGGCTTTGCAACCTGCTCGTATGCGCAACACCGATGCCGAGTTTAATCTAGGTGGCGCGCTTATTGCCGCACAAATCTGTCTACCTGGTGTATATATTGTTATGAGTGGTACAATCTTTAGATGGAATGAATGCCAGAAAAACCCAGTTACTGGACACTTTGAGCCTCTAACATAACAAAAAGCCCAAACTTTACAATGAGTCGTTATAAACTCTTAAAAAGTTTGGGCGATTTTTATAACTAGATTTTTAAATCAAATTAGAGCATAATTGAAACTACTTATGCAAAACGACGATCAACCGCAAAGCGTAGAATCGACTGGCACTACAGAACCAGCTTTTAACCCTAGTATTCCTGGTGTAGACCAACCAGCATCAACCAATGGAGTAGAGTTGGTGGGCAAAACTGCCGATCAAAAACTTGCCAAGCCTGTAGAAAAAAAGCGTTCAATATTTTCTCGCTACCTAGGTATTGGTAATAAAAAGAATGAAGAAAAAAAGCCTAAGATAGACCCTAGTGTACCCGAACAGTTCTTGATGCGTTGGAGTGCCCCGGAGTTTGTACAAACACACAAACCAATTGGCTGGTACATTGGCTTTGGCTTGTTTTTTGTAGCACTTATTGCAATTGCTCTTTTTACCAAACAATACCTTACGGTAGGGCTTTTTGTGGTGATGGCAGTAGCAGTTTTTATCTATGCCAATCGTCCACCAAGAATATTACAGTACCAAGTAAGTAACTATGGTGTATATGTAGGTGATAAACAGTATTTATTTGATAGTTTAGACGTGTACTATGAAACTAGCGATTACGGCCAAACAGTATTAGAGCTTGTGCCAAACACACGCTTTGGTACACTAGTGAGTCTACCACCTGCCGAACACCAATTGGAACAGCTTGAACAAACTCTCGGCCAAATGTTACCCAAAGTAGAGAACAGAGATAATTTTGTCGATTTACTCTTTAGAAAACTCCGATTTTAAAACAAGATATGTCGTCAATATAGAGTTAACTACAAATCTTGGTGCGCTTGGGCGGGATAGCGGCTAACGCCTTCTTACTGCGGTGCTCGATCAAAACACAAACTAGTTTGGCTTTGATCTGCGCGCCTCGTTCGCCGAACCTTGGGTTTCGACTCCGTCAGACAAAACAATCTCCAGTTCTCATGTAAACATGAGTACCAGAGATTGGTGCGCCCGGCGGGATTCGAACCTACGACCTTCAGTACCGCAAACTGACGCTCTATCCAGCTGAGCTACGGGCGCGCTAACGTCAAACTATTAAGGTTTAACAGAGAGATTATACCTTAATTTAGCCGTCATTGGAATATTCAAGATTGACATATACACTAACTGGTGGTATATTACACTAGATTTTTGTACCCAATAAAAGGATCAAAATGACCGTAGCCGACCTTTCCTACGTAGAGCTGGAGGTAACCAGCTTTATCGAGGTAATGCTTACCGAAGAAGGAACAAAGCTTTACCAGCAGTATGTACATCAACTCTTTTGCACAGACAACGGTAGTAATCAAACCAACTCTATTGTTATCGCCAATGACTTTATTGTGCTAAACTCTACCGGCGATGGCTGGACCAAGTTTGAACTAGCTGAGTTTATGATGGCTTTTGGACCAGGTGTATTTACTAGATCACCAGAAGAAGCGCCATTTAGTAAGATTAGAGTAAAAGTATCTAGATAGGCCAAGCGATACATTTAATATATGTATCGCTTTTTACTACCTAGTAGTACTTGACAATAATGCTTGTGATAGCTATAATACCAGCTATGTTCTTTGAGAAATAAATTTTTTGGTTGAGCCCCTAAAAACCTTAGTAGGTCTCAACCATGGAACCGACCCTCTCAACCACCTACTCCATATGGGGCGGTACCAAAATCTCCTTAAACTATGCCTAGTAGTTGTCGCTTACGCTTCGCGAGGTGATAACCAAGTTCCAGTGGAACGACATAGTTTTTAGAGAAACCCCGTTGTGGGGGTACTTGAAGGGCTTTGCAGACTCCACGGTTTTGAAAAAACCTACACCACCGTGGTGCCCAACTAAAAGGTCACAACTATTCCTTGAGGTAATAATCTGCTACAGAACTTAGCATCTATCGCTATAGGTGGAGGAGACGCAAGTTGCATCTCCGTAGAATCCTAAAGATGATAAGGCTACAGCCTGCTAGGCTGAGATTCTGCTCCAATAGCTCTTCACTAAAGGAGTTGCGAGGGCTTCTAACCCAAGCATAAAACAAATAGCAACTGTTCAGGCAGTATAAATTGAGCTGGTAAAAAGCCGGCTCAAACGCCCCGTTATAGGCGTTATAAGAGAGTGGTGTAGCTCATTAACACGAGACCAAGAAGAGCCTGTACTCATCTTGGTCTCACCAAGTCTTAAAGTTTGGGGCTCGGTACAGTGCTTGTCTGGGAACCGCCGCCTAGGCTGAGCCATGCCGAGCCCCAATTTCGCCAGGACAGGCCTGCCCCACCTGGCGAACTCCGATGTCCGTCGTCGGAGTTAGTAAGGGGCTAAAACACAAGCTAAGTGCTAACCTAAGCTCTTAGCCCAACCTCTGGAGCTAGCAACCCTGCCCGCTTACTCCAGAAACCCAGATCAGACCTGGTCTGACCACGAAACGAGGTTGAAATATCTTGTGCCTGCGGAAAAAAAACCATAGGTTGTGGCTCTAGAGTGGCTTCTAGGAGATAGCTCAAAATAAGCAAGGAACTATGCTCTAGTCTGAGTTCAGCATGGTATTCGAACCTCCTTCCGGTGGGGAGGGGCCCCAAAAAGGCTCCTCCCCACTCGGGGCCCATCATTACGATGGGCTTTTTAATATGAAATTAGTACCCAACTATATTATTGACAATTAACAACTAAGGCTTTATAATACAATCACTCTTTAGGAAATACCTAAAAGATTGCACCAGGAGAAAAAATGAACCAAAGGCGCAAGAAAGGGCTTATTGCTGGCTTAGTCGGTTTGGCTTTGATGTTCCTACTCACAGCAGGATCTTGTGATGAAAAAGGTTTAGGCGATGCTCCGGTTGGAGACAGAATCGAAGAACCGCGTACCATTATCGTCATGCCAGACCAGTTTCCCAATCTTGCCGTAGTGTGTGATGGTACAACTCGCATCTACGTGACTACAAGAGAAGCAGCCCCAGTTGCAGTGCCCGATTCGCCAAACTGTGGTGCCGACACACCCCCTCTTGAAGAACAAGGTTAAATAGTCTTAACAATTATGTATTAAAACTAAACCCCTACTTTTGTAGGGGTTTTATCTATATACTGCTTAACATCTAAGTGTTTTATTGTAACTCGTTGAACATAATTGGGTTCTTACTAATAGTGTTGGTGTACTTATTTTAGCTGCTATAATATAAAATCAGCTATATGAAAAATATTATAATTTTTACCAAGCCTAGCGCTCGTGGACAGGCCATAGAAGCAGAATTACTAAAGCAGTTTGAGGTCGCAAAATTACAACCAAAAAAGCCTATAATTATTACTATTGGTGGTGACGGCACTATGCTAATGGCTATAAAGGAATACATAGACCAAGACGTTTCATTTATAGGTATCTCTGCGGGTAGTCTGGGGTTTTTACAAACAATTTCACAAACCGAAGTGCCATTACTTGTAAATGCCCTACAAAAGGACTCGTTTAGTACTATAAAAGCTCCTTTGCTTGCAGTATCTCATTCTGGCGAACCCAAAACGGTAATAGGCTATGCTTTTAATGATATTACTGTAGGGCGACAAGGGCCAAGAGCAGCTAATTTTGACTTGCACGTAGATGATAATGCCGGCACTTTTATTGGTGATGGTGTAATTTTCTCTACACCCCTTGGTTCTACCGCCTATTCGGTGGCAGCCGGCGGGCCAATAATAGATAGTAAAGCTCAAGACGTTTTTGTAGTAACTCCAAGTAATCCGCACATTTCACCACTCTATTCTAGCCTGCAGAGACCACATGTTATGCAAAAAGATAGGGTTGTAAGAGTAAGTGCCGAAGAGATTGTATTGAAAGACCGTCCTCTACAACTAGATATAGATGGTATGACTGCAGTAGAAAAAATACAAAATCCAATTGACATATATCTGTCTGACAAGACTATTTCGTTATTAGAACTACGCGAAAAAGACTTTCATAGCCGAATAGATAAAAAACGTTTAGGGAAATATTAGGCTATAATATACCAAGTGGAGAGGTGACCGAGTGGTTGAAGGTGCTGCTCTCGAAAAGCAGTGTGCGAGAAATCGTACCGTGGGTTCGAATCCCACCCTCTCCGCCATATATTTGTTATATATAGAAAGTGCTATGGGAATAATAGAAAAATATCACCAGTATTTAGACATACCCAAACTAGATAAGATAATTACTTTAGAAGAAGGAAACACTCCTCTAATACAAGTACCTAACATTGCTAAAAAAATAAGCGGTGGTTTTAAACTATATGTAAAATATGAAGGGCTCAACCCAACTGGTTCATTTAAAGACAGAGGTATGGTGATTGCAGTAAATATGGCTGTAGCAAATAATTCGAAAGCTATTATTTGCGCATCTACTGGTAATACCGCAGCCTCAGCCGCAGCTTATGCGGCGCGATCAGGTCTAAAGTCGATAGTTATAATACCGAAGGGTAAGGTGGCAAAAGGAAAGTTAGTTGCATCATATATTTATGGCGCGGAAGTTGTACAGATAAGTGAATCTTTTGATAAAGCACTGGATTTGGTCAAAGAACTATCTCAAGAGCTACCCGTAACTCTAGTAAATTCTCTTAACCCTTATAGAATTGAAGGCCAAAAGACTGCAGCTTTTGAAGTTTGCGACCAACTTAGTGACAGCCCAGATATACTATTTTTACCTGTTGGTAACGCCGGAAATATTACAGCCTACTTTAAAGGCTTTGAAGATTATCAGAGAAGTAAAAAATATAAAATTCCTGTATTTATTGGTGTGCAAGCAGAAGGGGCAGCACCATTAGTTCGCAAGAAAGACATTGATGATCCAGAAACAGTTGCAACTGCTATCAGGATAGGTAAGCCAGCAAGAAGGGTTGAAGCCGAAGAAGTGGTTAAAGCCACAAATGGCCAGTTTGTAGCCGTTACTGACAAACAAATACTGCAGGCACAAAAGATTCTGGCGAGTGAAGGCATTTGGGTTGAGCCAGCGTCGGCAGCAGGTTTAGCCGGACTCTTAAAGAACAAGGAACGTTATGATCTAGATGGTAAAACTGGAGTAATTGTGTGTACGGGACATGGTATGAAAGATCCAGACATTATTGATTTGCCGCCTATCAATGTTGTTTCACCAAGCGTTAAAAATATAAAGAAGTTGATATCCTAGATAAAAAAACTGTCTTGCTAAAAAGAACTTTTGCTTATAAAATAGCTTAGTTATTGCACCTACCATAGGAGTATGAGTATGGCTGATGTTTATGAACAAGATGGTGTTGATGTTGCTAGTGGCGATGAATTCTCTACTGTAGCGAGCCAACTTATCCGTTCAACTTATGGCAATAACCCTTACATTGAGGTGGTTGACTTAAGCAAAGGTTTGTTTAGAGGCCCGAGACCATTTAGAGTTGTAAACTTGCCAGCTGGGTATATGTTTGATGCTGGGCCAGATGGAGTGGGCACCAAGGTGGTGCTTAATGATGCATTACTATGGCATGGACTCTCGGCATTCGACTTGCTAGCTATGACTTGTAGCGACATTACTAGGTTTGGCGGTTTACCGGCGGTTTTTTACAATGTTCTTGATGTAAGAGGAATTGGTAAACCTGGCTCTCAAAGCTATAACCTCTTTGTGCAGGTACTGAAGACATTGACTGCTTGTGCTACAATAATGAACTTAGTTGTACATAAGGGAGAAACAGCTGAGACAGGCGAGTGTGTCGGTAGCTTTAACCCCAACCCCAACGCGCCCTACAACTGGGCAGGGGTTGCGCAAGGACTGTTTTATGAAGACAAGGTTATTTATGGCGATAGAGTACAGCCCGGCGATGTAGTTGTAGCTCTAAAAGAGAGAGGCTTTAGAAGTAATGGCATTAGTACAGTCCGTAAGGCATTTGAGATGCACTTCGGTAGAAAGTACTATCAACTAGAAGAAGCCAAAGAATTGCTGAGACTTGCGGCGAGGAGATCTGAGCTCTATGATCACTTTTTGACCAACATGCACGGTTGGTACAATGACGGCTTAGAACCTCTAGTAGATATGAAGCTAGTGGCTCATATTACTGGCGGTGGCATGGGTAAGTTCTTAGAGCTACTGGCTATTACTGGGCATTAGGCAGTGCTAGATAATCTTTTTGAATTACCATTTATTATGGAGACTTGTGCGCAGTGGCGCGGTATGAGTGATACCGAAGTTTATACTACCTGGAATGGTGGCCAAGGTATGCTAGTGGTTTTACCGGCAGACGATGTAGATGAGTTTATCGCTGGTGCCAATAGTTACAAGGTACGTGCACAAGTTTGCGGTGAAATTACCCCTTCGGGTAGCGCTGGCACTAAACTTGAGATTTACTCTAAATATCAAGGTGAAAAGATCTTACTTACTCCTTAAGTTACTACCCACCTAAACAGGTGGGTATTATATTGGTAGAATATGCAAATATAATTCGATAGAACTAATACAACAAAAACGGCAAAATTCCTATATACTTATAACTACTATGTCGCAAATAATGATTGACAAGCGAGAACAACACAAACAACAGATGGCTGAACTCAGTAGATTATTAGATGGCAACACTCAGTCACTCAGTATAGTGAAAAAAAGTATCTCAAACTTGTTTGGATACGAAGCCAGTAGCAAAGATAGCGGTAAGCGAAAGGTAGATCTCAGCCGATTTAATAAACCGCTGTATATAAACGCCAAAGACAAAACTCTTGAGGTGCAGGGGCTGACTACAATGAACGATATAGTAGACTTTTGTTTGCCGCATGGTTTGCTACCGCTTATTACACCCGAGCTTAAACATATTACCATTGGTGGGGCAATAGTTGGAATAGGTATAGAATCTAATTGTTACAAGTATGGTTTCGTACACGATAGTCTAATTGAGACTGATGTGTTGTTACCAAATGGCACAATAGTAACAGTAACCGCCAACAATAAATACTCAGACCTTTTTTATGGCCTTCCCAACTCCTATGGCACTTTAGGCTATGTGTTGCGGGCAAAAATAAAACTTCGCCCAGTCACAAAATATGTACAACTTGCAACTCAAAAATACAATGACAGTAAAAGCCTACTTGTTGCCATAAAACAAAGCACGCAAGACACCACAATAGATTATGTAGAGAGCTTAGTGTATGATGCCAAAACTATGTATTTAACTACTGGCAAGCAAGTGAAGTCTTTGCCAAACGGCACAAAACTTTCTAGTATTTATGGCCACTCTAAGTTCTATAAAGATATTTCGAAAGCCGGCGACATCTACTTACCTACCAAAGAATACATATTTCGCTACGACCCTGAGTGGTTTTGGAATGTGCCAGAGTCGAGATTTTATGATTTTTATCGCCGTGTAGCACCACCAGCCTTCCGCAACTCGGGGTTTTTTACTAGGTACAATGCGTTTCGTAGCAGGCACAGCTCAGAAGTAGAGAATGACAATAACCTAGAAAAACTTATTCAAGATTGGGAGGTGCCGTGGGAACAAGCTCAAAAATTACTAGATTTTGGGCTCAACAATATTGACATGGCCGGGCATCCTTGGCTAATTACAGTAATAAAAACACCTGCTAAGGCGACTTGTTATCCTATGCAGGCCAACAAACTGTACCTTAACCTAGGCTCATATAGCTTCGCTAAAAAACAAAAAAGTAAAGAACCTTACTACAACACCAAAATAATGGATAATTATTGTTTTGCTCACCAAGGTATTAAAATGCTTTATTCTAGTACATTTATTAGTAGATCAAAATTCGACAAAATATATGCAGGTGAAAAATACAAAAAGCTCAAACAAAAATACGATAGTGACAAGCTAGCGCCGACTACCTACGAGAAAATAAAACGGGCCTAGATAAGTTGCTTTTTAGCAATATGAATACTAAAAAAGAGTAATAACCTGTAAAAAATTGTAATAATAGTATATCCTATAAGCAGATATGACTCTTGGAGTTACTAAAATACTTATATAACAATCTATAAAAAGGGGATAGAGAAGTGGCAAGCACAGAACAAATAAATAAACTTAAAAAACTACTCACCAAAGCTGATGTGAAGGTGGGCGGTAGTAGAGCACAGGATATTAAGGTACACGATGAGCGATTTTACGACCGAGTGTTTAGTGATGGTAGCCTGGGTGTTGGTGAAAGTTATATGGATGGTTGGTGGAGTTCTAAGCAACTTGATAAAACTATGACCTTAGTTTTTAGATCGAACCTAAGCGAGCAAATAGGTATAGATGAACAAGTAAAATTTGCCTTTTACTATCTAAAATCTCGTTGGGCCAACCAGCAGAAAGGTAAAAAAGCCTACAAAAATGCTCAAAGCCATTACGATATAGGCAACGACCTTTACGAGCCGATGCTTGGGCCAACAATGGCATATACCTGTGCTTACTGGGCAAGAGGCGCAAAGAATTTAGACCAAGCCCAGACCGATAAATATGAATTGATTTGCCAAAAACTAGGCCTTAAAAAAGGTATGACCGTATTAGATGTGGGTTGTGGCTGGGGTGGCTTGGCCACCTACATGGCCAAGAAATATGGCTGCGAAGTGGTATGCTTTACACCTGCCAAAGAGCAAATAAGCTACATTAAAGATCACGCTAAGGGTTTGAAAGTAAAACCTATTTTAACTACCTGGCAAGATTATTCTGGCAAGACCAAATTTGACCGCATAGCTGCTATAGGAGTAATGGAACACGTAGGGCCAAAGAACTATGAAAAATTCATTGCCAAAATGAGAACTCTAGTAAAAGACGATGGCTTGTTTATGCTCCACACCATAGGTAGTAATAAAAGCATTGCCTCTATAGACCCATGGATAGATACATATATATTTCCGGGTGGCGTACTACCTTCTATTAAGCAAATTGCAACCGCAGCTGAAGGAAAGTTTGTGATGGAAGATTGGCACAATATGGGGGCCAATTATGACCCTACACTTATGAGCTGGTACAAAAACTTTATTAAGTCTTACCCTAAGCTAGACCACGAAAAATACGATGAACGGTTTAAGCGTATGTGGGAGTTTTATTTACTTGCTTGTGCAGGACAGTTTAGATCTCGCAACATTCAGTTGTGGCAAGTGGTCTATAGCCCACATGGTGTTGAGGGCGGATACAAGTCTGTTCGCTAAAATTTGTATAAAAAGTTAGTTATACCTTGTACATATTTAAGGTACAATTATATACATGGTAAAAAACCCAGAAGAAACTAAAACCTGGAATCTAGACGATATTGTTACAATCGACGAGTTTCCTACGGTGCTCAAGCAAGCATATAGGCAAATAGATGAACTCGCTGTGTTTTTTACCGAGCGTGTACAACCTGATATGACAGAGCAAGACTTCATTGCTTTCTCGAGCCTTAATGAGTCTACTATTGAGCTACTCATGAGACTAGGTAGTAGAGCTGAGCTTATGCAGTTTGCTGATCAAAAAGATTCACAATCACTCAAGCTCAAGAGCCAATGCAAAGACATGGAACAATATTACACAGAGAAGATGCAACAGGCTGGACTCTGGCTAGAGGGTAAAGAAGTAGAGGGCAAACAACAACTTGATGATGCCAATGCATCGCGTCTTTTTGCAACCGTTCCAGACCTAGAGTATCAGTTGCTATACGATCGTTCTATGGCGCGCCATAGTCTTACTGCCGACCAAGAAAATATTATTTCTGCCAAGAACCAAAATGGTACTTCGGTGATTTTTGATCTCTACAATCTGCTCGATGCCGAAATGTTATATAGCTTTGTAACTCAGAAGGGTGATGTAAAATTACTCAACCGAAGCGAAGTAGATACGCTTAAGAGTTCAGGTGATGCATATGCACGCAAAGAAGCGTTTAGATGCTTTTTTGAGGAGTATAGTAAAAACATCGAGAAGTTCTTTATTATCTATCAGGCTCGAGTTAAAGACTGGATGTATACTGCCAAGCTTCGGGGCTATCCTACATCTATTGCTATGCGTAATGCCGCTAATCATGTTCCAGATGAGGCTATTAGTAATCTTCTACAGGTGTGTATGGCAAATAGTAAGATATACCACAGGTATTTTAACTACAAGGCTAAGTTTTTGGGTCACTCTAAGCTTTCGCGATTTGATTTGTACGCTCCGGTTGGTGAAGATACTTCACACATCTCATATAATGACGCTGTAGATTTGGTGCTTGAGGCTTATCAAGAATTTGATGCAGAATTTGCTGTTAAGGCTCGTAGCATTGTAGATGCTAGTCATATCGATTCTCAACAAAGAGATAATAAGATAAGTGGTGCATTTTGTGCGGGTATCGCTCCTACTATTACTCCATATGTGCTTACCAACTTCGCAGGTAAGGGAAGAGATGTGAGTACCATCGCGCATGAGCTTGGTCATGGTATACATTATCTTTTTGGTAATCATCTGAGCATCTCTGCACAACATACTACGTTGCCACTCGGCGAGACAGCATCTACTTTTGGCGAAATGATACTTTTCGACAAGCTACTCTCAATGGCAAAAGATGATGGTCAAAAACGATTTTTGCTAGCAGACAGACTCGCAGATAGCTATGCCGGAATCATGCGCCAGAATGGATTTACACAATTTGAGTTAGATGCACACGAAGCGCTGTCAAAAGGAATATCTGAAGAGGAACTCTCGAAACTTTGGTTGAAGAGTCTGCATGATCAATTTGGAGAAAGTGTAGAGGTGGATGGTATGTTTGGACGAGAATGGGCATACATTTCACATCTTTTTGATCGCCCATTCTACTGCTATGCGTACTCGTTTGGTGAGCTACTAAGCATGTCTCTGTATAAGCGCTACAAAGATGAAGGAGAAAGTTTTATTCCTAAGATTAAACAAATATTGAGTGCTGGTGGGTCTCAGTCACCTGAAAAAGTATTGGCAAAAGTTGGCATCGACATGAAGAGCACAGAATTTTGGCAAGACAGTTTTAAGATTATTGAAGATTGGCAGGATCAACTAGAACAGCTATGATCAAGTTTGTACTCTGGGATTTCTATAATGTTTTGTACTTTCCTCGTAGCGATCAGCTAAACATCGAACTAATTGAGTTTATTGAAGATCACAACAAGAAATATGGATTTGGTGTACTTACCGCGGTTAACTCAGATATTACCAACTGGTTACAAGAGCGCAAGGTAAAACGCTACTTTGAGTTTATAAAAAACACCACCGAACTTGGGCTACCTAAAACCGACCCAGGTCTTTATGAAATGGTAGTAAATAGTTTGGGTTTTAAGCCCAACCAAGTATTAATGGTAGACGACCTCTCAGAGAATTTATATGCTGCACAAGAAGCTGGCTTGCAAACTCTTAAATATCACAAGACAGTACCTTTTAGTAAACAATTAAGTGAAGCTAGTATAAAACTATAAACTATTTCTTTTTGAGATCTAGTGCGCAAGAATTTATACAATAGCGCTGGCCGGTGGTTTCTTTAGGGCCGTCGTGAAACATGTGACCAAGGTGGGCGCCACATTTACTACAAACAACCTCTTGCCGGTGCATGCCGTGTGAGTTATCTTCTACTAGTTTAGTAGAGTCTGGTACTGTAGTATCAAAACTTGGCCAACCTGTACCGCTATCGAACTTAGTACCACTCTCAAAAAGTTTTTGCCCACATACTACGCAGTGATAACTTCCGTCAGAGTGCTCGTTTACGTACTTACCGGTAAACGGCGTCTCGGTAGCTTTGTTTTGGGTGACGTTGTAAGCAAGTGGGTCGAGTCTCTTTTTAATCTCTTCTTTGTTCATACTAATATTGTAACATTGTTATAATATAGGTAATGACAAATAAGCAGTTCGTAAAATCAGAGCGTCAATTTATCATAGAGCTACTAAAAAAGCTCAATAGCAAGCAGTGGCAAGCCAAAACACTGTGTGAGGGTTGGAGAGTAGAAGATTTGGCAGCTCATTTAGTTACACGTGAGCGCAATGCTATTGGTGGTATTGGCTTGGTTGTACCAGGGTTACATGGGTTACACGATAAACGCATCGCCAAGGTAGCTGCGCACGGGCATGGGTACATAATAGACAAGCTTCAGAAATACCCATGGTACATGCCAGCTGCTCTCAACACCGGTGAGTTTTGGGTACACAATGAAGATTTTTTGCGCGGTGAACTACACATAACACGACCAGTTCCGAGTAAAGAAGCCAATGCGATATTATGGGGAAGTCTCGGAGGGCTAGTTGGTATCAAAAAAGACCTTGTTAAAGATCTTGGTAATGTGACTTTTAAGAACATAGAAACAGGTGAGAAGTTATACATAAAGAATAAAAACTCTATTAAGAAAACGATTTTGTTAGGAACTGCCGGGGAGTTACTGCTGTTTTTCTACGGCCGACGTGATGCGGCCGACGTAAAGGTGAGTTAGTAGCAATAAATTGCAGCCATCTTCAATATTTGCTACAATACCAACTGTTCGTATCCGGCTAGTTCAAAAGGAATAGTGACGTTCGTAGCCTGGCTGATAGTAATGGCAGCACTGATTCTACTCGCCCTAAGGCTTTGCGTGGTACATCGTTTCTTCGATGTTACGTCTACTACCCCAGAGAGCGAAGTAGATGCCAAGATAGATCGGTTTGGTATCTTCGTTGTCCTGATCTTGTGCATTATCTTTTGGGGAATTATCGGAATGATCTACTTTTTGTAGCACGCATGATTAATCGTTACTAACTTTTTTAGCCTCGGCATCAAGCTCACGTAGATTGGTGTCGATTTTATTTTGAGCTAGTATCTGGGCAAGTTTGGTGGAATTGTGAGCTAGGTAGCGAGCGGTGCGATTGGTGTAGAGGTGCTTGTCGCCACCGGCCTCTATGTAGCTGGGGCCTGGGCCAGCATTACCAACCCAATAACAATCGGAGTTGGGTGAGATGGAACAACCAAGATGAGTGAGATTGAAGAGTGTGTTGGCCGCAACATCGTGCGCGCCGTCTTCGTTGCCTGTGACAATTACTGCACCAACCTTGTTGTAGAGTGGGTATTGGCCAGTCTGCTCGTTACCATCAGCGTAGCTACCATCGAGTCGCTCCATTACTAGCTGGCATACACTACCACGCACACCAAACCATATCGGTGTGGCAATTACTAAGATGTCACAAGCTTTAATTTTTGCGTAAATCTCGGGCCACTGGTCGCCCTCGCCTTCATCTGAGCTCACGCCAAACTTCACATCGTAGTCCCGCACTCGTAGCTCCTCAGTTTCTACACCAAGTTCTTTGTAAATATTCGCAACTTTGCCGATAAGCGCAGAAGTATTACTTACCACTGGCGATGGCTTAAGTGTGCAGTTTAGAATTAATGCCTTAAGTTTCATTTTTCAATCCTACCTATGTTTACTTATGAATAATTGTAGCAGATATTATATAATTGAGCTGATGAATAAGAACAAAGACTGTAATCATTATCATAAGATAGTAGAGGATATTAAGCCAATTACACCAGATGGCTGTGAAGAATGTTTGGCACAAAAAATATACTGGATAAGTCTGCGTAAGTGCTTAGTGTGTGGACACGTAGGCTGTGATAAGTTTTCGATAGGCAAGCACGCCGACAAACACTATGAACAAACTGGCCATGAGGTAATAGAGATGTACCCAGACAAAACTTGGCGTTGGTGCTATGAAGATGGGGTGTATATATAATGAAGAAGCCAGAGGTACTGTACCATGCATCGCCCAATCGCAATATCGAAGTGTTTGAGCCTCGAGCCGAACATGTTCGCGACATCAATGAAGGTCCAGTAGTTTTTGCCACACCCAACAAAGCTTACGCAACTTGTTTTATTGTAGAAAACGATGACAGCTGGGTGCAAATAAGTGGGTTTAATGACGTTCGGGTAGTGGTAGTGTCTGATAAAAGCAGATTTATAAAGCACGACAAAGGCGGTGCAATTTACGAGCTACCAGTAGACACCTTTGTAAACGAAATTAGAGGTGGCGCAAAAGATGAGTGGACAAGTAGAGTGCCAGTAGTGCCAATAGGCAAAACAGAATTTCAGACCGGGCTAGAAGCAATGCTGGGTATGGCAGTGCAGGTATATTTTGTAGAGATACAAACCTTTAAAAGTATTAGATCTGCAAGTGATCACGGGATAGGTATTATTCGTAAATTACAGTCAGAAAACCAAAAACTAAACATAAATGTAAAACAATTACCCAAAGGAGACTTTAGTGAGTAAAGGTGAGACCGAACTAGCTGATTTTGGTGGCGGATGCTTTTGGGGTGTAGAAGAGGTATTTCGTGAACTGCCAGGCGTGGTAAAGACGACAGTAGGTTACGAAGGCGGCCACATAGATAACCCTACCTATGAACAAGTATGTTCACATACCACTGGGCATGCTGAAACTGTGCAGATAGAGTTTGATCCCAAAAAAGTGAGTTATAGTGAATTACTAGATCTATTCTTTAAACATCACGATCCTACACAGCTCAATAGACAAGGACCAGATGTAGGTTATAGCTACCGTAGTGTTATTTTTTATCACGGCGACAAGCAAAAAGAATTAGCAGAAGACAAGATTGCAGAGCTTAGCAAAGCCAAAAAATTTAAAAATCCAGTAGTCACTCAAATCGTACCTGCTAGAACTTTTTGGCATGCCGAGCAGTATCACCAACAGTATTTGCATAAGCGTAATCTTGGAGTATGCTATTAGTAATAAAAAAGGAATAATTTTATGCATTTAAAGCGCCGTTCACTTTTGGCAATAATACTACTCGATATTTTAACTCTTGGACTGTATTCGATATATTGGTTTTTTATCACCAAAACTGAAATGAATACCCTAAACGCCCAAAGTGTTAAAGTGCCATTCTTTTTGTGGTTTTTTGTGCCAGTGGTAAATATCTGGTGGTTTTGGCGATTTTGCAAAGCTATGAACGTAATCACTAAAGGTAAACTTGGTGTGGGTGTAGCCTTTTTTGCACCGATAATTTTGTATTTTGTAGCACTATTTATTATTAATTTAAATAGTCAATTTTTGGTAAATAACCTTACTCAAACCAATCTGTTATTTGCGCTATATTCTATTGTTTTAAGTGCGGTAGTAAGTACCCTACCAATACTGTATTATCAGTCTAACCTAAACAAAGTAGCGCGCTAGGCTAGCTCGTCAGACATGCGCTATACTATAAGTACTTATGTTCGGCATTCCTGTTAACGTTTTTCCTCTGGCCGCTATGGGGCTGGTAGCATTCTTTTTTGGCGTGCGAGGATTTTTACATTATCGCAATGTTAAATCTCCGCTCACGCTCTACTATGCTTGGTCTGGGGTTCTATTTGGGTTGTCTGGTATGTTTTATGCCATACCTTTTGGCCTTTCGAGTAGTGAGGTAGTACTAAAAACAGCCGTTACAATTGCTGATTTACTTTTTTATGCAGGGCTTATGGTACAGATGCGAATAATTTGGTATCTGGGCCTAAAGCGCAAAGTATCTTTTGGGTGGTTTTTTTGGCCAACCATTATTCTAATATGTATTTCGCTTGGGTTCGATATGGTGAAGCGAGTTCAGTCAAGATTTTATGTAGAAAATGGCCTTGCAGTTTTTCCAACTACACGAGTTACCCTTTACCTACTTGCTCTAATGAGTATTAGCATAATTATTGTAGGAGTACTCACATTAATGCAAGTAAGAGATTTAAAACAAAAACATCAAAAGATAAGATTAATTACATTAGGACTAATGTTTTTATTGGCAGGACTAACTGTAGAGTATAATTTTTTATTCTTAGGTGGTGAGAATACTAGTCCAGCTATTGTGCTAGGCTACGCAATAGCGGCAATCGGGTTTGTCATTGGATTGTTCTTTATTCGTCGCAAAAAAATGTAAGTACAGAATAACGTTTTTTATAATGTATACTAATTAAGTAATGCTTAAAGTTCCAACAAATACATTACCAATATTTGCCATTGGTGTAGTAGCAATATTATTCGGCATAAGAAGTTTGATGTATTTTAACAAAACAAGATCCTCGTTGTTTAGGTACTTTGGCTGGGGCACTATATTGTTTGGAATGTCGAGCTTATTTCTAGTTTTACCATATACTTTAGCTCCTAACAGCATGATTATAAAAATTTTAGTGACTGTTAGCAATGTTTTATATATCGCTGCATTGTTTATAATGTTTAGAATTATCTGGTACTTAGGATTCAAAAAAAGAATATCCTATTACTGGATGTTTTGGCCTGTTTTAATACTTTCTGTTGCATCATTAACGATAGACTTAATAAAAAGAGCCAATACGGAATATTACCTAGCAAGTAATATAGCTTATTATAGTTCCCATGTTGCATCTACGCATATTCTGGCATTGCTATCACTAAGTATTGTTGTGGTAGGTGTACTAACAATCAAACAGGCCAACGGAATTACAGGTGCAATACAAAGAAATAGAATAAAAGTGATTGGTGTGATGTTTTTGTTGGCGGGCTTAATAGTTGAATATAACTTTCTGTTTAATAGAGTAGAGAATTCTATACTAAATACCGCTGTAGCACTCACGATAGATGTTATACTATTGGCAATCTTGATATTCTTTTTAAAGTATAAAGTACATAAATAACAACATGAAAAACTTATATATAGATTCAAACAACACGATATATTTAGCACGAGGTGGTGGCGGTGGCAGTAGTTCTTCATCTAGCTCAGGTGGTGGTAGTCACTCGTCGTCTAGCTCTAGTTCCTCGCACTACTCTAGTAGTAGCGGGGGTTCGGGGTCTAGCGCAAACTTACCTTGGTGGGGAACTGCCTTTATTATTTTTTTAAGCTTTGGATTGCCAATTATAGTTATTATTCTGATTGCTAAGTATGGAAAAAAAGTTGGTTCGGCAGGAGTGTCTGGGCCACCCGCTGGGTATATAGATCTCACAAAAAATGGCAATGAGCAAGAGCAAAAACTTACGCAGAGTGGTAGGGAAATATTTTTGGCATTCCAAAAAGCATGGGCTGAGTTCGATCTAAAAGCTATGAAGAGTATCACTACCTCAGACTATTACAAGAAAATGGTTTTAGAGCTAAATGTACTAAAAAACTATGGTCGTCAAAATCTCATGGACAATGTAGAAATATCTCAAGCCCTTTTACTTAAAAGTAGTGACTACTCTAGTGGTTTTAGTATATATTTTATGGCAAGTGCTAATGATAAGTTACTAGATAACAAGGAAAATAAAACGATCTTTGCTGACAATAGTATTTTTTCTGAAATATGGACTTTTGAGAAGAGTGGTAAGGATTATGTTTTAGGCTCAATCACTCAAACCACCAATGACACTAGTAAGTTTAACCCTAGTATTGCCGAGTTTGCCAAGTCTAACAACTTTTACTATGACCCAGATTTTGGATGGCTTATGATGCCGAGCCGTGGGGCCATATTTGGCCCAGCTGGCTTTGGTAACGCCGATATCAACAACCATGTTGTAGGCTATTACAAAGATAAAAAACGGGGTGAAAAGATTGTGGAATTTTATAGCTATGAACCAAAGGCTGGAGTTGGTTTAGAACCAATTACTGTAGCGCAAGCGATACTGCCGCGTAGCTATGATGATATATTAGTAACCGAAAAGAGTTGGTATAATTTCAAACCAAAAGGCAAAGGATTAACCAAAATAGAAACCGAGAGTGTTGAGTTTAATAAAAAATTCGCTGTCTGGGCGGCAAATGCCGATAAAGCCAATAGCTTTGAATTGCTTGCCACTAACTTTATGGAACGAATATATGCGCTGGAGTTTGAGATAAATATAGAAGTGGTAGACAACGTACTTTACCTATACAGCCCAAGCAAAAAGATTAGTTACAACGACATGCTAGAAGTGCTCAGTTGGGCATTTGAAGAAATGAAGATGTGATGAGTATTAATAAAAAAAACAAAAAGCTGTTATTTGAAATAGTCGGCTGGCTTGGAGCGACTCTTGTTATTGGATCTTACGCCTTGGTGTCGTTTAAAGTTTTAAGTGTAGACGATCTATCTTTTCACTTAATGAACTTAATAGGTGCGTGTTGTATATTAACAATTTCTTTGTTTAAAAGAACTCACCAAACCGCATTGGTCAATTTAGTCTTGGCCATGGTAGCAGTAATCGCCATAATCAATATATTTATTTAGTATTTGTAAAAAGCTACTGGTATGTTTGATAAATTTGTTGTCTCAGGCTACCATAAAAAGAATGAAATCTAAACTCACACTTAAGTCTGTAGTAAATCTATATAACGGTATAAGTATGCCAGTTATTGGCTTTGGCACCTGGAAAATACTACCTAATTCGTCTGTAGAAAAGGCGGTGGGTTTAGCTATTAAGAATGGTTATAGAAGTATAGATACAGCAAGAATTTATTTAAATGAAAAGGGGGTAGGCAAGGCTATCCAAAACTCTGGCGTACCGCGCGGAGAAATATTTGTGGCTACCAAACTATGGAACTCAGACCAGGGTATTGAAAAAACTCAGAAAGCTTTTGATAAATCATTAAAACGCCTTGGTTTAGACTATGTAGATTTGTATCTAATGCACTGGCCGGTTACCGACAAACGCAAAGAAAGTTGGCAAGAAATGATAAAAATATATAAATCTGGCAGAGCCAAAGCTATTGGGGTATGTAATTTTACAGAAGAACATCTAGCAGAGCTCATAGAGCAAACTAATGTGCCACCCATGATTAACCAGGTAGAATTTCACCCGTTTTTGTATCAAAAACTATTACAAGACTATTGTAGCGTACATCATATAGTCCTCGAGGCATATAGCCCCTTGGCACATGGTAAACGCATACAACACCCAGTACTAAGCGAAATTGCAGCCAAACATGCCAAACATACTGCTCAAATAATGCTTCGTTGGAGTTTGCAACTGGGCAATGTTGTTATTCCTAAATCTACTCGAGAGGATAGAATTAAAGACAATATCGATATTTTTGACTTTGAACTAGACTCTGACGACATGAGTAAAATAAGCGATCTTAATGAAAACTACCGAACTTGTTGGGACCCAACAGGAATGTAAATGGATATACCAATACTTTTTCAACGTGCCGAAGGCCTCGCCATACTTGTAGCCTCAATCTATTTCTATTTTAGACAAAAAGGTAGTATCTGGATGTTCTTGTTGTTAATTTTGGTACCAGATATCTGTATGGTAGGCTACATATGGGGTAATAAAGCAGGAGCAATCATTTATAACCTGGGGCACACTCTGGTGTTTCCGGTAATTCTACTAGGCTTGGGAATCATAATATCCAATAACCTTTTTATTTTACTTTCACTCATTTGGTTTGCACATATTGGTGTGGATAGACTAATGGGTTATGGCCTAAAAACAACAAAAGGATTCAAACATACGCATTTAGGTAAAATTGGTAATAATAAGTGAAAAGTAAGCCAATAGATTGCCAGCTAATTGCCGAGGTTAAAACCCGGTCGCCATTTGGTTATAAATCTAGTAAAAGTTGGGATGAATTATTTTATGTAGCTAGCCACTATGGTGACATAATTTCTGTTCATACCGATATCCGATGGGGAGGTAGTCTTCAACTGATACGAAAAGCCAGACAACTTACAAATAAACCAATCTTAGCAAAAGGAATTCATACAAAAGACAGCGAAATTATAAAAGCTCTTGATTGTGGTGCAAATATAGTACTAGTGGTAGGCCGTATACCCAAAAAACACATTAACAAATGTTTAATCGAACCCAACAGTATAAATGAGCTATTAACATTACCGATTAACACTAAGGCTGTTTGGAATCAGCGCGATTTAAGAACTGGAAAACCCAAAAAAGAAACCTACTCACAAGCCAGACAAGCCTGGAGCGGTTGGCTTTGCCAAGCTAGCTTAGTTGAAACAGTAAACGATATACAGCCTGGTGCAGACGCTATTTTAGTAGGTACACATCTAGAAAAGTTTGTTGCCTCACTCAAATCAAACTGCAAAGATACAGATTAAAAATTATTGCACAGGGTCTATACTAGGCGGATCTATATTATCTATGGGTAGAGGGTTGGAACTGGGGCCTTCAGGACTACCTGTTGTGGGCTTGGGGTTGAGATTACTAACAGTTGGGTTGGGTGGTGTTGGTGCTGACATCTCAGTAGAACTACCGGGTATATTTGTAACAGGTGAGTTTAGGTTGGCATTTGGATCACCTGGAGGCATTGCATTACCTGCGGGAGGTTCTGTTGGTGGTGGTGTAGGTGCTGGAGCTGTTTGAGGTTCTGGTTGTGGCTCTGGATTAGGGGTAAATTGATGATAACCTGGCGTAACTTCGCCGGGTTTGATAATAGCAGGGCCTTGAGGTTGCATATTAGGATCTTGCATTGGTTGTTGAGGCATAGGGGCTGGTTCTGGTGCGGGCATTTTTTGTTTCCTTTTGTTTTTTAATTACTTACTATTGTAGCATAAGCTTATTGAAAAAGCAAGTTGAATATAAAACAGCAACTAAAAACGATTAGATTTGTTTATTGGCTGCTCATGCTCTACTTGTTGGGTATTGGTAGTTACAACTTTGGGCTTACGCGGTCTAGAGACAATTAGTACAAGCACAACCAAACCAACCAAACCAAGCATAACAGCCAATAAGGCTTGCCCACCTTGTGTTTGAAACACCCCCACTCTATAGAGTACTCCGAATATTCCTAAACCAATTAATGCCAGTGAAATACCATTAGTTCTGGCATTCTTGGGGTTGATGGTTAATAAACCAATAAAAAGTATAAATACCGGCCAGTAGTCTACTATTTGAGTAGTAGACTCTAATTTAAAAAGTAACCTACCTAGCAAAAAGAAACTAAATATTATTAGACCAAAGCCCAAGATTAGTGAAGGTGTTTTGTTAGACTCCATGATAATTAATTATACATCAAGCTAGTTGATTTTTTTAATTCCCTTATTAAGCGCCTTGAGCTCCCTAATAAACTTTTGGCGGGTTAAACGGGCATATGGGTTCCCACCCTCAATTGTTTGAAACAAACCCTCGGAGTGATGAGTTTCTAACTCGGCTAAATCTAGCATTTTTTGAAAAGACGGTGTTAAAAGCGTGTTTTTATGTAGCCCAGTATTCATTAGACCTCTAGCTACAAAGAATGTAAGGGCGTGTACCTCGGCCATCTGTTTATCGTGTTCGACTGCCGTCATTTTTGTTATTTTTAGACCAAGCTCTTTGAGCAGTTTATCAAATTTACCTATGGCAGGAGTATCTTTTTGATTACAAACCACAATAGTTTGGTTATTTAGTGATTTAGCTGCAGACTGTGGGCCAAACAGTGGGTGGGTACCTATAAATTCAATATCTTCTCTAAGGTATTTTTTTGCCATCTTAAAAGGCACAACTTTAACCGAGCAAACATCTATTACTATCGCGTTTTCAGGAGCGTTTTGGCTAACAGACTCTAACACTTTTTTGTAGGCCGATAGTGGAGTGGCTAATACTATTATTGTTTGGCTAGTGGCATTCTTTAAACTAACGAAATTGGCATTTTTGACTTTACTGGATTGTTTTGAACGAGTGTGTACCTCAAAGAGGTATCTATCGCCAAGATGTTTAACAATTAGCTCCCCAAAAGAACCAAATCCTATAAGCCCAATTTTTTTAATATTTTTCATTGTAGTATTATATCTCATTTGATTGCTATAATTGTGTTATGAGTAACGGTTTGAGTGAAAAACAAATTGAAAATCACGAAACCAAGCAAGCCAGCGATAATCTGTCTTGGTTTGATCAGCAAAAAAAATCTAGCAAGAAAGAACATAAACACCCGTGGCTGTACCGCATGGCTATGTTGTCGTTTTTTTTATTGCTTTTATATATTATGTGGCCACTATTACAAGACTGGCAACAGATTGTTGTATATGTACAAGAGGCCAACGTAGCTGTTTTATTATTGGCGAGTGCAATATTTTGTTTTACATTTGTTTTTACTGGGTTGGGTATGACAGTACTTGCCACTAAGCCCATGCCAATAAGACAAACTAGCTTAATACAACTAGCCATGGCCTTTACTTACAAAATATTTCCGGCGGGGCTGGGTGGGCCAGGGTTGATGTATCGTTATGCCGTAGTGGCTGGCTATAATTTAGAGGAGGGCTTGGGCTATGTTGGTGCCGTAGAACTTACTTATTTTACGGCTTGGCTACTTTATTTTGTACCTGTAGTGTATTTTGGTGGCGGATTGGAAAGTGTGGGGCTAAACCCTAGTTTTACACCCAGTTGGAAACTGTTTTTTTGCATTGGCATAGCTATTATGGCAGTATATTTTATTATTCGAGCAATAGGCATACTTAGCAAAATAGAAGAAAAAGTCCGTGAGATAATACAAACTTTTAAGGTTATACTAAAGACTCCTGCCAAGAGCTTCAAGTCGCTATGCCTTATGCTAGTAAGCTATACTTGTACTAATATTGCCTTCTACCTATGCTTGGTAGCGGTTGGTATACACATACCATTCTGGGAGTCGCTGTTTGTCTACCTGGTATTTAATGCTATTGGCTCGTGTGGCCCTGCACCAGGAGGCATTGGTACTGTAGAGGCTGCACTTATTGGTGGACTAATGCTAGTTGGGGTAGACTCATCACAGGCTACGGCTGCAGTAATGATATTTAGGACAATTACTTTCTGGATACCAACAATACCTGGCTATATAGCATTTAGGCATGGTATAAAACAAAAATATATCTAGTCTTTATAAATGTCTACCGATCGTAATTCTTCTGGTAAAAAGCCATCTTTGTGCTTAAAACCAGTCTCCCATTTAGTACCTTTTTGGTACCCTAAGTCTTTCATTAGTTTAGTAGGTGCGTTTCGTAAATGTAGAGGCACTGGTGAGTCGGGGTATTGTTTGGCCACACCAAAAGCCTTAGTCATTGCATTGGCTACAGAGCGTGACTTTTTGCTTTTGGCCAAAACTATAGCACATTCAAATAAATTATAATTGCACTCTGGGCTACCTATTCGTTCAACGGCTAAAAATGTAGAAACAGCCAAGTTGAGCGCTGCAGGTGCTGCAATGCCAATATCTTCACTGGCGAAAATAATATTGCGCCGAGCTATAAACTTTGGGTCTTCACCACCCTCTATCATTCTTGCAAGATAATAAAGCACAGCATCTACATCACCTCCTCGCATCGATTTTATATAGGCCGAGATAAGATTGTAATGATACTCACCGCCTTTGTCGTAGCGGGTTGCGGCAGTCTGCATAGCTTGCTTAATTATACTTGTTGTTATACTTTTGCCACCTATTTGCATTGCTACTTCTAGCCCATTTAGTGCTACACGAGCATCACCTCCAGCGAGTAGAGCTAATAAGTCTAGGGCTTTTGGTTCTAGCTTTTTGTTTTTATATTGCTTAACCGCTCTTTGTAAAATTGTTTTTAGTTCATCTTCACTTAGCGGTTGTAGTACAACAACCCGAGAACGCGAAAGTAGGGGGCCAATTACCTCAAAGCTAGGGTTCTCAGTGGTGGCACCAACGAGAATTATTGTGCCGTTTTCTACGTGTGGCAAAAAAGCATCTTGCTGAGCTTTGTTGAAACGGTGTATCTCGTCTACAAACAATACAGTAGCGCGACCCGAACTTTGCGCTTCTTTAGCGTGTTGTATTACATTTTTTACATCGGCTATGCCAGATGTGACTGCCGATATCTCTGTATATTCAAAATCGCCACTTGCACCAATTATTCTTGCTAGAGTTGTTTTGCCACTACCAGGTGGCCCCCACAGTATCATACTTACCGGCTGACCGTTTTTGATTACCTTATGCAAAAATTGGTCTTTGTTTACAATATGATCTTGACCAACCAGATCTTTAAGATTTTGTGGGCGCATCTCTTCTGCAAGTGGAGAAAAATTATCATCTTTTTTCATACCCGTATTATAGCAAACAAAAAGCGAAACCTACTCATGTATAATACTTTACATTTTAGTGATTAGGTGGTAATATAGCTTAGTTCGTTGCACCTAGAAAAGGATAGCCATGATTGACGGTCCACTGTTGTTTACTGCTAAAGACTTACTCGACACTAGTTTTGTAACAGTACAGGAAGTAATTGGTAATATTCGAGGCTCAGCTACCGGCTCTAAGAACCCGCTTACGCTAGGTAGAACTCAATTAATGTCGCCAGAACCTGCAAAAGATTTTCTTGCTTTGTGCATTGAGAAGGGTGGTTATGAGGTAGATTTGGTAATTGGTAATCCAGATAGTATTTTTACCAATTGCAGTGTAAGAATTTGTACTTCTTTTACAGAACCAAACCACCATCTAGAGACTACGAGCTATTACATATTCTCTGGTACCTCACCAGTTTTGAAGGATATTTTAATTTATGTTATTGAGCGTCAGCTATGGCAAAACTGATAATGAATAACACAACCGTCTTTTTAGGTATGGGTTCGCTTAGCGGCTTCGTCGGTCTTTACTTACTAATGATACTCGGTATTATACTGGGTGCATGGTTGATATCGGTTGACAGAGTTTCAACTATCGCTACAGGTGTAGTAATAATGACTGGAGTAGTCGTGTTGTTTGTATCTACGGTGACGGTCTGATGAACCTTGCACTATTCCTATTTTTAGGCTTAGCTTGTATAGTCTTTGGTACTGCTTTGTTAGATAGAACAGGTAAAGACAAGGCTACCAATCTAATTTGTAGAGGAATGCAAGTTGTTGGTATACTACTGCTAGCGACCTTCTCTCTACTTTTAATTTTCTAAAATATCACCTCAAGCTCTTCTAGCTTGGGGTTTTTACTTTTGTTTTACAAAACCTTTTGATAAATATCTTCCATTCGAACCTTGCCAATAAAATAAGGACTACTATGTTTGTTACTAAGCACTTTGATTCTAAAGATGAGTTAGATCCTATTACTCTTGATCGACCAATTAAAGTTGGTTGTTGGAATGTTTGGTATAGATCTAAACCACAAAAGGTACTAGATAAATTAATAGCTATGGATTGTGACATTCTCTTACTACAAGAAGTAAGTTATAGAGAAGGTGGCAGGCGAAAACCATACGATTTACCCACTCTAATTCACCAAACCCTGGATATGTCCGGCTACTGGGTAGAAAACCGTAAAATGAAATATCACAACGGTATGCTACATGAGGGTCAAGCGGTGTATTCGAGATTTCCGGCAGTTTTTAATTACCACTATCTTAGCTCTGGTGGGCGTGCGCCCGGTAAGGGCGGTGAGGCAAGTAGAAGGATAATAGTAGAAGGGCATGTTGCGCTTGGCGAAATCTTGCATGGCATTACATTTATATCTTTGCACCGCTCTTACACTTTACCATTCGGACTAAATCGTGATCAGCTCAACACCGAAGATGATGAGTTGCTCAACCAGTTGGTAGCAAAAAACGGGCTAGTTGTAGCTGCTGGCGATCTAAACGAACACCCAAGTTCAGAAGCTGTCCGTTATCTTGCAGCTGCAGTACCTCCGGTTGGACCAGATTGCGACATACCTAGTTGGGTAGGGCCACCGCGGCTTAGTTGGTTCATAAGAGGCCTTGGACAACACAAACGTATTGATCATGCCTTTTCAGATATAAAAGTTGTGTCAGCAGAATTCTTAGATGCAGGGCCGTCAGACCATAGGCCGCTAATTTTTGAAATAGACCATCGAGTAAAAATACTTGAATAATATAGCAACATATGCTATTATATCTGCGTTACACTGTACCGCCTAAATAGAAAGGCAAAAACATGAGCACAGTCCTAATGGTGGGGCTAGTCATCTTGGGAGTTGGAGTTGTTGCCATGGCAGTTTCTGCTGTCAAGAACCGCAACACCCCAGATGATGCACCTGTAAAGTTCGATATCGGCAACTTTGGGGTTACTGCCCTGCTGGTTGGCGTTGTCGTTAGCGCAGTTGGTTTCTTCGTCTAGACCTATCAATCAATACCTCAAACTAAAGAAGTTTGGGGTATTTTTACGTTCTATCGATGTATAATTACAACTAATGACAAAGACTAAGTACAATACTCGCAAAATATTCGTTGAACATAGCGAAACACGTGCCAGATCAATAGTAAAAGCTGTTTTATATAGATTGTTGATTATTATATCTGCTTTCATAGTCGTGTATTGGCAAACTGGTAGAATTGATATGGCTACCTCAATAACCGGAATAACCACAATTACTGGAACAACAATTTATTATTTTTACGAGAGGGTTTGGAGTAAGGTAAAATGGGGCAGAAAGTAACCACCCAGCAACTAAAGGCCGAGCTACGTAAACTAGCCGACCCCAAAAGAGCCAAGTCGAGCGCATGGTTTTTTAAAACAGCTAAAGGACAGTATGGACACGGCGATGTATTTTTGGGCGTAAGTGTGCCCAATCAGCGAAAAGTAGCTAAGCATTTTTATAACCTCAAACTAGAAGAAGTAGAAAAACTAATACAGTGCGAAGAGCATGAGTACAGGCTTACGGCAGTAATAATTTTGGTAGAGCAGTTTAAAAAAGGCGATGAGAGTACCAAAAAACAAATATATGATTTCTACTTGAATAACACTCGCTATATTAATAATTGGGATATCGTAGATAGCTCAGCGGGGTATATAATTGGAGATTATTTGTTGCAAAACAATCTACCTGTTAGTGTATTGGTAAAACTTACCAGTTCTAATTGTATTTGGGATCGGCGTATAGCCATTATGAGCACCTTTGCCTTTACAATGAATGGCGACCCAATACCTACACTCAAAATAGCCGAAATACTTTTGTGCGATGATCACGACTTAATACAAAAAGCTGTTGGCTGGATGTTACGCGAAGTTGGTAAGCGAGTAGCCCAAGAAGTAGAAGAAAATTTTTTACTAGAGAATAATCGATACAAAACCATGCCACGCACAATGCTTCGCTATGCTATTGAAAGGTTTCCAGAAAAACGCCGCAAACAATTTCTACACGGAACTGCTTAAGCTTTTACTGCTATACCAAGTAAACTATAATTTATATACTATTGCACCTACCAAAGGAGACGAGCAAGTGGTAGACACCGGCTCAACCCGCGAATATTATGAGTTAACTGCCGAAAGCTTTAGAATGCCAAATTATGATTTCTGGATTCCTACTGCAAATCGCTTGGTACAAATGAGTGATTTTGGTAACATTCTAGAAATTGGTTGTGGAGTAGGAGCAGAAGCACGCTTTTTTGGTGATATTACTGATTACTTTGCTGTAGACATTACCAAAGGTTTTTTAGAGCAAACTCGGCATAACACCAATCAGCAAAAACTCGCTCAAGCCAACATGCAAAGATTGCCATTTAAGGCTAAGAGCTTTGATGCTTTCTGGTGTGCTGCAAGCCTACTACATATTCCAAAGCTAGAAATAGACAGTGTTTTAAGAGAAATATGGCGATGCTTGAAACCCGGCGCATTTGGGTTTATTTCGCTAAAACAGGGTGAGGGCGAAGATTTTGTTACCAATCCTGGTCAAGATCAGCTACCGCCAAGGTTCTTTGCTTTTTGGCAGTATGATGAATTCGTGGAACATCTACAAAAAGCAAACTTTAGAGTTGTAAAATTTTATAGAAAAACTACACCAGACAGGGCTAACCCTCACCAAAGTGTTACCTGGCTTTGTTTTTTTGTTAAAAAGCCAATCTATACTTAGTGAATTTACTAAAGCAAAAATAACTCTTCACTATTTAGAAAAAGTATGTTAGTATAGTCGCCAGTACCTACTACATGAACAGAGGTAGTAAATATGGCTACGCTAAAAGCAATTGTGGTCTTGGCAGTTTTTGCCGGGGCAGTATTTTGGGTTGTGGCGCGCGCTCACAAAACAGATAAACGTAATACAAATGGTTATGCAACTAGAGCTCAGCGCAGTCGGTACGAAAGAGACCAAGAAGCCGGCTGGAGCTTTGCCGACGACCCGGCCTCTGACCCGCTCAACGGAGTAGATGGATGAATCTGAAAAAAGCTGTGTTTATTGGAGTGGTGCTTACACTCACATATCTATGTTTACGTAATTCAAAAGCATCCAAAGGTCGCACAAGTGGTCTTTCTGACGGGCTTGGAATTAATACTATTCGACGACCTGTTAGATAGACAAGAACTAACCACTAGGCTCTTAGCCTAGTGGTTTTTTAATTGGTTGTAGGAGTCGCAACTTTACTTGCGTAGTCAGAGCCAAGAATAATTTCAAAATCAACTACAGGGTTTTTTACTGGGGTGTCTGGTGTAGTTACAGTTACGCCAAATAGCTTAGCAAAGTAGTTGGCGGTGTTGGGTTTTTTACCGCCGGTATAGTCAATAACCTGAGTAGTTACAATGTCTTTAGTTTTTGCATTACCCATACTAGCAATAGTTACCGGCACGCCATCAGCCTCTAGACTTGCCTTAAACCTAGCTGTTAGCCCAGGAGTAGTTGTACCGTTAAGAATTGTGATAGTTGAATCTTCTTTCCATATTGGACCAAGCTCAAAAATATTGGCCACAAACTTTTGAATATCTTCAAAATTACCACTTGCAGGCAGTAAGTCACTAGAGGTTTTACTACTAACTAAAAAACCATTTGGTTTGAGTGAGAATACTACATTGATGATATCGGCGACGTTTATGCCTTTAGTAATTTCTTGTAATCTTTGAATATTCTTTAGGCTCAAATCGGTTTTTACATTACTACTTGCGGCGCTTATTAGGCTGTTAATTTTGGCAGGGTCGGTGAGGGTTTGGCTTGATACTGCCTTTTCTCTAACGGCAGTTATTACTTCTTGTTGACGCAAGGCTCTACCAAAGTCATCGCCACATGTGCCTTTTCTACATCTGGCATATTTTAGAGCAGTTGCACCATCCATGTGTTGTTTGCCTACTGCTATTTTGAGCCCACAACTTTTGTTTTCGTTTTTATCACAAGGATATTCTGGGTCTATAAGTGCTTCTTTCACATCTATGTCAATTCCACCTACGGCATCTACCGCCTCTTTTAAGCCAGTGAAATTAGCTCTTACATAGTAGTGAATAGGTATTCCCAAAGTATCCTCTATAGTTTTTTTACTAGTTTCTATTCCTTGGGGTGGTTTTTTACTCTCCCCAAAAGAATGTGCTTCATTTAGTTTATTCTCGCCATCACCAGCAATCTTTACTCGCAAATCTCTCGGCAAACTAATCATTGTTACCTGATTGGGTTGAGTTTTAGTATTGATACTTACTACCATATTGGTATCGGCTAGAGTTTCTCCAGCATGGCCAGGGTCGCCAACTCCCAAGAGCAAAATATTTACTCTACCATCATTTTCACCCTTCAGTTTAGAGCTAAAATCGAACGGGTTAGTTGATATCTTGCTTGCATGCAAATAAAAATATAGCGCTAGTGCTCCAGCTATAATGGCTAAAATAGCTAGAACAATAAGTACTACTTTTAATATCCTACGCCAAAGTGGACGTTCGGGCTTTTGGAGGTCTGAAAAATCCTCACTTAAGTGTGTTTTCTTGGAGTTGTGTTTGGGTTGTATATCGGTGTGATGCTTATTGGGTTCAAATAGGTAATCTGATTTTTCGAGTTCAGGTTTGGGTTTTTTACCCTTATCTTTTAGCGGGTCGTATACAAAATCTGGTTTTGGGGTTTTGTCCATTAGTACAATTATAACGAAAAATGTTGTTGCGTGTGACAAATAACCATAGAAAAATAACAAAAAAACAGCTATAATCTTTCAGACTATGAGTAAAATTAGAGCTCAGACAACCAACAATATATGGAGTAAACTTACGGAGCAAAAAAAACCGTTTTTTGTGCTTGCGCCAATGGACGATGTAACAGATACCGTATTTCGTAGAATTGTTCAAAAACATGCCCCTGCAGATCTTATGATGACCGAGTTTGCTAATGCCGATGGTTGGTGTAGCCCTGGCAGAGAAGCTATTGCCACCAGGCTTAAACACACTTCTAAAGAGAAGCCTTTGATAGCACAAATTTGGGGTATTAACCCCAGTAACTACAAACAAATGGCCAGCGATATTGTAAAAATGGGCTTTGACGGAATAGATATAAATATGGGTTGCCCGGTAAAAGATATGATAAAGCGTGGGGCTTGCTCGGCATTAATAAACAACCAAGATTTAGCTGCTGAAATTATTAAGGCAACCCAAGAGGGAACGCAAGGTAAAATTCCGGTTAGTGTAAAAACTCGCATTGGGTTTAATCATATTCAAACAGATGATTGGATAGGGTTTTTGTTAAAACAAAACTTAGATGCAATTTTGGTTCATGGCAGAACAAAACGTGATATGAGCAAGGTACCCGCTAATTGGGAAGAGATAGCCAAGGCTGTGTCATTGAGAGATAAAATCTCACCCAAGACTATTATTGTAGGTAATGGCGATATATTAAGTTTGCAGGAGGGTCGAGGTAGAGCTCAGCAAAGCAAAGTAGATGGTGTAATGATAGGGCGCGGTATATTTCAGGATTTTTTTGTCTTTACTGAACCACAACTAGAAAAAACATTAAAAAGTATGCTAAAAATACTAAAAGAGCATGTGCTTTTACATAAAAAAACTTGGGGTGACGATGGTACAAAAAAGTTTGAGCCGCTTAAAAAATTTATAAAAATGTATGTTCATGGTTTTGCCAATGCATCAGACATGAGAGTTGAGCTGATGAACAGTAAAAACCACCAAGAACTTGTACAAAAGATTGATAATATTTTAGGCAAAATCTAAAATACCACCGTACCTTACATATAGGAGCGATTTTTTATTTATTAAAAACAACCATGATACAATTGTGGGTATGAGTAAAAAAAGCCATATAAAACACGAGCAAAAAAAGTATAACAATAAACATCGCACAAATATTGAACCCATAAAAGAAGACGATGCACTTACTGAACACAAGTTTGGCACAGAGGTATTAATTGCACTAATTATTTTTGCTCTAGGACTATTTTTTATGGTGCCGATATACTCAGCTTCAACAGTGGTTTTTCAGTTTGTTTTACTTGCTTTTTTTATGCTTGCAGTGCTAGTTTTTGTAGTCACTCATTGGCGTAAGTTAAAACACCAAAAATCTCATCCTCAAATGCCACTTATGGAAAGATTTATATATTTAGGAACAGTTAGTGTTTTGGCGGTGGCTATTTGTGTGCAGGTAGTAAATGGTAGCCTAGACTTGTGGCTACCAGCTATATTAGTAGTAATTGTTTTATTAAAAGTTTTACTTACTTCTTATGCCAATAAAAAATAACAGATCTAGAAAAAAAATAGTCGCTACAATTGGCTTAGTATTGTTAATTGCTTTGGTAGCTTGTGGTGTGTATGGTTATCAAAAGTGGCAACAAAAAAAACTCAATGAGAGTAAAGTTGCTACTCAACAAAACCAAAAAGCCGAACTACAAAATGCACCAGTACAAGAAACCGTTATAAAGCGGGCGGGTTCATACGAAGCTTATGATCCTGCAAAGTTTGTATTAGCCAAAGACGGCAAAGTGGTGTTGTTTTTTAACGCAAGCTGGTCGAAAACCAGTAAACAACTCGACAAAGAACTCAAAGACAACACCGCTAGACTACCCAACAACTTTACTATTATGAGCGTAGACTACAACAAAAACACTGTGCTTAGAAAGAAATACAATGTACCTTTTGAAAACACTTTTGTGCAGGTAGATGAAAACGGAGTAGCGGTAAATAGTTGGTCGGGCTCAGAAGATATGGCCGAGATTGTGGCGTTGGCAAAATGATATACTATAACCATGAACAAAAGTCCTTATAGGATATTATTTGCAGGCCCAATTGGCTGTGGCAAAACCCGTATAGCTTATTATTTGAGTTGGAACCTCAATCTACCTATATTCAATAACGATACGGTACGTGAAGAGCTTTTAGCTGAACGAGGTGAGATTGACGCCAGTCTCTACCTATCTATTAAAGAGCAACGAGTACAAAAACTTATAGCAAGTAAACTCAATTTTATCTACGATGCTAGTGTAGACAGATTTTGGGGAAATGATGATAGTACGTATAAAGATGCTGGCTACACATATTTTTTAATAAGTATAGACTATAGTCTTGAAAAGCTGAAACAAATATATACCAATAAAGGTTTTACAGACTTTAAACAGTTAGTTAAAACATATAAACAGCATCAAGATTTTTTAGACAACTATGGTGATAAGGTTGGCTTGAGTTTGAAGGATAATGACTTCAAAAACAGGCTAGAAATAAGCCTGCATGGAGTTCAAAAATGGCTAGAGTCATAAAACAAACAATAGAGTTTAGCGCCAGCCCAGAGCAAGTGTATGAGCTAATCATGGATGAGAAAAAACATGCTGGCTTTACAAGCGATAGCGCCAAAGTGAGTCGCGAAGTTGGTGGTAAGTTTAGTGTATGGGGAGGTTATGCAACTGGTAAAAACTTAGAAATTGTACCTAACAAAAAAATTGTACAAACTTGGAGGGCTAGTGATTGGCCAGCCGAGGTAGAGTCTAAAGTAACATTTAAGTTTAGCAAGAAAGACAATGGCTGTGAACTAAAGTTCACCCAAACAGGTGTGCCAAGTAAGTTCTATAAAGATATTGAGCAGGGTTGGGTAGATAACTATTGGAATCTAATGAAGGCATATTTACAAAAATAAAATCCCGAACTATTTAGTTCGGGAGAAGCATTAAGGTTTAATGGTTCTAACCAAGGTGCCGAATTTATCTGGCTCACAGAGAGCTTTTTCTAGCATTCCGGGCACACCACCGTCGTAAACTACTATATCAATGTTGTGTTCACCAGCGTGGGTGGCTGCAGTAGCATCCATCACCTCAAGGTCTCTGGCGATTACATCGAAGTGAGTGAGGTTACTAAACTTAGTAGCCTCTGGGTTGGTGTCGGGGTTGTCAGAGTAGATACCATCGGTACCTTGTTTGGCCATAAAGATAGCTTGGCAGTGCAAGTTGAGCGCACGTTGCGCCGATGCAGTATCTGTAGTGAAACCAGGCTCCCCCAATCCACCAGCGCAGATAACAAAACGACCTTTTTGCAGGTGCCGCTTCACCTTCTTCCAGATATACGGCTCAGCTACTCCGGTAATCTCTAGGCTAGAGTTCATACGAACATCTACGCCCTCTTGCCTGAGAAGATCCTCAAAGGCTAGCGCATTTTGCACAGTTGCTAGCATACCCATGTAGTCTGCGGTATTACTGTCGATATCTCGAGCTTCTCTGCCACGAAAAATGTTTCCACCACCAATTACAATAACGATTTCTACACCCAGTAGCTCATGAACCGCCTTGATTTCTCTGGCGGTGTTTCGCATTTTTTCGGTGTCAAAACCGGAAATGAATTCTGTGCCATCCTCGAGCTTATATACTTTGCCTTGAGCCTCACCCGAAAGCTTTAGCAGAATTCTTTTATACTTAGATGTTGGCTTGTTGTCACCACCAAGCCCATTGTGAACACTTTGTGAGGTACTCGTCACTTCTATTTACTCCTTGAGTAGGGCAATTAGCACGCTTACTGTTTTTATCATATTAACCATTATAGTACAAGTATAAGCATTAATAATAAAGAGCTAGAAAATAGTACAAATATCAGGTATAATCACTTAATATGTCGAGCACAATTTACGTATTACTTTATTACAAATTTGTAAAAATTAAAGACCCTAAGTTTGAGACTATGCAACACAAATTGGTTTGTGCTGGTATTGGCTTAAAGGGCCGCATTATTATCGCCAGTGAGGGAATAAATGGTACGGTGGCTGGTACTACTGCACAGCTGCGTGCTTACACAGAGTATATGAACGCCCACCCCAAATTTAACGACATTGTTTTTAAGCGTACGCCGGCCGGCAAAGTGCCATTTGGCAAGCTTATAGTAAAACATAGAGACGAAATAGTTACTCTTGGTAAAAAGGTAGATGTAAAGAAAAATGGTAAGTACTTAAAACCCGAAGAGTTTCACGAACTATTTAAAAACAAAACCGATATGACCGTAATAGATATGCGTAACAACTATGAGTATGAGGTAGGCAGGTTTGAGGGAGCTATTCAGCCAGATACTACTAGATTTTTTGAACTACCAAAAAACGTTAAGAACTTAAAAGTTGATAAAACCAAAAAAGCACTCATATATTGCACTGGCGGGATTCGTTGTGAAAAAGCTGGTGCACTACTCATTGAAGAAGGTTTTGAAGATGTTTATCAACTAGAAGGGGGGATTGCAAAATATTTAGAGAAGTACCCCAACGGTTATTTCAAAGGTAAGAACTTTGTATTTGACGAACGTATGGTAACCAACACCGAGACACCAAGCGGTAAAAATATATTAAGCAAATGCAGTTATTGCAATGAGCCAAGCGATAGATATATTGATTGCAACGAGCCCAAATGCCACTCCCTTTTTATATGTTGCAAAGCTTGTGATAAAAAACACTCTGGTATTTGCCAAAAAGCCACCAGTACACTTGCTTAAAAAGTAACTATTTTAATAGTTTTTTAAGTTCTTGGCGTGTAACTTCGCGATCGTCCCACTTAATAGACTTACCGTGGGCGAGCATCATTAGTTGATCGGCACCTTTGCAAGCAATAAATACAATATCGCCAGGCTTGGCTAGCTCTAACGCTTTGTGAATACCATCTCTACGGTCTTGAACCAAAAATAAATTTTTGTCTACTACTTTACCAGCTTTTTTGGCGCCAACGGCAATGGTATTTATTATATCCATAGGTGGTTCGTCGTATGGATCGTCATCACTTATTACTACGTAATCGGCGTGTCTACCAGCAATAATACCAAGCTCTGGTAGTTTCTCTTGGTCCCGACCACCACCTTGGCCACCAAATAACACGATAAGTTTGCGATTCTTGTCACGCAACTGTTCACCGGTCTCCATAAGAGCCTGCATGCTAACGGGGTCGTGGGCGTAATCTACAAATACTGCAAATTTTTGCCCTTCATCAATAGGTTCCATTCTGCCGGGTACTACACCAAGGCTATCAAAACCAGCCTGAATTTGTGCGGGCCTTACACCTAACTGCAAAGCAGCCACAACTGCCGCAATACCATTTATGGCATTAATTTTGCCTATTAAATTGATATGGTATTTTTGCTTGCCTACAAAAAACGTAGTACCACTTAAGTCTGTAGTAATCTTTGAAGCCTTGTATTGGCTACTACTATCTATACCAAAAGTAAGCTTGTTGGGTATATTAAAGTTTAAATAATCTTTTGCATGACGACTGTCTAGGTTAGCTATAATTGATTTTTCTACTTTTCTACCATTAACAGTCTTGGTAGAGCTTTTTTCGAGAGCCGAAAAAACTCTTTTGTTGTGGGAGTGTAGTACATCCATACTATTTCTGTGAGCCGCCATTATCTCGCGCTCTACATTCATAAATATAAGCATATCGAAGTTTATTCCTATATGACGCCACTGGGTTTGGGCCTCAGATGGAACTTCCATAATCACATACTCGCAATTAGCCCTCTGCATGCGCTTGAGAATTTTTTGCATAAGTGGCGCGCCTGGCATGGTCATATGCCATTTATTAAGTTCTTCGTACTCGCCTATACGAATATTGGCAGTACCAATCTGGCCCACTTTGTAACCAGCTGCATTTAAACTAGACCAAAGTAGATTGGCAGTAGTAGTTTTACCCTTACTACCTACAATACCAATTACTACCATTGAGTTAGCAGGGGTACCGTGTCGTTTAGAGTAAATAATTGCCTCGGGGTAGTGAAGGCTATCTAATAAACCCTTTGGTATTATTCTTCGGCCAATTTTTTTGATCTTTTGCATACTATATATAGTACCATTTAGTGACTAATATGATAGGTATTAGTAGACAGTGCTCCAACGTATTTATCGCATAGCTCTTATGTTGCAGTGAGCATTTTAGCTTGCTATACTTAAAAACAAAGATACTATGCAAGATAATCAAGATAATACATTCCCTATTCCCGCAACAAATCCTCCGAACGATCAAGTAGGCGGGTCTGCTTTGCCACCTGTTAACGATACACCACCACTTACACCACCCGCCCAACCAGACCCAGCTAATCAACCCCAGCCAGTACAGCCAGAATGGGCGTCGCAAGCCACCCAAGATGCCAGCCAGTTACCCGCTGGCACCGATAATTTTGCTCTCAATACGCCATCTCAACCCGGCTTAGATACTGCTACAAATATGGCGCAAGATCAAACCCTACCTACTCAGCCACCACCCACAGGGTCGTCGCTTACGCCATCTACCGATCCATTCTCGAGCTCACCAACTACCCCGGATGCAAATACTTACCCTATACCAAACACCGAGCCTGCACCACCCAGCACTAGCGAACCTTCGGCTCCAATTCCATTAGAGAATACTCTCGATTTGAGCGGACAAAATGTTCCATTAGAACCTGCTCCAGTTGCGCCTACAGCACCAGCAGACCAGAGCGGAATACTACAGCCTGGTGTAGATATAAATCCTGGCACTGGCTTACCACCAGTAGAAGGTGAGGCCCAAACCCCTAACCTAGACACCTTGCCAACAGACTTTGGTGACAGCAACAATGCTATAGCAGCCAATGCCGCATCGGCCGAAACCAAAAAAAAGTTTCCACCCAAGATAATGCTAATAGCCGGCGCGGCTTTGGGCTTTATATTAATAATTAGTATTGTGCTGGTAATAGTTAGTCGATCACAACGTAAACCAGCAGTAGATCTTAATCAGGCCCAAGTAGACCAAACCCAAACTGCCACCGACAATACCACCACCACACCGGCTGCAATACCAGAAGGCTACAAAAAAGTAGAAAGAGACTGTTATACATTTGGTGTGCTCTTACCTACCACCGTAGATTTCGCCAAAACTACCTGTAAAATATCTGCCAAGTTCGGCAGTACTTCACAATACACTATTGCTGTCACACCCGTCACCGATACCCTTACTGGGCTACAGGCACTAGTAGATCAAGCCAAAGTTGGTACTATTACTAGCCAAGAGGATATTAAGCTTGGTGGTTTTGATGCCAAAAAGGTAATTCAAAAAGTAAACGGGCTAGACCAACAAAGCGTAGTAGTTATCCCTACCGGTAAGAATTACCTATTAGATGGCAAAGCTATTACTGGCTTTATTATAAATACCTCGTTTAATGACGACACTGCCAAAAAAGCTAGCGATACCCTGGTGTCTACTTGGTTCTGGAAGTAGGGGATAA
>CAZKFZ010000004.1:0-105879 GCA_964552475.1 uncultured Candidatus Saccharibacteria bacterium
CAGGACGTACTTATTTTCTTTACTAGTATTCTTGAAACAAGATCATAGATTAAAGAGATACCTACTTGTAGACAAGTATATCACATCTAAGTAGTAATTACAAGGTGATTATAGGGATAAGAATAATTAATAAGTAAAAAGCTCTGAAACATATTCTGCTTCAGAGCTAGATAGAAAGCTGCGCAACCAGGTCGTCTACCCGATTCTAGTAAGAGTAATGTGGTACTCTTATGTAGAAACTAAGTAAACATTGACCTGGCCACGACTAGGAGTTTACCTTCTCCCTACCAGTACATTTAGAGTGTGGTGAGGGCTCTGTACTGGCGTCTAGGTCTCATCTTGCGCCTCAGTGAGATTGAGCCTCCGGTCCACCCCTCGCCCGGTAAGAGCGTTTTCTTTTTGTCGAAAAAGGTGCCACCACATTAGCAAACGCGACAGTTATCGTATGTCGAGGTCTGGTCACCTTCCAGACCACGCTAGAGAATACGTCTCTAGATACAGCTAGGTATTGGCTAATGCCTAGCTGCTACGTCGCTCATCCCCGTTATTAGCCTTACGAGGTAAAAGCAAGCGATTATTAAACCAATAGGTTCTGAATACGAATATATGCCTTTTACGTATTGAATGCAAGCATAAGAAAAACCCCTCACCTAGTTGGTGAGGGGAAATTATTTACCATTCTTCTATAATGGCCTTTACGGTATATATAATTAAGTTACGAAACAACAATAGAAAACTAACCGTCACCATACCCATTCCAAGCCAAAATGCTGCCGGGGTGACTGCGTGGTTAGGATTGGCATATCCACCTAGAGCAACACAGATAATAGTAACTCCACCAATCAGCCAAACACCTAATAAACACACTACCTCTGGCCACGTTATCCAAGTACTAGACTCTGGCTTATCGCTAGGGCTGTTTATAGATTCGTTGTCTTGAGTCATATATACTCTCTCTTAATGTTGTAGATGTACTTTGCTCGCTTGATTATAGTGTTATTTGGTATTTTTGCAAGCATAAGTAAAAACCCCACCAAATTGGTGGGGTATGTTTTTTAGCTTATATTTACAAGTCCACTATGCATTGCCTTATGGGTATTGATAGCTGCCAAATGAGTCTGGTAAGACTCAAGCTTTTCTATGGCTTCATCTAAGTTTATACCGGTTCGAGAATCATTAAACCGTAGGCGTCGCCATGTAGGAATAGGGCTAAGAACCACAAAACCCTCTTTGAAAATAGTTCTACAACCAAGTTTACGGGCAAGTATATTGATTTTTGCTAAAGCTTCGGTATCAACGGCTTGGTTTATCCAGTCAGGTAGCCAATAGTAATCTTCACCAAGAACCATTCTAGGGTGGATAGCTGTATAATCACGAGGGTAACCCCAAGTATACTCTACTAGATCATCAAAGCCTTCAGAGGCAAAAACAGACTCTATATAGGCCTTGCGAGCCTCACAATTAACAATATACTCGCGAAGAGCCTCAATCGCTTTTTCGTTAACGTTCTTGCAGAGGTCACAATACGAAGCTGGGCTTTGGATAGCTTCTTCAACTTGCTGCCATGTCAATTCGATAGGTACTGTTACGCTAGAGTTATTTACGCCGCAATTTCCACATTTTTTTGATACGTAAGCACCTTGATTAAAGCCACTTTGCAAGTCTGCTGATCTAATATTACTATAAGGGCGCACGAGGCAACCATTAATTTCTAAGCCTCTACCATTAAGTAGTGTTATGGTCTCGGGGTCTAATACAATGTCTCTAATACCAAATAGATTGATAGCCTTATACTTAACCCTGCCACCTCTTCGGCGATTTCTCTTAGACATTGCTTGTCTCTCCTGTGTTGTTTAAAAGGTTCTAAAGCTAGAGGTATTGTAGGTGGAGTACATGTTTTTGTCAATATAATAAACAGTAATAAAAAAGCGGTTAATAAGATTGGATCTCATTAACCGCTGTGGTTTTTAGCCCTTAGTGGGCTAGGAATTTACTAGGAGAGGTCTCCTGCAGAAACCGACCTACGACCATTGTTTCCGGTGGCAAAGGGTCGGTCCGCTAGAGAGTCGACGATACCCTCTAGAGGAGTACCAGAGAATACCTGGCTTAGTAGATCGGTAGTGGTAAGACCGGCAGCAAGTGCTGCAGGGCCAACCGCCGTAATAATCTTCTCTACCATAGCGCTGTCGGCAAACGACTGCATGGCCGCCACAAGCGTGTCATCAACAGCCTCTAGCCGGCGCATAAACTCGGTAGTCTCAAGAGTGAGGCGTTCGAGCTCCATAGCATCACGCTTCTTGTCTAGAGCAATCTGCTGTTCGGTGCGCTTGCGCGCCACAGTCAGACCCTGCTCTTCAACCTTGAGGTTTTCTACAGCTACTTGCAGCTCAGACGCTACTTCGGCCAAGCGACGGTCAAGATCTAGCTCGATCTTAGACATCGCAATCAAAGCCTCGGTCTCGGCAGTTTCCTGACGAACCTCTAGAGTAGAACGCTTGAGCTCTTCTAGGCGCTGTTCACGAGTCGCCTCTTCTTCGGCCACCGTAAGTCTGATAGCCCCAGCAATAGCCTTGCTCTGAGCGTCTACTAGTAGATCTGCTACAACGTTGTCACGAATAGTAACATCGAGAATCTCGACGTCATAAACTCGCATACCATTCTCAGCAAAGGCCAAGCCCTTGCGCTCTCCACCTTCCGGAACTTCACCCAGAAGAGTGTCACGAATGATATCGATGATGTTGGTGTAGAAATCACGAATCTGATAGCGCTTGGCTGTATTGCGCAACCTAGAGCGACAATGGTCGGTTAAGACCTGTACGTAGTTTTCTACATCAAACCACTTTTGCTGGGCACCCGGAGTGTTACCTTCAAAATTGACTCGATAAGAGATCTCCACCTCAATAGTAACGAGGTCTCGCGTCTCGACAGTCACAATATCACTAACCACGTTATTGACCACGCGCAAGTAACCAGTTCGCAAAAGGTTGCGATCGTTCTTTGGGCGACCCGTGGAAAGCTCGAGCGCCATAATGCTTTCGTCGTAGCTAAGAAGTACCACCTTGGGCCCTACTTCTACCCGACGATTACCAGTCTTGTCTGTTACCAAGACAGCATAGCCCGGCCAAATAGACACCGACACAGCACCTTCGTACTTGGTGTCGAGCGTAACAGTTCTAGGCGGAGTATGAACAGTACCACGCTGCATAGTGTCGCCAGCGTAGCTCTCAGAGCCTCTAAACTGTAGTGTTTCGGCCTCAGAAGAAGCACGCAACATCTCGGCACTTTCTAGATGCTCGCCGGGCGTAAGGCCCCTACTCATCTCTTGATAGCGCTGATTTACAGCAATAGCCTCGGAATTACCCGGGTACATTAGCTCGACATCGTGCCTGTCCAGAATTCGCCTTACCACTACCTCGTTTCGAGGGTCGGGCAAGAACATTCTAGGACCTCGCACTAGGTCTACCTGACCAGTGTTGCGGTTTAGAACATAACGTCCTTCACCACTCGGGATAGCAATAGCATGGTGTTTGCGACGATTGTCGTAAGTGATAATGCTGTGCTCGGCCCGAGGGAAGTAAATTGCCTGCTCTTTGCCAGTAATAAAGAGTTCTTGGCCAACCTCAAAGGTTTCGTCGCCTTCGGTGTACTCTTCAATTACCTTCACGTAAAGACCACTCTGCTCGTTGAGCTCAATGGCGTCAAACGTACGACTACCACTGCTGGTAATAAACGTTTCGGTAGGCCTAGGAAACACCACGGCAGGACCACGCACATATCGCTTTTCACCGTTTTCGTCTAGCAGAATACAGTACTCTAGGGTCTCTAGGGTAACAGCATCGCGCACAAACTGGTTCCCAGCTTCAGGCACCACCTCAACACCCGTAGAGGGCATGTAGAACGATACATCAGTACCGGGTACAACAATGAGTTGCCCCATAGTAAGCTGTGAAGCCTCTTCGGTTACCCGAACGATAGCCGGAGTTTCGTCGGTAGAAGTAACGTCTACCCCATCTCCACCTTCATTCTGGCCTGCATCGTCACTACCCTCGGTCTTCGTGCCTTCGGTATCTCCCGTGGGTAACTGTACCTGAGGAGCAATAACTGCTCGGTCCCAGTTCTGCTGAGCAAGCTCAACATCGTACACCCGCACAATCACGTATTGATTATGACGAAGATGGTGTCCATCGATAGTCTTGGCAGTCTGGCCAGGCCACAACGGGAAAGTTGCAGGACCAGGCACAATTACACGTCGGCCAACCTCAAGATCGACCATTTCGCTAATGTTGCCCTTACCAGGATGAGAAGCCGCCGCATTACTGGGCGCCGGATTGGTGAGCACAATGTACTGACCTTCTTCGGCGAGTGCCCAAACTTGCTTAGCCGACTCTAGATCGCGAGACGTTACGAAACGCTGCGAAACATCATCCCAATCAACTAGCCTATCTGTCTCTGACAGACTGCTCTTGTAAGGACCCACATAGACACTTACCTTGCCCTTAGTAGAATCTAAGACAAAGGCATACGTACTAGGTGGTAGAACTAGCTCACTGCTACTTCTACCGCTACCCGACATGTCTGACATACCTCCCCTTTCTTAGGGAATATTGGATGTTTGTAAATGAACAAAAAACCTTGGTACTTACTTCTCCTTTTCTGTATCTATTACCAAAGCGGGTTTATTCTACAACAAAAACCTCATATTAGTCAATGGTTATTTTGCTTGTGTTAACAGATTATTGATAGCAACTCTACAAAATGCTACAATACCTGCCAAGAGTCTTACATGTGCTTGTCACAGCCAATGAGGTAGCTCTAGGCGATTGACTCTTGTAATGCACCTATCCCACCATAGCGTTTGGGCTAGACCCAGAGCGATTGGAGTAATACCATGACTACCACTACCCAATCAAAAGTTGATTGGTTTATAGAGAATTTACGTGGCGACAATATCATCTTGCGTGTAAACGCAAGTAGCCATGCCTTTGGTCAGCAAAGAGCCAATATCGCCAGAGGTGAGGCCTTTGCCTACTACTCTGACGCCGAGATGCCCTTGGCATGCCACATAGTCTATAAGGCATGGGTAGAGCCAGACGGTAAGACTTACTGCTATGAACTCACTCAAACGCCTTTTCCGCACTGGACAGCCGAGTGGGACGACACTATAGAGAAGCTCACTAAGGGCTGGGCAAGGGATTGGCTAAGTGAAGAAAATAACGTTTTCACTTTACTCAAGTCGCATGGCAGGGTGCGCGTAAACTCACACCCTACTGTTCTTACACACCTATCTCGCATGCACGGTATGTTACTCGGCTTGCAGAGCGATCCTTTTGCCGGTGTACTTAGAGATATTGCCGCAAGGCGTATTGATGGCGCTATTCGCAAGATGAACAGCGACTGGGCTCAAACCTTAGGCATGTAGCCTTTGCCCCGATGAAAATCGGGGTTTTTAATTATGAATAGTAAAACAGCTCGTAGAATATTTTCTACGAGCTGCTAATAAGAATTTGTTGAGTATCATTATGAATAGGCTATTACGCGAAGTTAGCCGATACACCCATACCCGTATCAAATGCTATACTGAGAGCCATTTGATTAAAAATGATGTCATTAAAAATTGATCGTACTACTTCGGGTTCTATGTCTACTATCGTGAATTCTATGGCATTTGGACTATCAGGGTCGAAGTGAGTCGTTACTTGTTTAAAAACACTCAAACAACCAACGATAATATTTCCTATCTCGAATAAAGCTCCAGAACTCACCAGATCTTTGAGATTGGCATTTGGAAAGTCCATACTAGGCAAAAGATCTATTAATACTAGTTCTTGATTAGTCTCTAGCCTCCAACGATTTTCTCCATCGATATTGGAAAGTACTTTTATCTCAATCTCTGCCATCTCATTACTCCTAAAAGATTGACAATTACTTGGACGTTGGAATAATACCATTTATTGCCTGGTATCACAAGATTAATAATTATGTATCGGGTATCAAAAAAGACTCAGAAAATTATACTGAGTCCCTTTTGGTGGAGCTGGAGGGAATCGCACCCTCGTCCACAAGGCTTAATAATATATCGTCTACAAGCATAGTTGATTTAATTTTGTTTAAAAAGATACCTACCCTACAAATCAACAAACAGACAGGTCGCTTCTTAGAGCTGTAGTCTTATACACTCTCGACTCTAAGCAAGAGCGTAGCAACCAGATAATTGGCGCCTACTTACCTATCTGGTGTCGGTAAGTGAGACGGCACACACGGTTTAAGCGTATGCTGGTGCAAGAGTAGGCAACGTAAACGCTGCTTTAATCTTACTAATAAGTGTATTTGCACTTAAGTTGTTGGAACGACTAACGTGCATTCCATCTCGGCTCGCAGATATATTTTAAGGTCCCCATGTCGAAGCTAAACAGCCCCATAAGGAGTAATTTTACTTTATTTTTACTCAAAAGTCAAGTACGGTTATGCTTGTAAAAAACGCTAAATATAATAAAATAGTAACGATAATTGCACCTCTAAAAGAAAGTTAGAATTGTGTCCAACCCAGACAACGATAAAGAAGTAATTGAAAAAGCTATAAAAACCGTTGTAGATGCAGTCGATATTGATGCCTTAAGGGCTGGTCCTCTCCCAGAAGATCCAATTTTAAATATCCTCTATATTAACGTTGTAGACAAAGGTATGGATCTGCGAGAAGCCTTTGAACAGCTCGTAGATACTCTCATGAGCTACTCCCAAGCCATTATTGACAGTCTCGACTTCCCACCTAAAGCAGTTATGGGTTACGAGCTAGGAAAGCGCCTTGAGGCTTTGGGGCTCGAGATAAAAGACCCCGAAATGTCGGCAGCTATTACTTATCTGTATCGCCAGGGTGTCTTGTACGCCGAGAATGGCTGGTATGCCAAGCTACCACCGCCAATTCCACTCACTCAAGACGACTTCGAGTGGTTAACTGGTACCGGGCGGTTTGCTCAATGATAAACCGGTAACAACAAAGGGAGTTGTGGTGGGTGTAGATGTAGCAATTCACCGTGATGTACATGAACAACTCAACCTTGAGTTAAGGTATGTTATAGAAGTGTTACAAGAAGACAAAGACCAAATTGAGTCTTTATTGCAACACCTAAATATTTGCAGTGAGTGCAAGCTCAACAGCAACCCAACTGGTTGCATTGCGTTTAGAACTCTTCTAAAAGGCGCAACTACTAGGTCATACTACCCGTTCTCAAAACGATTTAGTCGTTGGGTACGAAAAGGTATGAGGGTAAAATACAAGCCAGATTTTTTTGACCCCGTACCAAGAACACACACTTGGTAATTACTGCCTCCAACAAAATTGTTGGGGGCTTTTACTTAGTACTATATTTAGCTATTACTTCTTCATACATCTGATTGTATTTTACCCATGTATCTTTGATGTTGTGATTTTTTATTATCTTTAGACTGCCAGCACTGTACTCTTTGAGTTTTATAGGGTCATGCAATACCCCGCCAATAAGCCTAGCCAATGCATTACTGTCACCATCGGCAAAAGTACCACCATTCACTCCGTTCTTGGCCAGTTCTGGCAAAGCCCCTTCTCTACAGGCAAAAACCGGAAGGCCTGCCGCCATGGCCTCAAGCGTAACTATGCTTTGTAGCTCTACCGGCGAAGCAATAGCAAAAACATCACTAAGAGCCATAAGTTGTTTTTTTGCATACGAATCTTGTACATAGCCCTTAAATACCACTCTGTTTTGAAGGCCAAGTTTTTTGCTTAGTTTTTCAAGCTTTAGCCTGGCATTTCCATCACCAACTAACAGTAATTTTATATCAAATTGATTCTGTAGATTGGCAATTGATGTAATTATTACATCTACTTTCTTTTCCACCCCTAATCGCCCTGCATAAAGCACTACATATTGGGCATTTAGATTATTACTCTTTCTTAATTTATCACGCTCTTTTTGAGTGATTTTTATTGGTTTGTTTATTTCTAAATCTATGCCGTTAGAAATTACCTTGGTTGGAACTCTTAGCCCGTGGTCTAGTAGATAATCTATGGCGGTCTGTGTAGGCGAGACTACCATATCGGCTCTATTATAAATTTTTGCAATATAGTGCCAACCAATATTATCAATGGGCCTGTTCAGATTGCCAATTTTACGCAAGCCTACTGTAAAGCTTTCGGGCATAAGATGTCCGCCTACTACCACCGAGATTTCGTGTTTTTTGGCAAACTTCATGAGTGTACGGCTAGTAGGAAATGGATTGTTTACATGAATAACATCTGGTTTGTTCTCGGGTTTTTTAAAATAGTTCGAAATCTGCTCATATGCACCCCGACTAAAACGTAAGTCTTTTTGAATAGGCAAACCATACGATTTAACTCGTAAAATTTCATAGCCACCGGGGTCTTTTACTAACTTTGGGGTTGATGCAACATGTTTTTCAGCCGGTGCAACTACCGTTACCCGCCAGCCAAACCTGGTAAGATTAATGGCCATATTTTCGGTAACAGTCTCCGTACCACCAATGCTAGGCTTAAAAAGGTCTGAACCAATAACCAGGTGTTTTTTCATACGTTTAATTATAAACCCTAATACAACTTTGGTATAATTATAAACAATGAAAAATGTTCTTATCTTAACTACTAGTTATGGTCAGGGTCACTTGGCAACGGCACGAGCCATAGAAGAAGGTTTGTTAGCACAATCTAGTGAGCCTATTAAGATAGAGATAGTTGATTTTACCGAAACAATTAGTAGTTTACTCAACAAGACCTCAAAAAAGATGTATGAAGACACATCAAAATACGCACCTTTGTTATATAAGTTCTTTTTTGATTCCACTGATTTTCCACTACCTTTTATAGCCCTAAATAGCATTAACTACTACCTGAGTCGCGAGAAAATATTAAACCTGTTTCACTCCAAAAACCCAGACTTAATCATTTGTAACTCACCACACTGGCAATACATAGCTTCGCTAGCTCGTGAAAAAGACTTTCAAGATGTTCCTTTGGTATCTGTTATTACCGACTCTATTACTATTCATGCCTCATGGGCAACTGGCGATAGCGATTACTACATAGCACCTAACACCGAAACTGCACATTCATTACAAGAATTAGGGGTTAAAAAAGATCGAATCAAGGTTTTGGGCTACCCTATTAGTCTTAGTTTTTTAGATAAATCTTTTAATAAAGGTAAATTCTTACAAAGCGTAGATCTTGATAGTAGCAAAAAAATAATTCTATCACTCGTAACTGGTATGCGATCTAGCATAGCTAGTAAGACTATTAAGCAGCTCCAGCAGAAAATGCCAGAAAGCCAGATAGTTGCCATTACTGGACGAGATCAACCTCTATATGAAAAGTTAAAGACCAACTTTGGCCCAACCATTAGACTAATTGGTTGGACAGATAAAATATCGCAATATATTCTCGCAAGCGATCTGGTAATTACTAAGGCCGGTGGATCAACCGTAATGGAATGCCTAGGAGCAATTAAACCAGTAATTATTTGTAAGATCATACCGGGCCAAGAAGAAGGTAACGCCGAATACATTACCAAGCACCACCTAGGTATTGTAGCTTTAGAGCCAGAAATGATTGCTCATGCCACTCAAAGAATAATAAATAATTCTTCTGGTTATCGTAAAAGTATCAAAAAAGTTGCTACTCCTAAAGCAAGTCTATCTATCGCTACTTTTTTATTGAGTTTGATAAAAAAGTAGCTAGTCTATTTTTTAAGTGTATTGTAAAACACACTTAGTAATATTTTTTGCAGCATCTACATGTTGCTGACGAATTTTCTCATACATGGAACCACCAATTTGCACCACTCCATCTAGTATGTCCTGTACAGCTATGACGGCTAGAGTATTAGTAGAAGCCCAAATACCAGCTTTGTTCTCAACTACATAGAGTAGATTACCTTCTTCTTGGCCGGGCAGAAAATCAAAGAGTACTATGGGCAGACGACTAACAATACCTTCTACAATCGTACCTGGTCCAGCCTTGGTAAGAAGCACGTCGGCAGCTCGCATCATTGTAGGTATATCGTCTCTAAACTCATAAATATTAACTGGCTTTTGGAATTTTCTAGCCTTAAGAGTTTTATATAGGCTCTTGTTACGTCCAGCAATAATTGCCATATGAACATTTTGGTTCATTTTGTCGATTTTTCTCGACAACGAGTTTATCTTACCCATACCGTCACCTCCGGCCATAATAAGTATTGTAGGTAAATCGGCCGGCCAACCTAGATCAGACTTGGCGGTTTGTTTGGTGAGCTTTACGTGACTATAATCCGCCGATACTGGCTGACCAATTACTTTCAGCCTTGAGGAAGGAACGCCAAACCCCCTAGCTCGCAAGTAACTTTCTTGGCTAGGTACTATTATTAAGTCGGCTCGCTTATCGAACCACATAGGGTGCCCAGTTACTAAGTCTGTTACCACTGTAATAAATGGTATTTTGCGATCATAAGTCTTTAATGTTGAGAGTATTGGGTTTACTCCAAAATGACAAGACACTATCAGATCTGGAGCAAAGCGGTCAAGTAATTGTCTAAATTCTTTTTTGTACGGCATACCCATTGCCTCTAGAGCAAATTGAGCTCGTTTAGTGCCCTCGGTAAGCTTAAAGATTGTCCCCCACGCAGATTTTAACTTAGTGACCCCAGAGTACATTTTGGGAATGTCTCTAATTGGACGGGGTGCATTTTCCATAAAATCATGGTGTATTACCTCTACCTTGTCGGAGTGTTTTTCTAGTTCATTAATAATCGCCAGTGCAGCAGCCCTATGTCCTCCACCAGTTCTGGCAGAAATAACCAATACACGTTTTTTGTTCTTCACCATATATTCATACATTATCACACTTTTTGCACCAATAGGACAATACTGATACCATAAGAGGTATATATGTCTATTCCAAACCCCCATAAACAAACCCATAGCACGACTAAAGAATCTGGTATAAATGATCATAACCCTATACACTCCCGTATTACCCCAGCACATCGAGGTATTAAACTTAACGTAAAAGGGATAGAAACCGATATGCGTCGGGATTATCTGCATGACAGCTTAGTTATTATTGCACCAAATCGTGGTAATCGCCCTTACGACACCAAAGACACAGGCCATATACTTATTGAGACTGCCTCGAGCCCAAGACTTGATCGTAATCTTGAAGTTTGTAAGCTCAAAAATAAGCGTGGTGGTTGGTATGTAAAGGTGGTTGAAAATAAATACCCGAGTCTTACCCCAAACAACCCTCAAGCATATGGTAAGCAAGAGATTGTAATAGATACACCGCTTGCCAACACTCCCTTCGCTCGACTGAGTGAGACACAAATAATTTCAATATTTGAAACTTACCAAGCCCGTACCACCAACCTTCTAGATCAAAACGGTATTGAATATGTATTGGTGTTTCGCAACGACGGCTATTCTGCCGGTGCCAGCCTCGCCCATGCTCACAGTCAAATATTTGCTTTGCCAATAATACCCCAAAAATTTCTGCGAGAATCTCAGCTTGCTGAAGATTATCAAAAAGAGAATAAGCGTAACGCCTATGAAGATATTATTGAATATGAAAAAAAATCAAAATCTAGAATAATTATTGAAGACGAACACTGGTTGGTTTTTTGTCCATTCGCTAGTCAGTGGCCTTTTGAATTCTGGATGCTTCCCAAAAGACACTTTAGTCTGTCTACCGACATAAACAAAACAGAGCTTAAGTCACTCGCTCGTCATCTTAAAAAATACCTAAAAAAACTTAACCTACATAAAATCAATCACAATATGTACCTAGAGAACGGTGTAAGTAAGAATCATCGTTTCTGTTTAAAGGTTTGTGGTAGATCAAACACTTGGGGAGGTTTTGAACTTGCAACAAGCATTGTAATAAATACTGTACCACCAGAGTCAGCAGCACAATGGTATAGAGAATAAATTTAGCCCTTATTTGCTTTTCGTATTATATTCGTATATTATGATAAAAAAGTACTAAATAGGGGGTAAAATGTTAGCGAATATTCAAGCAGTGAGTCATGTAGGTTTAGAAAGTCAACTAATTGAGGTGGAGGCCGATATGCACAACGGTCTACCGGCTTTTATTATTGTTGGTCTTGCTAATAAGGCAGTCGATGAAGCCAAGGAACGTGTCCGAGCTGCACTTAAAAACTCTAGACTACACATTCCACCAAGACGTATCACTCTAAACCTCGCTCCCGCCGATCTACCTAAAAACGGTTCTGGGTTTGATCTAGCAATGGCTGTTGGCTTACTAGTAGCTAGTGGTCAGGTAGAACCTATCCCCTCAGACTGTCTTTTCTGTGGTGAGTTAGGCCTAGACGGTACTACACGTAACGTTGCAGGGGCTTTAGCCACGGCTCAGGCAGCTACAAAATTTGGTATAAAGAAGCTTTTTATATCTGAGAGTGTTGCAGCTCAAGCAGCGATGATTAATTCACTCGTAGTCTACCCTGTAAAGAATTTATTCGAGCTATACCAACATCTCTTGGGCGAAAAGCTTATCGCCCCGTATGAACGCCCCAGCTTTGAAGGAACTACAAAGAGCTCAAAGGTTGATCTTGCCGAAGTTTACGGTCAAGAACAAGCCAAGCGCGCAATCGAAATTGCAGCGGCCGGTAATCATAATATAATCATGTCTGGCCCTCCGGGGTCGGGTAAAACCTTGCTCGCCAAAGCTATAGCCGGACTCCTACCCGCTCCTAGTTATAGTGAAATGCTAGAAATAACACGCATCCATAGTCTATCTGGTTCGGCTCAGGCCGAGGTGATTACATCTCGACCCTTTCGCAATCCACATCACACCGCTAGTAGTATTGCGCTAATTGGTGGTGGACAATGGCCTAGACCTGGAGAAATCAGTCTTGCACACCGTGGCATACTCTTTTTAGACGAATTACCAGAGTTTCCAAGGAATGTTTTAGAAGTACTAAGACAGCCACTTGAGGATGGTACCGTTACTATAAGTAGAGCATCTGCATCCTATCAGTTTCCAGCCCAATTTCTGCTAGTTGCCGCCCAAAATCCATGTCCTTGTGGTTATTCTGGCGATAGTACTCAGGTATGTAGTTGTTCACCAGCTCAGCTCAACCGCTACCACACTAGAGTATCTGGGCCTTTACTCGATAGAATTGATCTGCAAGTGCATGTAGACAAGATCGATAGTAGTAAATTGTTAAAAGGTAAGGCGTCGGAGTCTAGTGAAGAGGTTGCAAAGAGAGTTTTAGAGGCTAGATTGGTGCAGACAAAACGCTTTAAAAATATGGGTTTAATAACAAATGACCAAATGACCAACTCTCAAATTCGAGTATTCTGTAATCTCAAGCCAGAAGTAGAAAAGCTCGCTGAAATGGCACTTAACAAAATGAACTTAAGTGCGCGTAGCTATATGAGAATATTAAAAGTCGCAAGAACAATAGCCGATCTAGATAGTAGTAAAGAGATTAGTACCGAACACTTCACCGAAGCACTTCAATATAGACTATCTAGAGCTACAGCCTAGATCCTAATGTTGTTATTAAAACTTAATGATAGAGTAAACTTGAGTACCAATACTTGTTTTGTCTAGTAAAAGATATAATACACCAAATACTAATAGTATACCCACTATTAATGTAAAAGAGCGCCTAACATCGTGCCTAAAGTACCTAACAGCCATATCTTCTTGCTGGGTAGGGCTACTCTTTGTGTAAGGCTTAGCAGATTTTGATTCTTTACTTAATTTAGTACCTTCAACAACCTCTTTTTTAGCTGTCTGAGGGTTGGTAGAGATATTCTTCCTCTGTGCATTCTTCTGCTTACGAGTTTTTCTGTGTTTCTTCTTTTTTGCCATAGTATTATCCCCTTCTGGATACCATTTTAGCAGGTTCTATATTGAATTTGCCAATTAACTCCTTTCAAAGCTATAATAGAAACCAACTACCATGGTTGTGTTGATTATTTTATTTTGTCTGTCAATTGTTGCTCTTGCCTATTCGCAATGGCGTTTTTTACAACTCCAAAAAAAATATGGCCAGTTTCTACAGGGCGCAGATGCAAAAAAAATTGAAGATTTAATTAAGAAATACTCTAAAGATGTAGATGATTCATTGCAAAAACTTGATGAAATGGCGCAATTTAGTGCAAATATGCACAAACAAATACAGTTCGCTGTTTCTAAGCAAGCTCTGATTCGCTTTAACCCTTTTGGTGACACTGGCGGAGACCAGAGTTTTGTACTCGCACTACTAGATAATCACAATAATGGTGTAATTATCTCTAGTGTGCATGCCCGTACGGGTACCCGAGTTTATGCAAAAGAGATATCTAAAGGTCTTAGTAAGTACAACCTATCAGATGAAGAAACTATTGCACTTCAAAAGGCTCTAAATAGTAAAAAGAAACAAGAAAATAAATAGCTATGTTTTCAATATTTAAAAAAACCCCCCAAGAACTACCCTTTAACAGCTTCGCGGAGTATTATATTGGACCAGGGATTAAGGTTAAGGGTGAATTTAAAACCGACCAAGATATATATATAGATGGGGCGTTCACAGGTAATATTACTACTACTGGCTTAGTCGAACTAGCAAAAAACTCTTCAGTAAATGCAAGCATTTTTGCTAGGACAGCTATTTTTGAAGGTGAGTATAGTGGTAAATGTATTATTAGCGACGAGCTACACATTACAAGTTGTGCAACTCTAGTTGGCGATGTAAAAACACAGAATATTTTGGTAGATAAGGGAGCTATTATTAAGGCTGGCATACAGATGGAGAGAGGTTAGATGTACGCTTTATTTTATGATAAAAGCGCTCTAGACTCACAGTCGCTAACTAGCTATATTTCTGAGTGGAAAATTACAAAAAATATTGCTGGAGAAGATTTTAAAATACACAATGTTGATGAAATTACTACATTGTGTCGTGAATATGGTCAAAAATACACTACAGTGATTGCTGTGGGTACCGACAGAACATTCGATACACTAGTAGGTCAGTCGAAACATCTAAATCCAGACGTTGTGTTTGGTTACATACCGAGTAATCTCAATATATTAGCTAGAAGAATTGGCGTAAAAGACTATAAAGAAGCATGTGATGTGATAGCCCAACGAAAAATTATTGAGCTTACTGCATTGTCTTGTGGTCAAAACTATTTTCTCTTTCAATTAGAAATTAATGTTGAACAAAATGAATCCAAGAATCAAAGAAAAGTGCTCATACAAATAGATGATTCAATAGAGATTAGTCTTTCAACCGATAACATTGTCTTGCACAACAGAAATCAAGAGCTACTGCCACATAACACCGCAATACTCTTAGAGGCCTTTAGTAAACCTTTAAATTCAAGTGGAGATGGTAACTTGCTAAAAATTGCTTCATCACGTTTGAAAAAAAGCGGGTCTTCAAATAGCCAATTACAACTTAGAGTTCCTGGCGACAAGATAAGAATAGAGTCGTCTACTCCGCTATCAGATGCTCATGCTGGCCTAATCAAACAATCAATTAGGGTAGGATTTAGTAAGAAAGCTATTAGATTAATAGTTAAGAAGGGCCAGGAATTGCAGGCTATCATGTCTCCAGGGTTGATTTCTTAAATCTATCATGCTATTATTGTCTGGAGCTTAAGGAGATAACATAAAAAAACAGCGTCTACGTCTAAATCATGAAATAAAAGCCTCTTCAGTGAGATTACTAGGAGAAGATGGTGAACAACTGGGTGTTGTTACGCTTAATGAGGCTCTTAAAATGGCAGAGTCACATGGTTACGACCTGGCTGAAGTATCTCCAGCCGCCAATCCACCCGTTTGTAAATTGTTAGATTGGGGTAAATACCAATATGAACAAGAGAAACAACGTCAGAAGAGTCGTAAGAATCAAAAAAGCGTTGAAGTCAAACAAATTAGAATGGGTTTAAAGATTGGTACGCACGATATAGAAGTTAAGCAACGAGCGGCTCGAAAGTTCCTAGAGTCTGGTAACAAAGTGAAGATAACAGCTCGTTTTAAAGGAAGAGAGATGGCTCATCAAGAACTTGGTAAGGTAGTTCTAAATAAGTTTTTTGAAGGTCTATCCGATGTAGCCATTCAAGAATCTGAGGTGTCAATGACTGGTAGAGATATGTCTATTATTGTTCATCTCAAGAAAGAACTAGTCTCTAACCCTTCAAAATCAGATAGTAAATCTAGTAATACATAACATTATAACAAGGTAAGGTTATTAAAAATGCCCAAGCAAAAGACCAATAAAACCATGTCAAAACGTATAAAAGTTACCGGAACCGGTAAAGTTTTGCGTAGAAAAGCTACTAGAGCTCACAAACTCACGCTCAAATCAAGCTCTCGTAAGCGTGCCTATACTTTAGAACATGGCATGGCAAAAGGTGATAGTAAGAATGCCAAAAAAATGGTGGGAGTTAAATAGGAATTATATTATGAGAGTAAAACGCGGTGTAACCACCCATAAACGCCACAAAAAAATCATTAAGCTTACCAAGGGTTATAGCAAAACTCGCCGAGCTAGCTATAGAAAGGCTCACGAGGCCGTACTCAAAGCCTTAAGTTATCAGTACAGAGACAGACGCAATATCAAACGAGACATGCGATCACTTTGGATCACCAGAATAAGTGCGGCTGCGAAACTAAACGGCACAAACTACTCTAGCTTAACTCACGGACTCAAAGCTGCCGATATCAAGATTGATCGTAAAATCTTAGCTGAATTAGCCGTTAGCCAGCCAAAAGCTTTTGAAGCAATAGTCAAAACTGTTAAGTAGCTTACTTATACAATACGCCAGTTTCCTTCTTCTCTACGAAGGCATAGCAACTTGCTCTTGCCGTCTACTGCATAACTTACGGTTGCGTTACGGTAACCACCTTGAATTTTGTTAAAATTACTAATTGATTCTTTCTCATGAGCTTCAATATAAGTAGTAAGTTCAAATAAAATTTCTTCTGTAGCATTCGTAGTAATCATCTCACCCTTTTTTATATCTCGCAAAGCAAAATCGCAAGCTAGCTCAAAATCGGCTCGTGTGTTTGGTTTTGAAGAATGGTTTGTATATCTTGAAGGTATGTCATAAAGATACATTTTACCCCAAAAACTATGCACAAATTTACGCTCAAGTGTATCTAATTTATTATATTCGTTTTGTGATAATTGTTTTAACCGCCACTCTAAAACTTTTTCACCAATACGAAAATCATGATTGGCATAAATACCTTTACTATCAATCTTACCACTGCCAATTAAAATACTTGCCATTGTTATAAAGACTTTAGAGCCTGTATTGGACGCTTTCTAGCAGCTTTAATAGCCGGCGCGACTCCAAACACTACTCCAACCGTTAAAGACACTCCTAAGGCGAGTATAAGAGCTTTGATGCTAAATACGGGCGTGATACCGGCAAATCTTTTTACTAATAGACCTGCTAGGTAGCTAAGTAGCAAGCCAAGTAGTCCACCTATAATAGAAAGTATAATAGCTTCAATTAAAAACTGACTAAGTATATTGCCGCTGGTTGCACCAATAGCCTTTCTTATGCCAATCTCTCTAGTACGTTCAGTTACAGATACTAACATTATGTTCATAATGCCAATACCCCCCACTAATAGACTGATTGCTGCGATAGCCACAACAAAAGTAGTTAATAAATCCAAGATAGTATTAAATGTAGAGAGTAAATCTTCTTGAGTAAGCACACTAAAATCTTCCTGACCACCATGATTTTTTTTGATAGTTTCTTTTATGCTTTCTTGGGTACTTGCAATATTTTCAGAAGAGTTTACCTGAGTTATTATACGAAATATTTGGTTTGAGCCGGTAATTGCGCTTGCAGTGTTTGCAGGAATATATACAATATCGTCTGAACTTGCTCCCAGCCCAGACCCAGAATCTGATTTTTTTACTACTCCAATCACCTCAAACTGTTGTCCGCGAATACCAATTCTTTTACCAATAGCTGCGCTATCCCCAAAAAGATTTTGCTTGGTATCAGCACCTATAACCGCAACTCTAGCCTTGGATTCATCTTCTGAGTTTGTAAAAAATTTACCACTCTCATACTGTAGTTGTCTTATATCATTAAAACTCGAGGTAGTACCTACTATAAATGGTGAACTAGTAGATAATGTATCGTAAGTTACAACAGACGAAACTATATTGTATGGTGCAGTGTTAATAATGTTTTTTGTTTGTTCAATACTCTTTACGTCTTCGTCGGTTAGGGTTGAACTACCAATACTGCTAGCGAAGTTAAAACTACCGCTGCTTTTCTGTTGTTGACCATTTTTTGCTGTAGAAGTACTATTACCGATCTGGCCAGATGACACTGTTAGTAAGTTTGCTCCTAAACCAGATACTTCTCCGCTCACCTGGACTTTCACACCATCTCCAATTCCTATCATTACTAAAACAGCAAACACTCCAATAACAATACCTAGCATAGTTAAAAAAGATCGCATTTTAGCTGATTTAATACTAATTAGAGCCATCTTAATATTCTGAAAAATCATCTCACCACCCTCTTATTGTGTAGTTCACCATCTCGTACCCATACTATTTTATTAGCATACCTACCCACTTCAGAATTATGCGTTACAACCACGATAGTTACGCCCTTTTTGTTGAGCTCCTTGAGTAGGTTCATTATTTCGGTGCCTGTTTTGGTGTCTAAATTACCGGTAGGCTCATCTGCAAGTATCAAGCTTGGGTTATTAGTAAGAGCACGAGCAATTGCAACCCGCTGTACCTGTCCACCGCTCATTCTATTTGAACGACTTTTAGCTTTATCTAGTAGTCCTACCATCTTTAAAACCTCAACAACCTTATTTTTGCGTTCATGTTTACTTTTCTTAGCATAAACCATTGGTAGTTCAACATTTTGAGCTACGTTTAGCCGAGGCAGTAAGTTGAAGCTCTGAAATACAAAACCAATTTTATCTCGTCTTAGTCTAGCTAATTTTTTTTCATTAAGACTTATTGTATCAACTCCATCAAGTAAATACTCACCAGAAGTTGGCTGATCCAACAAACCAATAATATTCATAAGGGTTGATTTACCAGAACCAGACGGGCCCATTATTGCGACAAAATCACCTTGTGTAATTGTTAGTTCTACACCTTTTAGTGCATCTAAAACACCGGCATCGTCGTCGTACCGTTTACCCATTTTATTCATAACAATTACATTTTGAATTTTATTTTTTTTCATATATAAAGCTCAATATTGCATCTTGGTTAACATTACCAGTATAGAACACGGTATTACTATTGCCAACTTCTCTCTTTACATCCTTCAAGCTACTAGCTGTAAGCTCATAATCTTCTGTGGGTAGAGTTAAGGAATAATTAATTGTGTACGGCCAGCCTCCAATCTGTTTTTGAATAGCGGTATTTACTACAAGCTTATCACCAAATAAGTACTTGGTAGGTACTGTGTATTTGAAGCTTGAACTACTCTGCGTTAGTGGTTGCATATATCGATAATAGCCAATGATTAATTTTTCGTTCTCTTTAGTTACTACGTATGGCTTTGACCCTACTGAGACGTTTTGAAGTTGTGTGGTTGGTGGTAGGGCCATCGTAATATAACTCTTATCTTCTCCTATCAACCACATGGATTTATTCGTATTAGGATCTATATAGTTTATTCTGTTGGGCGAAGTATGTGCAGATATTATTTCTAGATCAACCGTACTACTACCATCACTCAGTAGTGTCTGGTGCATATTTACAGTGTTTTTAATAAATGGTGAACTTTTATTGGCAGCAAAATTTGCTTCAGCCAACATAAGATAATTCTCATCGTAACTTTTAATCTCCCCAGAAGCACCAATTTGTCTTATGAGTTCTTGAGTATTTTTATTAGTACTATACAGAACCACCTGTTTTTGGTTAATTAGATCCTGAAAAGTAGGTAAATAATCTTTTATTTCAAGAATATCTTTAGATAACAACCTAGTAATTAACTGATTTGCAAGACTCCCAATTACTCCAGACTTAGGATCTTTTTTCTGTTGTTTGTCTTTTCCTGCTTCTACTTCTAGCTGTACAGTTTCTCGAAAATTTTCCTTAGTAACCGTAATATCATAGTCTTTCAGATATACCGACCCTAGTTTACCCAGAAGCTCTTCTAGTACTTGTGGTGTAATCTGAACAACATTATCTACAGGTACAGAGGTATTAAGATGATAAAAATACAACGCCCTTTTAGCATTATCAGGATAACTTAAATAGTTATTACTATCTCTTAAAGACGAACAGTCGATTAGATTGATAGCAAGGTAATCTGGTTGAGTATAATTCCTATCTTTACAAAAATCTGGTGAATCGATACTGTATACACCTACAAGTGGGTCAGCACTTATTTTGCCTTTGCTAGAGTTAACTAAACCTAGAGTGCCAATAAAGCCTCCTCCAGTGCGTATCTCCGCATTATTTGCAAGCACTAATAGAGTTTTTTGAGGCTTAGAATATCCACCCAGAGCCTTGTATAGCTCCTGGTAGGGTTTAAGTTGAGATGATTTCTCTTCTAATGATTGAAAGTACTGACCTGCCCTAACGGACACTATGTATATACCAAGAAGCAGTGTAGACAATACTATGGCCACCAAAATATTACTAGGTTTACTTTTGTGTTGCTTAGTCATTACCCACTCTTTAGGGCCTTACTATTAACTATCTCGTGTATTTGCGATATAAACCGTTCTTTCGAGAAATCTTCGGCTCTATCTCTTATTTCTTCAGGTGAATAATGCATTTGCTCAAATTCGAGAATAGATTCTGTAATGGCTTTATCTGTTTGGTTATTAAAAAACAATCCTGTTTTATTATTTACTACTGATTCACTAGCGCCACCCTTACCGTAAGTTATTACGGGTCTACCTGCAGACATGCATTCTACAGGGGTAATGCCAAAATCTTCATAGGCTGTAAATATTAACGCCCTACATTTTTCATACAAACGAGCCACCTCTGTATCAGAAGGTGAGATAATAAAATCAATTGTTGGGCCAGCAATTGATTGCAGATTTTTTAGTTCTGGGCCACTACCGGCAATTTTAAGATTTCGTCCTAGTTTATTACATGCTTTCACAGCCAAGTCTATTCTTTTGTATGGTATTAATCTACTGACAACCAAATAATAATCACTATTCTTGGTTGTTGGAGTAAATCTACTTATATCAACCGGTGGATACACAACCGTAGAGTCTCGGTGATAATATTTTTTAATTCTTTTTGCGACAGTTTTAGAGTTTGCCAACATTACATCGGGTCTTTGGGAGGCAGCATAATCCCAAAGGCGCATCTTTTTTACTACTCTAGGCAAAACAACCTTAAATAGAGGGTTTAATGCCCCCATTCCAGGCTGCTTAAGGTATTCTTCGTAACTACTCCAATAATAACGGGTGGGAGTATGAATATAGGCGATATGTGTAGTTTCAGTAGGCGTAACAATACCCTTAGATTCAGCGCTACTTGACGATATTACAATGTCATAGCCAGAAAAATCAAAACTCTCGAATGCCAAAGTTCTTAAAGTTGGGTAAAGTTGATGTTTTCGTATTGCCAGTGGCCAGTGCTGCAAGAATGATGTTCGCACATCAGAGTTTTTAAATAAATCTATCCTAGACGAATCGTAAACACTTGTATAGATAGGTGCGTGTGGGTATGCTTCTTGCATAGCCTCAAGTACCCTCTCTCCACCACCGAGGTTAGTTAGCCAGTCATGAACCAATGCAACCTTAGTCACTGCATTAATACCCGTTATTTTGAAACAATATAATTGGTATAGTGCGTAAAATAATCGCCAAATCTAGACCAATACTCCAATTCTCTATGTAATAAACATCAAGTTTTACCCTACTATCATACTTAACATCGTTTCTGCCAGAAACCTGCCACAAACCAGTCAAACCAGGCTTGATGTGAAGAAATAATCCAGATTCATCGCCATACCTTTCTAGTTCTGCCTCAACTATTGGTCTTGGTCCAACGAAACTCAAATCGCCTTTTATTACATTAACTAGCTGGGGTAGTTCATCTAGACTTGTACGTCTTAAAAATCTCCCCAATCCACTTACTCTAGGATCATTTTTTACCTTGTGGTTAACTTTAAACTCCTCGATAATATGATAGTTATTAAAGCTTTTTAAAACTTCTAGATCACTTTTATTACCGAACTTGCCGCCTGTACAATAAATTTGCTTCATTGTTCTAAACTTGTATATAAATATTTTTTTACCAGATCTAGTAAGTCTCTTATGGGCATAGAACATCGGGCCAGGATCGAATATTTTTATTAAAATACCAATTACCAACATAAAAGGGAGTGCAATAATTAGGCTTGTAATAGATAGTACAAGATCTAATAGTCGCTTGGCTATTCTTCCCCAGCCTTCAAGTGGTGTTGATATTATCTCCATAACTGGTATATTCTTTATCCTGTTCATCCTCATCGGCACATCATACATCTGGGCAACAGTTGGTACTATATGAAATTGAATCTGATTTTGTCTACAAAAACCTGCACATTTAACAGTTATCTCTTTTGCTAAGCCCTCCTCTAGCAAGAAAACATCATCAATAGAATATTTTTGCTGAAGTAAATTTAGTAGGCTTGGTTTTATGTCGTTTTTAACTGCAATATTCTTAACTACTCTGTATAATCTAAATTCATCTAGGAGATCTTTTTGAAAACCAATTCGTGATGGTCCATTGCCGATTATAAGTACATTATGTGTTCCTATACCCATGCGATAAAGAAAGTGTTGTAAAGAGTACATTATAAACCTCGATGTAGTAACAAAAATAACAGCAAACACAAAACCATAAATTGGAATAGCTTTAGATGGAAATATTGGCTGTTGGGAGAAAAAGTCTATTATTATTAGAACCATTACACCAACTGCTGACGCCATTAAAACCCGACTTGTTTCAGATAGCCTAGATCGAGTTGCCTTAAGATCGTATAGTCCTGCGAAAGCATATATAACTATCCATAGCAGAAGGACCGGTAATATTACTATTAAAAATGACTTACCAGATACAAAATAGGCTAATGGTTTTGCTTGTTCGTGACGAATAAGATAAGCTAAAGCAAAACCCGATACAATCATGAAATAGTCGATAGGTATCAGTAGAGCTCTAAACAATAACTCGCTTCTTTTTTTCATATTTTTACTCTCATACTTATGCCTATTATATCAAAATACCCTCTATTCCAGAGGGTGTTTTGATAATAAGTTAGCTATAAGCCGAATTTTGTCCTCCGTCTATTGACGGATGTGTAATCATCTATCTTCCCTTGCGGGCGTCCGTCGATCGACGGATCATGCGATATACCCTTAAAGAGCGAGTAACTCTTCTGCCAAATAAGCAGATGGGCCCATAATCTTGCAGCCGGTAGGGTTTACCACCTTCTACAGTCACCCATAGAAGTTGCGAGCTCTTACCTCGCTCTTTTCACCCTTACCCCTCACTAATAGTGGCTAGGGGCGGTATAGTTTCTGTGGCACTTTCCCGAGAGTCACCTCTGGTTGCTGTTAACAACTACCGTACTCTAAGCTGTTCGGACTTTCCTACCGCCTAATGCCGGTTGATTACCCACTAACTTATCAGTAATAATATAGCACTTTTTTACTAAAATGTCTATAGAGTTTGGTTATCTAAGCAAATATTTACCTGTTCGTCAGCAAGTTTATTATCTTCCCTATAAACATGTGTAAAGCTAATATTTAAGTTGTTAATTAAAGAAATAATCTCTTTATAAATAGGCTTAATATTGGCATTCTTAACTTTATAATCACCATTTAGCTGCTTAACTACCAACATACTGTCTAGATAAAACTCAATTTTAAAGTCTTTATATGGCTCAATGTGTTTTAAAGCTAGTATTACCGCCATATATTCAGCGAAATTATTAGTCTGAATACCAAGGAATTCGTTATACTCTGCTAATACCTCATCCTCTGATGATACAAATACAACACCGGCCGCAGCTGGACCAGGATTGCCCCTAGATCCACCATCACAGAATATTTTTATCGTCTTATTAACCATATGGCTATTATACCTAATCCTAAAATAATTCTATACAATACAAATATCAACATTGAATGACTCTTAAGGTAGTCTAGTAACCATTTAATGACCAATAACCCCACAACAAACGTTACTACTATGCCTAAAATGATATCTAAATTTGATATAGACTTAACAGGCTCTTTAACTAAACTAAGTGCTTTATATAGTCCTGCACCGAGAGATATAGGTGTGGCAAGCAAAAAACTAAATCTAGCAGCGTCTTCTCGCTTTAAACCTAGCCATAAACCTGCAGTAATTGTTATACCAGATCTAGAGGTACCGGGTATAAGAGCAACAGCCTGAGCAAAACCAATTATTACACTTTGTTTTAATGTAATTTTGTCAACAGATTCGTATAGTTTGGCAGTTTTATCGACATATAGTAGTAAAAATCCAAACAATATCATACCGATTGCTAAAACAAGAGGGGCATAACTACTAGCATGTAAATAGTGTTCAATATATTTATCGCCAAAGTAACCAATAAATAGAGCTGGTAGGGTGGCTATTATTATGTATTTAATTAACTTGTCTTTTTTTATTAGCATCTGCCAAAATTCTTGACCAAAAAAGACCAGTAGGGCTAGGGCTGTGCCAATATGTAGTGCAGCGTCAAAGGCTAGGCCTGGATTAGTAAAATTAAAAACCCAAGGGACTAAAAGTAGGTGCGCCGATGACGATATGGGCAAAAACTCTGTCACTGCCTGAACGATAGAAAGTATAATAACTACATAGATATTCATTTTTTAGCGCTCAATACTTTAAGCTTAGATCTAATCTTGGTAGCTTCTTTAGATAAATCTTGGATGTTCACCCGGTGAGCTTTATTGTGATCTAGATCGGCAATGTCAAATAAAGACAATACATGAATGTGTACGTGTGGTACTTCAAAACCAACGGCACTTAGACCAACTTTGGGTGGGTTATAGAGTGTTTTTATTACCTTTCCCACCTCTTGAGCTAAAAGCATCATCTCTTGCCAGGTTTCGCCTGGCAAATCTTGCCAATCGGCAATCGGTCCTTTAGATACTATAAGTACGTGGCCAGGATTGTGTGGTGCTATCGTAAGCATGGCAAAACATTCTCTACCCCTGTAGACTATCTCTCCAGGTATATCGCCATTCAAAATTTTTGTAAAAACTGTTTCTGACATCACCCTACTCTACACCTGCAGGTCACCAACATCAAGCACTACTTGGGCGCCCTTCTGAACTTTGCCAGACAGTATTTGCTTGGCAACAGTATTCTCTACCATTCTCTGTACTGCCCTTCTCATTGGTCTAGCACCTAGCCTAGGATCATAACCAACATCAACCAGATGTGCGTAAGCAGCCTCAGTGAGCTGTACGGAAATTTTTTGCGCAGAGAGTTCTTTATTTACTCCTTTTATCATTAAGTACGCAACTTGTAAAAGTTCTTGCTTATTAAGGGGTCTAAACAGCACTAGCTCGTCAAAGCGATTAATAAGCTCTGGTTTGAATAGGTGTTGATTAATGATATTGTCGGTGAATTCTTGCTCAAACTGTTCTAAAGATTGACCAGCCTCTATGTGAGACCTAATCTCATCTGAGCCAGCATTTGATGTACAAATAACTATTGCTTCTTTAAATGAAACTTTTTTACCACTCTCATCGGTGAGTACGCCTTCGTCTAATAATTGTAGAAGTAAATTCAATATATCTGGGTTGGCTTTTTCTATCTCGTCGAATAACACCACTGAAAAAGGTTTTTGTGTTATAGCTTCAAGCAGTGGACTACCAGCTTCATCCTCTGAGCTAGCCGATAAGAATCTGTGAACATCTTCGGTGGTCTGATACTCACTCATATCTAAACGGATCATATCACCTTCTCCACCAAAATACACCGCTGCCAAAGACTTGGCTAGCTCAGTCTTACCAACACCTGTTGGCCCCAAGAATAAGAAACTTCCAACTGGTCTATTGGTGTTGCGCACACCAGCTCTTGAGCGTCTCAAGGCATCTGCTACTACCTTCACCGCTCTTTCCTGATTAATCATGCGTTGGTGTATAAGGTCTTCAAGTTGCAATAGTTGACCCTTCTCTTGATTATCACCTTCTTTTACCTTAGTATTAGCAATTATTTCAACCGCCTGCTGAACAGATTCAGGAGTAATAATACCGTTAACCGGATAGTTGCAACTGTCTTCTAATAAATCGATGGCTTTCGAGGGCATACCTTTATCTTGTATGTACCTTTCTGCTAGCCTATAAGTCTCTTCAAGGGCTTTGAAGGTAATTGCTCTGCGATACTGGGCCTCAAAATTTATGGCTATATCTTGCAAAATAGCTATTGTTTGTGCCTGGTCGGCTTCCGCAACATCCACCCTAGCAAAAGTTTGACCCAAACTAGGATTACTAGAGGTAAGCTTGTGCCAGTCTTGATTATTCATAGATATAATACATTTGAGACCTGTTCGCTCTAATATTGGTAGGAGTATTTTAGAAATATTAACCGTACCTGGCTCATTACTGAAAAATAGCTGGGCTTCATCAAAAAACAGAATAATATTACCTGCCCTTACTGTGTTGATAAATATTTGTTCAAATATTTGTTCTATATGGGTATCTTCTGTTACCGATGCAGTAACAACCGTAGGGTCTATTTGAACAATTTGCTTGTATTGCAAGCTAGGGTCGGTCTCGCCTCTTATCATTTGCTCTGCCAGAGCATAAACCAGGGCCGATTTACCAACCCCTACTTCACCTATTAAGGCAATGCTTCCTCTATTCGGTCTTGCTAGATTTGTCGACATTTGTTCGAGTACATGCCCCCTACTTACACCAGAGAAGTCTTGGTTGCCGTTTTGTATCTCTAAGCTAATATTGTGCCCATATTGGTCAAGTATAGGCGTAAATCCTGATGCCCAATCTCTACCAATACCTCCAAACATATTGTTTTTCTTAGGTGTTAATTCTCTTTTCAAAAGTGACTCTTGCCATTGTAGGCCCTGAACAATATCCTCGGTGTCGAGAGCGAGTGTCGTAATATATTCAACTATTTTGGGTGTGCCAACAATAATAGCTGTGGCAATCACTCCAGCATTTACCTCTCGTACTGGCATTTGTTGTACAAGCTGTACGCACAGATGCCACATAGCCGCACTATCAGAGGGGCTTTGTGATATTCTGGAAACTATCTCAGCTTCACTGAGCTCATAGTGTAATAGCAAAAACCTTAACTCCCAATTCTTATTAATGCTCTCCCAAACTTGCTTGGGCGACATTGTTTCATTGATACTTGCAACAATATCACTCGCTAGCACCTTATCTAGAGCAAGTGGGCCTTCTGTGGCCGACATAACGGCCGGAATGTCGGCTAGATCCCAACTCAGCCAAAAACTAAAGCATATTAAGCCAGTAGCTAATCCAATAAGCATATAGCCCGGATGTATACCGATAAACACCAAGGCAACTCCGCCAGCTATTAATACAATAGCTAGAAAAGTGCTAATCTTGGCTGTAGAGTGAGGAAAATGATTTACAAACTTCGCTTTTCGCACCCTTATTGTCGTTGAATATGTTATATCGCTCATGAGAAACCTAAAATAAAGAAGCCTACTATACCAAATGGCAAGAAAGGCCAAATTATCAAAATTACTAGACTTACAACGAGCATAGCTATCATTGAGACAAGTCCGGCGACAATAGTGAATATTCTGATAGTAAAGCCCACAAACCTAGATACTAAGTTGTCTACTATAGCCCTAAAGAAATTCTGTATTCCTTTACCAGCATCTGTTTGAATTCTTTTCCAGGGAGCGAAAAGTGTTTTCAACAAAATTGGTATAGAAAACATATACCATATAGCCTTAAGACGCGCTTGGAGAGTTGAGGCTAATCGAGCAAAACCTCGAGTATACCACCAGGAGAAAAACTCAATAATAAGCATGTGTATATTGTAACAAACTTATGCTTATATTGGCTACCTAGATTCTAGATAGAAATATTATTTATTATAAAGGGCGACAGGTCAGCGCTCGAATGTTATTCAGGCTAACCTGCAATTTAGCAAACTAAATATGCAGTTTCAGGCTACTCTCTCCATATATAAAAAGACCCATACATGAGTCTTTTTATATGGTCAGGGTGACAGGACTTGAACCTGCGACCTCACGGCCCCCAGCCGTACGCGCTACCAACTGCGCCACACCCTGATACTTACCGATTTATCTCTTAACTATATTCCAGCGTATAAGGATCTCTCCGGTAAATAGCGTTGTCGAGGCGCCTACCAAGCTTGATAAAATGCGTGTGATGGTGATTGATAGTACGCACTGGATTATTTGGCTCACGAAAAAATACATTGTAGCCCTGCTCTTCGTATTTTATGATTATATCGAGAAACTGCAACCTTTCGGGCTTGGATAAGTTCTCAAGAGTATCTACGTGTTTGATAGGTACCACCATCAGATGGTCAGTAACTTCGCACATCTCAAAGATATTATAACCAAACTTATTACGGACAATTACGAAGTAGTCATACTGTTCTACAATTTCTTCAAAATCCCATGCACAAAATACACACCCCTTATCTCTTGGGTTGTTTTTATAGTACTGATTCTTTGCAACTTCCCTCTTGGTAGATAAGTACATCACATGTATTATGACACACTATCTAATGCTATTTCAATCAATAGTATATAATAGGTATTTACATACCACTTATGCTGTGACATACTTATTATGTAATTTTAGTGTGTATATATTTTATATTATATGGTAAAACCTAATAAAACTGCGCAGATATTGCGCTATATTTCTCGTAAAAAAATATGTAGCCTTTTAGATATAACTTCAAGACAACAGTTGTTAGATGTTTTTGTAGATACCAATTCTACTACCCCAAAACGTAGGCTAATAGACGCCTTAAGCCTGCTTGCAAAAAAGGGCTATATTTCTGTAGGAACCGTAGATAATGACAAGATTTATAAAATAACCGAAAAAGGCTCGAGACACCTTAAACGCTTAGAAATTCTTGAAATAGATATAAACAACTCGACATGGGATGGTCGGTGGTACATAGTAACTTTTGATATTCCTGAGAACAAAAAAGTCGTTCGTAATCAAATCATACTCTGTCTTAAAAGGCACGACTTCTATAATTACACCAAGGGTATCTGGGTTTACCCACACAATCCTATCAAACTAGTTAATGAATTACGTGATCAGTACTCTATTCAAAAACAACTAAGGCTGATTGTTGCATATCATATAGATGGCGAACAACAATTAAAAAAGCATTTTCAGCTGTAGTTTAAAAGATGAATAGATACTAAAAAACCCGCGATGCCGAAAAGTCTTTGCAAAATAACCTTTCCCGTCAAAATATACAGGTGGGTGCCCGCAACACAATGACAATTATCAGGGGTAATCTTAGGCTCCCTTAAAGTTATGCTTAATCAGAAAAAATTATTTAAGACCTATAAAATAGCTCGAGCATAGCAGGCTATAGACTTATTGTAGCACAATAGGGTGCCCTAATATAACCGATGCTAGACCCGTAACTAAGCTTAATATAAATGGCCCAATAAACTTATAAAGTAGTAGAAGTATTACAAATATCATTAATATACCATACCGCTCCATCTGATCCATTACATCTTGCATACTACTTGGCAACACAGCATATAACACCCTAGACCCGTCTAGGGGTGGTATAGGTATCATATTAAACACAAAAAATGCTAAGTTAATTAGTACGAATTGCAACAAGAATATTCCAGCTATGCCACCTATGTCAAATAATCTAAGAAACAGACCTACAAATATTGCCATAACCAAGTTACTTGCTGGCCCAGCAACTGCTACCAGAGCTGCTCCCCATTTACCATAACGCACCGCATAAGGGTTGAAAGGAACGGGTTTGGCAGCCCCAAATACTACTGGTGAACCAATAAGGATAAGTGCTACAGGCAGAAATAGGGTTGAAAAAGGATCAATATGAGCGATTGGGTTGAGAGTAAGTCTACCCTCTCTTTTTGCAGTCACGTCGCCCAGTAAATGCCCCGCCCAGGCATGGCAAAATTCATGCACCGTAAGAGCAATAATTACAATAACTAGATATAATCCAATTGCTGCTAAGTTCATAGTCTTACTATCTTACCAAATATAAGCATAAACATAAAACAAGGTCTTTAGTAGAACTCACCCTTTTTATATGTCCCTAGCTCAAAGCACTCACAGTCTATTTTGCTTAACTCAGACATAGCTTTTATTGAATTGTCACTTTGAGAACCAACATCGATATCTATATAAAACTGATAATGCCATGCTTTGCCAATTATAGGTCGTGACTCTAGCTTTGAAAGATTTATGTTGTTTTTTGCAAACACTCCTAGCGCCTTATATAGCGAACCCGGTTTGTGATTGGTGCGCAATATTAAAGAGGTCTTCTCGGCATTTGAGTCTGCCTCTTTTTGTTTAGATATCACAATAAACCTAGTGTAGTTTTGTTTGTGAGACTCAATTTCTTCTGCCAACACCTCTAAGCCATAGTGTTTGGCAGATTCCTTACTACCAATCGCCACTACTTTAGCATCTGCTAGCATAGCCACTTTTTCTACGCTAGCTGCAGTATCGTGCTCTTCAACTCTCTCGGCAAAGTCTAGGTTTTTATCTAGCCAATCTTCACATTGCGCCAAGGCCGGTAGCTGGGAATGTATCTCGCTTATTTGTTTTAAATTCGTTCCTTTCAAGCCTATTAAACAGTGGTTGATTCTAAGATATACTTCGCCAACTATTAGGGTGTTTTTCTTCATTAACTGGGCGTATACATCGGCAATAGAGCCGAAAAGCGAGTTTTCAATAGCTACCAAGCCATAATCAGCTTCACCCGTAGCCACGTCTTTAAAAACCTCTTTAAAGGTATCTCTATGTAAAACATTGGTTTTGTTATTGCCAAAATACTTTTGCCTGGCAATATCGTGAAAAGAATAGCTTTTACCTTGTATAGAAACGGTACTTTTCATAAGATTGAAATTATACCAGAATACACTAATTCATACAAATTGACTGTACCTGAAACACTTACTGCACTCTTGCATTACTTGGTATGCTATGATAATATAACAAAGTTAATTTTAAAGATTATGTCATACAAATGCGATATCACCGGCAAAGGTAAACAATTTGGTAACAACCGCTCACATTCTATGCGAGCAACCAAAAAAACCTGGAAACCCAATTTACAGAAAAAAACCCTGGTTATTGACGGCCAAAAGGTTAGATTAAAGCTAGCTACATCCACTATACGTACTCTTCGCAAGTACCAGACACAGATAGACAAAAAAGAACTTATTGCAACCAAAAAAGAAGCTTAAAAAAGCTTCTTTTTTGATATTAATTACAAATATTATTCTATAACTACTAGTCTTTGTTGATCTACGTCGATAAGTTCTTTCTTCTGTACCTTAAACTTAGTAGATTTTTCTTGCTCTTGGCCAAGCTCATCTATAAATGCTTTTAACTCGTCTGGAGAATAACTATGCGGAATAACCACTTTTGGCTCTATTTGACTAATCACCTTGGTAACAGTTCCGGTTTTATCGCTTTTAACAGGTACAAGTAAAATATCTACGCTCGCAAATGCTTCAAGCTGCAGATCGGTCAATACATCTTCTATTGAGGCTAGGTAGGCCACCCTAATGCCTTCACTTAATACCGAGAAAGCTGTGTTGTCTTTGGCGATATCTATTGCATCGATCATGCAGTTTTTAACTTCATACTCGCCAGGCGAGTCAAAAACCACTAGCCCGCCTACTTTATTAACTTTGTCTTTTTGGTGATCTGAAAAAAGAACAGCATCGGCTTTAGGGTTCATATCTTCAAGCGATATATTAATTGACCTAGTAACAATATAAAAATGGTTTTTGTTGGTCTTTGTAATTTCCATAACTTAATTAGTATATATTAATTTTAGCTAAATAATTGATTTTTTTGTACCTTATTTCTCTACCTGCTCGTTATAATATTGATATAAGCTACTAACTATTACCGATGCTGCTGCCGTAACTGGTACAGCAATTAAAACACCTACAAAACCAAATAGAGTACCTCCTATCAAAGCGGCAAGCAGTACCAACATAGGATGTATGCCTACAGTCTTCTTCATCACTTGTGGCACAATAAGGTTGCCCTCTATCTGTTGAATTACCAAGAAAAATATCGCAACTATAACTGCCTTAAGTGGTGATCCAGTAAGTAGTGCAAATAACACGGCAGGGATTGCCCCTAAATAAGCTCCAACCATCGGTACAGCCTCCATAAGACCAGCGAATAGTGCAAGCGTAAGAGCATAATCTACACCAATAATACTTAGACCTATATAAGACGCCACAAAAATTACCAAACAAAGTATAGCTTGTCCACGCAACCATCCACCAAGCTTATTAGAAACATCATGCAGTAGCTTAACAAACTGTTCTCGCCAAAGCTTCTTTGGTAGCATGCCAGACAATAAAACCGCAAACTGCCGACCGCTAGCCAACATATAGATTAGAAATATAAAGAAAGTTAAAAAGCTAAATAATCCACCTGCTACACCTAGTGATATAGCTGTAGCATTAGCACTAATTCTTTCTGCACTTTTATGAAGATTTTCGGCTGCTTTGTCGTAGATAAACTGCGTATATGTTTGATGCGACGAAAATTCTTGAATTTTATCTTGATAATATGGCCAATGAGAGTTTAGAGTTCTGGCCTGAGTAACTATTGTTGGTATTATGAGTGCCGACACTATCACAAAAACTGCCACAATACTTATTACCACAATCGCCACGGCCAACCCTCTACGCAAATGTAGCCGTCTTTCAATACTCGATACCACTGGGTTTAAGGCTACAGCGAATATCCCAGCTGCAAGAAGAGATATTATTATTCCAGATATCTGAAACATAACCCAGACAAACAAAACCGTTAGTAGTAAATACAAAAACGATAGTGGTGAGATAATAATAATATGTCGCTTGGTATCTTTCATCTCTCTATTAGTTATTAACCTGTTTTGATTGTATTGGTATCTTAGCGCTATTGTCTTTTATGATAGGAGTAACTACTTTTGGCTCTGAAGTAACCGTTGGCTCGGTTTCTGAAAAAATATTAAGATTATCATATAAAACATCTTTTTTGGCATCTAGGATATCGGTTAGGAACCTATCGTTAAGGTTACGTCTATAATCAAAGTCCTCTAAGCGCATTGCTGTGTAATTTAGCTCTCGGGTCATTTCTTTCTCCATTTCACCAATTATCTGGGCGAGTTTTGCACTATTCATGTCGCCCACAATGAAAATATCTATCTGTTGATCACTACCTCTTACAAATGCACCGGTCAAGAATAATAGCCTTACATTACCAGCTTTTTTAATACGTTTTAGAATTTGGTCATCTTCTTTGGTCTGCTTTATTACTTTAGATTTAGCTGGAATTTTCGAGAAAATAGACTGTAATTCGTTGTGAAAAGCGTATTTTTGGTTGATTTCGTAATACAATCTATTGCCTTGGCTTACCGATCTAACTATACCTATATTTAAAAGGTTTTGTAGTTCACGTCTAACTGAATTTATTTGTTCATCAATTTTTCGAGTAATTTCTCGTACATAAAAAGGTCGTTCTGGATTGTTATAAAACAGACTTAGTAATTTTACTCGTGTTTTTGATCCAAACAATTGTTCAAACATTACCACTCCTTTTTATTATAGTATAGTTATTCATACACCTATAAACTACAATGTTACATCTGATTATACATGTAATTGAACACATTTTACAAGTTGGGCAAACAATAGTTCTTTTTATTGAGGCCTTTTTTGTGCAGCTATTGCTGCGATATTTTCTAACCGATCGTCAAGCCTAGAAAGTTGATAGTCGTTGTTATTTAAGCTTATAGCCTGCTCTATAATATAATCAGCTACAACTGGATTTTTGGGCAAGAATGACCCGTGTAAATAAGTTCCGATTGCGTTTTTGCTATGAATACCCTCTTCTTTAGATGTTCTATTATTACCAAACCCTTTAATCACCAAACCTAGAGGTTTTTGGCTCCCCAAGAGCTCTGTATTGCCACTATGGTTCTCAAAACCTACCATTTCACCAAATTTATCGCTACTAATAACAATGTTTCCAATCATTCTAAATTCTGTTGCTTTTGTTATTGCATTAAATATACCTATACCTGGTATATCTTCTTTGTTTGAGGTCACAAAGTACTTACCAAAAAGCTGATAACCACCACAAATAGCAAGCATGGGAACGTTTCTGTTGTAGTGATCATGCAATATTTTTTTGTGTTTTTGCAGGTCTTGTGCCGCGTAGGTTTGTCCCTTGTCTTGTCCTCCACCAATAAAGATAATATCGAAGTCATCTTTAAGACTATCGTCTATTAAGTGCTTATGGTATTCATATTTTATACCACGCCACTCCATCCTTTTTTGTAGAGTAATGATATTCCCAAAATCACCATAGATATTCATTCTATCTGGGTATAAATGAAGTATTTTTATGGGTTTCATGACGAAATACCCCCTATACTGCTATCGCCTTTTTTTGCAATTATCTCCCGTATATTCATCATTGCGGTATAGGTAGGAAGTATATATGCGGTATTATCTTTGGGCGTAAGTTCGATAAGTTTATTTAGGGCTTTTTCTATGTTGGGCTCGATGTTTATTTTATCAATACCAATTCCGGCATACTTAAGTCTAAGCGCCATATCGTAAGCTCTACTACCACTTACCACAATTTTTGCTTTGTAGCTACTAATATCTTCAATGGCGCTGTCCCATAGCCACGACACATCCCTACCATCTGCTAAGTAATCATTAATACATATAAGGAGAGGTTGGGTCTGTGGCTTTGGTTTTAGATAAGTTTGTATTACCTGGTTTAATCCAGTAGGGTTTTTAATAAGAATTAGTTCTATTTTTCTTTGAGAGTAAGTTAGTTCTTCGCCTCTACCAAAGGCAGGTGTACTATTATTAAGCGTTTCTACAAGGGTGTTTGTTGTAATATTAAGGATATTTGCCACACCTATAACCGCTAAGGCATTATATATATTGTATAGCCCTGGTAACTTTAGATTAATTTTTAGTACTTCTGTTGGTGTTTTCACATCAATTTTGGAACCATTCTTAGATATTTGATGCATTTTAGATAGTGCTATTTGGGGTTTCGGTCTAGAGTTGTGAGTATTTTCAGACCTGTAGATTCCAACGTGGCTAAAATAACGTTGTAAATATTTCAACTTTTTTCCATTATTTATATCAAATACACTATCGGCAGTATAATCGTGCTCTATCTTCTCACCAATATAGTCATCGACACCAAAGTATACAACGTCTTTTTTTGATTCCCTACCTAAACTTGCCACTAGAGGGTCGTCTGCATTAAGAATAAGAGTAGATTTAAGCTTTTTAAAGGTGTTGCGGAAATTCTTTGCTATACTATCTAGTTCACCATAACGGTCTAACTGATCTCTAAAAAGGTTGGTAACAACAACGTAGTCGGGCTTTAAATCTCTACAAACACTAGGTATATAGGCCTCATCCACCTCAAAAACGGCCATATCCTCCTCGCATCTGCCTTTACTATTGCTATGAGCCAAAATTGCGGCAATTATACCTCTTCTAAGGTTAGAGCCGGCAGTATTGCGAACAAAGCTTATACTGCTACGCTTCAAAACGTCTGCTAGTATTTTTGAGGTGGTAGTCTTACCGTTCGTACCAGTAATAACAATAACCCCTTTTGGAAAATTATCCTTGCGCAACTTGCTTAGTAGATCAGAGTCTACTTTTTCTGCAACCAAGCCGGGCATAGCCGTACCGCTCAATCTAAACAATCTACCCGTAGATCGAGCTAGTTTAGCCGATTGTATTGCTATATATTTACGCATATTGTTTATATTGTATCAAAGAAGTTAGGATTTTATGTATTTAGGTATGAATAGATAAGTTCTTCTGCTTGTGAAGTATCTTGTATCCAAGAGATATGCTTATTTCTTCTAAACCAGGTTAGTTGTTTTCTAGATAATTGCCAGGTGGCGTTATTTATTTTAGCTTCTAAATCATTATAGCCCAACTTACCATGAAGGTAGTCAATTACTTGGGCGTAGCCAGTTGTGTGTAGAAGTATGTCTGCTTGCCCATAGGTTTTTAGTAAATCCTCTACTTCTTGTATAAAGTTATTATTCAACATATATTTTGTACGTGTTGCTATATTTTGCTTTAATATAGGCGTTTCTACATACAAACCCAAGACTAGTGAGTTAGGTATATTGCGTTTTCTATCGTTATCTTTGCTAGGACCTTTGGTGATTAACTGCTCAACTCTACGCCTATTTTTTATATCAATATTAATATAATCTTTAGGGTATTTTTGCTTTGCAACTTCTTGGAGTTTAGTAAGGCTCATTTCTTTGATTTTTGTTTGGTCGGCAGGGCTTAATGTATTTCTGAATTTATAATCATACAATACTGTATCTATATACATACCACTACCACCTACCAAGAATGGTAATTTGTTCTTTATTTCTATGTTAGTAATAGCTCTTTGTGCTCCTTTTTTATATTCGGCAGCACTAAATGGTTTGTCTGGACTACAAACATCAATAAGATAGTGCTTCACTTCTTTTTGTTCAGATCTAGTTGGTTTGGCTGTGCCAACGTTCATCCCCTTGTATATGGTTCGAGAGTCAGCACAGACAATCTCGCCATTAAATTCTTTGGCCAATTTAATTGATAGCGAGGTTTTGCCAGAGGCAGTAGCACCCAAAATAGTGACTAGTTTACTATTATTGTGCATTACAGGCTACGATTTTTGATATTTTCCAATAATGTTGCTAAAAATACCTCATACTTTTGAGTTCCAAGGTCATTTCCCCCATATTTCCTTATAGATACAGAACTTGTTTTTTGCTCTTTCTCACCTACAATCAACGCATATGGAACTTTCATAACTTCCGCATTACGAATTCTTTTGCCAAGCGACTCTGATGAATCGTCTAATTTTAACCTAATACCAGAAGCATGGTAGTGCCTGGTAACTTCTTGCGCAAACTTATTATATTTTTCTGATACCGGAATTATGCGTACTTGTTCTGGTGCTAGCCATAGAGGGAATGCCCCTGCAAAATGCTCAATGAGTATCATAATAAATCGCTCAAAAGAGCCAAATATTGCTCGGTGTATCATAACAGGGGTGACTTCACTACCCTCATTATCTGTATATGTCAGACCAAAACGCTTGGGTGTAGCGAAGTCTAATTGTACTGTAGCGAGCTGTGTCTCTCTACCAAGGGCATCTTTAAACATAAAGTCTAGCTTAGGCCCATAAAGAGCAGCTTCGCCCTCCATACGCATTGCGCCAAGTTTTTTCTCTTCTGCAAGCTCAGTAAGCATAGATTCAGATTGCTCCCAGTCCTTCTCATCGCCAATATATTTTTCAGGTGTCTTAGGGTCGCTCACAGATAATGAAACCCAATGATTACCCCAGAGTCCTAACGACGTATAGAAACCTTCTATTAGTTCTACTATCATGCTTGCTTCTTGCTTAATCTGATCAACCGTACAGAAGGTATGCCCATCATCTACGGTAAATCCTCGTGTTCTTTGCAATCCACCAATCTCTCCGGGTTTCTCGTCGCGATACTGCATAGTCTGTTCTACATACCTAATAGGAAGATCTTTATAGCTTCTTGGTTTAGATGCATATATCTGTGTATGATGTGGGCAATTGACTGGCTTAAGTACAAACTCTTGTTTGTGATGACTAGCTACCTTAAAAAGTTCATCTGCAAATTTCTCGGCATGACCAGATATATTGTAGAGATCAATCTTGGCCAGATGTGGAATAGATACCTGTTGCATTTCGTGTTTTGCACCAAGATCCTTAAGTACCGTCTTAAGCTCTTCTATTAATACCGTTCCACGAGGTGTATACATAGGCAGTCCAGAACCGACAAGTTCTGAAAAAGTAAATAAATCGAGCTGTAGCCCAAGCTTACGATGGTCGCGCTTGGCAGCTTCTTCTAACATTTGCTTGTAACTAGTTAATTCGTCTTTAGTTGTAAAAGCTACACCGTAAATTCTTTGAAGCTGAGGATTATTTTCGTTACCACGCCAAAACACACCTGATATTTTAGTTAAATCAAAGCCTTCTGGGTTTATTTCGGACGTATTTTTTACATGTGGGCCACGACAAAGATCTACAAAACTACCTGTTTTATATACTGTAACTGTTGTTATTTTTTCTGCATTTTGTATCAAATCGCTATCGCCAGCATCATCCACGGCGGTTGAACCCTTGGTTTTTAGATCTTTTAGCAGTTCTACCTTAAGATCTTGATTATTCCTTTTAAAGTATGTAATGGCTTCGTCTATAGGCCACTCCTCTTTTACAAAGTCAATTTTCTGACTAATCATTTTTTGCATGGCTTTGCGTATCTTTGGTAGGTCTGCCAATACTAGGGGCTTATCTAAGCCCATATCGTAGTAAAAACCATTCTCTACTACAGGACCAACACCAAATTGAGCTTCTGGGTGCTGCTGCTGTATCACAGCTGCCATAATATGGGCGAGGCTATGTCTTATCTTATGTAGCTGTTCACTTTTGTCCATAATATCTCCTTATATAATAAAAACCACCTAGTAAGTGCTCGGTCCCAAGGGTCTTGGGAGGTTCCACCGAGCTTATCCGTGGTGGATCTCTCTTTGCTAATCTGTTACGCCGACTAGCTTACGAGACACATAGGTTGGTTGGGCCTATGTATGGTCTTATTTATCTAAACTCTATTTTAGCAAATATTTGTAATAATTCAATTGGTGGGCAATACAGGACAGCGGCTACCGCCTTTTTCGTCCAGTGCTTGGTCAAACTGCAAACAAGTTTGCTTTTGACACTGCGCGCTGTACTCCACCGAACCTAAGGTTTCGAACTTCTATTTGTCACCAATTTCTAACCAAAGTGATGATCAGAAATTGGTGGGCAATACAGGACTCGAACCTGTGACCTCTTCCACGTCAAGGAAACGCTCTAGCCAGCTGAGCTAATTGCCCTTGTAAAAGCAATACTTTGGTTTCAAAATACTTCAAAAAGCATTCTATAAAATTATATCCTTTATCTGGTAAGTTTACAATTTACCATTAAAACATATAGCTTAGTGTTGGGCGCTTTCTCTAACTTCATCTGTAGCAAAACCAATCTTATCAAGTGAAAACGACTGCTCAGACCAAGAGCTAGCCGATAAAACAATTTTGGAGCCATACTTATTTTCTAGAACATCTACAGCCTCAGACAGAGCAGAATCACTAGGCCCTAAGGATGCAGGTAAAAGGTCTAGTTGTTGTATAGAGGTTAAATCTATCAAAGTAATACTAATTTTCTTTAGCTTAGAAATATATTTATGTTTTTTTAACAACATTCTAATATAATGAGTAATTAAATAATTACTATTAAAAATTGGTAGCTTATTAAGCTTATAGTTGAAGTAAATATTATCAATATAGGCCAGCTGAATAACCAAACCTTTAGCAAATAATTTATTTTCTCTAAGCCTATAACCAAGAACTTCAGCTATTTTTATACAATATGTTGTAATTTTATATAAATTAGCATTTTTTAAACCTGTTATGGTCACTTGATGGCCCAGTGATTTGCGCTCTATGAGCGGTAGTTCATCCACTTCGTAACCCCTTAGTCTTAGATACCATTTTTGGCCATTTACACCAAAGTTCTTACCTAGAAATCCCCAAGAAGCTCGGTATAGATCAGATGGCGTATTGATTTGTTGAGATATAAACTGCTTGGCCATTCTCTTACCTACACCAGTAAGTTCGGTAAGCTTAAAGTTAGAATAAAATTCTAAGAGATTGGACTGTTCAATACAAAATAAACCATTGGGCTTGTCGTAGCTCGCTGCCATTTTGGCTAGCCAGACATTACTAGCAATACCAATAGAACAATTTATATGTTCGTTATATATATTATTTATAGAGCTATTTATTGCTTTACACAAAGCAAATACTTGGTATTTATTTTGTGCATACGAAGGTACTTTGAGGTATGCCTCGTCTATCCCCCGAGCTCTCACTCGGCAAATCGTATTATGTAAAATACTCATAAATTCATTGTGAACTTGTCTATAGCGAGTTGGATTGCCATATACTATCTCTATCTCTGGGCAAAGCATTAGGGCCTCACCCACCCTAATACCGGTATATATACCGGCTCGTTTTGCAATATATGATGCAGCTACAATGCTTGAGCCCATTGTGGAACCTGTTGCTACTCCCACTGGTTTATTGCGTAATCTTGGGTTGTAATACTGCTCTACCGACGCAAAGAATGAGTCCATATCTATATAGATAGTTGAATAATCTATAGGCTTTTGGCGTAACATTTCTTCTGGTTTCATATAAATATGATATAAAAATTAACCATATTTTGCAAACAAAAACCGAATATACATCATTAGTTAAATTATTGACGCCTTAACTATTGTCTGCTAAGGTAAATGCGATAGCTTAACTCTATAGCAAAGGTGTACAAGATGAAGCTACCGAACCTAATAAGTAAGTCAGGTCGCCTATATCAGAAACTTCGCAGACGACGAGGAACCAAACCTGGACTATTTGATGTATCTTGCATATTAACCGGTGAAGCATTCTATGCTACACCTAATTTCTACTATTTTGAAGACTGTGGACGCCCATGTTGGTTGCCTCTCAACCCTGCTCCAAAGCGTGGTGGACCAAATTGGGCTGTTACTGACGGTTGGCCGTCAGAAATTAATCCTGATCACCTGATTATTCAGCTTCAGCCTAGTGGATACATATCTGCATTACATAAAATGGATCATGGAGACAAAGTACTTGTAGTTGGTGAAGTAAGAGGAGAAATAGCTAGAGATGAAGTTGGTAATAAGTCAGATCTGTGGTACGTAATTGCCTGCCCACCAGATAAAGTAGTGAGAAACGCCCATCTAATTAAAGAAAGAGACAATGAGGGTAACTACATAGTCTACGCAAATAGTCTGTGGCTAGGTAATACAGGGTCGCACGGTATTTCGTACACCATGCCCCAAGCTACCCTAGATCTACTAGAGACCTAATCTAAACACCTCTCAAAAATTGAGAGGTGTTTTTACTTTTTAGTCCTTTTTGTCAGCATCTTTTGAGGCTTCGCCGTCGGCAGGTTTGCCTTCGCCACCCTCGGTAGTTTCGACCTCGGCGCCTTCAACGCCCTCTTCACCTTCTTCGGCAGGCATTTCTTCTACAATATCTTCGTCTAGTGCATCAATTTCTTCTTGTGAGCGCGGCGCTTCTACCTTGGCAACCAATTCCTCGCCATCAACAAAGATCTCAACTCCTTCTGGAATAACCAGGTCACGTACATGAATAGATTTTTCAAAGTCGTCTAGTACGGTAATATCTACTTCTATATTAGCTGGAAGCTTGGCTGGGAGAGTTTCTACCTCCACCTCTTCAATATTTGTAAGTAATGTACCCTCTAGTTGGTAAACAGCTGGAGCATCGCCCACAAAGTGCAATGGCACGGTAGTACGAATAGCTTGGCTCATATTTACCCTATACAGATCGGCATGAATAAGATCGCCGGTGACAGGGTCGTGATTGACATCGTGAATAAGTACATTAGCAGATTTGTCTTGGTCTATCTTGAGATCTAAGATAGTATTATGACCCGACGCAGCAAAAACACGTCCAAATTCGTGGGCGTTTAGAAAAATTGGTTCATTAGCTTTGTCTTGACCATACACAATAGCTGGCAAATTACCAGATTTGCGCTCGGTTGAAAGTTTTTTTCCAAACACATCACGTGTCTGGCCAATAAGTGTAGTTTTGTCCATAATGTTATTAAAATATTAGAAATGGGAATTGAGATCGGTAGTATGACTAGTAAGATAGAGGTGTAAATCAGCGACTTCGCTAGAATCAATCGGAGAAAGGCCTGAGAAGTGTTGCTTTTCACCCTTTTCTAAGTCATTCTTGCGAAGCTTACTACCATAGTAATGGCTAGATTTGGTTTTTTTACTCTCTAGTTGACCACTCAATAAAACAGTGGCAAGAATTGGTAACGAACAAGCTGTACAGGTTAGTTGCATAAAACAATGTTCATCTATACGACCCAAAAAGGTGATATCCTCATGCTGGTACTGTGCACCGCATGATGGACACTTATAAAATACTTGTAGATTTTTTATCAATTCTTGAAGGTTCTTACCATTCATATTTACTACCCTCTTGCACACAAGTGTAGCACAATATTACTTGTAGTGTCAATCAAGACTGCCTGCCTTTACGTCTAATAATTACCGACAGAAGAAGAAACATTAACATAAGTAGTATAACTAACGAGAAAATAGCTACTATCTTTTGAGTTGGTGATGCTATAAGAGCAATACCACCAAATATTATACAGAGTGCGTAAATACTAAGGGCCGCCTGACGCTGTGAGAGACCAGCATCTAGTAATAAATAATGCAAGTGTCCTCTATCGGCGCTAAATGGCGATCTACCGCTTAAAATGCGTCTTAGAGCTGCCCAAACGGCGTCTATTATAGGAACACCTAGTACTAGCGCGGCGGTAGCAAGCTTACCACCAGAGAATATAGCAATCACACCTAGACTCATACCTAAAAAATAAGCCCCAGAATCACCATTAAATATTTTGGCTGGATGAAAGTTGTATACCAAATAACCCATACAACCACCAGCTAATGCAATAGAAATAAGTGCGGTCTGACTTTGTTGTACATCTGGGCTTAGGGCCAAAAAGAACATCACTACAGCCGCGATAGCAGCAATACCACCAGACAGGCCATCTATACCATCTACAAAGTTCATAGTGTTGGTCATACCAGCTAACCAAAGAGTGGTAAAAAATAGTGCCACAATATTAAAACTCACCATGTAGCCAAGAACTCCAAAACTAAAAGTTGGGTCTGTAAAAACAAAACTTTGCCCGCCGATAGGATTAGTAACAGCCTCTATTCGAATTCCAAAAAAGCTAAAAGCTATTATCGCCGCCAAAATCTGTACTGTAAGTTTATGCCATGGTTTTAACCTAGAAATATCATCTATAAAGCCTAGTACCAACACTATTGTGCTAGCCACTATCAAACCCCAGTACTCTAGGTTGTGTTCAGGTACCAGAATAAGTGTAGTAACAATAAAGGCCAAAAATATAGCTATGCCACCGCCACGTGCCATTGTGGTAGTGTGTATTTTTCTACTATTTTTTTCAGGCTTGACATCTACCGCACCAACCATAAAGGCAAACTTTTTTACCGCTGGCACAAAAAGTGCGGCCAAAATAAGTGTGGTAAGTAGAGCAACAAAATATATCATTTCTTTACAGCCTTCTCGGTAACAACAAAACCTAGATAGCGACCAAACATTAGCTTAGTTTGAGCACTAATGGCGGCAAATGCACCAAAAACTATAGCGGTAACCGGTACCAATATCCACTGTAAAACCATATAGATTATGCGGTGTCGCTTAATGTGTGCTGGGCGCTTGGGGAGCATGATAAAACTTATCCAAATAGTAACAAACAAACCAACCATTGCCAGCGTAAGTATGTTAGACGCTACTATGGGTAACTGATGAGCTATAGCCTGTCTGTTAAATGAGGTATTGAGATACAGGGGTGTCCAGGCTGCAAAAGTAAGAATAAGTGGTGCCGTTGCCCAACTAAAGTGCCCTTCAAATAACCTACCTATCTGTAAAAGCTTATTACTAGCTGCTATATTAGTGTTCTTTACGGAGTTTTTTACAACATACGGAAAATCACTTACACCGTAGGCCCACCTTTGAAGCTGCTTAAACTGTGCAATAAAGGTTCTTCTATAGGTGCGAGCCAATACAGCGTCTTGATATATTGGTAGGAACAAAGGCTCTACCATATAGTCGCCGTTAAAGGCAAAATAACTACGATAAAACTGATGACCATCTTCTACGGGGCTAGTGATAGACCAGAAATCAGTATCTATTAGAGCATCTAGGCTTTGAGCATGAGAGGCAAAATTGCGTAATCTACCTTGCCTCACACTCTCTATCATCACCCAGAAAGAATTACTAGTAGCAATCACTCTCATGGGAGCAGGCACATCCCAAATATTATTATTAAACAAAGCTAAAGGCTGGAAAGAGCTGTGTTTTCTATTGGGATTTACACAGTAGGCGTAAGTTAAACGACTAAAATACTGGGGGTGTACTCGATGATCACAGTCAATTGTAGTAATAATTACATTGCTTGGATCGATACCCTTTTTTTCTATGAATTTAAGTGCTTTTTTACCGGCAAAAGAAATGTTTGCGCCTTTGCCTTTTAGTTCTCCAGCTATATTATCTGGGTGACAGTATGTAATATACTCACCGAAATGTTTAGAATAATCTTTTTCAAGTGTTTTAGCAGTCTGCTTGGTGGATTGCCCGCCCCTAGCTTCGTAACTAAATACAAAAATGACTTTTTTTCTATCATACTCCGAATCTATAAGCGCCTGTATAGCTGGTCGTATTATGTCTATAGACTCTATATAAAGTGGCATTATTACAAGATGATATATATCTTTTGGAGCCAATGTAGTTGCTTGGTGATCATATAAGAGCCCCAGTCTTTCTACCTCGGCCTTAAGATGCTTAATATGGGTTTTTGATGCTTTTCTACTAATGGATTGTGTAAGTCTGTCTTGAGCGTGAGAAAGAGTTGTCTCTATAGACTCTAGTTCAACAATTCTGGCGTTCCAATCTATAGCCTCTGTGTCACGCATTTTTCTATAGCCCAACAGTAGAGAGTAGCTCATTCTTAGTGACTTAAGTAACCAAAAGAGATCAAAAGCAATAATAAAATAAGCAACTCCAATTGGCCATAGAAAGCTTAGGTATATAGGGCTAAGCAAAAATAACCAAGTTATTAGGCCAGGCAGTATCTCGAATATTCTATAAAACAGCCGTGAGTCGGCGAAACTTACAGAAGCAGGTATTGTATCTTGGGTATTAAGTTGTGCCATATTTTATTACCGTAAAACCCAGTAAAATTGCAATTGCCAAAATTACTACCATTAGAGCAGCAATTGCCAAGAATATACTCAGTATTCTATTTTTTTTGTGCAGTAGTGTTGCTAGAAAGATATTCATTAGTGAGACAATTACGGCAATTGCAGTAATATCATAGAGTTGATACCAGGGGCCGAGTTGATCAAAATTTGACAGCGAGGTGAACCTTACCGGAAGGTCAATGTTGACCTTATATATATGTGTAACCGACCAAATTATTAAAAAGGCATTACCAATAATAATGAGTACAACTATACCAATAAGCCAGCCATCTTTAAAAAACATTTGGCCTTTGAGCTCGGATTTGATTTTTTTTAGTGTCTGCATACCAATATAGCTATATTATACCCTAAAATTACTTAAAAAAATGACCCCATCATCAAGTTGGGTATCTCGAAAATTCCCTTGGAGCCGATGAGCGGGATCGAACCGCTGGCCTATACTTTACGAAAGTATCGCTCTACCAACTGAGCTACATCGGCCTATACACAAATATGAGTTACTCATTACAGGTTAGAGCAACTCATATTCTATCATATATATTTTAGCTGTAGTTCTACTTAGACAATACGTTTTTTTAAGCGATTTGAAAGTTTTTGCCAAGCCTCGTACTCGGTTATTTTACGTTCATTGGGGCTTAAGAAAAACGATCTACCAAACTTGGTCTTGCCCTTTTGCGATATTGATCGAATATCTAGTACATTTTCGCTACCCAAATAAGGCACTTGGTCGTGTGCCTTTACCACCCTCACCTTTACCTTGCGTGGTCTGGTGACTTGATAATATGTTAGCATTGCAACTTGCATTAGTTGCCCTCCTTTTTGTTTTTATATTATTTTTTGTTTTTATATTATTAAAAACTTATCTGACTTCACCTCTGAAGTTACCTATATCGTATCAAATAGTTATGCAATAGTCAATAATATTCTTATGCTTTTTTTATAGTAAAAATCCTCCAAAATTTTTGCATTCTGGAGGATTTAGATTTACCAAGTTTCTCGCTCAGCAATCAAGTTTACTCTAGCCTGCCCTTCAAATATCTTATAAAACAGGTCTGTAGAGAATATTCTCTCACGAGACAAGAGCCTATCTATAAAGGCATTGCGACCAGCGCTCTGTAAAGAGCCAGCAAATGCTGCAAACTCTCGGCCAATCTTCTCACTATTTTCTCTATAGACATCTGGTAAGGACGCTAAGGAGCAGAGATCGAGGTCGCAAAGCATAGCTGCTTGCCAGCTATTTGGTACATGGTCTTTGGTACACTCAATCATCTGGGCAATAAGCTTAATATCGACCCGTGTTACGCCCAAATCTGGCAAAATTGTCTTTGCAATCATAGCGCTATCGGCCTCATTGTAGCTACTACCAGGCTCATAGACTATGTTGTGTAGCCAAACGGCGATCTTTACTACTCTAGGTACAAAATCAAAGTACTCTTCGGCTACTAATAGTAAATACTCAATATGTTCTAGTGAGTGAAAATGCCGATTTGGCGCATGATAATGATCTTTCACCCAGTTAAACCACTCTAGCGATGTATCTAGCGAAACAGTTGGGAAAAGATCTACCCAACGCTGCATCATGCTTTTGGTCATCATGGTGTCTCCTTTAGTCTTTAAAGAAACTATACATTAGATCATCTGGTGGAGCTTTGCCAATTTGCCTTTTGGCTTGGTCTATCCAGGCCTGAGCATTAGGACAAACACCACTCACGCAGTCCCAAAAATCGCGACCACTACCGTTCCAGCGAGGGTCGGATTCGCTAGTAATACTCCAGGTACCCTCTCTAGGCATCTTAGTTTCCTTTTGTTGTTTTTAAGGTACACTCAAATATTAGTCTCTTGTTACAATAGTGTAAAGTGTGTATAATAATCATTATACAAAGGAGTAAATATATAATGATAAATCAAAAATTATTCCTGGCTAAATTAGATCTTAGTGAGGCCGAGATTGATGTGTATCTGGCAATGGTACAGGGAGCCTTGGCAGCGCGCGATATCGTACAGGTTACCGGCAGAAGCCGACCCACTGTGTATTATGCTCTCACCTCTCTAGAGCGACGTGGTTTTATCAGTAAAACTGGCCTAGAAGATGACAAGCGTTTTCGTATAGAGCCTTTAAAAAGACTTAAAACTATTCTAGAAACCAAGCAATCAGAGCTAGTGGCACTAAATAAGCAGGCTGATGAGTTTATAGCTCATTTTAAACAAACTCAACCTGGCGATCACAAGCCACAAGTATCTTTTTATGAAGGTGCGGCGGCGGTACGCAACGTTATTATGGAAACGGTTTATTGTAAGAGCAAACATATAGACAGTCTAGTGCCTACCAATAATTTCTTTTGGCAGCTAGGGGAAGACTTTGTGCAGCACTATGTGGCTATGCGGCAAAAACACCGAGTAAGTACTAAAAATTTATGGGGAACTACCATAAACCCTCAAGAAATAAGCAAATACTACAACAAGGCCGAGATACGAATGTTGCCCAAAGGAGTCGGTGAAAGCTTTGATAGTACGGTATTTATGTTTGACAACTCAGTACTATATATATCTTCATTATCTAGTGGTTATGGTCTATTAGTACAATCAAAAGAACACTTCCATCTTATGCAAGCTATGTATAAGACTATGTGGCAAATCTCTAAACCGCTAGATTTAAATATAAAAACGGCTTAAACTTTCGTTTAAACCGTTTGTCATTACTTTGCATTATTTATAAGCCTACCTCTAAGGTAGATTGCGCATGCGCTCCCAGTTGTATTCAACCTGACGGTTGCCAGATGAACGCCGATGGCTTGAGCCACTCGAGCCAAAAACTACAGCACCAACCGCAGTACACGCCCAGAAGATCAAGCCACCGACCAGTTCTGCTAAGATAAACACCTCAGCAGCACCCCAGGCAATTTGATTACCGTTGGTTGGATCAGCCTTGACACCATCTACCATATTCACGATGCCACCGATCAAGAACACCCAAATACCTACATACAGACCGAGTACAACGCCAGCAATAATGAAAAGTACACCGAGAATTTTCACGTTCACCTCATCTAGGTACTCACAGGGAGGCTGCCCTGTCAGATTACTAATGGGTAGTAATGATTGCTATAATAACATATTAGATATTCATAGTCAATATAAAACTCCCCACCAACCGGTGAGGAGTATGTTATTTACTGGCGCTATGTTCGTCAGCAGCATCTGAAATCGATCTAAAATCCTCTTTTGTCATAGACCGCTCAGTGCCGTCACGTTCAATAACCTTTTTGCCTATCCTTACATGTACCCAGCCATTGTCGTAAGCAGGGCCTGCTTGGTGCATAGGTAGCCAATGTGACTTACCATCAATCACCATTTCGTAGCGAGGAAACTCACGTTCTAACCAACGAATTTCGCTCTCAAGACTTCTTACTACCTCCTGTACTACTAGCTGTGCAGCAGCATCTACTGAAGCGTCAAAAACAACACCCGTATCCACCACTCCAGTGTCAGCTAGCTCACGTGCTGCATACACAGCAGCTTGGCGCCACCGTTGCTTGAGTTCTTCGGTAACCAACGCTGTATCGGTCATTTCACCCCTTTGAATAGGCTCTGAGTATTATAGCTGTCTTTTGTATTATGTAAAAGTCTAGCTAAGCCCATTACTACTCCCACAAGATGACCAACGGCCAATACACGGTGTTGTTCAACTCCTACAATGCTCATCGTACCAACCGGTACAACACAGTCTAATAGCGGTTTGTAGATAGTAATTAGCAGTTTGTCTTGCACTGTAAGCCTATTTACAAATTGCTCGTCACAATCTACTACTGAGTGCAAGTATGCAATACTAGGCTTTTTACCTTTTCTATGCAAGGCAGTTTGTACTAGGTGATTTCTATCACCTAGTTGCAGGCGACCACTAATACAAACGAGTTTAATACTGGCATCTGGAAACTCTTGGCGTAACTGTACAAACACCGATAGTGCTAAGCTAGCCCCAGCACTAACGCCTACAAGAGTAAGTTGATTGGTGCTAGCAAGTATTTCCTTGGCTTGCACAACCACTTTTGAGCGTAACTCTATAACATCTCCATTGCCATGCCAATCAACACTAGTAAAATGAAGGTCTATATATTTACGGCTAAATAGCCAACTTAGTAATCTTTCTGGCCAACCAACGCCTGTTCTCTCTAAGCCATTAATATAGAGCATCTGTGAATGAGTTTTTTTCACTTGTCACCTATTTAGGATTGTGAAAGAGCTTTACGGCACCTAGAATACCATATTTTATTAAAATATTCAATAATAAATTTATTTGGTGTGGCTCGATCCGGATAGCGACAGAATACTTCGTTTTTGTCTAACCGGCTTCGCCGGTCAAACCTGGTCATCATGAAAAAAGCATCACAGTAGTGATGCACTTTTCATGGCGGGGGCTAGTTGTTACATTGAGAACTTGTGCTAATGACTTTGAGGGTTATGAGTTTGATAATTTGTTTGACGCTATTGAAGAGCACGAGCCAAGTCTTGCCATATTACAACCAGCATCAGCTCAATAGGCTATAGCTCACTTGTTGATTAGAGCCTTTTGAATAGGTCTACTAGCGATATATTAAGAGCCTTTGCTATCTTATGGATATTCCCAATACTCGGATTGCGTTTACCTTGCTCAATAAACCCAATATAAGTTCTATGAACATCAATTATATCTGCTAGTTTTTCTTGCGTAATACCCGTTTTCTTACGAACTTCAGATATTCGCCGACCTAACTCTTTTAAAAATAAATCTTCAGAAGCCATACATACAGTTTGTCGCTATTAGCCTGTTGCTTCTACAGACAGCTTGTAGCATAATTATGAATAAGAAATAACAATTTAAGGAGAAGATGTAATGAAAAATGAAGAACACAAAGCTGCCCCTGCACAGCCTGAGGCAGCTCATCACCCTGTACAAGCACCTACCAAAACAAACACCCTAGCAATTTGGGGTTTTATTCTAGCTATCTTACTGCCACTTATTGGCCTAATTTTATCAATTATTGCAATTTCACAGATTAAAAAATCAAATGAGGGCGGCAAAGGTTTAGCCATAGCTGGCATTGTCATAGCAAGCATTTTGCTCTTTTTCCAGCTAATTATATTTGTTTCATTGGTTAATGGGGCTAAAAATATTTCAACAACGACAAGCTCAGACAAAAGCTCACAGTCATCTTCAAGCAACTCAGGTTCAAAGCCTGCTGAAGTAGCTAAAATTGGCCAAGCTGTGCGAGATGGTAAGTTTGAGTTTACTGTTACGGGCTTCAGCTGTGGTCAAACATCAGTCGGGACAAACCAATATCTAACCAAGCAAGCTCAAGGTCAGTTTTGTATGCTAAATCTTAGTATCAAGAACATTGGCGACCAAGCTCAAAGCCTATTTTCTGGCAATCAAAAACTACTTAACGGCAGCACCCAGTATTCTGCAGATGATACGGCTACTTTGTATGCTGGGCCATCAGGCTCAACTTCTACTTGGTTCAACGACATAAACCCTGGTAATAGCGTTTCAGGCACAATTGTCTTTGATGTGCCAAAGGGCGTTACCCCAACCCAGGCTGAATTGCACGATAGTGCGTTTTCAGGCGGTATAAAAGTTAACTTGCAATAAGTTACTATTTGCCAGGCATTGAGCCGTCTTTTGGCGGCTCTTTTGCTTTTTGTTGTTTAAGATATTCAGCCATCTTCTTGCGACCCTCTTCTGTTCGTCCAAGAGTAATCTCTTTCATACCGTTTGACCATAACTCAACTACACCCTCACGCATCAACTTATTTATTTCTTGTGTTGTTGGCTTTGCTTCAGGCGTTGTTTGAAGTATTAGAGCCTTAGTATCTGCTACCGCTTTTTTGTTTTTGTAATGCAGATGTACTAACTCGCCGATAAACTCGTCTTCTGGGATTGAAGGTATCGGTGGTTTCTCTAAGTATTTAACGAGGAACGACTTATAACCATACCTACTTCTAATAACTTTAGTGACCTGAGCTAGGTCGCCAGCTGCAACTACAAAGTCGTTCACTTCTATATCTGGTTTAGTCTTCTTGGTGTGTAGGGCCACAGGATAATCATTTTTTTTCACAAGGTCAGCACACATCTTGAGAAAACCATTTGTGTTGTGTATCCGCATCAAGTCTTTGGTGGCGTTAACAACGTGCAGTGATAGTATGCCAACTCTGCCCAGATGCAAATCTAGGTCGTCTAGGCTCAGATTACGGCTACCCGCAGAACCTCCAGGATGAAGCGACTTGCTTTGACTGCCTAGCGATACATAGTGTGTTCTTAAGACAGCCTTTTGCTCTGGCTTCATTTTTGGAAACACCGCTTGAAACCTGAGGTTGAGAGGATTACTCTCAATGAATACGACGAATATGTTAAAGACCTAAAAGCTAGGCAAGAGCAATTGGATGAGCAACTCGTAAGCCTTACGCATAACGACAAAAGCTTTATGCTAACCAGCTCATACCTGTTAGAGATAGCCACAAAAGCCCCTAAGCTATTCCAAAGTTCTAAAGCGGCTCTAAAATCAAAGCTATTACGCTTTGTACTTTCTAACCTTGAATTACACGATAAAAAGCTCCATTTCAATCTAAAAACACCCTTTGATGTAATCGCAGAGTGTTCTCAAAATGCTGATTGGCGGGCCCGACCGGATTTGAACCGGCGATCTCCTCCGTGACAGGGAGGCGTGTTAGGCCTCTACACCACGAGCCCAGGGTTTTGGCTTAAAACTAACCTGATAATTTTACCAAATATTGTCCACATTTACAATAAAACACCCCGGGCAAATGCCTGAGGTGTAGACTAGCACGACAAATCGTAAAAATGCCATGCCTCATTGAGGTGCGAAAAAACCTTATATTCAACAATTGAGTAGCCAAATTTTTCTATGAGACATTCAAATCTCGCCACGTTATCGCCATATATTGCGATATGTAGTACCCCACCAATAGATAAGTACTGGTGTGCTTGGCTCATTAGCTCAATATGAAGCGCAAGACCAGGGTCGTTGCAAGCAATATCGTTATAGCTAACTATCGGTTCATCAAAAGAAGGTAAGTAAGCCACAATTGCATCAAACTCACCCGTTACACTCATAAATAAATTAGAGTAATAAACCTCTATCTCTACGCCTATATTGGTAGCATTAGCTATAGTGCTAATTAAAGCATTGGGCATAATGTCTACTGCTTCTACATGCGTAGCTCCAGACGCGGCAGCAATAATGCCACGCACTCCACAACCACAGCCGATATCAAGCACTCTTTTACCCCTGTACATCTCAATATTGCGAGGTGTTACCAAAATAGTTTCACCAAAATCTGGCCTAGGCGCAAACACGCCAGGCAAGACAACCCAATCTACTCCACGATAACGTACTTTGCTTTCTACATTTAGTGGCATATCTACACCCCTTTCAGGCCAGGTTTGGTAGCTAAGCGATATGTTAGCGACACTCGTGGCCCGCAAATTGGCGGAGGTACTGAGTGTGTAGGGCGCAAATCTTCATCTGTTGGGTACAAACCTGGCGCACGCATAATTAGCTCACTACCAGGACCAGTTTGCAATACTCTATTGGGCACAGTGTCATCACGAGTTGAATACATTTTTAGTTCACCCGTGCCAGCAATGGTATATGACACAATTAGGTGAATATCGCTACTGTAATCGCGATGACGTCCAATACCATCATAACGATCGCTATAGCGTTGCACAGCAACATCGTTAGGTTGCCAGGTTTGCAAGCACTTATAGCGACCAGCACTAGCTCTTACCATCTGGCCTAGCGTATCGCCCAATTCTCGCATAAGTGGGTAGTTTTGCCGTGTAGACTCGTCAAAATAGACCGGCGCAAATACCTCGAATCGCTGGTATACACCTTGTTCTATGTCGAAAAAGCGACAAAATTCACCTTTTAGTACCTCACTTGCCAAAGCTTTGGTGAAATCTCGGCTCAGTGCCTGGGTAGTAAAGGCATAGCCACTTCTGCCTGCATCCGAAATTCGCCCGGCATAATCTGGTGGTGTAGCAAATATCTCCATTACACTCCCCTTTCGAGTTTGTTTAGCAAGACATACCAACAACTTATGTGAATAAGGTAACAGCGATGCCCTAAGCGGTCCAGCACTACCTCTACCGTATCTGTTAAGGCAAAATCCACTCCGCAGCCATTACAAGCACTTCCTACAGCCTTAGGGTAGCATTCTAGCTCAAATACACCTTCGCTCTCGAGTACTTTTAACATCTTAGTCTCCTTTGTGAGTAGCGATATAGTAATTGGGCCTGCTGTAGCCATGACTAACCATATACCAACACAACGCAATAGACGCCGGCCCAAAAACAACCTCAGGCTCGATATCGTTAGCATCCCATGCCTCTAGAGCTTCTATAGAGTTTCTGCATATAACATACAGATTGGTCTTACACATTTTTGGCTCCTAAAGTTGATTGTTAAGGTTCTCTCGGTAGCTTTAATACTAAAAAACTGCCCGAGAAGGCAGTTTTTTAGTTAATATTAGTAATAATTACAGATACAAGCTTAAAAACTCCCTTCTAAAGCAGTGTTTCTAGCAAAATATTGAAATGATGACCAAGTGGTGTGTTTTTTATTCAGTAACATTATTTCTCTCTCTTATGTCTATAAGCATAACAAAATCAAAAATTATTGTCAAAAATGGTGCTCTACAGGTTGGTGTATCTGTTAAACTATATAAAAAAGTGTTAAAAACTATTGACTTTTATGTAATAGTTTGCTATAATACCCCTAATGCTTAGTCAGTAGGCAGAGAACCTCACAGATCAAAAAACCACAAAAAGAAACTGAGAGGAGGTGCACGTGTTCGTCATTCAGAACCGTGCTACCGAGTATATAGATAGTTTCTAGGAGCAGTTGGAGCCTCTACTAGAGCCGTTAATCTATATCTTATAGATAATGGCTCAAAAACGCTTTTACCACCCGGCATATCCGCCAGACTTTTACATATTGAGTTACCAAACTCATTCATGGGTAGACCCATGAGTATTTGTGAAAGTAAAGGAGTTAGCGACAAAAAATTGACGCTAAGGTATCAGCGCCGTAGAGTACTCTCATCTGTTCCGTCCTTAAGGACAACTAACAATGTTAGTTTGTCCGCTTTACGACCCATCTAGCCTTGCGAGCAATGCTCCTTGGCAGACGGGTCGATAGACCCCACCTTTATTAGGTGGGGTTTTTTCTATTCTAAGTTGTGTTTTTAATATAGTTATTTAGAATCTATAGAATAAGTCATGCCACATACAGCGCCAAGATCTATATCGCTGCTTATTGCTTGATTATAAAGATCTTCTAATACAACCAATATTATATTGGTATTAGCACCAGCACTTTCTAGATAAAACCGCTCGCCAGACACATTATCGAACAACTCTATGGCTTGCAAGGGCCATTGTTTGGCTACAGAATAGGCATGGCGTAGCTCAGCCTCAGTAATTAGCCAAGCAGTTTTTTGGTGACTTTTAAGGCTCTCAAAAGTCTCGGCTACGTTGCCGGTAATATGATAATTATTGCTTTGCAAAGCACTTTTGAGGTTATCTATATTACTGTCTTTTTCATAAATAATAAGACCAACCTCGCGACTTTGGGCTTGAGCTGTTAAAAAAGTGTGTAAATCTTGCATATTAGTTATATCTTAACATAATACTTAAGCTTGCTCTATAACGCGCCTTAGTACCTCTACTAGTGCGGCTGGCAACTCAGCTACATCTTGTATTACTGAATAGTCTGGGTAGTAATCGGCTACAGAATCTGATTGTATACCGATACTAGCTAGTTTTTGGTTGGTATTATGAATTATGTTGTCTACCACCCTATGCAAATCATATTCGGGCCCATTGTGCCTGTAGCTTTCGGCTGGCTGTCCATCAGATAAAATAACTACAATTTTCTCGGTACCAGGTTGCTGAGACAAACGTTCAGAGGTTTCTGTAAGCGCCCAACCATCGTCATTGTACCCAGATAAATCATAATCGCTTGCTTCTTCTATCATACCAGGAATAATTTCGCGACTTGGTTTACCAAACTGCTCATCAAACCCCTTGTATTTATGCAAAACTGAATTAAAACCATATATTTCAAAACGAATATTAAGCTTACTTAGCACCTCAGAAAACACTATAGCGCTCTTTAGGGCCTCTTCTACTCTATCGCCTGCCATAGAGCCAGATAAATCTACTAGTAGACTTATAGTATAGTCTTTTTGGGTGGGTAACTCTCGCCTCTCCCAGGCTTTGCTTTGTACAGCCGAAACACCCTTAGCTTTTTCGGATATCCGCTTGCCAATATTAATACGTTTACCCGTACGATAGCCACTTTTGTAGCCATGCGAAGATCTGGCAATAAATAAGTTATTAAGATCGTTATACAAGCTATCTATGAGTGGCTTGAGCTCTTTGTAGAGTTCATTATAGTAATCTAGTTGCTCGTCTTGCTCGGTTTTTTCGCTAGGCTGATCTTCTTGGTCACCCTCTTGTGAGGGCTTAACGGGCTCTATATCGGCATCGGCATCGAGAGGTTCGCCCGAGTCACTATCTGAGGCTTCGCTAATACTAAGCTTGGCTTCTAGTTGGTCGGTAATCTCTTTATCTAAATCGGCTAGGGCCTCGGCAGCCTCTTCGTGTAGCTGTTGTTTAACATCTTCTGGCAAACTAGCAATAAATTCTTGTAAGGCCTTGAGTTGCTCTGCGGATAGGTCTGAAAGTTTAATGGGTTGGTAGTAGCCTTGCTCTTTGGCAATTTCGGCGGCCTGCTGAAGCATCTCTTGCAAGTCACTTGGTAATTCGTTAAAGCCTTCGGGGGTATTTCCGTCTACCAAATCTTTTATCATTTTGTGTAGTTGTTTGGCGGCGGCGGCATTGGCTATATCGATATCGACAAGTTTTTTAAATTCTGGCCAAATTTGGTCGGTTAATATTGCCCCACTAGCTTTGGCGTATTTATCTACCAAGGCGCTCGATCTGTCGGCCTCTTCTTTGGTAGGGTATGTCCACCACATATCTTGTAAGTATGGAGCTACTCTTGCAACATAATCTTTTATTTCTTGAGGTAGTTCTGGGTTTACCTGTATGGGTTGGCGTTGTCTATCTTGATACCAAAGACTCATATTCTCATAACTAGCTAATACATGGAGTGGTTCAAATCCCAGTTCAGACTGAGCTCTTTGTATGGCACTATGGTGCTTTTCTAGATAGTCTTTATAATAAATATCCATCCCTTCATCTAATAATCTATAATTGTCAGATAAAAAATTATTTACCCTAGGATCTTCTAAAACGCTATATAGCACATTTCCACCTGGCAGGTGACGCATTTCTTGCACCGACTCAATGATACGGGTTATTCGCCTATGACTGGCCTCGTGGCCAATGCTCCAGCGATTTTCTTGAGCAGGGCGCTCTAGTAGATCTTGTAAACCCACAGCTACGTAGTTTTCATTCATACTCCAATACCATTCACGGCCCGGCGCGAGTATTACTGGCATATCGAAGTCTTTACCTATAAAGCTACTTATCACACTTAAGCTTCGCAAGCGTTCTTGCACCACCCGACGTTGAGACAAGGGCAAGCTAGCTAGCATAGCCTCAGAACGTTCTTTGTCAGCCTGGTAGGTTAGCTCAGGGTCTGGGGCGTGACCATCACGCAGTACTCCACTGGCAGGTGGTTCGGCCTTGGCAGCGTATGTCTTTTCTATCTCACCCAAAACAACAAATACCTATTATTATTTAACACCTCACAACTCGGCTCCCCAAGAGTGATTACGCTTGGGTTCACTATTTTGTTGGCTACTAGTGGGTCCCCAGCCTGGTGAGTGAGTGGGTGGCGGTGGTGGGTTTGGAGTAGGTGGCCGTGAAGCTGTGGGTGGAGACGATATTGGCGAGCCGGCCGGCGCAAAAGCCGAACCAGCCATTGGGGTACCGATAGGCGATGACCCGGTTGGTACTCCACTAGCAGGTGTAGAAGTAGTACCCAAACTTTCTACAGCATTTAGGGCTTGCAATACCCAGTTGTTACCTATAGACATAGCATAGTAGTCAGGCTTATCAGCGTAGTGGTCTTCGCGCGCTTGCCAGGCTCTGGGTGAAAAACAACCACTCATGCTCTTGGCAAGCGTAGCTTCAGAAACACGTCCCTCAAGTATTTCTCTAATACCCCAAGCCCAATCGGTATCTAGGCCGGCTAAAGATATGGCAAGTGCCTCTTCATTTCTATTAGTTATAAACTCATTTCTTATATCGCTTGCAGTACTTGAGTCGTCACCAGAAATCGCCCAAGCTATGGCTGTTAGCTTCTCGCTTTCTGTAAGACCAAATAAGTTGACATCTAATTCTAGTAGTTCTAACTTTACCGCAGTGGTATTGGGGTATTTAATATAGCGCATGCCGAGTGCAAAAGCACTGGGTTTTTTACCAGCTTCTTTTAAAACCACCATTAACTCAGAAAGTCCTGGTGTTTGGCTTAGACCGGCAAGAGAAGTGATGATAGCATTTATATCTTGTTCGTCAAAAGAGTCTATATCTGATTTTATCACTTCTATAAATTGCTCTTCACCACCATAATGCGATACCACATCGTGACCAACCATACCATTAAAACCTGCGGAGTGTCTACTAGCCATTAATAGTCCATTAAGATCTGATTCAACGTCAGCGCCCATAACTCCTGCCAAAGACTTACCATAGGCTTTGGTGTTGCCGGACTTGTTCTTTGTATCTATTCGAATGGTAAAGGCTGTTTCCGAAGGATTGCCAGCAAGGGCGGTAAGTATAACCGGATCTTTGGCTGGCCCAGCTGGCCCAATGAATACCTGCAACTCTTGTAGGCGTTTGGCAATATATTCGGGGTCTCTTAGAGTTTCGGGGTCGCTTGGTAACTCTGCTGTGCTACTGCTACCACTTACTCCGCGCCTACGTGAGTCGCCAGTGTCTTCTACCTTGATAGTGTGTATTTTATCTATCATTTCTTGGCGTTCAGTTGGGTCGGCAAGTTTATTGGCATAGTAATACTCGAGTGCTCTGTGGACGGTTGCGTTAAGATCACCATTATAAAAATTACAAATAAACTCAGCTACTCTGTTTATTTCTTCGCGGTCGTCATAGCTTATTTTTTGAGGTTGGTCGCGTCCTATCTCACCTGCTTTGGCTTGGCTTTTTACCATAAAGTGAAAAATACGAATTTGCTCAGCCATATCGGCCATGCCAGGAATAGCACCCAGTTCTTCGCGAGTAAGAGTGCGTTCTCCGCTGTGTAGATATTTACTCTCATTTGGTTTAGCAACTTCGGTGCCTTTTTTCAGTCCAAACGTAGCATCTACATAGCCCTCCACCGACTCTTCTGGTAACTCCTCTGGTAATTTAATATAGACCCATCTTCTAAACTGGGCGGGGTCTAGAGGGTGACGCTCTGAATACTCGCTACCGTTACGACTAGGAGCGTTACCAAGAGCAACAATGCTAAGATTCTCACGCACTACCTTGAGCCGTTTAGAAGCATCTTCGGTTACACTAACCATTCCAGAGTCTTCATAAGCATCTATGACTTCGTGCAGACGTATAAGAATATCGGGGGTGGCAGCATTGAACTCGTCCACCATTAAGATTACTTTATGGCCTTTTATTGCCTCTTCTATAGCTGCCGTAACCGGGCCATTGGCAAAAACATACTCAGGGTCTTCGGTAGAGTGACGGTCTGGGTTGGGCGCGTACTGACCCATAAGAGACGATGTATCGTCACTACCCTTCATGTTGATATAGTGAACAGACCAACCCAGCTCGTGAGCCATTTTACGCACAGCCGAGCTCTTACCTACCGAAGTGCCAGCTTCTACAAACACAGGCTGATGCAAAGCAAAAGCTGTTGCTAGGTCGCGTTGCAATTCTTGACTAAACTCATCTTCTACATAGCCTTCTTTCTTAAGCGGGACTTGCTCTTCTTCACCAGTACCTTTAGGTAGGCGCACGCCCAAATATTCAACATATTGGGGCTCAGCAACAGCTGCCAATTCCACAAGATGTGGCATATCTACAGACGATGGCTCACTACCTACTGGCGTAGGCTCATTTGCTACATCTGACCCACTATCACCGAGTGCTGGTTCTGGCACTATACCCTCCTTTTGTTTTTTTAAATCTTAATACTTAACTATGGTTGAAAATACTGAACAATCTTGGCATTGTTGCGCTGTTCGCGTAACCAACTATCAAAATCTGGCCCTTTTATAAGAATGTGGCTAGCGCGAACTTGATCGCCGTTTCTCTCAGTAACTTTTATAATGTGGTAACCATATTGAGTTTTTACTACTTTACTAACTTGGCCAGGTTCTAGCGCAAATGCCGCAGCCTCAAACTCTGGCACCAACTGACCTTTACCAAAGAATCCTAAGTCGCCACCATTGGCAGCACTACCGTCTCCGCTGTATTGTTTGGCTAGTGCAGCAAAATCTCCGCCAGCGTTTATTTGGGCCAATATACTTTCAGCCTGTTTTTGGGCGGGCTCGGTAAGTGCGGGGTCGCTAAGTACTTTGTCGGATAATTTTTGTCGTACTAGTTGTTGGCGAATCTTATCTTTAAAATCGTCGGTAGACCAACCGTATAGTTTGTCTAGAGTGCGTTTTACTTGATCTATGCCACCAGCATCTTTCACTAGCTGGTTGAATTTTTCATCTACTTCTTTACCAGTAACTTTTATGCCATATTTGTTAGCTTGCTGGGTAATAATAATATTATCTTCTAACTGTTTTATAAGGTCTTGCTTGAACTGCAAAAGTTGTTGCTTACCTTCTTCTGAATTGAAGTCTTGGTTTTGAGTTTGGAAATATTTTTGGGCCGAAGTAAGCTCAAAAAGGTAGTCGTTATAAGTAGCGGTGTTCCAGATGATATTACCATTTACGCTAGCTACTGGGTAAGGTACTACTTTGCTAGCAATTTTAACTGCTCTGTTGCCCACCTTATACTTGTAGATAAGTACACCAAAAACAGTAATAGTAATAACCAAACAGATAAGGGCAATAATGCCCACATTACGAACATTTTTCTTGTTTTTTTCTGGGTCTACACCCAACTTATTGAGTTTGTCTTTAAAAGACATACTCTTTTGCGAGATAGCTTTTTTTGCTGCAGCTGTCTTGCTACCTTTTTTGGCTGTGGGTTTGGCTTTCTTGGGGGTTTTAGACGATTTAATATCTGGATCTTTTGGCATAATTAGTTTTTAAAACTCCTTTAGTTTTCTATTACTGCACTTATTAGTAGCTTAATGATACACTTTTTGAGCTCACTTGTCCAAGTCGCTACGACGAATTATCTCTAGTATGGCTTGTTGCATTTTAACAGGCTTATGAACAGTTCTTAAGCGTAAGGGCTTGCTACCCGAAAGAGTCTCTATTGTAACCGTACCAAAACCCAAAAGCGAACCTTGCATACCTACTATTTTGTAATTGACATTTTGCACGTTGTTAAGAGCCAGTTCTTTGACCTCGCGACTAAAAAAGCCACGTTGTTTTACTATCATAATGCGGTGATTGGTGACTACATAAACACTATAGTACCAACCTACCCAAGTTCTTAGCCAATAAAACGCCAAGCCTATAAGACCAATAAAGATAAACCAGTTGGCATACACTAGCCAATCATAAAAGTTAGCCGTAGCGATAGCCCAGGGTATCATTACTACCAATATAACCAACATGCCGAAGATAAGAGCTCGGCGCATTACTATTGGATGTTGATGTTCTACCAAAATAACTTGTTCGTCATCGTGCTGGCCAGCAAAAGTGTGGCGCTTGGCTCTTGATTGTTTAGTGCTTCTTGCCATATTAATACTATTGTATACCAGTTATGTATGAAAATTCTAGATTATAAAGTAATTGAGATAAATGCTATAGTATGGGTGGTGTGCCCTGGTAGCTCAGTGGATAGAGCGTCGCCGTCCTAAGGCGAGCGTCGGGGGTTCGAATCCCTCCCAGGGTACCAATAGAAATATCGTTATGAAAAAAATTATCGCCCATTTTGAAAAAGTTGACCCCAAAATGGTTGTTTTGGTAAAAAATTACATTCAAAGTAAGCACTATCAGCCACCTAGTAAGGTTGACCCCCAAGACTATGCTGTTTCACTCACTAGCTCAATAATTTCTCAACAAATTTCTACTAAAGCAGCTGCTAAAATTAAGCAGCGGTTTTTTGAATTGGTAGGCACGGAATACGATCCGAAAACTATTTTGAGCTTTGATATAGAACAGCTACGTGCGGTTGGCTTGTCCCGCCAAAAAGCTAGTTATGTACACAGTATTGCTCAGAGTAGTATTGATGGTCTTGTGCGTTTTAGTCAGCTAGATAATCTTAGCGACCAAGAAGTTATTGATGAGCTAGTACAAATAAAAGGAGTTGGGGTATGGACTGCCGAGATGTTTCTTATTTTTACCCTTGCTCGCCCAGATGTGTTTAGTGCTGGCGATTTGGGTTTGCAAAACACTATAAAAAAACACTACAACAAACTAAACATTAGCCAAAGCCAGGTTGATAGCATTAGCTCTAAGTGGAGCCCTTACAGAAGTATAGCTAGCCTAGCGCTGTGGCATAGTCTAGATAATAAGCCTTAAATGTTAGCGATTGCGTTTTAGCCATTCTTGATATTGCTCTAGTTGGTACTTAGTCATAGGAGTAAGCTCCATTTTAAAACATTCTTCTATACTCAACCATTTGTGGTCTATTACTCTGTCAAACTGAGTGACTTTGGGCCGACCACTAACGTATTTACATAAGTATGTGAGCCCTACCCACTCTTCGCCCGTCTTCTCGTCATATCTTACATTGGTACCAATAATATCAATTGGTTCAACCTTAATACCTGCCTCTTCTTGCACTTCTCTAGCTATAGCTTCTTGAGGGGATTCGCCAAACTGCACCAAACCACCCAGTAACTCCCACTTGAAGTGTTGATCTCTAGCTTTTGGCCCACGAAGACCTAAAAGTATTTTTTGGTCTTTTACGATTATTGCACCGGTACCAACCCTAAATAGCTTGTTCTTCATACATTAAATTATAGCAAAAAATTATATTTACAAATTAAAAATTGTGTATTAATCTATTGGGGTAATTCGTGTTGTCTAGATATGGAGATGAATGTTTGGCCTGTGTTGAATTTACCCAAGTAAGAAATCAGCCACCCCAAAAACTTCTAAGTCCTGCTAATCAATGTTCTAGACGAAAGATAATGGGCCATAAAGGTCCACCACCTCCATATAATAGAGTTAAGAAAAAACGACAAAAGGCTAAGGCTTAAACAAACTACCACCTTGGTAAAATACTAAGGTGGTTTTTAATTATTGCCCGTAAATATCTATATAATCACGTTTTTGATAGTCAAAAAGTTCACTGGGCTCAAAAAAACGTTCGGTTTCGCTCTTACCATTTTCTACTGAGTCTGAGGCATGAACAATATTATTAGACCCCGACATACCAAAATCACCACGAATAGTACCGGCAGCAGCCTCAAAACCTTTTGTAGGTCCTACCAATAGTCGTATAGCGTCTACGCTACCCTTACCGCCTTGTAAAACTATCGCTACTACAGGTGAGCTCTGCATGAAATCTTTTATATCGCCAAAGAAAGATTCATTTTTTAGATGTGAATAATGTTCATCTAACTGTTCATCTTTAAGATTTAACATCTTTATGCCTATTAGTTTTAAACCTTTTCTCTCGAATCGGCTAATTATTTCACCTACCAAACCTCTCTGTAAGCCATCGGGCTTAATTAATATAAGTGATTGTTCCATTTTTATTCCTCCAATAATTTACTAAATTTTGATGTTTGATCTTCGCTAAACGGCCCCAATATTGCAAGTCGAACTAAATCTTTATACAAATAATTTTGAGCAACCGTTAAAATATCGTCTGGGCTAACTCGGTCTAGTTTTGCTAGTGTGCTGTCTAAATTGTCTACTTTATTTGTAAGAACAAGTTGGGTGCCCTGCATGTCGGCAACTGCGGCATTTCCCTCTTGCCCCATTATGTATCGTCCTCTTACTTGTTCTTTTGCCTTGTTGAGTTCGCGTAAACTTACCTTATTGTGTTGTATTTTTTGCAACTCTTCGTGGATAGCGCTCAGCGCTTGCCCTACTTTATCATTATTTACTCCAGCGTATATTTCAAACTTACCGCTATCTACAAAATTAGAATAACTCATATACACCGTATAAGCCAAGCCTTTGGTTTCTCGAACATTAAGAAATAGTCGTGAACTCATGCCTGAGCCCAATATTGTACTTAAAAGTTTCATTGCAGCCTCGTCTTCGGCATCAATTCTAGGTGCTCGCCCAGCCACGACTAAGTGAGTTTGGTTGGTGTCTTGGTGCTCTATATAATATCGCTTTTTAGAAAGGTCACCTTTTACTGGCGCCCATGTTCTATTACTTTTTAGATGTGTGTATGACAACAGCTGAGTAGCCATTTCTACTACCATTTTGTGGCTAATATTGCCCGCTACCGACACTACAATGTTGTCCATAGTGTATAAAGCTTTAAAGTAGTTGGCAATGGTTTGGCGCTGCATTGTACTAATAATGTGCTCATTACCAATGACGTTTGTGCGAAGTGCATCGCTAGGCCATAACAAATCGCCAACAAAGTCGTAGACGTAGCGTGCGGGGTCGTCTTTGTAAACTTTCATTTCTTCTAAAATTACATTGCGTTCACGATCTATCTCAACTTGCTCTAAAAGTGGGTCGGTAATAATGTCGGCTAAAATATTAAACGCCAAACCAAAATATTTTTTTGGCAGTTTTATGTAATAGCTAGTATGGTCTTCGGCAGTAAAGGCATTTAAATAGCCGCCAACTGAGTCTATCTCTTCAGATATCTGCTTAGCCGTGGGTCGCTTGTGTGTACCTTTAAATAAAAGATGCTCTAAAAAGTGCGATGCACCATACTCGGTCTTAAGATTTTCGTAACGTCCACCAGCACCTACAAAAAAATTAACAGTAACACTTTCGGTTTCGTTCATAGTGTGCGTAACTATACGCAACCCATTAGTTAGCTTAGTTGTCTCGTGCATTACTTAGTGCTCTTTTTTGATTTCGATCTTTTACTTTTAAGACTATTGACTTGGCTTATTATTTTGGCACGGCTCTCTTGGTCTTTAAGCAGATGATACATTGTTGGTATTATTGATATTAGAATAATAATAAATAGTGCGGGTATAAGGTATTTGTCAATATCTGGTATAGATTTGCCCAAGAAATAACCAAGCAATGTAATACCAACTGCCCAGATCAATGCACCTGTAACATTATAAATAAAAAACATTTTATATTGCATTTTGCCTACACCGGCTATAATTGGTGCAAATGTACGCACCACCGGCACAAATCTAGAAAGAATAATCGCTTTGCCGCCATGCTTTTTGTAAAATCTCTCAGAACGACTAATATTTTCTTGAGAAAATAGTATAGAATTTGGTTTTTTAAATAATCTTGGCCCGGCCTTCTTACCAAACTGATAACCGACATTATCACCCAATACGGCCGCAACAAAAGTGACTATACAAAGCAAAGCGATGTTAAAAACACCCTGAGAAGCCAAGAAACCTGCAGTAAATAATAAGCTATCACCTGGCAGAAAAAAACCGATAAGCAGGCCAGACTCAGCAAATATAATACCAAATATTCCTACATACCCTACCGTTCTTAATAATGAATCTAAATCAAACATAGAGAATATTATAACAAATTGATATCTGGGCTGGGCTTATTTTGGTAAGTAAATTATTTTTTTGCATAGGCATGTACCATAATTATAGATAAATCAGCTGGTGTAACGCCCTGCACTAGCGAGGCCTGGGCAATAGATTGTGGCTTAATTTCGTTTAAGCGCTTTCTTGCTTCGTTACGTAGACCACTAATTTTGTCGTACTCTAAAGTTGTTGGTATGGTATGGTGTTGTTTTTCTTTTAGTCTTTGCGCCTCGCTAAGTTGACGATCAAAGTAACCCGAGTATTTTACTAATACCTCTACGTTGTATGCCACCTCTGGGTTAAGAGTTAACCCAGTAGCTGTTTCTAAGCTATAACGGTTATTTTCTGGTCTTTTAAGCCAATCATAGGCTGTAATTGTTTTGCCGTTTTCTACAGTCTTGGTGGCTTTCAATTGGGCAATTTCTTTGTCTATAACTAATATTTTTTTATCTACTGCATCTTTGGCAGACTTGGTTTGTAAGCCAATTTTGTATGCCTTATTAGTTAGTCGCACATCAGCATTGTCATTGCGCAAAAGCAATCTGTACTCAGCTCGGCTAGTAAACATTCTATATGGTTCTACATGGGTTTTGGTAACCAAATCTTCTACTAAAACGCCAATATATGCCTCGGTGCGATCTAGCACAAAAGCCGGTTTTTTTGCAGCTTTGAGAGCAGCATTAATACCAGCAATTAGCCCTTGAGCGGCCGCCTCTTCGTACCCCGTAGTACCATTGAGTTGACCAGCCAAGAACAAACCACCAATCTTTTTGGTTTCTAGGCTGTTTTTGAGTTGATGCGGTAAAAAGTAGTCATAACGCACAGCATAACCATAATCTAAAAACTTAGCATTTTCTAACCCCGGAATAGTACGAAATATCTTTTCTTGCATGTCTGGTGAAAAAGCTGTGCTACAACCTTGCAAATACATCCGCTCACCATCAGGTGTGCCTTGTTTACCAACAGGTTCAATAAATATTGGATGACGGGATTTACTAGGAAAATTGTATACTTTTAGGTCTAAGCTGGGGCAGCTACGCGGTCCGGTTTCGGTTATAAGACCAGACGTGTTACCAGAAAGGCTATAGTTATCTAATATCATTTTATGGGTTTTGGGTGTGGTGTAGGTAAGCCAGCAAAGCTCTTGGTCTTTTAGGGGTAATACTTCTTTATCTGGATGGGCAAAACTTATTTTACCCTTCGTTCCTGGTGCCTTTTCTAGCTTAGAAAAGTCTATACTACTGCGCTCTATGCGAGGCGGTGTACCAGTTTTTAATCTACCTCTTGCCAAACCTAGTGCTGTAAGAGACTCCGAAAGCCCATGACAAGCTTTTTCGTCCATTCTACCACCCTTTTTAACCACCTTGGGGCCAAGTACAATTTCGCCATTTAAGAATGTGCCTGAGCAAATAATAGCATTTGAAGTAGTAATAATGCCATTTTGCTTGGTTTTTACGCCCTCAACTATGTTTTTGGTAGCCTCTACTCCTTTTGCTTCATCTTCTAAAAAATCAAGATTGGGAGTTTTTTTGAGTTGTTTGAGCATGAAGTGGTTGTAATCATTTCTGTCTAGCTGGGCTCTATATGCTCGCACGGCCGGCCCTTTGCCAGTATTGAGCTCTTTTAGTTGCAGGGCGCTAGCATCTACTACCTTGGCCATTACACCACCAAGGGCGTCAATTTCGCGTACCAAATGACCCTTACCAGGCCCACCAACAGATGGATTGCAAGGCAAAGTTGCTACTTTTTGCATATTGGCGGTAATAAGTAGAGTTTTGGCACCTAGCTTGGCGCTAGCTATAGCTGCCTCACAACCAGCATGCCCAGCACCAATCACTATCACGTCATATTGATTTTTGAGCGTCTTCATATCTGGTAAGTATAGCTCAAAATGGGTTATTTTTCAATCCCAAAAAATATAATAGTAAGTATTGACATATATGCTTATGCTTGCTATAATATCCAACGTTCGATGAAACCTCATCGATTCAACAGTCGAGGAGACAAAGTGCCTAGAGTTAGGGTTTCTGGGATATCAATTGGTGGTTTCCTTGCCACTATTGAACCCACGGTAGAGTTTACAAACAAACTACATACGCTATGGAAAGGTGAATTAGAAGACGCACATAACGCAATAAATAACCCTGAGGTTCTGTCAAGAATTCACCGTTGGCAAAATCGACCCGCGAGTATTGGTCGTCAACGAATTAGATTTCCAGGGATAATCGTCTCTGTACGAAAAGGTTTAAAATACCAACAAGTACTTGCTTATGACAAATACGGTACGCTTGTCATGGATAAGACCTAGTATCTATAAGATGTACTGTCCTCTTCAGCACTTGCATTATATGCAGGTGCTGTTTTACCACAGGCTTCAAACGATTGAAGTTTGTGGTAAAAATCTAAATTTGTTTAACTTGTAGCCCAATCTCAGCAGCCAATTGAGGGGCAATAGTAATAAGTTGCGTTGAGCTAATAATTACTCCTTTTAGCGATGTAATACCTTTTATACCTATTAAATCACTTGTACGCATATCTAGCTTAGTAATCTTGGAATTAGAGAAATCCGCGCCTTCTAGATCACAATTTACAAATTTTACATTGTTAAACTCCGCACCAACAAAATCTGCATCTTTTAAAACACAGTCTTCAAAGACCACGTTTTTAAGTTTGGCGAACCTGAAGTTTGCCAAATCAAGTTTAACGTCTTTAAACAAAATCTCTTTTAAAGTAGATTCGTATATTTGTGCGCCACTCATTCTACTAGAAGTAAATTCAATTCGGTCAGCAGAAATTTTTGGCACTTTTAGCGCTGAAAGTTCACACTTAGAAAAAATAACGTCGTCTATGCTACAATCTCTAAGTTCAACATCTTGAATTGTTATATTAGTAAACATCGCCTGTTTTACAGATATCGACTTTGGTTTCACATCTAAAATGCTTTGATTATTGCATGTAATCTGTGTGATAGCTGCCTCAGCAACAACAAGATTCTGTAAACTGGATATTTCATTAAGATCAACAGCCAAATTTGGTTTTTTAATTTTCATAAATTAATTATAACAAACAATATTATTTGCCTATTGTGCGTCGCACAATTTATAATAACCTTATGTTTAGCGAATACATGAGCGATTTTTTGGAATACCTAGAAATAGAAAAAGGCCGAAGCCTTAAGACTATTGAAAACTATAGTTTGTATTTGAATAGATTTGTAGAATTTAGCGACGACATAAAGGTAAGTAAAATAGACATAGGCAAAATAAGTAAATGGCGCCAGTGGCTCAACCGCTACAAGGGCGAGGATGGTCGCACTATGGGCAAGGCAACTCAAAATTACCACCTAATAGCTATGCGTAGTTTTTTAAAGTATTTGGCACGGCGCGACATAGACTCTTTGGCGCCAGAAAAGATTGAGCTAGCAAGTAGTAAACGCCCACAAGTAAGTTTTTTGACCGAGGAAGAAGTAAAACGATTGTTTGAGGCCATAGATACTAGTAATATTATTGGCCTGCGCGACAGAGCTATAGTAGAGCTACTCTTCTCTACCGGGCTTAGGGTATCTGAGCTTGCAGCACTCAATATTAAAGACCTCAATTTTAAAACTGGTGAGTTTTCTGTGCGCGGTAAAGGCCAAAAAGATCGGCCGGTGTATGTAAGTGAGTCAGCGGCTTATGTGCTTAGTAAATACTTAGAAGCACGACAAGACGATTATGCGCCCTTATTTGTACATTACCGCGGAACCAAAGACGATTTTAACAATGGCGAATATACTCGACTTACAGTGCGCTCTATTCAACGCATAGTAGAGCGCTACGCAAAAAAAGCTGGTATAGCCAAACATGTCACTCCGCATACCCTACGCCATAGTTTTGCCACAGATTTGCTCACAAATGGTGCAGATTTGCGTAGCGTACAAAGCCTGCTTGGGCATAGCAATATAGCGACTACTCAGGTGTATACTCACGTTACAGACCCTCAACTACAAAAAACCCACCAAAAGTTTCACTCTGGTAATAAGTAGTAAATAAAAAAGATTATTGGGTTATGAACAATTATTTTGACTGTTGAGGCCGTAGTCGGCGTTAACTCTTAAATTCTTGCATATAGATTGCGATGAGTACAAAACATCGTTAAAGAAACTGTTGGTGTAGATTGTTTTGTAAGACTTAATTCGACGGGTAAGATCGCCCACCCTTACTGTGGTGTCTATAGTAGCCCTTGACGATTGTATTTGTATTGGGTTTCCACTAGCATCAAATGCTTCGGCTTTAAAAGTAGTATCTGCATAGCGAGGTCGCAGCTGAATAGCTATATAGTTATTGCCAGCAGGTACGAGAGGATTTGAAACTGTGTTGTCTAGGCTAAGGGTAATACTACACCTATATGTGCTCTCTGGTGGTGTATTTGTGCAGGTTCTGTTTTCTGGCGTGGTCAGATTTGCGCTACCAGCTTTGAAGGAAGGAGTTGCGCTGGGTAAAACAAGGGTGGTATTGAGCGATAAAGCAGTTTTGGGGTCTTGATTGGCACCGGTCTTCCAAGATACCACCGACACCTCAAGAGCTGCAGGTTTGCCAACACCGTAGTCTGAAGATATGTAGGGACTAAGTGTTGTAGCTGCAGTTTCTGATGTTTTGTTACCCCATTGCAGCGTAAGAGACTTAGGAACCGAAGGTGTTGGGTTGCTTCCAGTTTTTACTAGGTAGGTGAATAGCTGGCTAGAGTTGTCTTTTTTTACACTTTCTTCTATAGAATAGCCCTTGCTAGTAATGGTTTGGCAGGTAACATAAGACACGTTGTCATTCGGAATAACTTTTGAGGGTTGTATAAGTGATTTGATAGTTTCTGGGGCAGTATTAGGTAGGTTTTCAACATCAGTTGTGTCGTTGGGATCGCAGTTGGGTAATTGCATATTGGGGTAAGTCTCTAAAAACTCTGAGGCAAAAGTAGCCGAGGCTTTAGCGGCAGCCAGAGCTCTATTGGAAAGATCGGTATTGGTAGCCTGGCGCGACTCGCGTATAGATAAGGTGGTAAGACCTACCGCCATAATTATAAAAACCATAGTAATACCTACTACCACCAAGATAGAGGTGACGCCAGGTGAGAAACTTTTGTTGTTAACTAGTCTGTTTTTCATTACTTATGCTTATGCTTATATTATATCAGAAAATACTCAAAAACAAGCTTATATTGTATTTTCAGCTATTGTGGTATTAAATGATGCTTCGTCACAGAAGTTGTCTGCTGGAGCACATTGACCACTGCCATTATCGACACCATTGAGAATATCCATACTGACTTTGGCAGTTTTCTTGAAATTGTGAGTACTCATATATGACTGGCTGTTGTAGGCACCATAAATTAATTCAAAAGATAGTGACTGTACATAAGAATCAATCTTGGTAAGTGGCTCAGTTGTTGCTGGAGAACCAGTGCAATCGAGGTTGTTGTAAACTTTTGTAACTACAATAGGCCTACTCGGAACAAGATACGTCTCAGCCGTTATTTGTGTTGACTTACCGTTTAGCGCTCCTGGCTCAATTAAGCACAGCTTGGTACCGCTGTCGGTCACAGCTACGATAGTCTTAGACTCTACAAGACGCTTAATAGCCTCCATAGTGTCTCGGGCGGCAACTTGATTGGTACGAGTGGTTTTTGACCATGTTGAGAATTTTAATACTCCTATAAAAGTAGTAATCACCATTGTAAACATAATTGCTAACAGTGTAATAGCAAAAGTTAGCTCTATTAGAGTAAACCCGCTTTTATTTTTCGGTGTATTTATCATATATCTACCTTATTCACTCTTGGTTAGTATTACAAAATTCTTCACACTAGATAATTGGCCGTAAGGATCTGTCCAGAAAACGCCTATTTCTGCCCTTATTGCATCGCATACTGCAACAACAGAACAGGTACCGTTTGGATCGCCACTACCAAAACCTTCAAAAATTACTCTTATTACCTTATTGTTGGCCGGGTCGCTTACAGTTAGCGGATTAGCTAGATTGTTGCACAATGTAGTGTTGTTTGGACTATTTTGCTCTAACAATGCCCAGGTGGTATATCCACTAGGTGTAGGTGCTGATTGCGAAGTACTGAGTACGCAATATACTTTACCACTACTTACGAGCTCTAACTTGGCGCTACCGTTTGTTTGACCACCTTTAAAACTAGGTATTCCACCAGCTTCGTCCCATGGAAGAGCAGATCTATAAGAGACCATCGCGCTAGCTTGGGCTTGGGCTATTAGCAAGGCTTGAGAGCGTTGTTGAGCAGCAACAGCACTTTTGCGACCTTGAACGACACCAGTAAATGCAAAGCCTATTATTGTACCCAGAATAGCAAAGGCAAAGATAACTTCTATGAGTGTGTCGCCAGCTGGTTTTTTGGAGTTAGTTATAATCATTTCACTTTCGTTAACACCGTAGTATTACTACCGCTCATATCTATACTAATAAGATATTGGGCAGTATTGTCTGAACTTGCAATAAATAATTGCAGTAGACCAGTTTGCCCACTAGTACTACCTAGAGCACTATCGAAAGTCGATTTGGGAAAGGTATTGGAAACCGGCTCTATTGCAAGTAATGCCATTTTTTTGCTTACACTTGGGTTAGGAATAAATAAAACTGGTAGATTTGCACCTATAGCGGAGACCGGTGGACAAGTTAGATACATCATCCAACCAGGATTACAATTGGCGTAAGTATTACCTGGCTTTGCTGTAAAGCCGCAAGAAGACGAGCCCAAACACGAAGATGATGGAAATACAGTATTATATAGACTTACAGGTGTCTGAGTGGTATCGAACATAAACTTAAAACCTTCTGGCAAATCTATTGTTTTAGCATCGTAGCCAACTAGGTCGGCCGGTGAAGATGTACTTTGTCTAAGTTTAGATACCGCCATACAAGCTTTGCCGGCTCCAAAGCAAGTGTTATCAAACATTACTGCTTGTCCGTAGAGGGTATCTGGATTGTTTACGGACCCAGGGGGCTGAGTATAACCCGATGCTCCTCTCTGAGCCTCGTTACGCACCAAATCTATTTGAGAAAGTATCTGTTGAGCAGCATTGTCGTTGGCGGTTTGGCGACGCAAGCTATATATACCACCAAGCACCCCTATAAGTAGAAGTGATATAGCCATCGCAATGACTAGCTCTATAAGTGAGAATGCTTTTTTGTTTTTTATTGAGCTCATATAAAAGTATTATAACACTTATGCTAGGCACTAGTAATACTACTAAGTTGATATGCAGACTGCTCCATCTATTTCTTGGTATACAGAAACTGCAAAAGTTAAAGCGTTGACTATTGGCTTTACTTCGTCACCATCACACAATCCCGTCGCCATTACGATAAGCTGAGAAGATGACGCGGCTTGTTGGGTTGTTGCGTATATTACATTGCTAGCATCATACGGTACACCACTTGGGTCGGTAGTAAGCGTACTATATGGTGCCATATCTGACAAACTAGCTGGCATTGACCCAGAGTGGTTGCTAGAGTACTGTACAGCCATTGTTAATATTAACGATCCAACTCTTTTTCTTGCGACATCGCGCTGGGTTCTCTGCACTCCAGCGATAGCGAAGAATACAATTACTATTATAAGCGCAGCTATCGCTAGTACAATTACTATTTCTATGAGGGTGAATCCTTTTTTGGGAGAAAAGATCATAACATACTGCCTGATTGGTTTTTTAAATTATACCACTAATGCTTATTTTTGTATAAAAATTAAAACAAACCCAGGTACCAATTACTTACTTGAGAGCCAAAAAACAAACCTATATAAAGCCCAATAATTAAAAAGGGGCCAAATGGTACGGGGTCGGTGCGCTTTTTTTGCTTGGTAGCAATCAGTACCACGCCAACAGTTGCACCTAAGAGATAGGCTGCAAAAATAGCTACTAGCAGCTGCGGCACAACCAAGAGTAGTCCCATAGCAATAGCCAGGCGTATATCGCCATCACCCAAAAACCTACCACCACTAAAGAACCAAAGGGCAAAATACAAGCCACCAAATATGGCAGTAGCTAGTAGTTGCGGAACAACTGCACCCCATCCGTACGTAAACGCCTGCAAAGCAACTAGAGTAATACCTATTCCAATCACCGGCAACATAAACCTATCTGGCAGTTGCATATAGTAGTAGTCGTACACGAAGGCGGCCACCAAAAACACCGTTGCCAAACACCAACCGGCAAGTTCTAGCCACTCTACTCTGTATACGGGCCCAAAATGCCAGTACAATGCAACAAACAATAGTGCAGTAGATAATTCTACTATAGGGTACTGTATAGAAATAGGCTTATTGCAATAGCGACATTTACCGCGCAACACAATATAGCTCATAAGTGGTAAATTATCGTACCAAGCTAGCTGATGCTTGCAACGTGGGCACATAGAGCGCCCAGTAGCAATGCTCCGACCAGTTTTGGTGCGCCATACCCAGGCATTTACAAAGCTTCCAACGCAAAGACCGAGCACAAAGAATATAAATGCTAAAATTAACATAAGTACATTATCGGCAATTATATATAACTATGCAAATATTTATTATAAAGATATATCAAAAAAGACCCTTATGGGTCTTTTTTGATAATAGTTAGCTTCTTTAATTATTAACGCATTGTTGAGAACCTGCAACTTCACTCCAATAAACAACGGCGACTTGTTTAGGGTTGGTGGTGTTGGCTATCAACCCATTATTACATGTGTGTCCTACGGTTGGGTTAACCGCTGGAGTTGGTGCACTATAGTAAACATTGCCAGAGTTAGAACTTGAAAGGGCTGCAGTATAGTCTAATGGAGCTGGTGAAATGCCCGAAAGGTAATTATTTTGAAAAGCAGCTACATTTGCGGGGTATACTCCACTAGTGTTTGAGGCATATTGCTCAGCGCCAGCTAGTACTCTAGCGGCATTATTTTTAAGAGTAGTGTCTCTTTGCGATCTTTGGGCTCCGGCAACTGCCAAGAACACAATTACCATTATTAGTGCAGCTATAGCTAGCACAATTACTATTTCTATAAGGGTGAATCCTTTTTTGGGGGAAAGCTTCATTAGTTTGTATTATCCTTTCAATACTTTACTTATTTAAGTTGTACACACTTATGTGTGGTTAGTCTCTATTTTGTAGCATAAGTACTATACTGTCAATGGTTTTATGAGAGTTTTTATTGACCAGTAGTTGTGGTTGGTGTTGTGCTACTTGAGCTTTCAATACCCCCTCCTACTAAGCTATATACCGGAAAAAGTATGGCAATAATAATAAACGCCACCATTATACCCAGCACTATCATTAGAGCCGGCTCGATAATGGTACTTATATTTTTGACGGCCTGGTCTACCTCGGCCTCATAAAAATCGGCTACTTTACTGAGCATGTCACTTAATGTACCAGAGTCTTCACCTATCTTTATCATTTGCGGCACAAGCTTAAGAAAATACTTGTTTTTGTCTAATGCGCCAGCCAGTGACTTACCGCTTTTTACGTCTTCTGCGGCAGCATTTACAGTATCTGCCAGTACCACGTTGTTCATAGCCTCAGCACTAATACTAAGCGACTCTAGTAGCGGTAAGCCAGACCCCGTAAGACTACTGAGTGTACGAGCAAAGCGAGCCATATACATTTTCTTTAGCAAAACACCTACAATAGGAATATTTAACTTAAGCTCGTCCCAGTGCTTGCGACCAACTGGTGATTTTACATAAGCTCTTAGACCAAAAACAATAGCGATAAGTACAAGTATGGCAAGCCACCAAAACTTGGTGAGGTAGTTAGATATTTGCAGAGTTACTTGCGACACTATAGGCAATGGTTTTTTGAGCTGCACATACAAGTCACTAATTTGCGGCATTACCGCCGACATCATATATAGCATTACCCCGACAATTACAAAAAGTACAAGTACAGGGTATATAAATGCGCCGCGAATTTTAGAAATAATTTGTTGCTCTTTCTCTTGCTGATCGGCCAAGCGCTCGAGGGTTTCGTCTAGCGTGCCAGACTCTTCACCGGCGTGCACAAGATTGGTGTAAACACTATTAAAAACATCCGGGAACTGACCAAACGAGTCAGCCAATGTTTGACCACCCTCAACCGAGGCGGCAACTTTTTGTAAAATAGCCTTAAAATTTTTATCGCTCACCTGCTCTATAGCTGAGTTAAGCGACTGGGTAATAGGTAGGCTAGCCTTTACCAAGGTGGCTAGTTGACGAGTAAAAATTACTCTACTCTTGGCGCTTACTTTGTTAAAAAACTTAATGTCTTTGAGTACATTTTGCTCATGATAAGCTTCAATTTTTATAGGATAAAGATTTTTAGATTTGAGCAAACTAGCCGCAATTTGCTTGTTTTCGGCAGATATTTTGCCCTCAACTACCTTGGTGCTATCGGGGTCTTTGGCTTTGTAAGAATACTCTTGCACTTGGCGCTATCTCCTCATAAGTCTTTCAAACTCTTTACGATCTACGGAGTAAGTTTGAGCTTCTTCTAAGGCTACTTTGCCAGCCTTAACAAGCTCTACTAGCTGTTTGTCCATAGACTGCATACCTTCATCAGCACTAGTTTGAATAACAGCACCTATTTGGTGAGTTTTGCCTTCTCGTATGAGGTTGCGAACCGCCGAGTTGGCCACCATTATTTCGACTGCAGGCATTCGCCCACCACCTATTAAGGGTATAAGGCGTTGGTTGATTATACCTTGTATTACCCCCGCTAGCTGAGTGCGAATTTGTTGTTGTTGATGAGCCGGGAACACATCTATCATACGATCGATTGATTGGGCTGCACCATTAGTGTGTAGCGTGGCTAGTACTAGGTGTCCGGTCTCGGCGACGGTAATTGCTGTAGCTATAGTTTCAAGATCGCGCATTTCGCCTATTAGCACTACATCGGGGTCTTCACGCAAACTAGAGCGCAATGCCGCGCCAAAACTAACGGTATCAAAGTGCACCTCACGCTGTACAATAATAGAGTTTTTGTGATGGTATTGGTACTCTATGGGGTCTTCAATAGTAATTACGTGCATAGCCTTGTTGGTGTTTATAAGGTCTATCATGGCGGCTTGGGTAGTAGACTTACCAGAGCCAGTTGGGCCAGTAGATAGCACAAGCCCTCTTGGTAAATTACTAAATTGTTCTACCACCTTCGGTAGACCCAGCTCTTCAATAGTACGAATTTTGGTAGGTATAAGTCGTAGCGCAGCTGCAAGTGAGCCCTTTTCGTGGAAAGCGTTTACACGAAACCTACCTAAATCACCAAAGGCAAATGAAAAATCTAGCTCTAGCCGAGTAGTGAGTAGCTCTTTTTGTTTTTCGTCTATAAGAGTATATATATGTTGCTCAATAGCTTGTTCGCTAAGAACTTGTTCGTTTTCAGATTTTAATAGCCTACCGTCAATTCTAAGCATAGCCGGTATACCAACTTGCAAGTGAAGGTCTGACGCATTTCGACGAATAACTTCTTCTAAGTATTTTTCTATATGTGTTACTGTGTTGGGCTGCATATTGTTCTCCAAATTACTTCTTAAGAGTCTGAGGCAACGCGAGCTACTTCTTCTAGGGTGGTTACTCCGCCCAGAGCTTTAAGTATGCCGTCTTGTAACATCGTTATCATACCGTCAGCTTGAGCCTGTTTTTGAATAGCACTAGTAGTGGCGTGCTGAAGCAGTAGCTGCTCAATATCTGGGTTCATCTCGAATACTTCGTATAGACCAATGCGACCCTGATAGCCTTCTTGGCACTGTTCGCAGCCTCTACCCTTATATAGAGTATAAGCGGTTTGAGAGGCTATTGGCAAATTGCTATAACCCAAGGCCTTCTCTACATCGGCAGTGCTTGCTTGGTCTTTGGGTAAAAGATTGCCAACAAACTTATTTATCATTTTTACCGCCGCAGTGCTGGCCGGGTAACCAGCTCGACAATTGTTACATATCTTACGCACTAACCTTTGACCAATACATGTATTGATGGTGCTAGCTATTAAATAAGGTTCTATTTTCATATCTAACATTCTAGGCAAAACCCCCGCTGCACCATTAGTGTGTAGCGTAGAAAGCACCAGGTGACCGGTGAGTGCTGACTGCACCGCTAAGTCGGCGGTAATGTGGTCGCGAATCTCCCCTACCATAATTACATTGGGATCTTGACGAAGTATTGAGCGCAAACCCGAAGCAAAAGTTAGACCCACATCGGTATTTACTTGTATTTGATTTACGCCAGCCATTTTGTACTCTACGGGGTCTTCTAGGGTAATAATGTTTATCTTGGGGCTAAGTATTTCTTGAATAATGGCATATAGAGTGGTAGATTTACCTGATCCGGTTGGGCCAGTTGAGAGTATCATGCCGTGAGATTTGGCCATACCTTTTTTGATAATCTCATAGCTTCGACCGTATATACCGAGGCTCGCCAACTTAAACAGTGCATCAGATTTGTCTAGCAAACGAATAACTACCTGCTCACCATAACTGATTGGAGCTATAGCGATACGCAAGTCTATCTCTCGCCCACCCAGGCGGTATTGGGCTTCACCGTCTTGCGGCACCCTGTGTTCATCAATTTTCAGCTTAGAGAGAATTTTTATTCTTGAGATAAGGGCAGGCTCGGTAGTCTTTGGCAGGGTCATCACTTCTTGTAATATTCCGTCTACCCTAAAACGAATTTTTAACTCATTTTCACGTGGCTCTATATGAATATCTGAAGCATGAGCATTAATAGCGTACTCAATAATTGAATTGAGCGCTCTAGTAATAGGTGTATCTTGTACGATAGTTTCGAGTTTTTTGGAGTCGGCTTTGTCAAAGTGCTTGACGGCTTCGGTCTGTTTTTGGTCGTCTTTTTTGTCTTGTCCCAAAGCCTGCTCTACCTCACTATCAAGGTTGGCCTGATAGCGATTTATCCAGGCTGAAATTTGTTTTTGGGTAGCCAGATAAGCCTTAATAGGATATCCACTTTTGCGAGACAAGAAATCAATTGCTTGCAGGTCTTCGGGGTCTTTCATGGCTACCTGCAAACGACCTTCCTCTATACCAAAGGCAACTGCGGTGTACTCCATCGCATCGTCTTTGGGAATTAAGTTAAGAATATCGTTACCGATGTTTTGATTACTCAAATCTATAAACGGAATATTGTTGGTAAGGGCAGTAATTTTAACACTGTCTTCTTCGCTTAGTAGGTTTTGACTCACTAATGTTTGTAGCAAGGTCTTGCCGGTTTGGGCGGCATCGAGTTTGGCCTTTTCTAGTTTATCGGCAGCTACCAATCCATTTTGGGCTATAAACTGATCTACATTTATTTTTGAAGTTTTAGATGGCAAAACAACCTCCACTCACCGTAATACCGGTACATTACCGCCATTGTCGATAGGTGTTAAGTTTTGACTGTAGTCTTTCACGTCGTTTTTGAGAGTGTTGAGTTGCTCTTGGTTGAAAGTTGGGTCTACCGGGTGCGGCACCTCTACCATAATGCCCGAGTTTTTGGGTGCTGGCACAAAATAGCGGTATATAAAAGCTAGTGCGACTATAAATATTACTACAGATATTACGATGGTAATGATGTTTTTCTTTGGCATAGGCTATTTTAGTGGTACCTCAGTACTTTCAATATTGGCTTCTGGCTTAAAGAAAGTGGTCATAGTCAGATTGGCATTAATATTGCCGGTTTTACCATTTAGACTCATACTATTAAAGTTTATCACGCGAGCTGAATTCTCAGTTTTTTTGAGAAACTCTAAGATGGCATTGTAGCTACCTTCTACGTTTACACTGAAGCTAAAAGGTGTTGCCTCCGTACTGCTAGAGGTGCTTGGCGCAATAAGAGTCGATGTAGAATCTGTTGGAGTTGTGCTGGCGCTGTTATTAACCTGAGAAATACTAGATACCTTCACTCCACTTTCTATACCCATTTTTTCTAGAGATGCAACTAAGTTTTCATAGTCTTCGTTAATTGGCATTGCCCTTAGAATTAAATCGGCATCTGAAACGCCATTTTCACCTTTAGTATTTATAGCATCATAGTTGGGTTTTAATTCTTTTAGATTTTTCTGTTTTACCTGTAGAGAAGTAAACAATTGATCTTGGGCCTTATTGATATTCGACATATGGGTGTATTTACCTACCAAATAGTAGATGGTATAGCCACCGACCAACACTACCAGAGCAATTATTACTCCAGCTATTTGCATATAGCGACGTGTAGAAGCACTAGCAGCTTGGCTTTTTGGGGTGTCTGGTACGCTGACAGCTTTTGGTTTGACTGGTTTCGGTGTTGGGTTTGGGTTTTCCATATCTATTGCACCTGGCTTTGGTTAAACAGTGTTGGGTCTACCTTAAATGTCATAGTAAATGTCACTGTGGTACTATTGCTATCTCGGCTTACTGAGGTGATCTTAACATCGGTAAATAGCTGCTTTCTCTCTAGGTTAGCTTGGGGTTTAAAATTTACATTGTATTGTTGCAAAGCCTCAGAAAACGTACTAACAGCAGCAAAGCTTGGTGCTGTGCCACTTACGGTTACTAGGTAATCATTACTTATTTGAAAACTATTAATTTTCACGTTGGCAGGAATAACACTACCTAGATTGCGAAATATCTCACTTACGTATAGACGACTTTGTTGCTGAGTAGCAAAAGCAGCTAAATTTTCTTGCAAAGTAGCAGATTTTTGCTCGAGATCGCGCTTGCTATTAATGTCTTTTTTGAGACTATCAATTCTTAGCTGTGTTGCTCTATTTAGGGAGTATTCGTAGCCCAAAAGTAACACCAAAGTCGCGATAATGGTACCAACCACAAGTATGGTAAGTATAGTAATAGTAGCTGCGGTACGCTTTCGCGTCATATCTTTTAGCTTGAGTATCCTAGCTTCTGGCAGAAGATTTATTTGAAGCATCATAGCTTAAACCCTCTCAGTGATAAGCCTATTGCCGTACCATAGCTTAAGCTAAGGCTAGCTAAGCTAGACTCTAGCTCTGCTGGATAACTAATGTTTTGCCAAGCGTTGCCAATCTCTACAGTTAAACCGGTGGAGTTTGCAATATATAGCGGTAGGCCGGGTAGTGCTGCAGTACCTCCGGTAAGTATTATTTTTTCTACTTTGAGATTGGTATTCTTCTCTTGAAAGAAGTTAATTGATTTATTTATCTCGTCTACTAGTTGATCAACTATAGTTTTGAGAGTTTTGAATACTTGTCCTTCTATTTTGGTTTTATCCATACCGAATTTATGCATAAACTGATCGGCTTGCTCGTCGTCTATACCCAGGTTTTGCACAAGTGAGCGCGACAAAGCTTTCGACCCAACGGTAACGGAACGTACCAAATGAGGTACCAAATCTTCTACTATTGCAAGGTCCGAGGCTTGTCTACCAATATCTACGATTAATAGACATTTCTCTCTATCGGCTGGTCGTACTAGCGATCGAGCTTGGGCAATTGCGTTGATCTCTAGTGCTAATAGCTCAAAACCAGCTTTTTGAACAATTTCTAGATATTTATTTGCCACTATATTTGGGGCCGCTACCAGCAAAATATCTAGCTCTTCGTTTTCTACATCCTCTCCTACTACCGCCCAGTCTAATTTGACCTGGTCTATAGCCATTGGTATTACCTTGTCAGCCTGAAACTCAATACTATTAGCAATTTCTTCGTGAGTGAGCTTGGGAGTCTGAATAATTGCAGTATATGATTGTGAGGCATTTAGGCTTGCTACAACGTTTTTAGAGGTAACTTTGGCATCTTTGGCAAGTTGGCTAATAAGACCGGCAAGTTTGGTTTGGTCTATCTCTGAACCGCTTGCAAAAAGGTTTTCTGGTATCTCAATATCACCATAGGTTACAAGGTTGGGTCGACCATGCAGTTGGCGTAGCTGGGTAATCTTGACACTACTCGAGCCAATATCTAAGCCAAAAAAATTATCTGATTGTGGTAAGAATTTCATTACCCTACCCTACCCGCATAATTATTGAGTAAATACATAGCACTCTTGAATATAGCCAAACATTTATTTGGGTTGGTTATTATTGGGGGATTTTTTGATTTAATTTTCATACCGTAAAAGTGTTATATAGCTTATATTTTAACATAAGAGCTATAAATAAGCCTACTTATAATTGGTATAAGTTTTATAGATTGTATAAGAGTTTTTGTATTTGGCGTTACTGCAATCGTGGCTGATACTCGTTGGGGTCTATCTCTAGCCCTGTATTGATATCGCTATCTTTCTTGCTTAGTCCTGGTGCTGGGAAGGCAAGTGATTGGACTGTAAGAATAACTTTTTCTGCAGCAGTGGGTGCATCTTTGTTGTAGGCTCTGCGACCAAAATTAATTGGCCCACCACTTGCCCACAATCCATTAGCTACTAGATTGTTAGAGCAGCCTGGGTTGTTTCCGAGACTAACAGACTCACCACAACTATATATAGAGCCTGTAGCGATAATAGTGGCATCAATTCTGGTTACTGAATTCGAAATATACACATCTCCCTCAACAAATATTGCAAAGTTAGGCAATTGACTTGGTGCAGATAATGTAACGGTAGCTGGGTAAGTTATGTTTTGGGTAACAGATACAACACTCGGTTCGGTTACGTTGTTCGCCGGAGTGACCCATAGAGTTCCTCTACCGCTTACTGTAAGCGCTGCACCAGGTGTGAGGTTAAATACATTCGATGGAGCGGCACCAGTTTCTTTTTTCTGAATACCACCACCGGCAGAAGGGCTGGGGTTGTAAGTTTGCACAATATTTGGGCTACCAACTGGACAGGTTGGGCTACCAACAGGTGTTCCATCTGTACAAACTGGACCATTTGCGTCTGTACAGCCTAGGTTTAGGTTGGTATCAATCGCTGTGCCTACAATAGCTGTATTGTGTGGTATACACTTGCTTTTGGCGTCCCCTACACCCGCTCCATTTTTTAACCAGGCCGATTCTACTGAGCTAGCAACAGCGCCAAAATCTATACTGGCCGGGCTATAGCCACCTGTTGCACATGAGGTCTGAACGCTCGATTGAGCGACACCTAGATTGTATAAATTGAACGAACAGAAGTTATTGCCAGATCCGCTACCTACTACTAAGTACTTGGCTTCTGCAGAAGGTAAAGCCAGGTTGGCCGCACTACTGTAACGACGACCCCCAGGGTTATCGTTGAGGTTGCTAGCTAAACCAAGGCTTTGACCTACTATCTTACCAACACTACGCACATCACCACCATCGGTTTGAAGCCATGGGTAGTATTGTGCAGAGTTAATTACTACATTAACATCACTAGTGGCGCTAGAAGGGTTGCTGCCGGTGTTGCCATTACAGGTAATTCTATAAGTAATGGTATTTGAAGCAGCTGTATCGGCATTGTGGTTTTCGCCAGTCGAGTTGTTTGTAGCTTTGGCCCCAGACCAAGTGGTAATGGCGGGGTTCGATACAGGTACTGAGGCACTGCAGCTAGTAACATTGCTACTCGTCCAGGTAAGGCTTAGTGGATCGTTGATGTTTACATATACTGTTCCGGTATTGTTATTTGCCCTTAGAGTAACTGATGGTGGTGCCACAACGGTAACTCTCACCGCATCTGTCGCCGTACTCCCAGATGAAGTAGTACAAGAAATATTGTAATCGCGTACGCCGACTGTGGTGTTGTCTAGACCTACCCCCGAACCACTAGTAGGTTTGGCGCCTGTCCAGGTGTTTGTGGTTGGGGTAGCAGTAGCAGTACAAGGGTTGGTACCAGTCGATAGGTTGCTACCACTCCAGCTAGCTGTGAGTGCAGCGCCGGCAGCTACTGTTACGGGTCCATCAGAGTTATTTACCTTGAGATCGACTGTGCCTAAAGGATTTTGTTTGGTAACGTCGGTAGAGCAAGATGCCACGCCGCGGTCATTTACAAAAGTAGCAGTGTACCTGTAAGTAGTGCCATTGGGCTGATTACTGTAAGAAAATGTACCGCCAGACCTGTTAAGACTACCGCTTGCTATTTCATAGGCTGTATTCGATGTATTAAACACGCTTACGCTAGCGGACTCTGCGTTGGTACCTGTAAAACTTGTATTTACTGGGTTAGTATTGGCAGTAACGGTAAGTGTCGATACTCCAGGAGTACAAGTTGGCATATCTGGTCTATACGCCCAGTATGCATTCTTGATTGTGTTAGCGGCTATACCCGACCCTATATTTCGTGCAGCACCACTCGTTGTTGATGTTAGCCCGCTAGTCCAACAGGTAGTGCTGTTTGTACAAAGAGTATACCCATAAAGCTTCCAGGCAATACCATTAACGGTTATGGTGTTTGGCGCCGATACAGTTGGGTTAAAATTAACACTCGCCCCAGCCTTTGCGTCACTAACAAAGTTCCATTTTTTATAATTACTTCGAGTAACACAACCTGTACCGCTACAGCTGCTGCTTGCTGGTTTATAGTATATTGTGTTGGTACCGCTATAGCTCACCGGTGAGTCATCGCTATTATTGGAGGGGTTGTTGTAATTTGTGTCATTTGGCATAGCTGTATACGAACCTGGGTCGCTAAGCTGGGTAGAAGTGCCGTCCATCAACCTATTTCTAATATCAAAATCAGGGTTAGTAACCACTATTGGTGGTGGTGTATATACTAGAGCGAATCCCTTAGTACCACCGTTGGTAACGTATTTGTTTGGTAATGAACTCCAGGTACCGTTAGCCGGTGCAGATATGCCGTCGTGAGTAACTGGAGTTGCAGCCCCTACTCCTTTAGAAAAGGTAAATGCTACCTGTGCACCTGAATCGGTTCTACAATCAAGCGACCAATATGTAGATCCATTGCTCGCAGCAGGAGAAGTAGTTCCATAGCCCAAGACTACTGATCTAATCTGGCCACCGTAAACACAGCCAGCTATTGGATTGAAATGAACATCTGATTCACGCTGTTGGGTGTTGTAGTTACTGGAGTCAGTACGTACAACATTACTTCCATTATTGCTTTGAACTCTTACGGCAGTATTACTTGAGTAAATCTTATTTCCTTGCGAATCTGTCCAGTACGCCGACACAATAGCCCCAGCATAACTACCAGTGTCGCCACCCTGAACGCCACAATTTGCTAATGCAGTTTTAGTATTTAGATAAAAGCTTGCCAGTACAGTCGCTAGGCCTAGGCCTACAAACAATAAAATATAAGACTTTTTACTTAACTTACTAAAAAACAATTTCATTACTTATCTACCTTCATATTATCGTAAGTTGCTTGCATCTCTTCGCCCTGGTTTGTTACATCGGTCATATACACAAAGTAGTAATAGGCGTCTTTAAAGTCTTGTTCTGAGCTTGGAACCGGTACGGTAGAGATTTTGCCGGTCTGTATGTCGGTGGGTTTGTTAATTTGCTTGATGCTATTTATGTATTCAACGATAGGTGTCAACTGAACTTGGTTTTGCCAAGTTTCCTGTACATCCGGGCTATCACCAAACTGCGTACTATAGCTACCGTCTAAGTAGTACCCATAGCTCAAGCGGCTATCTGACTTAAGTTGCTTGAGAGCTTCTTCTGGAGTTATTTTTTTATTCATCAATAACCCGTGGTACTCATCGGCCTTAGCTTTAGCATAATCTTTGTCGGCTTGGGCCATCTCTGCATTACCAAAGTTAGCAGGCGGTTGCCTATAGGGACTCTTAATGGTTAGATTTGCATAGTAAAATACAAAACTAAAACCTTTCTTACCTTGAGCATTTTTGAGTTCAATGTAGTTGTTCATAGCTACTTTATAGCCTACAGTTGCCACCCAAGGGTCAAGTGGCTCTTCTCCTTGAGCAATGTCAGAATATGGTGTTACTAGCAGTGCTTTGCGAATATCGGCATCGGTAATTTCTACTTTATATTTTTGAGCCACAGCTTTTAGCTTGGCAGTGTCTATTGTAGTCTGGAACGACTGAGCTTTATCCTGACTGTATTTGTCGGCAGAAATATTTACGGCAGTCTCTACCTCGGCTTTTGGCACCGCTTTGCCGTTAACTACAAAGGCGGCATTGGGGTCTTTGTAGAAATATTGAAAAAACAAATAGCCTACCAAAGCAATTGCCAGTAATGCAGACCCAACAATTAAAACAATTTTTAGTGTTTTGTTGGGCTTGTTGGCCTTTTTAGCCTTCTCTGACTTGGGGTTATTGGTTTTTTGCGGTTTAGATTCCATAACTCTTACGTTTTATTGTATCAAATACTCAAAATCAAACAAGAGTATAGTACAAAGTTATTTGAGTAGTTAAAAAAATCAAAATTATACATATAACTATGCTATAAATAAAACCTCTATATCTGATATAATAGCTCAATGAGTCTTTCACTTGGCATAGTGGGTCTACCCAACGTGGGTAAGTCTACACTTTTTAATGCCTTAACAAAAAACCAAGTACTTGCGGCCAATTACCCATTTGCTACCATTGAGCCCAATGTAGGCATCGTAAATGTGCCAGACAAACGCATAGAAAAATTAGCTGAGGTATCTAGCTCGGCCAAGACTATTCCGGCAAGCTGCACATTTGTAGATATTGCCGGAATTGTACGTGGTGCTTCTGAAGGTGCTGGTTTGGGCAATAAATTCTTAAGTCACATACGTGAGTGCTCAGCAATAGTACAGGTAGTACGTGCATTTGTAGACGACGATGTTGTTCATGTAGAAGGCAAGGTAGATGCCAAAGACGATATCGACACTATTAGGGCCGAACTTTGTCTGGCCGACCTAGCAAGTCTAACTAAACGAATAGAAACTCTACAAAAAGAGCTTAAATCTAACCCCAAAGTAAGTAGTGAAATTGCTGAGTTAGAAAAACTAAAATCTACCTTAGATAAAGGTGATCTTATATCTGACTATTTTGATGAGCTGCCTGACTCGGCCAGAGACCTACAGCTTATTACCGCCAAGAAGTTTATATATGTATTTAATATAGATGAGAGTGAGCTAGGTGATAACGATAAAAATCAACAACTTCAAGCTCTTGTACCCCATTCTCTGTGTGTGTTTTTGTCTGCCAAAACCGAGTCTGAATTGCAAGACTTACCAGACTCAGAAGCCCAAGAGCTGCTAACTAGCCTAGGCCAAGAAGAATCTGGCCTAGAAAGCCTAGTGAGACTCGGGTACCAAACACTTGGCTTACAAAGCTACTTTACTAGCGGCCCCAAAGAAACACGCGGCTGGACGATAAGAATTGGCGATACCGCACCACAGGCCGCAGGTGTAATTCATACCGACTTTGAGAATGGTTTTATTAAAGCCGAGGTGGTTAGCTATGACGATTTTGTGGCAGGTAATGGTTGGGCAGGCGCCAAAGATGCTGGCAAAGTACGATTAGAAGGAAAAGACTATGTTATGCAAGATGGCGATGTAGTTGTATTTAGGTTTAACAACTAACAATTTAGTGTTTTTTCTTACGATTTATTATAAAAATGCCAATAAACAAAACAATTGCAATCGCTATATAACCTATTGTTACTACCGAGTTGCTACTACTACCTTGCAAAAACAAGTAATTATATATAGCAACCAACCCTCCCAATAAGAAACCTACGCCAATACTATTGAGTCGAATTTTTTGTCGAAGATCTTTCATCTGGTAAGCCTGTTTAATAGTGAGGTAGCCTACAAACACATATGCCGAAGACATAGTCGCAAATAACTTGCTAGCCAATGCGTCTACCGGAAAGTATGCACTGTTACCGTAAAATTGATAATGTATTTCACCCCAAGAGTTAATTATTGCTGTCTCGCAAGCAATAATTATTAATAAGTAAGGTAGTAATAGCCACAGAAATGATATTTTTTTGTTATAGCCCAAATACCAGATAATTCTAACTGCTACCAAAATAGAAGCATAATAAAATACATCACCAATATTAGTAGCAACTTTTAGCGCCTCAGAGTTTTGCGTAAAAATAAAAGGCACCGAATAAAAAAGTGTTGATATGCCTATTAAGAAAATTGTTAGCGAATAATATAGGCTTAGTGGCAACTTACTTTTTTTGTAAAATAACAGGCCTCTTAACCCAAGTGTTGTTGCTACTACTCCAAGTACGAAAAAAGGAATAGCATTGGTAGGTAGCGAATATAGCATAACTTATATTCTAGCACTTATGCTTATATTAATCACCGATTCTAACTAGTAGCTCTTTTTCGGCTAATGGCAAATATTCCTACAAACAAAACAAGGGCCGTTATGACATATGCCAAGATATTGAGACTGCTATTGTTGCTACCCTGAAAAGCCAAGAAGTTTATTACTGCAGCAATCCCCCCAATTAAAAATGATAACCCAATTAAATATAGGCGTACTCGATGTTTAGACGCTTTAATTGTTTTGGCGTGATACAAAGTAAGTATACCGACAAATATATATGCAGTAGACATGGCAGCAAAAAACCAACTAGCCACTAAAGGCACAGGATAAACTACTGTATTGCCTATAAATTCGTAGTTAGTTGTAGGAAGATAAACCAAGCTAGCCCAAGTTGCGCCCACAATAGTAATAAAGTACGGCACAAATACCCAGTAGTAGTTTATTTTTTTATTAAAACCCAAGTACCAAATAAGTCTGGTCATAACTACTATCGTTAAAAAATATAGCAAATCTCCGGCCAAAGTAGTCAGTTTTAAAGCGTCAACATTATGTGTAAAAACAAATGGCACAGAGTAAAGTAATGCAGATAATCCCGCCAAAGTAGCACCTAAGCCATAGTAGAAAATTAATGGAGTTTTTTGTTTGCGGTATAAAAACAATCCTCTCAGTCCAAAGAGTAAGATAGAAACACCAAGGACAAAAAAAGATATTACATTGGTAGGCATGCTATATAACATAGCTATATTCTAGCACTTTTTGTAATAAGCGTTACTACTTTGCGCGCTCTAGGTAGGCACCGCTGCGCGTATCAACTTTAAGCTTGTCGCCCACTTTTATAAACTGTGGGGCCTGCACTTTTATACCTGTTTCTAGCTCAACCTCTTTAGTGGTAGAACTAGCACTGTTGCCTTTATCACCACCTGGCGCCGCAGTAACTTTGAGTACTACATTTTTTGGCCACTCAAAACCAATTATTTTATCATCAAACACAAGAGCATCTATTTTGCCACCTTCTAGAATATATTTGGGTACATTTTGATCTAGTTTAATAGGAACTTCAATAGTCTCGTAACTACTTAGATCCATAAAATTAAGCTCGTCGTTTGTAGAGTATAAATACTGTACTGTCTTGCGGTCTATGCTGGCCGGAGAAATTCTTGCGTCATTGCGAAAAGTTTTATCAATTACATTTTGGGTAATAAGATTTTTTAGCTTGGTATTTACTATACTGCCACCTCTACCCATTTGTTTTTGAGCATACTCAACTACCTTGTATGGAACACCATCAAGATCAATTAGGGTTTCTTTTCTTAAGTCTGTAGGGCTATACATTTATAATCCTTATTCTTATATTAATTAAGACATATATATTTATTCGAAGTTCAAGGCTTGGTCGAGAATCGGAGCGAAGTGTAGATAAACTACATAGAGCGAGAATCGCAGATCATAACGCAGAAATTTGTGAAATATATACGTTGACTACTTAACGACAAAAGGTATCAGACCTATGTGTCTAGCTCTTTTTAAAGCTGTAGCAATCATTCTTTGGTGCTTCATGCTTGCACCAGTTCGTTTGCGTGATTCTATTTTTCCCGAGCCGTTTATGTAGCGCTGCAAAGTCTTGAAGTCTTTGTAGTCTATATACTCTAGGTCTTCTGCATAGAATTTATTTTGTTTACTTTGGTAATATTCTGCCATGGTTTTCTTTCTTTATTATAAGTTGTTATTTAATTAAATTGGAGTAAATATTTTCTTTCAAAGATGTAATTCGAGGCTTAAACGAGAAGCGAAGTAAGGTGTAGATTAGCTACGTCGTGCAAGTATCGCAATTTGTAACGACGGAGTGCGCTTTGAAAGGGGTTTTTAGCTAAAACGGGATGTCGTCTAAATTAATCTCTCCTTCACCCATATCTTCAATAACTACATCGTCTTTTTTACTATCTTTCTTGGCTGGTTTTTCGCTACTTTGTGCGGGCATAGAGGCTGAACCTTCCGGGCTATCGCCTGCACCGCCTACAAAATTAATGTCGGTTGCTACTATTTCGGTTCTTTGTCTTTTGGCACCATCTTGACCTTCCCAGTTACGGGTTTGTAAACGACCCACCACCAATACTTTGCGTCCTTTAGAAAGGTAGTTTGATGCTAGCTCACCCAGCTTTCCCCACGCAACGATGTCATGATATTCTACAGAGTCTTTACGTTCTCCCGACGGATCGTTCCAGCTACGGTTAGTAGCGACCGCAAATGATGCTACCGACTGCCCACCCGGTGTTGTTCTTAGCTCTGGGTCGCGAGTGAGATTACCCATTACGATTGCTTGATTAAAGTCTTTGGCCATTATACTTTCTCCTCTTGCTTGTTATCTGACTCGGTCTTTGTCTTGGTTGCGGGTTTTTGGTTGGGTTTTTTTAAATATCGAATGTCTTCTAGGCTAACAATTAAATAGCGCATAACCTCTTCGGTTATTCTTAGTCTATCATTAATGCTTCTGACTTTGCTGGGCTCGATATCTACTTGATAAAAAACATAGATACCCCAATCTTGCTTGTTTATTTTGTAAGCAAGTTTTTTCTTACCCCAATTATCTTTATTGGTGATTTTACCACCAAATTCTTCAATAATTTTTTCTATTTTCTTTGTAGTAGGCTCTAAATCTATTTCTAGATCTGGGTGTAAAACCACCGCTACTTCGTAGTGTCGCATACACTTTCCTTTCTTTGGCACCCCCCGTCAATTATGTCGGGGTTTTACTGTGCGTTATTTCCGCAGAGTAAAAAGGCGTGTTATTACTTAATTTGTATCCCACGAGTATAGCTTATATTTTACTTGTAGTCAAGGTATAATTCTTAGTACATATGCAGAAATTATGCAGTAATTTTATTGGTCTACCTATTGTGAGTGTACAAAGCTCCGAACCTTTAGGTATGCTTAGCGACCTTGTTATTAAGTCTGAGGATCTTAAAATTGTATTGATAATAGTCACTACCTCTGCAAAAGAAAAGAAGTATCTATTACCAAGAGATATACGCTTTTTTAACAATCAAAAAGTCTTGGTAGACTCTATACAAAACATTAGTGATTTTGACGACCTAGTTAGATACCAAAATGACATTATTCACAACTATACACTCATTGGCAAACGCGTAGTATCGGCAAGTGTAAAGAGAATTGGCAAGGTAACTAATTTTTCATTCGATCCAGCACATTTTTATGTAACTAAACTAAATGTTACTCCAGGACTATTTAAAAACTTTCTTGTTACAAATCTACTTATTGATCGCTCTAGTATTGTTGAGACCAAAAAAAACATGATAGTTGTAAAAGATAATTTTGCCAAAATAAAAAAGACAGCTACGGCACCCTTGCCACAGAGAAGTTAACCGTTACCAATATCAAGATCGTCTAAAACGTTTTTGACCTCTGAGTAAGAAAATCCTTGTCGCAGTAGATATTCTGTAAGCTTTTGTTTATCTTGGTATCTAGATTGTTTTATTTTTTTGTAGACGATACTCTTCACTGCTTCAACTTGATCATTGTCATCTAGCTCATTTAGTACTTGATTGATGGTATCGTTTTGAATACCCTTTTTTCTCAGCTCTGCTGTAAGCATACGTTTGGATCGAGGCTTAAAAGCCTGTCTGTCACGTACAAAACTCTCTGCATACAGCTCGTCATTGAGATATTTTTCGTCTTTCAAAGTATCTATAGCTATGTCTATATGCTCGGGCTCATATTTTTTATCAATTAGGTATTTGCGCATTTGGTAGGTAGTACGCGGTCCATACTGAAGATAATAAAGTGCTCTATTATAAGTCTTTGTTATGGCTGATGCCTTTTTTATATCGGCACTTTCTTGGGCAGAAAGTTGCTGGCCGACCCTAAGGTGCAGAGCAGCTAGCTGTAGATCGCTCAATGAGCAAAAAAACGCTTGGTCTACAAATATGTTGTAGTAGCCATCGCGTTTTTTTTGCGGACTGATTTCGGTGATCTGTGACATTTTGTATTACAGATAGTGCAACTTAAGCGGCTGCGGCAGTACGTATTGCCTTTTCTAGCTCTTGCATGACCTTTGGGTTTTCTTGTAGAAACACCTTGGCAGCCTCACGACCCTGGCCAATCTTTTCGTCATTGTATGCATACCAAGCACCGGCTTTTTGAACAAGATCGTATTTAACAGCTAAGTCTATCATATCGCCAGATTTCGAAATGCCTTCGTTATACATTATGTCAAACTCAGCTATTTTAAACGGCGCTGCTATCTTATTTTTTACCACCTTTACTTTTACATGGTTACCAATTACATTATCGCCATCTTTTATTTGTTCTGTACGACGAATGTCTAGCCTTACCGATGCATAATACTTAAGAGCATTACCACCAGCAGTAACCTCTGGATTACCAAACATTACACCTATCTTCATACGTAGTTGATTAATAAATATAACAGTGGTGTTAGACTTGGCAATTACCCCGGCTAGTTTACGTAGTGCTTGGCTCATTAGCCTGGCCTGTAAACCCATGTGGCTATCGCCCATTTCGCCCTCAATTTCTGCCCGTGGTACCAAGGCAGCCACAGAGTCGACTACTACTACATCTACAGCACTTGAGCGTACAAGAGTTTCACAAATTTCTAAGGCTTGCTCACCAGTATCTGGTTGAGAAATCAAAAGATCGTTTAGTTTTACACCAATTTTTGAGGCGTACTCTGGGTCTAGAGCATGCTCAGCATCTATAAAGGCTGCCAGGCCACCGTTTTTTTGTACCTCTGCTACAGTGTGCAAAGCTAGCGTTGTCTTACCGCTAGATTCTGGGCCATATATTTCTACAATACGACCCTTTGGTATACCGCTACCTAGCGCGAGATCGAGCGACAAACTGCCTGTGGGAATAGTTTCTACGGCCACCTGCATGCCTTCGCCAAGCTTCATTATAGAACCTTGCCCAAATTGTCGCTCTATTTGCTCTACCGCCAAGTCTACAGCTTTTAAACGTGATGATTTTTCTTGAGCACTTAGCTCGCCGCTTTTTTTATCTTTTTTTGCACTACTACCCTTGGAATCTTGCACTATTTGCTCCTTAACCGTCTTAGTTGTTTTTGTGATTGTTGATGTTGCCATTTTACCCTCCTAGGTATTGTTCGGTTTATATTCTTAATAAATCAACTATACCGAACACCATGCGTACATGTCAACAACTTTTTTACTTTCTTTATTTAATCAATTATACCTCACTTATGTAAAGCATAAGTAAAAGCCCAAGAAATAATTTCTTGGGCTTAGTTTTAAAGTTTTTTGGCAGCCCTGCGAACACTTTTTGCAGCAGCAAAGATATCGGCAGGGTAAAGACCCGACTCGTGCATAGCATCGTGCCATTCAGGGTGAGCCTTAACTCTACTCACAAAACCAGTAATTTCTTGCGATGAGGCCATGCCTCTACTGATGATGGCTTGAAGAAGCCTTGCTTCGTCGCCACCATCTCTATCTACAACTGCCCTTACTAGAATCGCTTGCTCTTCTGTTAGGCGTACGCCGGGTACAACATCTTGTCTTTTTTTGATACCCAAGAAATCTTGTAGACTGGTTTTGACATGGTATCGATAGTTGTATTGCAGACCATTAACACTCACAGAGATCTCAAGATTGTCGTTGACGTTCTGTAGAGTCTTAATAACCATTCGCTCTAGATCTAGCTCTTCACAAAGCCAACGAGCCAGTAACTCGGTGTTTTGATTTAAGCCACTGCGATGACCAGCGATTCGTCGTCTAATTTGGCTTGGCGAAAGCTTTTCTAACTTGTTAAGCCTAGTGCGAATCTTTTTCTTGAGCTTGAATGGATCGGGGTAAGATTTGGCCACTTAACGCCTCCTAGCGGTAGGTACAAACTTTCAAGAGTATATACTACTACCTATATACTTGTAAAGTTCAGCGAGCTGGATTTTTATCTAACCACTCGGCTAATTTTTCTGGGGCAGATACGTCGCCTAGCACAACGGCTCTGTAGATATCGGTAGATAAATACTCTTTATCTAGTTCATCATCTCGAGACAGGGCTTTAAGATATATAATTGCTTCGCTTTGTTCTGGCGATAAGTTTCTGTACCATCCAGAGGGCATTGATGTGGCAAAATTATCTTTGTGCTCATCGGCTCTGCGAAGCAACCAAATATCAAAATTAACCAATTCTCCTTCTACATCTACCTTTACACCAATCCATACGCCCGGTGGCGAGCTTGGTCTGGAGGGCGGAAATTTGGTGTAGTTTACCATACTTAATTTAATAACTTTTTCGTTTAATAAAAATTCCTGCGCTAGATCAGCTACCACTTCTCTGGTAGGCTTTTGAGTAGTAAAAACATGAAAGTCTATATCTGCTTTTCCCATAAGACCATACAGATAGCTACCGGTTAATTCAACTTCTCCAATTTTTTTTAATTTGGGCTCAATCGCAAGATACTCTAATGCTTTAGTAGAGATATTATAAAAACGTCTCGAATCTTTCAGTGCTCTATCTTTAGTAATCATCGAAAATTATTAAAACTAATCGGAAAATCAAAATCAGCACTTCGCAAGGCATCCATTACCGCCTGCAAATCGTCTTTTTTGGGTGCGGTTACTCGCACCGCTTCGCCTTGAATTTGAGTTTTTACCTTCCAGCCTTTTTCACGAATAAGGGCTGTTATTTGTTTGGCTTTGGTTTGGTCTAACCCCTGCACCAGTGGCAATGTCTTGCTTGCAATCATATTGTTTTCGTGTACTTCACCAGACTTGTCGAGAAACTTGAGGCTCAAACCAGCTTTTACCAGCTTACTCTCTATTACGCCCTCCATAGCTTCTAGCTTGAGCTCACTATTGGCTTCAATATCTATCTTATGCGCGTCTCTATCAAACACTAGCTTGGCGCCGGTACCCTGAAAGTCGTAACGGGTAGATATCTCGCGCTGGGCTTGCTCACATGCGTTTATCATTGCACTCACGTCGTATTCACTTACTACATCGAAACTACTATCTTTGGCCATTAAATATCTCCAGATTAAAACATTGTTATTTGATTAGATTATACACTATTAATATATTGATCAAACCTAATATATATGCTATTATTGGCATGTTCCAAACCACTTCCGAAAGTACTTAAATAGATGCAATCAAGATCCTTTAGTGATATCTTTAAAGCTCACGAGTTCTACGATAGAGTAAATATAGCTGGCGGAGATGCCGAAATCAGGCCGATAGAAGCCAACCACCGTCATACCGGATACGAAGTACTATACTGCGATCACACCCCTCAGTGGGTGATCAATGACCTTCCGAGTCCGCTCGACTTCTTACTCAATCTGCTTTCTGATTGTGCCATGAGTGATAAGCCTGTTCGTATTCAGTACCTGCGAGCTCAAATGCGTGACTACGGTAGAGATAGCGTGTCAGCAGCTATAGAAGAAGGTCTCAATCTTCGTCTTATAATGTTCTATGGTGGCTATGAACCAAGATTATTTGTTGATCTCACACCTCTCGCTTTCTGGCTCGAAGCCGTCGCAGCCCAAGAGCAACCCGCAACCGCATAGCATTGCTATGCGGTTTTTATTTTGTCTAACTATTTAAACTGCGTATCTTTACCAAACTCTAGATCGTTCTTGGCTTCACCAGGTTTTCCTAGAGTTCCGAGGTCTTTATTGGCTACCACAGAGTTGGTTACAAACACCTGAGTATTGCCAGCATTGCCGGTAGTAAGCTTAATGCTACTTTTGGCTTTAAAGAGCTGTGAGGCGCCAGGCAACATTGTACCTCTAAACACATCTTGGCCGTCGGCTACTACAATTATCCAGGTAGCTTGGTTGGATATCTTAACTAACATTTCTACTCCATCTACTGGTACTGACGAAACCTGAGTGGTAGCGCTAACAGTACTGGGCAGACTGGCAGTCACTATTTTGGTAACCGAGGTTGACTTGCCCAGTTGGTTTTTGGCTGTAACGGTTATTTGATTTTGACCATCTAATAATGCCACTCTTTCTGAAAAGCTACCATCCGAGTTGGTGAGAATTGGAGAGTTGTCTATAAATACATCAGCATCACCATTGGTTTGGCCAGAAATAATAACATAATTAGCAGTAACTTGATCTTGTATGTTATTTAGTGTGATTTTGGGCGGTGCAGCCAATACTGCCACCTGCCAGCCAAGATAAATTAATATAAAGGCAAAAAGCAATACACTAGTAATAATGAGAAGTGATTTAGTGCTAAGCACAAAACTAGCTCGGCCAAGAGGTTGCAAACCCATTTGTTTATCATCTTTTATAAATTCACCAGAATTTCTACTTTCTTTGTAGCTCATGCGCTCTTTTTTGTATAAATTAATGATTGGTGCGGTATCAAAACCTAAATGGTCGGCGTAGCTTTTGACATAACCCAACGAGTAAACATTATCTGGTAAATGCTCATAATCACCGGCCTCAATAAGCTCTAGATAACGTTTACGAATCTGGGTAGATTTTTCAACATCTTTTAGACTTTCTTTGAGCTCTTCGCGTCTAGTTTTTAGTAGCTCGGCTACCGAAAGATCGTAAGCCGATGGCGAATGCAAAAAAGATTTATTCTTGGACGACGAGTTGGAGCTCACTTTTACTCTTCACTCCCACCACTCAATTCAGTAATACTACTTACTAAAATTTCACGGGGCTTGCTACCATTAACAGGTCCAACCACTCCTTTTTGTTCCAATATATCGATAAGTTTGGCGGCACGGGCATAGCCTACACCTAGTCGTCTTTGTAATAAGCTACTAGATCCTTTATTGGCAGATATTACTACCTCAGCGGCTTGCTCCCAAAGGTCGTCGTCCATAGCATTGTAGTTACCAGCTCCACCACCACCTTTAAGATTGACAGCTTGTGCTAACACCTCGTCATTATATTCTGGTTGGCGTTGTTCACGTAAGAACTTAGTAACGGCACTTACTTCTTCGTTACTTACTAAGACACCTTGTACACGCTTGGGTTTAATAAACTCTGCGCTACTAAACAACATATCACCTTTACCGAGTAGTTTTTCCGCTCCACCAATATCTAAAATGGTGCGAGAATCTACATTGCTAGCTGTTGCAAGAGCTATTCTAGTGGGTACATTGGCTTTTATAGTACCGGTAATAACATTGACGCTTGGTCTTTGTGTGGCAAGTACTAAATGAATGCCCACCGCCCTTGCCATTTGTGAGATACGCTGAATAAGACTTTCTACATCTTTACCAGCCTGCATCATAAGATCAAAAAGTTCATCAATTACTATTACGATGTATGGCATTCTATCAACATTTTTTACAGTATTGTATTCACCTATGTCACGCTTACCATATTCAGACAAAAGTTTGAGTCGACGTTCCATCTCGGCGACCGCCCACTTAAGCGCCGAGACTGTTTTGTCAGACTCGGTAATTACTGGTGTGAGTAGGTGTGGTATATCGTTATACAAGGTCATTTCAACATGTTTGGGGTCTACAAGTATTAGCTTGAGTTCACTAGGACTGTTTCGGTATAAAAGGCTTAAAAGCAAGGCATTAATAGTAACAGACTTACCTGTACCAGTTGCACCGGCAACAAGTAAATGTGGGGCTTTGTTAAGATCGTAGGTAATAATATCACCCGCTACATCACGTCCTAGTACAAATGATAACTTTGATTTGGCGTTGTCGTATTCTTTAGAGAGAAAAATATCTTTTACGCGAACGATTGCACCTTTTTTGTTGGGCACCTCTATACCTACCAAGCTTTTGCCTGGTATTGGGGCTTCTATTCTTATTTGTGTGGCCTCTAAGGCAAGTGCTAAGTTGCGATCGAGAGCAGCAATTTTACTAAGGTTTACACCTGTAGGTGGTTTGAGGGTGTATTGAGCGACAGTGGGGCCCACGTCTACTCCGTCCATTTTTACCTCAAAACCAAAGTCAGAAAAAGTACTAGAGATAATTTTTGCATTTGCCTTAGCATCACCAGGATCTGGCTGGGTAGAGGTGGCTTCTAGTAAATCAATTGGAGGATACTTCCAGTCCTTATCTATTGAATACATAATTGGTTCGGTTCTTTTAGAGCCTTTATTTTCGCTGTCTTCGCCGTTGGCGCCAATTGTACCTTTTATAGGTAGCTTGGTGTTAATATGGAATTTATTATTACCAACGGTTTCCATTTCGTCAGAATCGGGCGATTTTCTACCTATTAGCGTATTAAATATTTCACGCAAACTAGCATTGGCAGTGATAACCAAACTAATAAGTATTAGCATTATCAAGATAAATATAGATACAGGCCTGTTTAAGACCGCCGACATCACCGAATAAAGAGCATAGCCCACAATGCCACCGTAAGAGCCTATCTCGGATATCTCTACCCCTTCTGGCATGGTGATAGCCGCAATAAGAGTACTTAAGAATATAAATATAAGTAGTGTACCAATAAAATTATTAAACTTATAACCTCGCCCCTCTTCTTCGTTGGTGCGAAAAAGTAGATATGCCGAGCCCAATAAAGCAATGGGTAACACATACACAGCCTGGCCAATTACAAATTTAGTGCCCGTAAGTATCCATTGACCAAGAGTACCAGCAAAACCAGCCAGAGCGAGTACCAAAAACACTGCCAACATTATTAGGAATATAGCTATAATCTCTCTATTTGCGCCACTACTGAGCTGGAGTCTTTTTTGCTTTTCGGGCTTTTTCTTGGTGTTTTTGCGCTTTTTCTTGCTTGCCATTAGTTTATTATACCTCGACCTGAATAGTACTGACCAGCACAATAAAAACTAATTTATATAATGTATTTTTTACCCTCATTTAAGTACCATTATAGCACAGTCAAGACATAATTTCAAGGCTTGTCAAATATATTTAAATTGCTTATGATTATGTTAATGAAAAATCTCCTTAAGCTAGCATCGATGGTACCTCAAACCAGACGCCGACTCTTTTTTATTGTTGTATTAAGCATACTATTCGGTGCTGTTAATGCAGTGTGGCCGTATTTTATTAAATGGATTGTTGATAATGCCCCTTCACTGCTAGCCAACAAAACATCTTCAGAAGTAGTTATTTTTGTTATAGAGATAACAGTAGGGCTAATTATATTTGGTGCTGTTTTAAGCTTAATTGATTGGGTAAATTGGCTCTACGCAAACAAAACCTACAACTATGTTGAGGCCGAGATTTATAAAGAATCTTACAAAAAATTACAAGGTCTTTCTTTGCCATATTTTGAAAGTCAACCTGCGGGCGCATTGCAGTCAAAAATCATTCAGGGCATTTCTTCATTTACTTCTTGGATAATGATGACTTCACAAAATTTACTAGAACCTCTGGCTGTAATGGCTTTCGCCACGATACTAATTTTTATAAATAGCCCAATAATTGGTTTTATAACTATTTTAAGTGAAGCTATATATGTATACGATTTTGTTACAACTAACAAAAAATCTAAGCCTTTGTATAAAATTGCCAATAAAACAAGCGAGAAGGTAAACGGACGGATATCGGAGAGTTTCTCAAACTTTGCAACCATAAAAACAATGTCTATAGAGAATACAGTTAGACAGAAACTTTTTGGCTTCATAAATAAAGGTAGAGTTGCTAACGATAATATAAATAACGTATGGGCAAAATCAATAACTCGCCGATTGTTATTAAACAGAACCGTAGTTTTTTTAAGTATTGGCATAATGCTATACTCTCTCTCAATAGGAAAAATGACTACAGGTACAATATTATTAGTGATACTTTACCTTCAACAAATACAGTCGAATTTGATGTTTTTTAGTCGCTATCTTACTGCAACTGCTCAAAATGAGTCTAGAGCTACAAGACTGGTTAAGTTTTTAGAAACAAAACCGGAGTTCGATGATAGTCCCGAATCAGTTGGTCTAGAGCAATTAAGTAGTATTGAGTTTAAAAAAGTTACCTTTGATTACAAAGAAGGTAAAAAAGGTGCCGTTAAGAATATAAGCTTTAAAATTGATGCTGGAAAAACTGTTGCATTAGTAGGCCCAAGTGGCGTTGGCAAATCTACGCTCACCAAACTATTATTAAGGTTTTACGAGCCATCTTCAGGTAAGATTATCATCAACAATAAAGACGTATCACACTACACCGCCGAATCTATTCGTCAACACATAGGTATGGTTATGCAAGACGTGGCATTATTTAATGCAACTATTATGGATAATCTACAAATAGCCAACTCCAAGGCTACTGAGAGACAAATTATTGCTGCTGCCAAGCAAGCTCATGCCGACGAGTTTATAAGACAACTCCCTAAAGGCTATAAAACTATGGTAGGTGAGCGTGGTGTAAAACTAAGTGGCGGCCAAAAACAACGCGTCGCAATTGCTAGGGCCATACTAAAAAACCCTCAACTTATCGTACTAGATGAAGCTACTAGTGCTTTAGATAGTCAATCTGAGAAATTAGTACAAGATGGCTTAGAGAAGCTCATGAATGGGCGAAGTGCGCTTATAATAGCTCACCGGCTAAGTACCGTAATGCACGCTGATGAAATATTAGTTTTGCAAAAAGGCACTATTGTAGAACGAGGTAGTCATGCCAAACTGATTCGTTACAATGGTTTATATAAAAAGCTGTTTGACATGCAATCAGCCAGTGGCAAAGTTCGGCTTTAATAGTAATTAAAAAGCCGTGTAGCTTGCGCTACACGGCCGTGAAGCCCTCAAACGAATCTGGGGGCAAAATAAACCGGATAGGACCGGCAGAACCCACAATGGGGTTTGGTTCGCTAGTGATTTGATAATCATCTTGTTCGGGCCTATAAAAAACTAAGTCAGCACCAGGATATGGCCGAGTCTCTAGTTGGCGGTAGATTCGCCCAAGGTCTAGAGGTATTTGCTTAGCCGATCTCACCTCTGCCTTAGTGGGTGCCTTGCGAAGCTGCCCAAAGAGCGCTTTACCGGCGTTACTATTTTCGTCTCTCGACTTGTCGGCTGGTCTTACCATTACCACTGGTCGCCAAGCAACCTCTAAGGTTCTACCAGTTCGAGTATGCTCGTAGACCGTTTGCATACCAAATTCGTCGGTTAGTGCAAATTGGTACCACTGTCCGGGCACGAGGTTTAAGCCAGCTAATTCTGGCTTAATCTCTTCTCGCTTGAGAGGAGACTCCCCGCAAGCTCGCACTAGTAGTTCATCGGTCATTAGGTAGTACCCTTCTGGCACATCCGATTCTGAACGCATTTCATCAATGCGTTCAAACTGCGAAGCAGAAGTAATAAGCCCGGGTTCACCAAACTCGTAAACTACCAAGCCAATTGGTGTTTGCTTGACAAACTGCCAGCCTGGCTCAAGGTTCCAGATTGAAAACTTATCGGCAACACCTTTCACGAAAAGTGATAGTGTATTTAATACCTGGCCGTTTTCTATCTGAACATTGTGCAGTCGTTCGTTAATAACCTCTACTTGGTCACGCTTTGCACTACGATACTCGTCTGCAAAGGCAATAAGAGCAATATGGTTTTGGAGATCTTCATAAGCCTCTTGCAACTCTCGAAACTTTACTTCATTACCACCCTTTTTGTCCGGATGATATAGCTTGCTCATTGCTCGATACTGAGCATCAACCAATGCTTTTAACCCAGAGTTGGGTGTCTCTTTAACGATTTTAGGATGTAGCCCCAAGATTAAGAACGGATTCACGTATCCCATTTACTTTAGAGTCCTATCTTACGTAGCCAAATAGTAAAATTCACCATTCAGCCTTTCGTAATGCGCTACAGTAGTCTGCCAACTCAGTAAGTGAAGTGATTTCCACGGGTTGACGACTCATAACTAGCTCTAAAGCATAGTTGAGACGCTCAATCTTACTAAAGTTGCTAGTACCCATAATCTTCTTGGGCATAGCATCGAGAATTCTTTGGCAATCTTCAATTGCCGTGTCAATCTCGTCCTCGGTATCAAAGGCATCAATGTTGTACATATCGAGCCAGCGCTTAGCGTCATGAAAATCAATACCCACCTCTTCGGCGAAACGAAGAATATTGTCGATTTCGACAGTGGTGAGTGCTGGATACTGACGCAGTAACTCGGTGTCTACAACAGACTTAGAGTGTTCACCCATCAGCTGAACAACGCCACCAGCAAAACTTGCGGCAGCAGTATCATTGTCGCTGTAGCGAGCCTTGGCCATATCGTAAATGTCAGATGCATGCTTTCGCACTCTTCTAGCGAGAACCGGGTTTTCGATAACCTCTAATTCACTCCTAATAGATACAGCAACCAGATCGGTCGCTTGGCTAAAAGGAACTAGAGCGGTACCAGTATTTTGCTTTGTCATGGTTCTACCTACTTAGATTCTAGAAAACAGGTCTCGGCTATTATACGCAGAAAATACTCGTTTTGTCAATATTTATTATGTTTATTAAGTAAAATCCCCTCAACTAAATAGTTGAGGGGTGTAGTATTGTTAGCTTAACGCCAGCCACCCTGTTCGGTAGAGTAAATTTCTAGTTCAGCGCGAAACTCAGACAACACAAAGGTACTGGTAACCACACTTCCTCTTCTTAGCGCAAGCGCCAAGCGTTGAGCATTGGTTAGTGGTGTACCACTCTCGTTATCGATCGTCTCAATGAGCTCAATGATAGCCATAGTGTGATCAATAGCCTCTTGGAGTGTGCCCGGATCATCTAGGTAGCTAATGTCAAACTTCTCGAACCATTGTCTTGCAATACTTGTAGAGATACCAAGTTCTCGCGCGGCGTGTGAAAGCCACTCTTGCTCTGAAGGAAAGTTCATTTTTACCTTTTTGTAGGTTCTAGGTAGCAAAATAGATAGTAACAATATAAAGGTACTCTTGTCAATAAAAAACAGACCTTATCGTAGTCTGTTGTGAGAAACTTTGGTTTTTGTCTCAACGAATCTTTTTTGTTAACATTTTAAAAGCCCTACTAAGCTCAGTGACTTCGTGTGCGCGACTCATGTTCGGCAATAAGGGCCTCAAGGACCTCGCTATCTGTCACCTTACCTTCTAGATTAAACCTAGCAAACTCATCGTCTGGATGACCACTCTCTTCTTCAAACACGTGTGTATATAGGGCGAATAACTCTGCATTTGTCATACCCTTTAGGGTTCCTACAAAAATACAAAGTTCGCTAGAGCTATCTGAGAAAGCGGGCAACTTTCTAGCCTCTCTTAAGTTGTTTTTTTGGGGGTACGCCCTACCTGCTTGTAGGGTAGTATTATATTAATACTCCCTTGTAGGTTAGTTGTCAATTAATTTTAGTAAAAAGCGATAGATTATTATTTATATTTCAACTTTAGCAAGAGTAGCGCAAACAGAAGAGTAAGCATAATAACGTTGGCAAAAACTATGATTGTATCAGACTTGAGTAGCCCATAAAGCAACCAGAGCAATGTGCCACTTATAAGTAAGCAGATCATCGCAAACGACAAATCTTTAGTCTGTTTTGATTTAAAGCTCTTATATACTTGTGGTATCTGTGAAATAAGTATTAGTAGAGCCGCAATTAGTCCTACTAAAGATGTAAATCCATTCTTGCTTATTACACCTCAATCACTACCGGCAACACAATTGGGCTTCGCTTGGTTACCTTGTACAAAAGATTACTAAGTTCGTCTCGCATACGAGCTTTTACAATCGGCGAGTTCGGTGGGGTTTTGGGGTTGCGTTTGGCAAAGATATTTTTTACTATTTGACGTGATTTAGTCATAAGCTCTTCATTGTCCTTAACGTAAATAAATCCGCGACTAATAATATCTGGGCTAGTTACAAGTTTGCCAGTTTTACGATTTACCGTAGCAATGACGGTAAATATACCATCGCTAGCCATAGCTAAACGATCTTTTAGTACTATCTCTTGCACATCACCAATGCCACTACCATCAATCAGTACCGAACCAGACTGCACTTTTGCACCAAGCTTCACTTCACCGTCTTCGGTAGCCTCAAGAGTTTGACCATTTTCTATTACAAAAATGTTTTCAGGCTTTACTACCCCTCCACGTTTAGCTATCTCGGCATTATGAACCATATGGTGAATTTCACCATGTATAGGTAGATAGTATTTAGGACGCACCAACTCAATCATTTCTTTTATTTCATCATAGTAGGCATGCCCAGAGGTATGCATTATTCCTAGATCGTCAAAATCTTTGGTGGCTTGTTGGTATACATAGGGACCCCACCTAAAGATATCGTCTACCATTCCCCAAACAGATTTCTCGTTACCCGGAATAATAGAGCTAGAAAGTACCACTACATCTGAAGCCTTGAGCTTAATATCTTTGTGCTCGCCCTTACCCATACGCACCAGCCCTGAGTTGTCTTCACCTTGGTGACCAGTGGTAAGTACCGCTACTTCGCCATCCTGATATTTGCTTATATCAGATGACTTTATAAGTACTCCTGGTGGTACTTTTACATAACCAAGCTTTACGGCTATTTCCATATTACTCAGCAAACTTCGGCCAGCCAGAGCGAGTTTACGCTTGGCTTTTTCGGCAGCATTTACAAACACCTGTATTCTATCTACCTGAGAAGCGAACGAACTTATAATGACACGTTTGTTGTAATTGCGCACAAATATTTCATCAAGAGTTTTAACAATTTCGTGCTCGGTAGGGCTACTACCTACATATTCACAGCTTGTGCTGTCGCACATTAGCATTAATACGCCAGCATCACCCAATTCTTTTAATCTGGCTTTATTGGCAGGTTTACCGCTAATAGGGTCGTCATCAAACCGCCAGTCTCCGGTGTTAATGATAGTACCAACTGGCGTTGTTATAGCAATACTGCATGCATCCGGTATAGAGTGTGTAATGCGAATAAACTCAATACTAAACACACCGAGTTGTATTTTCTCGCCGGTGTCTTGATTTATAGTACGAAGATCTGGTTTGAAAGGAAGTTTGTACTCTTCTAGTTTACGTTCAATAAATTTTACCGTGAAGTTTGCCGCATAAATTGGTGCAGGCAGTTTGGGTAATATAAAAGGTATACCACCCACGTGGTCTTCGTGAGCGTGAGTAATTAGGTGCCCTCTAATTTTATGTTTCCGCTCTTCTAGATATTTGGTGTCGGGAATAATATAGTCTATTCCAGGCATATCTGGACCTGGAAACATAAAGCCCATATCCATTACAATAATATCGTTCTCGTACTCTAACGCCATCATATTTTTACCAATTTTGTCTAGACCACCCAAAGGAATAATCTTTAGCTTGCCAGCATCTATTTTGCTCATACCAACAGACTTTGTAGCTGAATTTTCGGCCTTTGGTTGGCTTTTTTCGTTAAAGCTACCCTCTGAGAACACCGCCGGGCCACGATCGTACTTACGGCGCTGGGCAAAATTGTCGCCACCCCTGCCAACGCCACGCGGTTCCTTATTGTAGCCACCTTGGCCACCTCGGTTTTGACGATTGTTATTATTCTTGTTGTATCTTCCTGATTGGTTGTTATTACGCCTTGGATTAGCCGCTTCGGCTTTTGCCTTCTCCCGTGCTGCCGTACCAGCCTCTACTAGTTTTGGAGTAGGCTTGCTATTTGTGACAGGTTTTTTTATGGCAGAGTCATTGGAGTTATTTTTGGCTTTTGAGTCTTGTGGTTTGTCTGAGTTTTTAGCGCTCGACATACCTAAGTCTTGTGCAGTTAATGGTCGGCTATTAAATTGTTTTTTCTTGTTAGAATCCATTTCTTGGATTATTTCTCCTTGTTTTACATCATCTAAGATGTTTAATTTTGTTAATAGTTGTAGTATGTTTTGTCATACTGAGTACAACGAAGTATCTTTTTTAGATTCTTCACTGATCTCAAAATGACAACTCTAAGTTTTGTTAGTATCTAAGGTTTTTAAAATTGCTGGTATCTTACTAAAATCTTCTAAAAGCGTGGTGCGCATTCCACCGTTATAAAGTGCTGCTGCTGGGTGATAAAGAGGTAAGAACACCATACCGGAACGTTTGTAGACTTTTCCGTGAGCCTCAGAAATCTTTAGTTCTGGCAAAAATACTTGCATGCTGTGTCGACCTAAAAAAATTATCAGTTTGGGGTTTATTACTTTTATTTGAGTTAGTAAGTACGGCAGGCAGGTATCAATTTCTTCTTTGTTGGGGTCGCGATTGTCTGGTGGACGAAACTTAACAATATTGGTTACAAACACATCATCGCGTCGCAAATCTATTGAGGCTAGCATTTCGTCCAAAAACTTACCGCTAGCACCTACGAACGGTCGTCCCAACTTGTCCTCTTGTGCACCCGGTGCCTCACCAATAAACATTAGTTGAGCATCGGGGTCGCCATCACCCGGTACTGGGTTGATGCAGCTTTTGGCAATCTCAAGCCCGCAGCTTCTATCTATAATTGTCGCTGCTATTTCGTCTAGCTTGGCTTGTTTTTCTTCGGTTGTCATTTACTCCCCCAGTGACACCGATGAGTGATGCATCGATGCGGCTGGATTAGTATTTCTAATGGTTATAATACGAATACAAAACCCTCCTACTCTACAGAATGTTTGAGATGAGTGCAGTTCAAGGCACGACCGAAACGCGGAACGAGGCTCACTAAGGGGTGTGTCGAGTGAGCATTGGAGGTTGTAACGCCGAAATGTGCCAACTCAATCATTCTATTTATCTGCCAACTTTTTAGAAAGGTTAAGCCTACCTTTATCGTCAATCTCAGTAAGTTTCACCCTAAACTCATCGCCTTCATTTACCACATCGTGAATGTTGTTTACGTGCTCGTCACTAAATTGGCTAATGTGCACCAAGCCTTCTTTACCAGGCAATATCTCTACAAAAGCTCCAAAGTCCATCACTCGTATTACTTTGCCATCATAGGTTTTGCCCACCTCGG
>CAZKFZ010000005.1:0-89551 GCA_964552475.1 uncultured Candidatus Saccharibacteria bacterium
TTATTAGTTTAGCAAAAAAACAAACATATGCCAAACATTTTGTAAATACTTTTTTATTATGTTTTTATTAAAAAAACTAAAAATGAGCTCATTTTGATGAGCTCAGATTTAGTAGTTTAAGTTTGTAGCTATTGCAATTCTACAGTAGCGCCAGCTTCTTCTAGAGTTTTCTTTGCAGCTTCGGCTTCTTCGGCAGGTACACCTTCTTTTACCATCTTAGGAGCACTATCTACAACGCCTTTTGATTCGGCTAGACCAAGGCCAGATATTTCACGAACTGCCTTAATAACATCAATCTTTTTGTCGCCAGCAGCAGTAAGCATAATGTTGTATGAGCTTTTAGCTTCTTCTGCAGCTTCGGCTTCACCGCCAGCGGCACCACCACCAGCAGCAGCAACGGCTACTGGTGCAGCAGCACTAACACCATAGTGATCTTCAAGTACGCCTACGAATTCTGAAAGGTCTAATACGCTTAGTTTGTCAATTTCATCAACAAGCGACTTAAACTTTGCAGGGACTTCTTTCTTTTCTTCGCTGTCAGCTTTAACTTCGGCTGGCGCTTGGGTTTTTTCTTCTTTTTGTACTTCTTCAGTAGCTTCTGGGGCTTTTGCTTCTTTCGCGTCAGTCGACGGATTTTCAACTTTATTTTCTTCGTGTTTTGCAGTTTCTTCTGCCATAATATTTCTCCTTTAAATTAAGTATTAAGTGGTTTTTTTCTCTTGAATTGCTTTAAGGGCGTAGACGAGTCCGTTAAGGTTGCCATTTAGTACTCTCACAAAGCCACTAAGTGGTGCAGCTATAGTACCGACAGTCTGGGCAAGCAATTGCTCTTTGGACGGCAGTTTGGCGAGCGCTACTATATCGTCTCTACTCAACGCATTGCCATCTTCATCAATTCCACCAACTATCTCTAAAGAATCGTTGGAGGCGGCAAAATCGAATACGATTTTAGCTGCACCTACTTCGTCTTTAGAAAACGCGATACCAACGGGGCCTACCAACATAGTTGTGTCTTCAACATTACGATCAGAATTGTTTAGCGCTATCTTTACTAAACTATTTTTTGCCACCGTAAAACGCGCATCGTTTTCTCGTAAGTTGGCACGCAATGCCGATATTGCTGGCACATCTAGACCGCGGTAGTCGGCCATCACAGCTAACTTGCTTGAATTAAAAGCATCGGTTAGCTCAGCAACCGTTTTTTCTTTTTGATCACGGGTTTTGGCCATATATTTAATCCTTTCCGTTATTTAATGTACTTGATTTACCAACAAAAAAATCTTTGGAGATTCCAAAGATAGCTAAAAGAGAATTTTTGCCTCGTGTAGCTAATTAAGTCTTTCAACGGCTACAGTCTTTGGTAATCGAGTACTAGTGTATCAAGAAATAATAGATTGGTCAAGCGCTAGTAGTACCATTGTAGTGACTTTACAATATTGCGAACTATTTTTTTGGCTTTGGGGCTGCCAATCTCGTTTGCCATAATATTACCTATTAACTTGCCCAACTCTTCAGCTTGCTCGGCGCTTAATCCACGCGACGTCAATGCTGCCATGCCTAGCCGCAAACCTCCTGGGCGCCAGGGCGATTTTGTATCGTTTGGTACCGCATTGCGATTAGTAACAATGCCGATATCTTCTAGCTTGTTTTGTAGTTCTAGGCTATCGATATTATCTGGTAATTTCACCAAGCAGAGATGATTTTGGGTGAGCGATACCATCTCGGCACCAGATTCTATCAAGCCGTTTTCTAAAGCCTTGGTGTTAATTATCACCTGCTGCGCATAAGCCTTGAATGGCTTTTTGTCTGGGTAATCGTCTTCACCCAATATTTCTAGCAGCGACTGACCAACTGCAGCAATTTGGTTGAGGTGTGGTCCGCCACTTGTGCCAGGAAAAATGGTTTTATTAAGAGCTGGCATATACTCGTTTTTAGCAAAAATAAGTGCCGAGCGCGGGCCACGCAGTGTTTTGTGGGTAGTGGTAGTTACAAAATCTGCCCCTTCACCGTCGTTTTTAAAAGGGCTATCGTGCAAACCAGCCGCTACCAACCCAGCAATATGTGATATATCGGCCAGAACGAGCGAGCCAGCATCGTGAGCCAACTTACATAGTTTGGCAAATTCATACTTTCGAGGGTACGAGCTAAACCCAATTATGGTTAATCGGGGTTTGTGTTCTTTGAGCTTTGCCACAAAGTCAGCCTCGTCTATACCCAAACCATGTTTTTTACTTTGCAAGCTATAGTTGGCATACTTAAAAAACTTCAACCAGTTACTGGTAGCGTGCATATGACTTAGGTGTCCACCGCTAGCCAGATTGAGGCTCAAAACAGTATCGCCGGGCTCAAGCACAGTAAGATAAACCGTAGCATTGGCGGGGCTACCAGACAATGCTTGTACATTCACGCCATATTCGCCTGTGTCATCAAATACCTCAAGCGCTTTTTTACACACAAACTGCTCTAACTCATCAGAGTTTTTATTACCGGCATAATAGCGTTTGCCAGGGTAACCCTCGGCGTATTTGTCATTCCATATAGAACCCAACAACTCCAAAGTCTTAGGGCTAGGGTAATTTTCTGCAGCAATTAGATTTAAGGTAGTTTTTTGCCGGTTAGTCTCTTTTGCAGTAATTTCACTTATTATATTCATTACATAATTATATCACTTTGCAGATTGGTTCGTCTTATAGTATTATCAAACAGACCAAAAATGGTGAACCTTTACAGAAAGTCGTTAAGAAAATGCCAAATTTGAAATATAAAGACGAACGCATAATGAATTCACAGTATCGATTTTTGCTTGAGTTCATTTTAAGAAATGGTGAGTGGACAACTACCCGACAGGGGCCTCGTACAAAAGTTTGTACTGGTATGCAAATGCGGTTTGATCTGCTAAATGACGGTTTTCCGCTTATTACTGAACGCAAAATTGGCTTTTGGCGCAAACCCATTAATGAGCTAGGCGCCATGATTAACGGAGTACGCACCGCCGAAGACTTTGCAGCCTGGGGCTGTGATTGGTGGGGAGACTGGGTTAGTGAAGAAAAATGCGCCAAGCGCGGGTTAGAGACTGGCGACATTGGACCAGCAAGCTATGGCGCGATGTTTCATGATTGGCCTGATGAAGATGGCCAGACCTACGATCAATTTGCGCATTTAGTACGACAAATTAGTGAGTTTCCTTACGACAAAACACATGTCGTTAGCCCTTGGTATGGTGCCTGGCTGGCACGTGACTCGGGCAGGATTAACAAGGCGACTATAGCGCCTTGTCATGGCTGGGTACAAGTTACCATTATTGGCGACCGACTCCATTTGCATATGACACAACGATCTGGTGATGTACCAGTAGGAGTACCATCTAACATGGTGCAGTACGCCGCACTTCAGCTACTACTCTGTAGAATACTTGGTTATACACCTGGGCAATATGTGCACACAATTGTAAATGCGCATATCTACGAAGATCAGGTTGAAATAGTAGAAGAAATGTTGTCTCGTACACCACGTCGTTTACCTGCAATGCAACTAGTAGACGACATAGATAACTTCACGCCACCCGAACCACATGACACCGAGCTCATTCATAAACTGCATGGTGAATTGTTTGTGCTTAGTGAATACGATCCTCATCCAGCAATTGCTGGTATTCCGGTGGCGGTCTAGGCATGATCACTCTAATAGCAGCACGTTCTAGAAACGGTGTAATTGGTGTAGATGGAGAGCTGCCTTGGCATATCCCAGAGGACCTCAGGCGATTTAAGCAATTGACACTTAGCGGCACTGTCGTCATGGGTCGAAAGACATATGAGTCGATTGGAAAAGCACTTCCCGATCGTCAAAACATAGTTCTTTCAAGTCAGTTGGGTTTTGAACTGGAAGATGCACAAGTCGTAACATCTTGGGACGATGCGATCGCCGCTGCACAAACGAACAATATATGTGTTATAGGTGGTTCTGAGATATACAAGCTCGCTCTAGACAATCATATAGACAAGTTGGTAGTCACGATAGTTAATATATATATCGATACCAGTCAATATCAAGAGGTGTCATACTTCCCATATATCGACCCAGAGATATGGAAGAGTGTCTTTAATTCTCGTACAGATAAATTCTACTCGGAATCAGCAAATGTAGAATACGCCGTAGTAGAGTATGTACATCGTTTTTCAGGGGTGAAATATACCCCAATGGTGTACTTACCAGCTTCACGTTTTGAAGATCAAACAGAAAAAATGGAGCAAATTATTCAAGACGGCCTCTGCCCATTCTGCCCTGAGTGGCTAGATTGGTATCACGACTCTCCGGTAGTTTTTGAAACACAACACTGGGTTGTTACACCAAATGACAACCCATATAGTGGCACAGTATTAGATCTTTTACTAATACCTAAAGAACACGTAACTACTTTCGATCAGTTGAGTCATGAAGCTCAGGAAGAGTTTGGTGTGGTTATTGCAAAGATCATTACCGACAATGAATTAGATTTTGGTGCTCTCGGGATGCGCTTTGGTCAAATGTGGCATACCGGGGGAAGCGTAGCTCACCTTCATGCTCAGTTAAAAGTTGGCGATGTACATAACCCAGAACACCAGCCTATTAGATTTAAAATGAGTTCGAAACGACAAGAAAACAAGCCCCCTACAATTAAGTAGGGGGCTTTTTATATGTTAACCTTAACAATTTCTATACCTTGGCTTTTAAGAATGCTCTCGGCATCGAGAACCGAATAACCTTCTACAAAGTAAACTCGTCTTATACCACTATAAGCCAGCACTTTTGCGCACCACGGGCAAGGAAACGTTGTAGTAAATAACTCTGCGCCATCAAGACAAATACCTAGCCTACTAGCCTCAGCAATCAATCTTGTTTCGGCATGTAGTGCAGTACTTAGCTCGATATTTATACCTTTTTTAAATGATGAGCGCGGGTCACCATTAATATAAGGCATCAGTTCATGCGGTACGTGCTGATTAAAGGCCGACAACACCTCGCTAGATGGAGTTATAACAATTGCACCCACCTGCCTCCACCAATCTGAACTCAACTGGGCAAGTTTATATGCCTTGCTCATCCATTCGCCTGTAAAGGTTCTGGCATCTATTTGCTTATCAAAGCCTACTGGGGTCTGAGCAGTTGAATTTATGCTATCCCACCGCAAAAAAATAGTATCAAACTCTATATTAGCCTCAGGAAAAAACTTAGAAGCTAAATCATTCATCAGTGCTTCACTAGGCATGTGTAGCAACCAAAGACTTGAGTTTAATCTATTAAGTAGAGACTCGTCGTCTGTTTCTATGACAGATACTTTTATTTCAGGGAACAATGCACTTATAGCTAGAGCCATTTGTTCTGGACTTACCGCACGAATATCTTTTACGATATCTCTATGTGTAGATAAAAAACTTTTTCCAAGCACAAAAACCAATTCATGCTTGTGTGTTTTTATGAACCTAATGTATCCCTCATGAAGAACAGGAGCGTAAAGAACAATTGCTTCATTCATATTTACCTCTCCCTACTCTCTCTTGTCGTGTCTGCCAGTAGCATCGCGAATAACGCGCTCTACAAGTTCTGGCATCGCCCTACTCAAGGCTTCCGAAATCTCCGCGCCTAATTCAATATTTAAGTCGCGTAATCTCTTACTTGTAGAGGTTTGCGCTTGTGGCTCTAGTACTACTACCTGACCACACCACTGAGTTAGTTGTGCAACTTCTTCGTTAGTGTAAGTTTCTTGGGTAGCAATTAAAACATCTGGACGAACACACTTAATTAGTTTCCAGCGTTCATCATGTATATTTTTTAACGTAACAATATCAACCGATCGTTGACGTACCAGAATTTGCAAGCGTTCTTCTTGGGGGTAAAGTGGACGATTACTGCCTTTTCGCGCCCGAACTTTTTCATCACTGTCTACGCCAACAATCAAAAGATCGCCATATTCTCTAGCCTTCTCTAAATATAGAGCGTGCCCTAAATGAAAAAAGTCGAAAGAGCCCGAGGTTAGGACTATTTGTAAGCCTATCCCCTTCATATGTTCAACTTTATCTCTTAAATGTTCGTAGTCTTCAATAAATCTTTCGCTAAATACAGACCTGTCTGAGAAAATACCAGCTCCAATAACCACGTTTGTCTCCAATTCTAAAAAGGTGCTAGATCTTTTACAGCATAGCAGAGAGAATATTCATTCAACAACCAAAAGAGTTATGAAATACCTAAAAAACCAACTCCATATGGGGTTGGTTTTTTAGTGATTTATAGAAAGTGTTTATTTTTTATATGCTTTAAAAGCCACTTCGGGGTCGAGTTTAATGCTTGGGCTCATAGATGAAGTCACATAAATACTTTTTATATATGTACCTTTCACCCCACTGGGCTTGTTGGCTTTAATAGCACCTAAAATTGCCTGTAAATTATTTTCTAGGTCGGTCGTTTTAAAGCTTAGTTTACCAAATGGAACATGAACAATACCAGATGAGTCGTTTTTTATCTCGGCTCTGCCTTTCTTAATTTCTTCTACTATAGCAGCAGGGTTATTGGTAACTGTACCACTTTTGGGCGACGGCATAAGCCCTTTTGGTCCTAAAACTTTGGCGTGACGACCAAGGTCGGCCATCTTTTCTGGTGTAGCAATGAGAACATCAAAATCAAGTTTGCCTTTGCCGATTGCTGTCAATATATCTTGAGTATTGGTTAGATCAGCACCAGATTTTTTTGCAGCTGCAGAATCTTTATCATTGGCAATTACAGCAATTTTAACAATCTTACCACTACCGGCTGGTAGACTAGCGCTTGTTCTTAGATTTTGATCTGCTTGTTTGGTATCTAAGCTGAGTGCGACATGCACCTCAGCTGTAGCATCAAACTTAGTTTTAGATAGTTTGGGTAGTAACACTAAAGCTTCTTTAATCTCATATAGCTTAGTAGGCTCCACAAGTGCTCGGGCAGCTTTTTGATTCTTAGAATATTTAATAACTCGAGGTTTTTGGACTACTTTTGGTTTTGCTTCAGCTTCAGTTTCTTTACTAGATTTTTTACGTTCTTGTTTTTGTGCTTTTGCTTCAGCTTCAGCAATTGCTTTTTTACTATGCTTGCCGGCCTTTGCTGTTGCGGGTGTAGAACTCTCTTTACTCGATTCTTGTCTAAGAGCTTCTGCTAGAACTTCTTCTTGTTTTCTATTTGCTTTTTTATCGGCCATAATTCTCTCCTATGTGGTACAAGCGACTCGCGTCTCCCACTTATTAATTTTATTTGTTATCTTAACTATGAACGTATAAAAACTACTCTACTTCAATCCCCATACTACGTGCCGTACCCGCCACAACTTTTTTAGCTGCTTCAACATCGTTAGCATTAAGATCGTTCATTTTTTCTTCAGCTATCTGGGAAAGTTGGGCCTGGGATAGTTTACCTACCTTGTCTTTATTGGGTACACCAGAGGCTTTTTTGAGTTTTAGTGCTTCTTTAATAAGGGTGGTGGTAGGAGTACCCTTGATAGTGAAGGTCATGCTTTTATCTTCATAGATTGTAACTAAGACTGGGGTTGGTTTGCCTTTTCGGTCGTTAGTTTGTTCGTTGAATGGGTTGATAAAATCCATCATATTAACCCCGTGTTGACCTAGTGATGACCCAACTGGAGGAGCTGGAGTTGCACCACCTCCTGGTATTACCATTTTCACTTTTGCACTAATTTTTTTTGTTGCTGCCATAATAAATACTCTTTTCGTTATCTAATAATTTAAGTTTTCTTAACTTGTAAGCTGTCTAGCTCAACCGGCGTTTCGCGACCAAACATACTGACCAACACCTTAATCTTACCTTTTTGCTCATCTATTTCGCTTACTGTGGCATCAAAGCCTTTAAAAGGACCGTCTGTAATAGCAACTAATTCACCGAGACTAAAGTCAATGTTGTATTTTGGCTCTTCTACACCCATACGTTTTTGAATAGCTTTAACCTCAGATTCATCAAGTGGTGATGGTGTGGTGCTAGTTCCAACAAAACCGGTTACGTTGGGTGTGTTTCTCACCACAAACCAACTGTCTTCGGTAACTATCATTTGTACCATTATATAGCCAGGGAAGATCTTTCGCTCTACTACTTTGCGCCGACCATTTTTTATTTCTATCTGATTTTCTTTAGGTACAATTACGTCAAAGATCTTGTCTTTCATTTCTAGTGATTCAATTCTTTGTCGTAGTTGGTCTGCCACTTGGTCTTCATATCCCGAATAGGTATGAATGACGTACCAAGCTTTTGTGCTGTCTTGTTGCTTCATTGAGCTTTTCCTTAATTTAAGATTTAAAAATTAGTTTTTGCAATATAGTCTGAAAACCATAACCCAAAATTGTGAGGTAAATACCTACTGCTAAAGCACCAATAATAACGGTTGCTGTTAAAACTAAAGCTGTTTTGCGACTTGGCCAAATAACTTTCTTGAGTTCTGCATAAGATGCAGAAAAATAGCTGGTAACTTTGTTCATCTATGAAATTATCTCACTTTAAGGTGGTATATTGGTTTATTCTAATGCCTTACACACTTTAGAATATCTCGTAATCTAAAAAAGCCCGAGGGCGGCTAACTGGTAACATTATACCTTTTTTAAATTACTTTTGTCAACACCTGGGTGTATCTGGTAATTTAATTATATTAAAATAGTAATTATTACTTACTCTTTAACTGGTAGAGTAAAATTAATTTGGCTTGGTACTTCGGCATGAAAATTTGCCAACACACCTTTAATTTGACCAGACTGCCAAATAACTATTATTGAATAAAGACCCACCATAAATCCGGCAAAGCCAATAGCTACAAATAAAGGCCAAAGACTAGCGGGTTTCTCGCGTTCCATATAGAGTAGCTCTTGGTTGTTAGTGGCCTTTGAGGCGACAAAATAGTACTGTCTAGCCCAGGTATTTTGTTGGTAATATTGCATGGTTGTTAGTATTACTACAGTAAGAATGGCAACAACAATTAACACCAATATAGTAGGGCTATTAACATGAGTAATAAAAAAATCAGTAATTTGCCAATCTATAAATAAAATTGTACTGTAACCCAAGAAAATACCACTAATAGCTAAGAGACCAGTGGTAAAATTTCTTAAAGGACTTAGTTGTAGTAGCTTAAGACTCTGTAGTTGCAGATGACTAGTTTTACTACTACGCGCTAAAAGTCCAACCTGTAGCCAGTGCTTACTATAAAGCAAAACCAGAACCACCAACCATATTACGGCTAAAAACACTATCAACTGGTATTTACTTGTAATTACCCAATGATTTTCCGAGTTAAATATTGTTATAGCAACCCACATAGTAAAAGCAGTGACTAAACAAATAATAACCAAGTGCAAAAGGTAGTTAATAGCTTGTCGTAGCATAGAATGAACTGCCGAGCGTAAAGCTGTGGTAAGTTGTAGAGTTCGATTATCTATCTGCCTAAGTCTTATTGCTATGCCAGCGTTTGATATTATTGATCGAAATATCACACCAATAAAGAATAGTGCTAGGGCCACTCCCGTAGACCACGCAAGAGCTGAAAAGTGGTCTGGACTAACCACGCCCTTAGCTTTTTGCAATACTTCATTTGTTGTAAAATTCTGTAATATCCTTAGTTGTAAAAGTATTACCGGCAAGCTAAGTAGAAGCCAGGTCTGCGGACTTACAATAGTTCTTATCAGACTCATTTGCCATAAACTAAATAGTGGCGAGGGCCATATTGACTTTATCAAAACAAACTCTAAATAATCTTGCGATAGAGACGATTTTGAGGTCTTTTTAACAGGAGTATTAGTAATTGATTTGGTGGTCGGAGCTATTAGTGATTTTTTAATGCGCTTAGTGTGAACTTTTATTTTTTTCTTTAACTTTTCTTTCGTTGTCTTAAGTTTCTCTAATTTAGTGTACTCACTATCCTCATAAAATTCCCGTTCGTTTTGAAGACTGGTAAGCGAAAGTTGGGTCTGTCTCTTACTTATGGCAGATTGCGATGGGCTTACAATGTTTTCTGGGGTGCGAAGGTCTAGCACCTCGGGATGTTTTTGTTTTGGCGATAACTGTGAATTACTTCTTGAACGACCAACAACTTCGCCAGTGTTGGAGTCATAAGCAATACCATCAATAATTATGTGTTTCGGTGGGGGTTTTTTCATTGTACTAAAAAAGCATTTTATCTATTAATAGTATAGCCGAATTTCTATATATGAAGTAGTTTTTCAACAAACACCACAAAATAAAGTAGTAACTTAGTGATATTAGTAACCCTTACTCGTTTCTCTCTTAATTCCTGAACACTAGTTTTTTGTATTTTCCTAAGTAGTAAACGATAGTACCAATAAGCCAGTAGAACTCCATATTTAGACGAATATGGGAGTTGGCTGATAGTGGACCTAGCAATCTTGAAATCATTGAGTATTTCTTGCTCAATTTGCTTTTTTTTATCATTTTGAAAATTATCTATATCGATATTCGGAAAGTAAACCCTACCCAATGCTTGGTTATCTTCATTTAGATCGCGTAAAAAGTTCACTTTTTGAAAAGCCGAACCCAAAGCTTTTGCACCATAGATAAGTTTTTTATATTTGGTCTTGCTACCCCCAAGAAAAACCATTAAACACATCAGGCCAACAACTTCGGCAGAGCCATATATATAATCTTTATATTGTTTTTTTGTGTAAGAGTTTTTAGATATATCCATAGCCATACTACCTATGAAGGCCTGGATCAAACTAGAGTCTATTTGATATTTAATAACTGTTTGAGCGAAGGCGTGAATAACTGGATTTAAGCTAACACTCGACTTTACAGCCTGCGATGTCTCGGTGTTGAAATCTTTTAGCATGCGTAAACTATCTTTTGGCCGCAACGTATCCACTAACTCATCGGCAACCCTAACATAGCCGTATATGTTGTATATATCTGTTCTTATAGGCTTGTCTAGCAACCTAATGGCCGCTGAAAATGATGTAGAATATTGCTTAGTGATAAAAGAGTTAATTACTTGCGAAACCTCGGTGTATTGGTTTGGACTCATTAGCTAACTACTCCTGGATACGCAATATTGCGCGAATTCGGCTAATATATGGGTTCTATTACTAGAGTTGGGTATCTTATTTGTTATTTCGATAGCTGCATCCGCTAAATCTTGAGCCAACAATACAGTCTTCTGCCTGGCTCCAGATTCAATCAGTATATCTTGTACTTTTTTAACATCATTAGTGGTTAATTTAGGATTGTTAATGCAACTTTTCAAAAAATCTCTTTGAGATCCTTTTGTTAATTCAATACCATTATGTATAAGCACTGTTTGTTTTCCTTCTTTTATATCACTTCCTACAGGTTTACCAGTAAGCTTTGAGCTACCAAAGACTCCTAGATCATCATCGCTTAGTTGAAAAGCCACACCGGCATTGTTGCCAAAATTCGCGAATTGGGTATGCAATGTCGCTGGTCCATCTGCAAGTATCGCACCAAACTGTAAAGGCATTATTACTGTATAGTCTGCCGTTTTATATTGGTTTATCTTTTTAATATCACTTATAGTTAGGGATTTACTAACCGAACCAATTAGGTCAAGATGCTGACCAGCCGCTACGTCAAATGTTGCAGTGTTTAGCCTTGATATTGCCACTACTAATTGTTGAGGTTTCATACCCGACGCAATCAAAGATTCATAGCTTAAACCACAACAAATATCGCCTGCCAACATCGCTATAGAGTTCGCCACATGTTGAGCATCTATACTATTAAGTGTTTGGGAATACCTTTTTTTATAAACCCCAGTAACATTTAGCCCTCCGTGGCGCTTGTCGTCGTGATCCATAATATCGTCATGCATAAGTAAATAATTGTGAAATATTTCTAATGATATTGCAGCTTTTAACATTTTATTTCTGTCGTTACCACCGGCAATTTCATACCCCAACATTGCCAAGCATGGACGTAGTCGTTTGCCAGCACGCAAAGTTTGCTTTGCAATAACCTTAAGCAACTTTTGGTATTCGCCACCAATTTTAGATGCATCAATAATTTTTTGATTCAAAAAATCGCTCAACAGAGCATCAATTTCTAGCTTCACCTTCGCAGCATATGATTTGAGATTTGTTTCAGTCATAGGTTAATTTACTCCATTATCCTCGAGAATTCGCTCAACTACAAGTTTTGCAGATAATGTTACCATGGGAATACCGCCACCTGGATAAGTGCTGGCACCTACAAAGTATAGACCTTTTACGCTACGTTCAATATTGTGAGGCCTGAAATAACCAGACTGGAATAAGTGATGAGTTAGACCAAAAGCTGAGCCGGCAGTTAGGTTAAATTTAGTTTCAAAATCTTGGGGCGAAAATATCTTCTCTGTTTCAATATTTTTTTCTATGTCTTGGCCAAACTCACTATTTAGTCGCTTTATGACTTGGGTACGAATTTTTCCAATACCTTTGTCCCAGTTGTTTTCTCCTTGCAAGTTTGGAACAGGCACAAGTATATACATAACACTTCTGTTTTTTGGAGCAAGAGCAGGGTCGGTTTTGGTAGGAATGTAGGTGTAAAACGACGGATCACTAGGTAGTTTTTTGTTTTTTAATATTTCTTCGAGGTTGTTTTTAAAATCACTACATAAATAAACGTTATGGTGCAACATACCGTCAAGCTGGTTATTAACGCCCCAATAGAATAAGAGCGCCGAACTGGCTTGTTTGAGATCTTCAGCTTTGCGACCCAGGCTTTTTAGTTTTATAGGTGAGGATAGTAGATTTTTGTAAGCGTACACTAGGTCGGCATTGCAAACTACCAAATCCGCCTCTATAGCTTCTCCGCCCACAACAACCCCTTTGGCAATATTGTTTGTAATAGTAATTTGTGAGATAGGTGTATTGGTATATATTTTGCCACCCATACCTATTACGAGCTTCTCAAGCGCTTGACTTAAACTATACATACCACCTTTGGGGTACCAAATGCCGAGCCCAGTCTCCATATAGCTCAACACACTATAAACCGCCGGTGCCTCATATGGGCTCACGCCAAGATACATGCTCTGAAAACTAAATAGTTGGCGTAGTCTGTCGTCATTAAAATAACGACTCACAAACTTCCAAAGACTTATGAGCCCTCGTTTTTGTAGTAATTTAAGTCCAGAGCGAAAATTAATAAAATCTGTTAAACTGTCAAAGTTTTTATCTATAAAACCGCCGCGCGACAGCCTATATATCTCGGCCACATCGGCAAAAAAACTATAAAATTGTTCAGGGGCCTTGGGGTCAAATTTGGCAAGCTCGCCTGTAAACTTTGGTAAGTTACTACTGACTGTAATACGTGACCCATCGGCAAAGGCTACTTGATAATTGGGCTCGAGCTGAATAAGCTCAATATAGTCATTAAAGTCTTTACCACAATATGCAAAAGTGTCATAGAGTACATCGGTCATCATTAGTAGTGTTGGGCCGGTATCAAAAGTGTAGCCGTCTTGTTTTATTCGGTTGGCCCGCCCACCAACTAACGGCTCTTTCTCGTAAATAGATACTTGATAACCTTCTTTGAGTAGCCTGGCTGCCGTGCACATACCGCCTATGCCAGCACCTACTATTATTGCAGTTTTATTCTTTTTCATAGTGATTATCATACCATATCAGCTCTATACTTATGGTAGACCTGTGTCTGGGTTGGGTGTACAATATTCACGTAAATTATTCGCACCCTTTGATTGGAGAGATTAATGGAAACTTCAGTATCCGCTAGTGAGCTGATAGAAGAAGTGGAAGCACTGGTAATGAGTCATTGTAAAGCAGGTCAGACGAGAACTAAGCAGGGTCGAAAAGATACCGTTGCCATTGCTAAGTTAATGTTAGAACAGACTGCCAAACCAGCTCGTCTGAGCAGGCAAGTACTATTCGGGCGATTAGATGATGTGCAAACTTTTTTGGGTTATTTGGTTTACTGGGCACCAGGGCTTGTTATATTCGAGCCGGCGCCTGAGTATATCGACTACTTTGGCATCGTCCGAGCTGAAAAAGTTGCAGGCAACACAATTGATGAAATACATATCGATAGCCTCTTTGATGAACCCGATCGAAGTCATAGCCACAAAATACTGATCAAATTCAGATATGATGGGTATGGTACTTATGCAGATATCTTCCCCACCATCGGAGGCGTCAATATGGGCGGCCATCGTATGTTTCCGCAGCACGCCTATACCATGCTTAACTGGCTAACAATCATGCTTGGCCTCAATCTATAACATATGCCCTCTCATATCATGAGAGGGTTTTTATTTGGAGTATAATAAAGAGATGATTATGCGACTTATGTATACCCACTACTTCTATGTTATTATTTTGATACTCAGTATTGGAGGTTTGCTTCTAGCCGACCGACGACTAAGACTGGCTTTTTGGCACAACAAAATTGCAAGTACAAAAGCAGTTGGCTATACCATGCTACTACTACTAATATTTGATGTTGCCGGGGTAATAAATAAAATATTCTCAACTAATCAAGATTATGTAGTGAGAATAAATATTATTTCACCCAATATACCTATTGAAGAAATAATATTTTTGTTTATGCTATGCTATGTGACGCTGATTTTGTATCAATTAGTTGGAAGGCTAGAAGTATTGAAACAAGTTGGGGCTAATAAGGGGCGAAAAAATGACAAGCTAGATCAGCCCCAAGCTACACTTAATGTGAGATCCAGGAAAAAAAATCATGACTAGCTACTTAGTACTGGTAACTAGCTTGGTAGTAGTATCAGTCTTAATACTGGTGCGTTTGCGCATTACCCCACCAAAACCCAAAGTTTTGATGGTAGTAGGGCTAATTCTACTCATTGCTATGTTGGTATTTGACAACTACCTCACTACTCTGCCTATTGTGATGTATAATAATAGTTCTATATTAGGTTATAAAGTTGGCAATATACCTATAGAAGATTTTGGCTACCTAGTTGCTGTAATACTACTGGTGCCCGCTTTGTTTGAATATTTTAAGAGCAATAAATAATATGCCCAAAACAGATAACAAACTCACTATCAAAGAAGTTTTGGCGACCAGTCGCCCAGTAAGTTGGATAAACACTGCTTTTCCTTTTTTGGTAGGATATTTGCTTGCTGCTCAAAGACTAAGTTTGCCTGGCTTAATAGGGTTTGGATATTTTCTGTTTTCTTACAATTTAATGCTTTATGGCGTAAACGATATATATGATTACGAATCAGATATTAAAAACCCTCGAAAGAATTCCATAGAAGGAGGTTTGCTTCTTAAGCAAAAGCACCGGAACCTATGGATAGCAATTGCAGTTATTAATTTACCTTTTGTGGTGTATTTTTTAGCTACCGGAACTACCACATCAAAGATACTATTTGTACTTATTATATTCTTTGCTTTCAGTTATAGCGCCAAGCCACTTCGTTTTAAAGAAGTTCCTTTTTTAGATTCAATAAACTCAGCATTACACTTTGTTTTGCCCTTTGTTTTCGGTCTTGCATATATGCAAAGTAATAACTACTATTGGCCAGCTGTAATTGCATTTTTAGCTTGGGGCATGGCGAGTCAAGCTTTTGGTGCAATACAAGATATTAAGCCAGATAGAGCCGCTAATATTAAATCAATTGCTACAGTTATGGGTGCTAAGCGTACCAACATATTCGTCATTACACTCTACTTATTGTGTTGTGTACTGATTGCAGTGTTATACTTTCCGCTTGGCCTACTAGCTAGCGTGTTTTTGGGAATGTACGTCTTAAACGCTAGTTTTTTTATTAAATACAAATCCGATGCAAGATCATCACAATTTCATAGAGGTTGGCAAAATTTTATGTGGCTTAATATGATAGTAGGGTTTTTTATTACCCAAATATTATTGTTTGCATTCGATCCGTTCGGTGTTAGGGAATATTTCATTGCATTAACTGGTTTTTTTCTATTAGTATTTTTCTTGATCCAACTTGGTTTAATAATATATAACCTAAGGGCTTTTGCTAGACCAAAGACAAAACGACTAAATGATTGGCCAAAAATTAGTATAATTATGCATGCTTATAATCAGGGTGATAATATATCTTCTACGCTCCTTTCACTTTTAGGTCAGCAATATCCTCAGTTCGAAATACTTTTTACCGATCTAGGTTCGCAAGACAACACTCTAAGTATAGCCAAAGGATTTCAAGACCCAAGACTAAAGATAATAGAAACGAAACCACTTAAACCAAATTGGACTCTTAACTCTTGGGTGTCTCAACAGTTGCTAGAAAAGTCGACAGGTGAAATAGTTTTGTTACTAAGTGCTGATACTATTCTATTGCCTAACGCTCTATCGGTAATGGCTAGTCTTATAGAGCAAGAAAAGTTAAGTTTAGTTTCGATATTACCATCAGACCAAAATAAAAGTTTTGCTCAACAAATTATACTGAGTCAAAACCATTACTTTATGCTTGGTCTATACCCTTCCGCTTATTTAGCAAAGGCTCACCCCAGGTCGGTTAATGCTAGTAGTAATATAACCGCCTTTGTGCGATCGAGCGTATTAGCCCTTGGCGGTTTTGAACTTGTAAGAAAAAGTCCTTTGGAAGATTTCGACCTTGCGGCCGCCGCTAAGACAAGAGGTTTGAAAACTGGGTTCTATCTAGGATCAGACATGGCAATGAGCCAAAACCATGCTAGTTTAAGACTTATTGTGGCGCAAAACTTAAGACGTTTTTACCCAGCACTACACTTTTCTATGCCCTTAACAATCGCCTTAGTTTTATTTGGGTTGTTTGTCTTGGTCTTCCCAACTCTACTAATAAGCTACTTATTGCTATTTAATATTTACATAGGCTTATGGTTCTTAGCCTTGGCAATTGGACTTAGTTATATTAACCGATTAATTATTACTATAATTTCTCGTCAGAGTATTGTGTCTACGTTACTGTATCCTATTGGTTGCCTATGTTCATTTTATTTACTTGTTTACTCAATGATAAACTATGAAGTATTGAAGCCTAGGTGGCAAAATCGTAAAGAAGTGTTTTAGATATAAAAAAAATTTGTAACTTATTTATTTAATTGATTCCTTCAGGGTAGTTTGAGCTTTCTGTATTGCAGAATTAAACTCTTCAATCATTTTAGATATCGTACTTTGTCGCACATGTTGTGCAGTTTTAGTTGTAGAGACAATACTAGATTCTCCAAACGTGATAGATTGAATTATGTTTCGTGCATTTTGTAGATCGCTTTTTAACTCTTTACGTACGGCCGTGCCATTATTTCCTGCGTCACAACTTGATTGAGCCTTGACTAGTGAGGTAGAAACATAATTCTTATAAGCTGAAATAGCTAAGTCTATATTACTGTTGCGCTCAGAAATTATACCTATAACATCGTCATTGTAAGTATCGACAGCCTTGTCGACAGACGAGCGACGCTCGGCGATAGCCATCTCTACACTGGTTTTAAAAACATTAATGGCTTGTTGTTGAGTATCTGTTTGAGACTTTTCGAGTAGTTTTGTATAGTGCTCCTGCCTATTACTGTCCCACTTAGCTTGTATACTTGATATATCTTTGTCGCGTTTTGAAAAGATCTCGTTAAGTTCTTCTTTTTTAGCAACTCTGGTGTTATTTATACTAGTTATCTTTTGATCAATCTGACTATTTAGTCTTGAAGATATAGAGCTGAGTTGATTACAGAAAATATCATCAGTACCCTGTTGTGCCAAAGTAATTTGTGGACTAAAAATACTGACAATAAATGTTAAAAATAACATAGTGGTAGATATAATAATTATAGGATTATGTTTATAGACTTGGGTCATTGCTAATATCTCCTAATTGCTTGATTTCGTTAGACACCTCTTGCACTACATTCTCTCCCTTAGTCATGGCTTGGTCGTTAATACTACTCTCATCGGCCAAGTCAGCACTAATGGAGTTGAAAGTATTCTCGATAGTACCATCTGGAGCAGATTGGCTTAGTTTGTTGGTGTTATTGTTATTGATATTGGAGTTATTATTCTTAAAGAAAAACACACCACCAAATATCACTACCAACATAATAGTTGCAATAGGTATATATAACCTTAGTTGATTAAGTATTGGGTTATTTTTTGTTTCTGGTATTACACTTCTTGGGCTATTATTTTCTTTATCTATTCTCTGAAGAGTATTATTAAGAAGGTGTCTCTTGTTAAATGAAAAGCCTTTCAACTCTTTTAGTTTCTTGGCATACTCTTCAGGACTATTATTGCTCTTATTGTTATACATTTTATTCATTTTCTTGTTTAGAAACTTCTGATAGTGCCATTGTGGCTCTAGATAGTAACTTGCGGGTAGCAACATCGCTTTTTCCGATTATCATAGCTATTTCTGCGCTAGATAAATTCTCCATATAACGAAGAATTAGGGCTTCTTGGTAGTTATTGGGTAATTTTTTTAAATTACGATAAAGTTGTTTTATTTCTTCGGAATTTATAACGTCATCCTGAGGGTTTTGTGACTTATCTTCAAGAAGCAAAAGCACTTCTTCAGAGTTTTGTATTTTTGTTGCTTTTCTGCCTTTACTGCGATAAAAATCGACAATTACGCTTCGGGCAATACTAAATATATAGGCAGATGGCTGGTAGCCTTTATCTTGCCAATTATGCAAATTTCTATAAAACTTAATAAAAACCTGCTGGGTAAGGTCGTCGGTCTCTTCGCTGTCACCCACCCTAATAAGAATATATCTATAAATAGGTGAAAAATACTCTTCATACAATTGTTCAAAAGCCGCCTCGTCACCACTTCTTGCTTTGGCAACTAGTGGTACAAAGTTATCGGGTTGTTCTTGGGGGTTTTGTGTAGTCATTATTTACTGCATTAGTATAGCATAATTAAAAAAATACATACTGAAACAACGTAAATGAACAATAAAAAGATTATTGGGTTCTACTATAAGAGTCTATAAACCCAAAATCTGAGCTTTTTTAGCTGAAAACTCTTCGTCAGTCAAGACACCATTGTCGTGTAGTTCACCAAGCTTTTCTAGTTGTTGAATTTGATCATCACCACCTTGGACATTAGATTGTTGAGGAACCTGCTCGGCTTCTTCATTGGCCCATCTATTAGCTTGTCTACGACTAACGTTATTTGATACTGCAGTAGCTGTTCCGGCTATAACGGCAGTTCTAGCCATCCCTCTAAGTAATCCTGGCATTATTTATCTCCTTTCTTATCTATCTCTTCGGCTGCGTCTGGATGTATGCGCCCTTCGACAATTAACTCGCCATTGGCATTAATAATAGCTTGTTTTAGACCTTTAGCCCAAAGTTGTTCAATTACAAGTAGGCCAACGGAACTATTGTTATCTATAATGTCGCCTATTTCATCTATATCATCGGTAGTAATTAAGCCCGATTCAACCCTATTGGCCTTGGCAAAATTTACTATGCTAGTATCTTGCATATCGCTTAGCTCTATAGATGCTACCTCGCCGTTCTTATCTTTTGTCACCAAAGCAAGATCCAAAACTGCTATAGTTCCTTTTTTGACGACCTTAGAAAGTTCTTCTAATACTTCTCCGCTAAAGTTGTTATCTCTAAATTTAACAACAATATAATCAATAGGTCCGTGCATATTCACTCCTTTTTCTTAGTTGTATATGTATTATATCATGCCAGTCTAACCAAGAGCTTTTGGTCCAGGCTTGTTGGCTGGTAACTTGATTGTGGCAAGCAAACCAAGACCACTTAGAACTGCTAGTAATATAAAGGTAGAGCTTAGGGCTTTTTGTCGTGCTTGAGCGTTAATATCTACCACTGCCTGAGACACCTCGGCCGGCTGATTGGCAGTAGCAGCTTCTATTTGAGTATTGCTAACTATCTGGGCTTGTGTAGAGTAAGCAGACTTAAGCTGATCTTTTTGAGCATTATTGAGCGTAGTGTTTTGGTTGATCGCGTTAGTGCTAGCAATTAGTAAAGTGCCTATCAACAAAACTCCACTAATAGCCGTACCAAAACTCATCCCCAGATTTTGGAAGGTAGCAAACAGGCCCGATGCCTCGGCCGAATCTTTAGTGGTTACTGCACTTTGCACTAGGTTTTGTAGTTGAGAAAATATTATACCAAGCCCAGAACCAATAAAAGCTAGTGATGGTACCAATGCCCAGCCACTATTTGCAGAGTCAGCTCTTATGCCAAGCAGAATTGCGCCCAGCAGTACCAATACAAAACCTACTTGTACTATTTTTCTAGGAGCAAACTTTGTAGACATTACCGACCCCCTACTAGCCAAAACTAGAATCATTAGAGATAGTGGCAACATGGTGACACCTGTTTTCATCGCATCGTAGCCTAATTCAATCTGTAAAAATAGTGCTAAAGCATACATCGTTCCACCTAGCAAAAACTGTGTAGCAAATATAGAGCCGTTACCAGCATTAACTACACTATTTTTAAATAGCTCTAGGTGAATAAGCGGGAATAGTTTTTTGTTTTCACGATGTCTTTCCCATAGCACAAACAATCCAAGCGTGATTAATCCTATTAATATTAACCAAATAGTGGGAGAAATACCGCCGGCATTAATAATTACTTGCCCATTTATTGAAAAGTCTTGTCGGGCACGTAATAGCCCATAAGTGCTTGCATATAATATACCTTGCACAACCAAAGCCATGCCAGCCGCAATCAGCCCTACACCCAACCAATCTAGTTTTGGTTTAATCTTGTCGAGCTTAGAATCTACAATTATACCTTTTCTTAGTAAAATATACACCACAACTACCACTTCGGCGGCAAAAGCATAGCGCCAGCTAGCATAAGTGGTAAGAAAACCACCAATGAGTGGACCAATTCCAGCACCAACTGCACCCATTGCGGCAACAGCACCATAGGCCTTCACTCTCCGGGTACCAGCTCCAAAGTTACTAGCAATAAGTGATATCATTGCAGGAATTATCAGAGCAGCACCCAAGCCCTCTAATAGCGACCAGCCAATCTTAAGAATGGTTATATTTGGCGCTAGAGCAGTTATTGCAGATCCGGTTCCATATATACAAAGACCTATCACAAAAGCTTTTTTACGACCAATTATGTCACCTACTTTGGCTCCTGCAATCATAAAGGCGGCCATTACTAAGGTATAAAATGTAATTGCACTTTGCACACCGCTTATTGTGGTGTTTAAGTCTACCACTAACGTAGAAATAGATACATTCATTACGGTCGTATCTAGGGTTAGTATTAGCTGAGCCATTGCCAGCAATATGAGTATTTGTTTCTCTGTCTTTGTCATTATCTGTTATTATAACCAACCTAAGTGGTTTATACAAAAACTACTTGATGATTTTCTTTAGTTCTTTCTCGTGAGTTGCCATTTTTAAATTTAAATAACTCACTAGGGCGCTTACACCTGTAGCAAATAGTAGATAAAAAATAATTGCAAACAACGCACTTGCACTAAAATAGCCAGTTTCTCCTACTGGGTGGGTAGGAAAAATACCCCTAAATGGTTGTAAGAATTCATTGGCAATTTTATATACAAACTGCACAAACGGCGTAGTAGGATTAGCCGAAAACAAAAGGAAGAAAAACCCAAATGTTAAAGATACTATCGCAATCATCGTAAAACCATAAACAATATAGGTAATTACTCTACCTATTTTAATAAATGTTAGTGTTGTATCGTTTTGTTGGGCCATTTCATCTCCTTACTTACTATTTATCTGAGTTTATTCTTCTTATTTCACGTTTTAAAACCGCTCGTCTAACAACTAAGTTTGCGAACGTAGCAATTATTCCAATACCTATTACTACGTAAAACATAATAAAAATCTTGCCTCCTGGCGTTGTTGGGGTGATATCTCCATAGCCTATAGTCGCGAGAGATATTGTACAAAAATAGAATGCGTCTAACCAACTTAGTTTTTGTACGTAATGAAAGAATATTGCGCCTACACTAAGTAAAGTAATTGCCGTGACACCAGCCATTCTGAACTGTTGAATAACGCCTTTGTATTCATCTAAGGTTTGTTGTTTGTAACTTTTGCTCATTTTTTAATATTAACACTTATTTAGTTTTTTTATCAAAAACCTTTACTCACTATCTGGTGTTGATGCTACGCCGGCATCTTGTGCGTTAGGGCTCATAAATACCGAGTCGACTTGACCATTCTCATTAATAACAATTGCCACAATATAACCATCAGTTGACTGCCCCACAATAGCGTTGTCACCAAAGTACTGAGCATTATTCCCCTGTTGAAGTTGTTGAAGTTGATTAGCAGTTAGGTTCCAGTTCCATCCGCCAGTTGAGCTATTTAAATATCCAAGCGAGTCGAGCACTTGTTGCCTAGTTTGTTGCGATGTACTCGAGCCCGCTACTACCACTGTAGTGTTTTCACCAAGAAGCGATGTAATATCTTGATACTTCTTGCCATCAATAAGAGCTTGAATCTTTTTGCGCGTGTCTTCAGACACGGCACTGTCGGTAGAGCCAGGGTTCTTATTGTTTTTACCTATAAGATTGTTGTTCTTTTCTTCTGCTTGATTGAGCTTAGTTTGTAAATCTTTATTTTTACTATCGGCATCACTCAAACGTTTGTTGTAAATTGATGTCACAATAAAATAGGTTGCTATATTTGTTACCAAAACCACTATTACTACTAAAATAACCCAATAAAGAGGTGGTATGTTAGGCAATACAGATGTGGTGTTTTTTCCACCTTTGCCTTTTAGAGAGTTATTTTTAGATTTGTCGTCTGTTCTGTTTGAGAGTGTGTAACGTTCTGGCATAAGTACTTTTGATTATGACAAAATATAGCTCAATAAGCAACAAAAAGCCCCTCCTGGGGGCTTTTTGAAGACCATTAGTCAGTTAATGACTAACGAGTTACTGAAATTGTGGCGCCTTGTTCTGCATCTGGAGCAGAGACCACTAGTCTATTGTTAGCATCTTTTACAATAGTATATTTGGTGTCGTTAGCTGTTGCAGTGCTAGGATCTTTTGGTATAGATACTAAGTATTTACCATTGGTAGTAAGTACAGCTAGGTCTGTAAGGCCAGTGCAAGTTCCGCCAGTTACACAGATATCGTTAGCTGGGGCTGTACCGGCTACTAGAATGCTTGCAGGTAAGTTACCATTGTTATCAATAGAGTACTGATAAGCAGCGTTAATAATAGTATTTACGTCGGCTCTACGCTGGGCATTACGTGTGTCAGCCAACTGCTTGGCAGGGTTAACCGCAAGTATAACAATACCAGCAAGAATTGCGATAATTGCAACTACTAGCAAAACTTCAATTAAGGTAAATCCTTTTTTACTTTTTAATAATTTGAACATCTTTTTTTAACCTCTTTCTTTAGTAATTTTTACTTACTATCATATTAAAGTACTTATGCTTATTTTGCAATAGGCTTTTTTTATTTTTTTCAATTAAGGAATTTCTTGCCAACTGTAGATATTTAGAGTAGGTCCTACCCTGTTTAATGTGATATTTACACGCTTTTTAATATTTTTACCACTACCGTCTGCAACACCCACAGCATCGATCACATAATTGGGGCTAGTTCCGGTAATAGTATAATTGCATGTAGTCTTGTTTGTAGCGTCTATTGTATAGTTAGCACTAGATGGCGTAGTAAGCACAATATTTGCCTGTATTGCAGCAAGGGCCAGTTCGGCGCAACCATCGGCGCCAGCCTTTGCTTGAGCAGATTGCTGAATGCTTAGGCTAGTTTTACTGGATGTGACGCCGGAAAAAAGTAGCAGCAAGCCCACAAGTGAGCCTATTGCTGCTATGGCAATTACAGTTATTAAAGTAATATAGCCCGATTGTTGATTGATATTTGGTGTATTCATCTTAATGTTGAGACTCCATAAAAGTTCTTCTGATACTGCAAAGTAGATTTATTACTAGGGTTGTAGTAAGTGAGAGTAAAGCTTATATCTATTGAGTCTCTACCACCACTAATCGCCTTGTTGGTAAAACTCAAGTTACTAACGCTTACTCTAGAGCTAGTTAAGTATTCGGGGCTTGCACTACCAACTTTCATACGCATCTTATTTACATTTTGGTCGATTGCGGTGTCGAATATCGTTGGGTTATTTGTAGCAGTAGTTGTATTAAGTGATAAGCTAGATGACGAATTGCCTACCGAAGGATTATTTATGGTGCTAGCATTGCGAAGGCTCTGGGTGATACTCGATATTATCAACCGTCCCTGAGCATCAACCTCTTGGTTTATTTGGTTTTGAATACGTTGATTGGTAATCGAGACCGCCACAGCAAGTATTGATCCAATAATAAGTGAAAATACCGTAATATAAAGTAGCATTTCAATTATTGTGTAGCCTTTTTGATTGTCTTTATCAATGTGTTTCATGCTTTAATCATCCTTAGTTATCCCACGCAAAATCAAACCATACGGCATCGTTGGTTGGCCCACTGGACAGGTGATTAGTCCATGCCTTACCCGATGGAGTAGTAAATAGAGCGTTGGTAGTACCGTCTAAAACAACTGAGTATAGATTACGGAAAGCATCTGATACCATCACCATCGTTTCGTCAGCATTTGGTCTTCCCACTATTCGTGTTTTTCCAATATTATCACTGGCGTTTGGAAGAGCGATAGCACTATTCGCCCATGAGTTAATACTACTATTGTATATTTTTAACTTACCGCTTCTAGTATTATCAGAGTACGCGATAACCCCATCGTTAGAATTAACGTATTTATAAGCAACATCAAAGGTTATTTGACCTCCATAGTCGGTATTGTTGGTAATTAAGTTATTTGTAGGCGTAACAAAACCAACTCCAACAGGATTAATTTCATAGCAAAATATTGAACCAGGATTGATATCGCTTTTAGCGCATGCAATAAGTTCATTTGCGGTGTTGGGTCTAGAAATTTGACGTATAGAAATAATTGATTGTCCAGATGGAATATTGCTACTAGTAATAACCGAGCCCCAACTACCCGACCCGCTACCATCAATAGTGAATGTTTGAGCGCGCAATGCACGATCATTGGCGGATGTGGTATATATTACAGTTCCTTGGCTGGTATTAACATTACTCCAGTCAAAATCTACAAGTAGCGAACCATTACCGGCTGAGCTATTAGTGTGTTGAGTGTATGTTGACCATACACTATTAGAATAGAAACTAGTGTTTACTTTATAATCATTTGTTAAAAAAACCGTCATCATATCATTAGATGCAGGTCTAGCTTTTATCATCATTGCGGTAATGTAATTATTGCTAGAACCAATCTGACCCAAACCAACCTCCGGACCCCATGTAGCACCATTAAATGATCTCGATTTGGGATTATTACTCCCATCAGAATAGACAGCCACAAACGAACCGTCGGCCAAGAAATCTCCTCCGTAATTACCTGAGTTTAGTGCGCTACTAGACGTCCACTGAGCTAGTAATTGTGGAGTTGCCCAACTAGAGCCGTTCCAAGCTGTAGCATACATATACTGCTTAGTGCCATCATAGTGGCGAGAAACCATCATTTTTGCCGAACCAGTTTGAGCAGAATAGAGTTTTAGAGAACGCGGTACTCTATTATTTGTGGTAGTACTCACATCTGGTATTACAGTCTGGGCCGTCCACGACCCAGTGGTTAACAACTGCCTAAACTCCATTCTGTCAGTTGTGGTACCGCCATCGGCATAGACAAAAAGTCCACTCTTAATGGGGGCTGAGGTTGGTTGTCTCCAGTTAGCGAAATACATTACAACACTGAGTGAAGAACTGACTACCAGAGTGCGTTGCCAGCTCACTGTGACTGTAACTTTTCGTGAGCCATTTGGTCCATCACTAAAATTAACTATTCTAGTATATTTACTATCTACTAGCTGAGGAATTGTAGTTAGCTGCCACTGGTTGTTGATAGAACTAATATAATAATTAGTACCGTTTGAATAGCTAGATAAATTGGAGTAGTTGGGATTGGCAATATTACGTACCACCTCCAGACCAGCACTAGATAGCTCAGTAGCCCTTGTACGCTCTCCGGCTTGTCTTACCCCATCTCGGCCGTATATAAAAGAACTCAACATTACCGTACCAAAGAGTGCAAATATTGCTACGGCCAATAAAATCTCTATCAAACTAAATCCCATTGGCATCGATGTAGCTGTAAGATTTTTTGATGTCATGCTAATACTCAATTACTCCTTTTGAGCTAATTGTGATGGTTTTGTTGTCACCCTTGTTTACAACGGTAACAGCACCTGGTACAGATAACTTTCCACTAAATTTATCAAAAACAAATTCAGTTTGACCAGAAAAAGTAATAGATGAGGTAAAAGGATAAACCTCATCCTTGCTTTGATTTCTACTTGCATAGCTATTTCCCTGGAATATTGTAATGCTGCCATTTTGCACGCGCACACCCCAGTTGCCATCATTCTCACCCGCGCGTGCTAAGCTTTGAGCACGATACATATCTTGAACAATAATACTACTAATTACTTCTAAATCGTTTCGCAACACATAACGCTGAAGTACTGGTGCTGTTACCATTAGAATTATAGAAATTATTCCAATAGAAAGCATTAGCTCAATTAAGGTGAAGCCGTATTTATGTCTAAGAAGGTATTTTTTAAAAACCATATCAATTATTTTATCCCTCCAAGCAAACCATATATCGGCAATATTACCGATAATGCAATAAACAATACACCTACCGCAATAGCAATTAGGATAATAGGCTCTAACACAGTTTCTAAGTTCTCGGCCGTTATCTCTACCTTCTCTTCATAAGTACTGCTAATTTTGAGCAAAGTATCGGAAAGGTTGCCCGACTGTTCAGAGCTAACAATAAGTTGTCTTATTGGTCCAGGCAGAGCTTTTCTATCTGGAATCTTCTCTAGAGTAGTAGCCAGAGACTGACCTTCTTCTACATTGATTCTAATAATTTTTGCAATATTGCTATACCTTTCTGTAGCAAAAGAATCTACTAAAGAGTCGAGCACATCTACAATTGGTAGGCCGGCCTCTAATAGTGAGCCCATGATAAAGCCAAACCTAGAAATTTCGGATTGATAAATAAGAGTTTTTACGCCAGGAATAACATAGAGTACTTTCTCGGCTAAAGTTCTGATAGGTTTTACATAAGCAATACCCATACCAATAATAAAAACTACCACCACAAAAAGACCCGACAATAGTAATCCCCAGTGCGACCAAAACAGCCCAAAGCCAATCATTACTTTTGTAAGTAAGTTTAGTTCTACATCTAAACCTTCAAATATTTCTGCTAATCTTGGCAATAGAAATAAGCTTATACCACTACCAACTATTAGCATAAGCACCACAAGAAATGTAGGATAAATAAGTGCTGAACGCACTTTAGAGTTAATCATGTTAATTCTGTGGGTTTGCTCAGAAACAACTTTTAAGTTCTCAGATAGTCGTCCAGACTCTTCACCGGCCCTAATTAATGCGACCGAAGAGGCGTTTAACATACCCGACTCACCTATGGCCCGCCATAACGTGCCACCCTCGTCTACTTTATCGCGCATAGCAAGGATTGCTGCCTTAACTTTTTTTGTAGGTGCTTCCTTACTAAGTATTTCAAGTGAGAGACCTACAGTTACTCCTGTAGATATTAGCATGCTCAAAGTCTCGGTAAAATACTCTCGGGCATCTCTGCTAACGGCGTGCTTGGTAAGTGGTTTAGATTTAGTTTTTTTCTCTACAACTTCGCCCGATTTTTTTTCTACAGTAATTTTGGACTCGTCTTTAGATGGCCCATCATTACTTACACCGTCCACTTTTATAGGATTATTTTGGTTCGGCGACACGCATTAACTCCTCTAGGGTTGATCTACCATTTTGTACTTTTATTATCCCGTCTTCAAACAACGTACGGGCGCCTTCTTTTCTAGCTTGATCCCATATTAGTTTGCTAGATGGATTTTTGACTATCAACTCTTTAATTGCTGGCGACACTACTAGTATTTCGTATAAAGCTACCCTGCCTTTGTAGCCTGAGTAATTACAAGACTCACAACCCTCACCATAATAAAGTGTCACTTGAGGTCTTTTGAAATACATTTCGGCATGAGGAATCTTTTTTTGTATGTCACTAAGATTTACCAAGTAACTTTTTCTACAAGTAACACAAATGGTTCGCATTAATCGTTGGGCAATTACGGCGTTTAGAGTGGATGAAAGTAAGAATGGCTCTACTCCCATATCTATAAAACGAGGTATTGCCGTTGCAGAGTCGTTGGCGTGAAAAGTTGAGAATAGTAAGTGTCCGGTTAACGCTGCATTTACGGCCATTTTGGCTGTCTCTTTGTCGCGAATTTCACCAACTAAAATTATGTCGGGGTCTTGTCGAACAATAGTTCTTAAACCCTCGGCAAAAGTAAGGTTTGTAGCACGGTTTACCTGTATTTGATTCACGCCAAAGAGTTTGTACTCTACAGGGTCTTCTATGGTGGTGATATTTATATCTGAGCTGTTTAGTTGTTTGAGCATAGCATAAAGCGTAGTCGTCTTACCCGAGCCAGTTGGCCCGGTAGTCACTATCATACCAAATGGTCTGTGCATTTGAGTTTCAATCAGTTTAAGATCAAAGACATTAAAACCAAGGTTTTTGAAGTTGAGGTTTTTGGAGTTACCTGCGAGCAATCTAAGAGCAACCTTCTCTCCATTGAGTGTAGGAACAATAGAAATACGAATATCTACAGATTCTTCATCTACACTATAGCGTATAGCACCATCTTGGCTAGCGCCGTGTTCGTCTATTCGCATTCTAGCCTGCACCTTCAATCTATTTAAGACATTTTCGTAATACTGAATAGGTATTTGACCAGCTTCACGCAATACACCATCAATACGAAACCTTATTAAAACGACTTTTTCTTCTGGCTCAAAATGAATATCACTCACATCAAACACAATAGCATCTTTAATAATTTCGTCTATTATTTCTGGCGCAACACGTTCTTGCTCTTGAATTATTTGGTTAAATCGCGTAGCTAGTGGCTTACGGTAATGCGCCAAAATCACGTCAATATCGTCACTTAGTGAGTATGCAATAGATACCGGTAGGCCATTGGTGTAGGTAGCTAGCTTTTCTTTTAGGCCTACTTGGCCGGGCTCGTCGGTAACAAAAACGGCTCTAGTTTTGTCTACATAATAAAATATTACTCGGTTTTCAGTTGTGACATTTTTAGGTATTTTAAGTACCAAATCCTTGGGGGGTTGATTGTTTTCTAAATCTATATAGGAGGTGTTGTAATAGTTGGCTAGAGTTTGGCCAATAAAATCTTTATTGACGATATTTTGAGATATCAAATAATCTATAAAGTTAATGTTGTGTAGCTTGGTAATGTGCTCAATAGTATCTAGCTGTTTTTGAGAAATCTTATTTTGGCTAAGCATAGCCTCTTTAATACGCTTGGCCGTATTAATTCTAGAGTTCTGGGCTTCTTCAATAGTTACGCCTTGAGCAGCAGTAACTTTTGGCTTCTGACTGCTCTCGTCTTTTGTAGCATTTTGATCAACTACATCTGAAGATTTGGGGGATTGATTTGTTTTATCCATATATAAAGCTAAATAACCTCAATTCCGGTTATGTTAATTATACCCCATGGCGGGGCATAATTAACCAATAAAACACAATTTTTTTACTTCAACATTTTGTTATAAATGGTGTTTGTTAGTAGCAACTCTTGCTAAAGCCAAAAGCGCAATCGTGCCAAGACCAAATAGCGCAATAAGCGACATTGGCTCGGTAATAGTAGTAGGCTTTGCAGTTAGTAAAGGACTTAAGACTACAGATACTACAGGTATTATAAACAACACAATTGGCTCTGTTAGAAACCTTCGGCTTGGCAGTGCACTTAGGTTGGGTGATTTAGTAATATAGCCAAGTATTAGCGATATGATTAAAAACAATACTACAGTCTCCCCTAACCAACCAGTAAAGTTCTGGTATGGCACACCAAAAAATATTCCACCTTGGGTCCATATATATATCTTATCGACAGTTGAGTTAATGGGGTCATTGGCCAGATCGGATAGTGTCATAAGCATACCGCTTAGCAAGCTTAGTATTACTATTTCTAAGCCCTTTACCAACTTGAGCCACCCCAATATTATTCTAATTACTAGATAACTACTATAGGCTAAACTAAAGTATGTGAGCATTAAAAGAACCGGTACGCCACCTAGCAAAGGACCATTGCCTATTAGATTGTAGTAGTACGAACCAAAAATGTGGCCGGTATTGACACCCAAGTACTCGGCTATAAAAGTAACAATGTAAGTAACCACAAAAAATATGAGTATATTTTTACCCCCCAAATACCTAGCGCCATGCAAGAACACAAAGATTGCCGGCAACAAGTAGATTATTAGGGCAAGTGGGCCAGCAATAGTTGGTAGCAGAGCGGTAATTAATAGTGTTACTAATATTACCCAGCGCAGTGGCGCAAATTTATCGTGCTGCTTAGGGCGCTTTGATGTCGCTTGTGCTTTCATTTGTTTAAATTGTAGCACAAGTTAATATTTTAACTTAGTACACTTTAAAAAAACACATTCGTGTCTTTTTAAAAATAATTTCTGGCAGGGGTGGCAGGAGTCGAACCCGCGGCCTTTGGTTTTGGAGACCAACGCTCTAGCCAACTGAGCTACACCCCTCTATTTATAGTGTTACTGATTTATTCTACCAGAAAAAAATAAAAAAATCTGCTTAAAACTATAGGTTTGGTATAATTATCCTATGGAAAAATCACCAGAAAAAACAAAGCATTGGGAGGCGCTAAGCGAACACTATAAGAATGAGGTTGGTGACAAACTAGGTAGGGGTATCGACCCTTTGGCAGTTGAAGCTGTGGTTGGGTTAAATGCTCTAGGCTATACTACAAGCGGCTCGTGTGAAGGTCACCTAGACAGAGGCACCCGAGGACCCTACCTAGATGTTCATTCAAGAGAAGCTGAGTTATTTATGCAGAAGTTTCAGAGATTTTGGGAAGAATTAGGTATAGTAGACATAGAATCTCAACTTGTTCAAAAATTAACACCCGATCAAAAAGAAAAGTATAATCAGTTACAAGAAGAAAAAGATAGGATAGTATCCAAGTTAATTGAACCTATTCAAACTTTACTAGATGAATTTAATATTGGTTACCCATATAAAGAAGGTACTCAGTTTACTTATGAATTGGGCCCTGAATGGTTACGAATACAGCCGGCCGATATAGAAACCCAATATCAAAGAACCCCAGAAGAACAGGCTAAATATTTAGCTACATATCAAGATACTCTCAATGCATTTGGTGAGTTTCTTAAGAACAAATATTACCACCAAGCATAAATTTATTACTTTATGAGAGGTGGTCGCTTACCAATATCGGTACGATATTGCATGCCTTTGAAGTGAATCTTTTTTACTGCTTTATAAGCTTTGGTAAGGGCTACCTCAAGAGTGTTACCAGTTGCCGTTACATTGAGTACTCTGCCACCGTTAGTAACTAATTTATCGCCGTCTAATCGGGTACCAGCATGGAATATTACTACCTCTTCAAGTTCTTCGGCCTCAGCTATTCCTGTTATAACTTCGCCTTTGTTATAGTCACCTGGGTATCCACCAGATGCCAATACAATACAACAAGCAAACTCGTCGGCCCACTCAATATTTTGTGAGGCTAGATCACCCTTAGCGCAGGCTATCAATATTTCTAGTAGATCACTTTTTAGTAGGCGCATATAGCTTTGGGTTTCGGGGTCGCCAAAACGAGCGTTATACTCTATAACATTATAACTTTGTTTAGTTAACATTAAGCCAGGGTAAAGCAAACCACTAAACTTACTATTTTTTGTTTTGAGTTCTTTAAGTATTGGGCCAACTAGTTGCTCACCTAGTTGTTCGGTTCGTTCATGGCTCAGCCATGGTACCGGAGCAATTGTACCCATACCGCCGGTATTTAAGCCAGTATCTCCTTCACCAATAGGCTTATGATCTTGCGAACTAGGAAACATTACATAGTTGTTACCATCACTAATTGCGTGCAAACTCACCTCTTGACCGTGCAAAAACTCTTCAATAATTACTACGTCACCAGACTTACCAAAAACCTTGTCTTTCATTATAGAACCAAGAGCTTTTTGGGCTTCTTTTTTGTTCTTACATATAACTACGCCTTTACCTAGGGCCAAGCCGTCGGCTTTTATTACAATAGGAAACTTAATATTATCTAAATACTCAACTGCTTTTTTGTGGTTAGTAAACTCTCTGTATCTTGCGGTATGTACACCCGCACTTTTCATGATATTCTTTGCAAACGACTTAGACGACTCAATTTGAGTGGCTTTTTTTGTTGGTCCAAAGACTAAAATATTATTCTCTATTAGGTCGTCGGCTAGCCCAGAGGCCAAAATATCATCGGGCCCGATTACTACAAGGTCTATTTTGTTTTGCTTGCAAATGTCTATTATTTGTTTATGATCGGCTAAATTCAAACTTAAGTTTTTAGCCAACTCGCTGGTTCCGCCATTGCCTGGCGCTACAAATAAGCTATTTAGTTTGGACGATTGTTTTATTTTCCAGGCGATAGAGTGTTCTCTACCACCCGATCCTATTACCAATACATTGAGTTTCTTCACTTGGTTTTCTTACCCTCGCTAGTTTTTTTCATAAGCAAATAGAAAACCGAATAAATTAGTAAGCCAGGAACAATACCTGTAAGAATAATCAAGACTACAGCCCCCACTCTCACCCAGGCAGGATCTTGTTTGTAATATTCGGCTATACCACCGGTGACCCCTGTAAATTTAACGTCTTTTTTAGATAGTTTAATTTCTGTTCTTTGTTTTTTAGATTTGTGTGTCATATTGTCCTACTCGTTCTATAGCCGAATCAAAATTGTATTTTGATTCGAAAAGGAGATTTATTGCATAAGTTGTAGCAGAATTGTCTGACAATTTTGCGAAAACTCGAGCAATAAATCGACGTGGTGCCGGGTGAGAGATTCGAACTCCCGAAGGCACAAGGCCGTCAGATTTACAGTCTGATGCGTTTAACCACTTCGCTAACCCGGCATAAAATATAAAGTTACTGGAGCCTCGAGCGAGGATTGAACTCGCGACCTCTTCCTTACCATGGAAGCGCTCTACCACTGAGCTATCGAGGCCTGGAGCCGATGGAGGGATTCGAACCCACGACCTGCTGTTTACAAAACAGCTGCTCTAACCAACTGAGCTACATCGGCGCATTCAACCGCTACTACTTCTCCATTCGTTTTGTTAAAACAAAAGATATTTTTTCATTAACAAAACGATAAGAAAAACATGACAGATAAGACGAAAATTCAAACTTTAGTTTATCATTTTAGGTTACTTTTTTCAATTGCTTAGCAGGCTTCAGTGCAGAGTGTGCGCGAATATTTTTGGGGTCGAGCTTAAGAATTTGTCTAAACAAGGCTTGGGCAGATTTTTCATCCTTCTCGTGTATGAAGGCCTCTGCTAAAAGTTGCATAATTTCTATATTATTTGGTTCAAGATTATGAGCTTTTTTAAGTGCCGATAGTTGCATATCAAATTTATTCATTATTCTATATATTCTAGCCAAGCTGACCAATCTGTTTACATGCATTTCCATACTCAACGACTTTTCTAATGCTGTGGCAGAACTTGGAAAGTCTCGGGTCTTAAAATACATCATTGCAAGGTTGTGGTAACTAGCAGCATTGGGATAGGTATCGGCAACAATTTTAAAACACTCAATAGCATCTTCGTTTTTGCCAAGCCCTGAGTAAACAAAACCCAGCCTGCTATAGGCTAGGCTATTTTTGTGATCAACGCGCAAAACTTTTAAATAGGCTTTTTCTGCTGCAAGATAATTTTTTTCCGCATAGTAGCGACCAGCAACATCAAGTAATGTGTCGAGGGCTTCATCTTGGCTGGGAAGATTAGTTGATAGGTTGTTTATTAAATAATCTGCAATAGTACTTCGCTTATTAATTATTGCCGAAACCACCACGCAAAACACAAAAATCATTAATAAATATTCAAAAGTCATACCAGTTCTATTCCTGCACTACATTAAGCTGCAGCCCTAGATTCTCTAATACTGTCCTGTTATTAACATTAGATTGTAACTGCTCTACGGCTTTCATTATTATCTCCAGACTATTTACACCACCTAGTATAGTAGATTTATCTCTAATTTCATAGGTGAGCTCATCAAGAAAGTCTTTGGTAGAATCGTCGGTGTATATACTTTTGGCAATAAAAAATCGCTTAGTAATATCACCTTTTATGAAATCCTTGGCATTCTTATGAACTTTAAGTATAAGTTCTTTTTTTTCTAAATCTATTAACTCTATTGCTCTTCCTAAAGAGCCATGGGCAAGTTTTATTAGGTTCTTGGCGTCTTCTTTACTAATATTTGCGTGCTTATTTAAGAATTCCGTTGCCATATCTATCGGTGTAGGTTCAAAAAAAACTAGTTGCGATCTTGAGCGTATGGTTGGTAATACCTGGGACAACATATTAGTAATAAGAAAAAAAACGGTATTCTTGGGACATTCTTCTAGGTTTTTTAGTAAGGCATTAGCGGCTTCTATTGTTAGTTTATTTGCGCCAACAATTATTATAACTTTGTATGCATTTTCTCCACTAGCTGTTCGCCACATGTTGTCATTTAATTCTCTTATTTGTGCAATAGTGATAGTATTTTTTTTAGGTAACGGCCTTATAACAAATAGGTTGGGGTGAGCAAAATTATCTATGTTTATTATTTTTTCGTCACCAATTATTCTTGCTGCCAAGTCTAGAGAGGCAAGATATTTGCCCGATCCCTTAGATCCATGTAGTAGGTAAGCATGTTGTGGGTCCGCTCCAATACTATTAAGATAATGGAGAGTTTTCTTGGTATATATAAATCTCATGACAGTTTAGTTAAAATATTTTTTAACTCAGTAGGTAGGCTAGCCCTAAAAACTTTTAGAGTTTTTGAGGGTAGTTCTAAACTTATTGAGCTAGCATGCAAAAATTGTCGAGTAAATAGACTATCAACTTTTTTGTTTCCGTATTGTTTGTCGCCTGCAACCGGGTGCCCAATATGTGCAAATTGTACCCTAATTTGGTGTGTACGACCAGTCAAGATTGAAACATCTAGTAAGCTATAGCCGTTATATTCCTTAATAAGTTGGTACTCACTTATTGCAGACTTTCCAGAGCTGTGTATGCTCATCTTCTGAGGATTTTTTATACCACGTTTGATTGGTAACTCAAGTCTAGCACTATCACTATTGGGTCTCCCTACTACTAAAGCTGTATAATGTTTTTTAACTCTTCGCTGTTTAAAAGCTGACAATAAAAATTCCTTGGCGTGATCGTTTCTTGCCAAAATCATTACTCCAGAAGTGTCTTTATCTAAACGATGTACAATGCCTGGTCTTACTGGGTCATTGTCGTTAATTAAGTCTTTAAATGCTCCTGCAACTGATGACTGTGGATTATTTGCTGTAGTATAAACTACTAATCCAGCAGGCTTGTTTATAACTAACACATCTTCGTCTTTGTAAATAATTTTTGGCACTACATCGGGACTAATAAGTAAGCTTAGGGCGTTTATAGTTGGAAGTTCACCATATATTAAAGAGCCATTTTTTAATTTTTCCGATGCCTTTACTACCCTTTCATCTACCTTTACGCTACCCGATTGTATTTGTTCTCTCCATCTAGCACGACTAAACTTAGGGTAAACTTCAGCCAATACAAAATCTACTCGCTTACCCTCCTGCGCTTCTTGAGCAGTAAAAGAAAAATTTTTCATAAGAATATTTTATATATAGCGACCCAATTGATCTAACTGTTCGCGAGTACCCATCATTATTAGTCTATCACCAGCATAAAGTATTTCCTGACCACTTGGGTTAACCTTACTTGATCCCTCATGACTATTGAGTGCTAAAACGGTTGTGCCTGTATTACTAGCTTGCATGAAATGCCCAAGCCTAGTACCAACTAGCTTAGACCCTTTGGCAACAACCATCTCTTCTACTTGTAACTCCGCACTAGACTTATTACTTAGTACCTCAAAAAAATCTAGCACTCCTGGTCTTATTAGCATTGTGGCCATATGGAAACCACCAATTTGATTAGGCATTGCCACCTTGTCGGCGCCAGCCTTCTCTATTCTATCAACATTCTCCTCTCTATTTGCTCTGGCTACAATATACAAAGATGGGTTGAGTTGTCTTGAAGTAAGTGTGATAAATAGGTTGCATGAGTCGTCACCAAGTGCAGCAACTATGCCGTGGGCTTTTTCTACTTTTGCTTTTTTTAAAACATCTTCTTTAGTGCTATCTCCAACAAATGCTGTGTAGCCCTTAGCGACGGCTTTTTTTACCGCCTCCTCGTCTCTGTCTATACCGACAAATTTTATATTCTCATTAGCTAACTCGTCGGCTATATGGCTACCTACCCGACCTAGTCCGCAAACTACATAATGATCTTTAGTATTTACAAGTTTTGCTTTCACTTTATTGCGTTTTAATCCGTCTCCTAGATTCATCATATAATCTGCGAGGATCTTTAGCAAATATGCAATCACTAATAAACTAGCTGCTATAAGAACTATGGTAGTAATTTTAGAACCCCACTGCTCAGCATGAAAATTATCGTGATGAGTTAATGCTATATATATTGTTCTGTATAAACTTTCTTGAACGCTTATATGTTCAAAGTAGCCCAGTAGCGCACTAGAAATAGCTATAATTATTACTGTAATAGCAGAAAGTTTTAGTAGTGTCTTAATTGTGGGTGACATAAGTACTATTATAGTGTGAATTTAGTGTACAGGCTAGCAGAGAATTAGTTTAGATACAAAAATGAGTAGTTTTATAATACATAAAACAAGACCTTTTGAATATGGTCTTGTTTGATGATTATCGCTTAGAGAACTGTGGTGCTTTACGAGCTTTCTTAAGTCCGGGCTTTTTACGCTCTTTAACGCGAGCATCTCTGGTAAGATAGCCTTCTCGGCGCAAACTCACCTTAAAATCTTCGCTCATACCTAATAGAGCGCGGGCTATACCTAATCTAATAGCTTCGGCTTGTCCCTTCAAACCACCTCCAGAGACTCGAGCATTAATATCTACAGTCTTGTCTTTTGCTAACAGCACAAGCGGAGATCTCAGTAGTTCGTCATAGGTATCGGTACCAAAGTATTCTTGTGGTGTTTTATCGTTAACTGTAATAACGCCTTTGCCAATAGTTAGCCTGATAGTTGCAATGGAACGTTTACGACGTCCTACTCCAGGATAATACTGCTGCTTTTTTGCGGGTGACTTGGTTGTACTTTCGGCCACTATTTTTTCTCCGTTTCAATTAATGTAGGGTTTTGAGAGGCATGAGGATGTTCGGCGGTAGCATAAACTTTAAGGTTTTTAAGCATTTGTGCCTGCAATTTATTCTTGGGCAACATACCTGCAACAGCGTGCTCAATAACAGTATTAGGTTCTTTTACCAACTGGTCACGCAAGCTTATTTCACGTATACCACCTGGATATCCTGTGTGATGATAGTATATTTTATCAGTTAATTTTTGACCAGTTACTTCTATCTTGGATGAATTAATCACAATCACTACATCGCCACCCACAACGTGGGGGGTATAGCTTGGTTTGTTTTTACCCATTAGTAATCTTGCAATTTGAGTAGCTACCCTACCTAAAGTTTGGCCCTTAGCATCAATAATATACCAATCTTGAGTAGCCTCAGCGGTTTTTAGACTATATGTTTTCATTTTGCCACCCTTCTAGCCGACTTTGGCTTTTGTGCGGTGGAGTTTTTAACTCCGGTAATCTTGGTTTTTACGATATCTCCCTTTTTTGCAGATTTATTAACTTTTGATTCATCCGTAGATTTAGTAGATTTTTCTGGTTTTTTTGAATCTTTTGATTTTGTTTGTTCAGAAGTATAGTTTTCATCTAGCACTAGTTCAATAACTGCCATAGCTGCGCCATCACCCAGTCTATTGCCGGTCTTAATAATTCGAGTATAGCCTCCTTGTCGAGACGAGAAGCCATTTACTAGATCGTAATTGAGTTTCTGGGCGGCAACAGGATTAATGGTTTCGGCAAGGATCATTCTATATGCGGGAAGGGTTTGTTTTTTTGCCAAAGTAACTTGACGTTCAAAATATGGAGCAAGTTCTTTAGCTTTGGCTTGAGTAGTCTCGAGTCTCTCATACAGAATTAAACTGTCAAGAAGGCCACGCAAAAGAGCCCGGCGTGGGCCGGCTGCGCGAGAAAGTTTTCGTCCTGCGTATGCGTGGCGATGCATTTTATTCTACTCCGTTTCCTTTACGACGTTGTTCACACCTAGCTCTTCTAGTTTCTCAACTACCTCTTCGTAGGCCTTTTGTCCAAAACCTTTTAGCTCTTTTAGATCACTAGCCTTGAGTTCCATTATTTCTTTTATAGTTTTAATATCATTATTCATTAATGCATTGGTTGTGCGTGGGCTAAAATTGACTTCATCTATAGATATTTGCGCCATGTCAGCTTCTTGTTTTTCTGCAGCCGTCACAATACCACCCGTTCCAACACTCACAACATCATGACCAGCTAATACCTGGAAGTGACCTACTAGAATCTCGGCAGCTTGTGCTACAGCCTCTGAAGGGGCCATAGTGCCGTCTGTTTCTACATCTAAAATTAATTTGTCAAAGTTGGTCATTTGTCCTACGCGAGTGTTTTCTATATTGTATCTCACCCTTTTTATTGGTGTATATATGGCATCTACAGCTATCATACCCACTGGTAGCTTTTCGCTAGCCCGACTTTCTACTGCAACGTATCCTCTGCCTTTTTCTATCTGTAGTTCCATCTCTAACTTACTCTTGCTATTATCTAGGTTGGCAATTACTTGATCTGGATTGGCAACTTCTACTCCAGATACCGTCTTAATATCAGCAGCAGTAACCTCGCCTTTTCCAGTTTTTTTGAGACTCACTATAACTTTGTCTTCATTAACATTAGCAAATCTAACCTGTTTAAGGTTTAAAATAATTTCTATAACATCTTCGCGCACTCCAGCAACAGCGGTAAATTCGTGATTAGCTCCTTCTATTTTTACTCCAGTAATGGCGCTGCCGGCTAAGCTAGAAAGTAAAACACGGCGCATTGAGTTGCCAAGAGTCATACCGTAGCCAGGGTAAAGTGGCTCAACTTCAAAGGTTGAGTTGTTTTGGCTGGTACTTACTTCTTTTATTTCTGGTAGATTGATATCGTATAACACTTGGTATCTCCTTATAAAGATATTAATTAATTAACGTGAATAATACTCAATGATAAGCTGTTCTTCTATAACTTCTGGTATTTCTTCTCTTAGTGGCACTCCTGTAACAGTAGCGGTCATTTTCTTGGTGTCAAAACTCAACCAACTTGTTGAATTACTGTTTGCGTTCAGGCTTTCTGAGATAGATTTGAAATATTCATTTTTTAAGCTGGCTGCTCTTACAGATATAACATCTTTTGGGTTAACTTGAATTGAAGGAATATCGACTTTTTTGCCATTTAGAGTGATGTGGGCGTGAGTAACTAGCTGTCTAGCTGATTGACGGGATGGAGCGAGTCCTACGCGATAAACTACATTATCTAGTCTTTGTTCTAGCAATACTAATAGATTCTCGCCACTCACTCCGGGCATTCTCTCAGCGGAATGAACATAATTTCTAAATTGACGCTCCAATATACCATAGGTTCTTTTTACTTTTTGTTTCTCACGTAGCTGTAATGAATAATCACTTGGTTTACTACGCCTACTTTGGCCGTGTTGACCAGGTCCATAACTTCGCTTAGTCATAACCTTCACGGCCTTTGGGTGTAATTCTATACCTTCTCGACGTGATAATTTAACAATAGGGGTAAGATTTCGTGCCATCGCTAAACCCTACGTGCCTTTCTAGGTCGACAACCATTATGTGGAATACCGGTAACATCTTTTATGCCCACAATAGTAATACCTGAGGCCATTAGTGCTCTTACTGCCGATTCTCTACCAGATCCAATCCCTTTAATAATCACATTAACTTTGGCTAGACCAAACTCTTTGGCTTTTTCAATAGCTTTTTCGGCGGCAATTTGTGCAGCGTAAGGTGTACTCTTACGACTACCTTTAAACCCAGCTGAGCCAGATGATTTCCAGGCAACTACGTTACCGCCGTCGTCGGTAATACTCACGATAGTGTTATTGAAAGTCGCTTGTACATGAACAGTACCTTTAGGTAGGTTGCGCTTCGTCTTTTTTCGTCTGGTTTTTTTCTTTAATTCTGCCATATTATTCTCTATATTGGGTTAAATTTTAAGTTTTTGCAGCAGCCTTTTTGCGTCCTGAGCCAACCGTTACCTTCTTGCCACGCTTGGTTCGGGCATTTGTTTTGGTTCTTTGTCCGCGAACCGGTAAACTAGCACTATGTCTTAGCCCACGGTAGGCTTTAATATCTTTAAGTCGTTTAATATTACCGCTCACTTCTCTTGCTAGGTCAGCTTCAACTTTTAAGTTTTTGTCTATGTACTCCCTAATGCTTGATAAGTCTTTTTCATTCAGTTCTTTCACTCTGGTGTTAGGGTCTATCTTAACACTGCTGAGCAATGCGCGAGAAGCAGACAAACCAATACCGTAAATATAAGTCAGTGCAACCTCTACTCTTTTCTCATTAGGTATATTTGTGCCAGCTATTCTAGCCACCGCTAACCTTGCCTCTGTTTATGTTTAGGATTTTCACAAATAACCGACACTCTACCACGTCGTTTAACGATCTTGCATTTCACACACATTTTTTTTACTCCTGCTCGTACTTTCATTTGTATGAATCCTTTAATTTATCTATGCCGATATGTTATGCGACCTTTATCTAGGTCGTAGGGGGTCATTTCGATGGTAACTTTATCTCCAGGTAAAATCTTGATGTAGTGCATACGCATTTTACCAGATATATGCGCCAATATTTCGTGGCCGTTCTCTAGCTGCACTCTAAAATTAGCATTCGGCAATGCCTCTAGTATAGTGCCTTCAACTTCAATTACTTCCTTTGTTTGTGTCATGAGAAAAATCGTATCAGGTTAGTATTATAGACGTTACAGGTTGAAATGTAAAGACCTTTTTTCATCTTTTTTAGTAAAACCTTCAACTTAATATTGCTCGTAGGTAGCCATTAATGCTCTAGATTCTATTTGTTTAATCGTCTCTATAATAACAGCCACAATAATAAGTAGTCCGGTACCACCAATACTTAAGAAATTGGATGTTTTAAAGATACTTTCTACGATAAACGGAAAAACTGCCAATAGTCCAAGAGCAAGGGCACCAAATAAAGTCAGTCGATTAATAATTTTCTTCAAATACTTACTAGTCTCTACACCTGGTCTAACCCCAGGAATAAAACCACCTTGTTTTTGGAGATTTTCGGCAATTTCGTTAGGTTTAAATACAATCGCTGTATAAAAATAAGTAAAGGCCACAACCAATACGAAATATGTAATCGTATATACTGGTTTATTAGGCTGAAAAGCAGTTTGCATCCACTGGGCCATATGCGCAAGCCAAGCCGATTTAGCATTCGAGAAAAGTTGTCCTATAAAACCTGGAATTGAAAGGAAGGCAAGGGCAAATATAATTGGTATTACCCCCGCCGTGATGAGTCGAATAGGTAAATGCGTATCTACCCCGCCATAGCGTGAATCCCCAGCAATACGCCTGGCGTAAGATATGGGGATGTTGCGTTGACCTTCATTGAGTAAAACTACAAACAATACCACCGCAACGATTATTACCGCAAAAAATATTAATGTAAAAATTTTAGCACTGTCTGCCTGTGCCAAACTAAATTGTTGGGCTAATTGAGTAGGTAGATGTGAGACTATGCCGGCTAGAATAAGAATAGATATACCGTTTCCAATACCACGGTCAGTAATAATCTCACCAAGCCACATTAGAAGCATTGATCCCCCAGTAATTGCTGCGATCATTAACACCCACTGCGCAATAGTTGGTTGACCAATCAAATCAACGCCAGCAATCTGTTGAGACAAAGTTCGGGTTAGGGTGATCATAGCAACAGATTGTATTATTGCGAGAGGTAGAGTTAGGAGCCTAGTGTAATAATTAAGCTTATTCCTGCCAGCCTCACCTTCTTTTTGTAAAGCTTCTAGCTGTGGTACCACCTGGCTAAGTAGCTGAATAATAATTGAGGCATTAATATATGGGCCAAGCCCCATTAGTAATATAGAAAAATTACTAAGTGCACCGCCCGTAAATAGATTGGCAAAACCTAATAATGGGTTACTCTGAAAAAGTCTCAATAAAAAACTTTGGAGCTTAGCAGTATCGGGTACAGGCACTGGAACATGGGAAAGCAGACTATAAACAGCCAAAATCGCCAATACAATAATGATCCGCCTGCGCAAATCTTTATTTTTATACATCTGCCTAAACAGTGCGCTATTCACCCGTCAACCCTCCTTATTTTTTAACTTTATTAGATTTTTCTTTGGGCTTGTTTATATTTTTATCAGTAGTTTCGGGATTAGGCTGGTGACTAGGCTTGTTTGGTCTACTATCTAGTAAAATAACCTCGCCGCCAGCATCCTGCACGAGTTTAAGAGCGCTCTTGCTAGATGCATCAATAGTAAGTTTGATTTTTTTGGTTATCTTACCCGAGCCAAGCAGTAGTTTTGCCGGTAACTTCGAATTGATTAGACCAGCTTTTTGTAGGGTGTCTTTGTCTATACTAGCAGATCCAATTTTTTCTAGCTGGTCTAGTGTAACAACTTGGTAGGTGGTGTGGTTTCTAGCTTTAAAACCACGGTTTTTTGGCAAACGCATACTTAGCTTGGTTTGGCCGCCTTCAAAGCCAATTTTTACTCCACCGCCGGTACGTGAGTTCTGTCCTTTTGTGCCTCTACCAGAAGTCTTTCCGCTACCACTACCTATACCGCGACCTAATCTTTTGGTGTCGGGATATTTAACTGCTTTTATCTCATGAAGCTTCATTATTTTTTCACCTCTTTAGCGGTCTTGCCTATCTTAGCACTGTCGGCCTGAAGAGATTGAAGTGCCATAATAGTTGCATAGGCATTGTTTATCTTATTACTAGAACCAAGCGACTTAGTTAGAATATCTTTTACGCCTGCTACCTCTAGTATAGAGCGTACTGTACCGCCAGCTATCACACCAGTACCGGGAGCTGCTGGCTTTAAAAATACCACTGCGCCATCAGACCGTACCTGAACTTGGTGTGGAATAGTATTATTTACTAGAGGGAAGGAAATTAGAGCTTTTTTGGCGGTCGCAACTGCTTTTACTATTGAGGTTGGGGCATCTCCGCCTTTTCCTACGCCAACACCTACACTACCCTTACCGTTACCTACAACCACTGTTGCGCGAAAACGAAATCGGCGTCCACCCTTAACAACTCTAGTTACTCTATCTAAAGCAATAATCTTTTCTTCATATTCACTTGGTGTATCTTGAAAATCTCTCATATTTATTCCTTTAAAATTTTAACCCACCTTTGCGTGCAGCCTCAGCAAGCTTCTTTACTCGCCCATGATAAGTTCGCCAACCCCGGTCAAAAACTACCGAGCTTACTTTTTTACTATTGGCCTGTTTGGCTAGCTCTGTACCTACCCACCCAGCTTTATCTGACATAGATTTTTTAGCAATAGTCTTATTGCCTACGGTTGAAACATACAACAAACTCTTGCTAGATTCATCATCGATAAGTTGGGCGGTGACATTAATGTTTGTTATGCTTACACTTAATCGTGGTCGCAAAGCAGTGCCACTTATTCTTGATCTTACACGATTTTTAGTTAATTTTCTTCTGTTAGATAATATTGATTTCTTCATAATGTTTATCCTGCCGTCTTAGCTGCTGTTTTACCAGCTTTTCTACGAACTACTTCGTCTTGATATCTTATGCCCTTACCCTTGTATGGTTCTGGCTTCTTAAATTCTCGAATAGCTGCAGCCACTGAGCCTACTTTTTGCTTATCTACTCCACTAACCGTAATAGTGGTCTGCTCTACCTTGAGATCAATGCCTTCTGGGGTAATGTATTCTACAGGGTGAGAAAAACCAAGGTTCAGAACTAATTTATTACCCTGCAATGAAACTCTAAATCCAACCCCATTCACCTCAAGAGTCTTACTAAATCCTTCTGAAACTCCTTTAATTGTATTGCCAATTAAAGTTCTCTGTAGACCCCAAAACTGTGCTAGCTCTTTACTGTCGTCTTTTGGTGTAATTTCAATTCTATTCTCTTTTTGGACTACATTAAAGCCATCCATTATTTGAACTGCTAGCTCGCCTTTAGGCCCTTTTGCTACAAAACTCTGGTCTTCTATTTCGATATTTGTACCATTCGGTACTTCTACTGGTAATTTTCCAATTCTACTCATGATACACCTAATAAACCGTACATATTAATTCGCCACCGATACCTTTGTTGCGTGCTTCTTTGTCGGTCATAATACCTGACGGAGTTGATATAATAACAATTCCACGGCCACCTAGTACATAAGGGATGTCGGTCTTTGGAGCATACATACGTCGTCCTGGTTTACTTACCCGAGTAATTGTATTGATCTTGCGGTTAGATCCGCTAATCTGTAGCTCTAAAGATGCAAAAGCACCATTCTTCTGTTCTTTTACTCCAGCAATAAAGCCTTGGTCTTTAAGGATTTGTGCAATTGCAAGTTTGATTTTTGAGTAGGGAACAGTAACGGTTGATTTATTTGCACTCAAACCGTTGCGTATTCTTGTTAGCATGTCTGCGATTGGATCTGTTGTCATCATATATTCCTTAATTATTACCAGCTAGATTTTGTTACACCAGGAATTCTTCCTTTGGAGGCCTGCTCTCGAAAAGTGATTCTGCTTAGGCCAAAATCCCGAATAAAAGCTCTGGGCCTACCGGTAATCTCGCATCTATTATGCAATCTTACTGGGTTGGCGTTTCTAGGAAGCTTAGCCAAACCTTCAATATCGCCGGCAGCCTTTAGCTGAGCTCTCTTGCTTGCATACTTAGCAGCAAGTTTTTGTCTTTTCAATTCACGTTGTACAAGTGCTTTTCTGGCCATATTACTTTCCTTTCTCCAATGGTAATCCAAGTTTTCTTAATAATGCTTGGGCATGATCTTTATTATTTGTTGAGGTAACTATAGTTGCCTGTAGTCCATGGGTAGCGCTTGCATCTTCAAAGTTAATTTCTGGAAACACGGTTTGGTCACTAAAGCCAATACTATAGTTGCCCTGAGGATCAAAGGCTTTTAGTGGTAGTCCGCGAAAATCGCGCATTCTAGGTATTACCACCGCCACCATTCTGTCTAAAAAATCCCACATCCTCTCTCCTCGCAAAGTCACTTTCACGCCAATAGGGTTGCCTTCTCTAAGCTTGTAAGCTGCAATACTATGACGAGCTTTAGTAACAACTGGTTTTTGACCACTAACTTTTGTTAGAGTTGAGGTTGCCGCTTCTAGGTGTTTACTGTCTTGAGTAGCTCTACCTACTCCAGCGTTTATAACAATCTTAGTAATTGCTGGCACCTGATGAATATTGTCTAATTCAAGCTCAGACTTTAGCTCACTCTTGATATTCTTTTGGTATTTTTCTTGTAATCGATTCATTTTTTAACCTCTTTTGGCGACTTTTTACTGTCGTTCTTGGTGGTTTTTGACTTGGTAGTATTCTTAAACTTAGAGACTTTATATACCCGTTCTTTTTTGTTATTTTTACCTACTTTATAACCAATTCTTGCAGGGCGTCCCGATGAAGGATCTATAACCATTAACTTACTAGCGATTATAGGTTTCGTTAACTCTACAATACCGCCTTTAGGGTTTTTCTGAGATGGTTTGGTGTGTCGCTTTACAACATTCACGCCCTCTACTACCACCTGGGAAGTCTTAGGTAAAACAGCTAAAACTTCGCCCTTCTTGCCACGGTCTTTGCCCTGAATAACCATTACTTGGTCTTTCTTTTTCAGTTTCATACTAGAGCACCTCCGGAGCAAGAGAGATAATCTTCATGTAGCCGTGCTCTCTTAGTTCTCTTGTTACAGGACCAAAAATTCGTGTTCCAATTGGCAGTTTTGCTTTATCAATAATAACTGCAGCGTTTTCATCAAAGCAGATTGCCGAACCGTCGGCTCTATTAATAGTTTTTTTAGTTCTAACTATAACAGCTCGAACAACCTCTTTTTTCTTAACCGCTCCGTTTGGTGTAGCAGTTTTTACAGAAGCAACAATAATATCACCAACTCTTGCGTAGCGTCGTTTACTGCCACCAAGTACCTTGATGCAGTAAATTTCTTTTGCTCCTGTGTTGTCAGCAACCCTTAGTCGGGTTTCGGCTTGTATCATTTTTTCTCCTTACGCTCCTGCAATAGTTTGCTCACCTCAAAGTGTTTATCGCGACTAATTGGTCGGGTTTCGATAATTTCAACCATATCACCTGGTTTATACTGGTTTTTTTCATCATGTGCTTTAAAAGTATTAGTAACCTTGTATCGCTTCTTATAAATTGGGTGTGTTTTATAACGTTCTACAGAAACCACAACGGTTTTATCCATTTTATTACTTACGACTTTACCGGTAATTGTGCGGCTCATTTGGATTCTCCTTTAGTGTTTTCACCCAAAACAGTTAAAATTCTAGCTATATCCTTTTTTATAGCTGCTATCTGCTTAACATTCTTTACTTCCTTTGTTCGATATTCTACGGATACAGCTGTGAGCTGGCTTCTCAGCTCGTCAAGGTTTTTTGTAAGTTCTTTTTCTGATTTTGCTCGCATATCTTTAGCCTTCATGACTTTCTCCTGCATGACCTTTAACTAAAAACTTTGTGCGTACAGGTAACTTCATAGCACCCAAACGCATAGCTTCTTTTGCGGTTGCTTCATCTACGCCATCCATTTCAAATAAGATTTTGCCAGCCTGTACTCTAGCCACGTAGTGATCTAGGGCGCCTTTACCAGAACCCATCCTAACTTCAGCGGGCTTACGAGTTACAGGAGTGTGCGGGAATATTCGTATCCATATTTTACCACCACGCTTTACATAACGAGTCATTGCACGTCTAGCGGCTTCTATCTGTCGAGATGTTACTCTTTCATTATCCATGCTTTTTAAGCCGTATCGACCAAAGTTAATATCAGAACCTCTAGACGAGACTCCTCTATTTCGACCCTTCATTGCCTTTCTGTACTTGGTTTTTCTTGGTAACAACATAACTATCCTTTATAAATCCAGACTTTTACACCGATAATTCCATAGGTAGTTTGAGCACTAGCTGTACCATAATCAATATTAGCCTTAATAGTATGAAGAGGAATACTACCTTGAGATGTGCTCTCGCGTCGAGCCATTTCTGCGCCATTGAGTCTACCAGATACTGTAATCTTTGCTCCTAGCATACCAGCCTTCATAGCGTTCTCACACGCCCCCTTAATGACACGTCTAAAGGCCATTCTACGCTCTAGTTGGGATGCGACATTTTCAGCAATCAGTTGAGCGTGAGTTTCGGGATTTTTCATCTCCTCAATATTAAGCTTCAACTCTTCTTTGGTGAGCTTAGTTAATTCCTTTTTCAAACCTTCTACACCAACTCCACCACGCCCAATTACTACACCTGGCTTACTAGTAAATATAGTTACAACTAGTTGACCTGTAGATCTTTCTATCTCTACTTTACCAACACCAGCTCTAAATCCTAGCTTTTTAGAAATAGTGTCACGTATTTTAATATCAGCAATTAATTTATCGCGGAATTGTTTACCACCAAACCACTTACTTTCCCAGTCCTTGGTTGCCGGTAGTCTTAGGCTAATTGGATTTACTTTTTGTCCCATTATTTTTTCACCTCAGTTTTACTTGCTGATTTATTATTAGTGTTGTTTTTATCAAGCTTAGTCTTAGAATTTGGTTGGTCGCTAACTACAATAGTAAGATGTGCTCTTTGATGCTCAATCGGTGCTGTCATTCCACGTGATCTTGGTCGCCAACGCTTAAGCTTGGTAGCCTGATCTACTCTTATTTCATCTATAACTAGCTGGGTGATATTTGCACTATTGTTATTTGTAGCATTTGCAGAGGCGCTCTTTAGTACATCAAAAGCCATGGTTGCACCTTTTTGAGGCTTTGCCGCTAACTGCTGTAAGGCAACGTTAACCGACTGACCAGACATACCATCTATAGAAACTCGTAGTTTTTGAGCTGATATTTTTAAATTTCGTCCAATAGCATGAACTCTCATTACTTGCCTCCCTCAGCCTTAGCGAGTTTGCCGCCGTGGCCTTTGAATTTACGAGTTGGAGAAAATTCTCCAAGCTTATGACCTACCATATTTTCAGTTATCAAGACTGGCACAAAAGTCTTACCGTTGTGTACAGCGATAGTTCTACCAACCATTTCTGGAGAAATAGTACTAGAGCGAGCCCAGGTTTTTATAATAGTTTTGTCTGTAGGGCTAAGCGCTACTACTTTTTTCAGTAGTTTTGCATCAATAAATAAACCTTTTTTGGCTGATCGACTCATCGTTTACCTTTCTTTCTTGTTCGTACTATCATAGCGTTAGAGTATTTACGGCGTCTGGTTTTTAGACCAAGAGCAGGTTTACCCCAGGGTGTTTTAGGGTGTTTTAGACCAATTGGGCTACCACCTTCACCACCACCGTGTGGGTGATCTACTGGATTCATAGCCTTACCACGTACTTGCGGTCTACGACCCATATTACGCTTTCTACCAGCACTTCCAATCTTGATATTTTGGTGGTCTATGTTACCAACCTGACCTAGTGTAGCATGACAATCTCGGTGCACCAAACGAACTTCACCCGAAGGCAGTTTAACCTGTACAAATTCACCTTCTTTAGCAGCCAGTTGAGCTCTAGCACCTGCCGAACGAGCCATTTGTGCACCACCGCCAAGTTTTAGCTCAATATTACATATCACTGAACCAACCGGTATGTTACGTAGCGGCAGTCTATTGCCGGCTTTTACTTCCACATCTTTACCAGAATTAATTTTTTTACCTACTCGCATAGTTGTGGTTGCTAATATATAAACCTTACTACCATCGGCTAGCTTAAGTAATGCAAGGTTAGCACTTCTGTTGGGATCGTATTCGATTGCAACTATTTCGGCGCCAGTGGTGTTGTCGAGCTTAAAGTCAACCATACGAATATGGCGTTTTACTCCACCACCTCTGTGTCGAATAGTGATCTTGCCTTGATTATTTCGGCCAGATTTCTGTTTTCGCTTAACAAGTAATGACTTTTCTGGGCGCTTTTTAGTAAGTATTGAAAAGTCAGCAACACTCATGTTGCGTCTTGCTGAAGTATTTTGCTTTAATACTCTAGTTGCCATTATTTACTTTCCTCAAACACGGCTATTTTCTGGCCTTTTTTAATTGTTACGTAAGCTCTTTTTTTATCTGTTCGCTTACCAGTAACACCCTTAAATTTCTTAATCTTACCTTTTAATACAGAAATTCTAACTTTTTCAACTTCTACCTTGAAGTTTTTGGCCACACTATCTGCTACCATAAGCTTGTTGGCATTTTTAGGTACTTCAAACATATAAGTTTTAGTAGATGCCAGGTGCATGCTTTTTTCTGTAATTATGGGTTTTAACACGATTTGACTCATGATTTTTTACCCCCCAGCCACTTATCGAGCTCGTCTAAAGCAGGTTTTTCAAAAATAATACAATCAGCCTGCAAGATATCGTAGCTTCTTAGTTGGTTGTATTTTACCAACAACACCCCTGGTATATTTGCGACGCTTTTAATAAAATTGTCATCTACGCCAGCGTGCACTAATAACACATTGCCGTTTGCATCTAGCTTATCGAGTAGTTGATCGGCCAATTTAGTTTTGGGTTCTGACACCACAAATTTCTCAATCACCTTAGTGATAGAGCTCTGAGAAGACAAGGCCATTTTAATACTTGTACGAATCATGCCTTTTGGCATATCTTTTTGATAATTTTGTAAACCGGTTGGCCCGTGAGCTACGCCACCATGTCGCCAAATATTTACTCTAGTTGAACCAAATCTTGCTCGACCAGTACCTTTTTGTCGCCATGGCTTTCTACCGCCGCCACGAACCTCACCCCTGGTAAGTGTTTTGGCGTTGCTTTGTCGCAAGTTAGCTTGTGCTCTTACTACAGCTTGTTTTAGTAGATCCTGACTTATCTTAACCTCAAAGATAGCCTTTGATAGTGCGGTTTCACTAGATTTGTTTCCGGTGCGTGTATAGGTGATGGCTTTCATTTTACTATCCCCTGCACGCGTACCAGACCCTTTTTTGGTCCAGGCACAGCGCCTTTAATACCTAGAATGCTATTTTTGCTATCTATAAATACTACTTTTAGATTCTTAACTGTCACAGTATCGCGGCCCATACGTCCTGACATTTTTTGACCTTTAAATACATGTTGTGGATAACCAGCACCAATAGAACCTGGTGCTCTATAATTGTGTGATCCGTGTGTTTTTGGCCCTCTAGAAAAGTTATGACGCTTGATAGTGCCGGCAAAGCCCTTACCTTTGCTAACTGCCTGTACAGTCACAGAGTCGCCTACTTCAAAGACATCGGTTTTTATAGAGTCACCAACCGAGGGAAAATCTGATGTTTCACTAGTACCTTCTGCCAGATTAATACGAAATTCTGAGATATACTTGCTTGATGCTTTAGCCTTTTTTAGGTGACCAGCTTGTGGCTTGGCTATTTTTTTGGTTTCGCCCAGGCCCAATTGAACAGCGTTGTATCCGTCGGTGGTGTGGTCTTTTATTTGTGTAACAACACATTTCTCGGCTTCTAATAGCGTAACCGAACTCACCCGTCCTTTTTCGTCGAACAGTTGGGTCATTCCTAATTTTGTTGCTAGCAAAGCTTTCATAAAATATATCTTTTTAAAAAATAATAGCTGCGAAACAATTGGTTTCCAACACCTGTTGGACCTTAATGTTTTGCAGTTCACTCAGACCAAGAGCATTTTTATTAGTCGCGTATAAGTGTATCAGATTACTATACCTGGTGTCAACACCCTGGTACTAGGGTTTGATATGTGATGATGTATTTTAGAAAATTTGCTATAAATTTACGTAACAAAAAGAAATACACCTCAAAAACAAGGTGTATTATCTAGATATATCACGCCTGAAATCTGTTTTTTATCAACTTTTAGCTAAAAACTTACTTAATTAAGTGAATTCCACCAATAATAGGTAGTGGGGTTTTCTTCTTACCTACAGCGTTAACTATACCTATAATAGCTAGTACAAGTACGCCTAGGTAAACGAGCCACATTAACATCGAGATAATGCTATACAGTCCAAAGCCACCGTATCCTACTGAAGCAATAAAGATCATACCAAGAACAAAATTGACTACCCATAGCACTATCTCTAATGCAAAGAGGGTAAGACCTTGTTTGGCGTGGAACTGGGCAAATTCTGAATCTTTTGCTGCTAGTAGAGGTATTAGGCAGAGTATACCTAGGTATGATAGCACTCCCATTAATACGTCGTTGTCACCACTTGATTTGGTTTTAGTTGCTGGTTGCTTTTCTTCGGGCATGATTACTCCTTATTTATTGAATTGTTTACTTATGGCTATTGTAAACCATTGGCTACTCTCACTGCAAGTACTTATGGTTATTTTTATGGTCTGTATCAAAAAAGCCCCTTTACTGGGGCTTTTTTGATTTACATTTTTATTTCAATATCTACACCAGCCGGCAAACTAAGATTCATGAGGTTATCAATTGTCTTAGGCGTAGGCTCGGTAATATCTATAAGACGCTTGTGAGTACGCATTTCAAATTGCTCACGTGAGGTTTTATACACATGGGGGCTTTTTACTACGGTGTATTTGCGCTTGTTGGTCGGTAGCGGAATAGGGCCGGCTACATTGGCGTTGGTACGCACAGCTACATCTATTATTTGCTTAGTAGACTGGTCTATCACTTTATTGTCATAGGCTTTTAGTTTAATGCGTATGCGTTGCTTAGTCGATACTTCTGCTTCTGGTGTTGTAGGTGCCATAGTTTATTTATTACTTTGAATTACTTGGTAATTTTAGTTACTACTCCGGCGCCAACAGTCTTACCACCTTCACGAATTGCGAATCGCAGACCTTCGTCCATTGCGATTGGGGCAAGTAGTTTTACCTTGATACTAATATTATCTCCAGGCATAACCATCTCGGTACCTTCTGGTAGTTCTACTTCGCCAGTAACGTCGGTAGTTCGGAAGTAGAATTGTGGTTTGTAACCCTTAAAGAATGGGGTGTGACGTCCACCTTCGTCTTTTTTAAGCACGTATATTTCGGCATCAAATTCAGTATGTGGTTTTACACTACCTGGTTTGGCTAGAACCTGACCACGTTCAATATCGTCGCGTTCTACTCCACGTAGTAATACACCAACATTGTCGCCTGCTTGACCTTCGTCGAGCATCTTTTTAAACATCTCTACGCCAGTTACGACTGTTTTGGTAGTATCTTTAATACCAACAATTTCAACTTCTTCGTTAACATTTACCTTACCTTGCTCAATACGACCAGTTGCTACTGTACCACGGCCTTTAATAGAGAAAACGTCTTCTATTGGCATAAGGAATGGTTTGTCTAGCTCACGCTTTGGTTCCGGAATATAGTCATCCATAGCTTTTACAAGCTCCATAATAGCTTCTTCGTTAGGACCGTCACCCTCTAGTGCCTTAAGAGCAGAACCTTTTACAATAGGGGCATCTTTGTCGTATTCGTATTTTTCTAAGAGTTCGCGAATTTCAACTTCTACAAGCTCAGCAAGTTCTGGGTCGGCTTGATCCATTTTGTTCATAAATACGATAATTTTTGGTACACCAACCTGTTTGGCCAAGAGTACGTGCTCGCGAGTTTGAGGCATTGGGCCGTCAGCAGCACTTACTACCAATATTGCTCCGTCAATCTGAGCTGCACCAGTAATCATGTTCTTTACGTAGTCAGCGTGACCAGGCATATCTACGTGAGCGTAGTGGCGTTTTTCACTTTCGTATTCTTCGTGTGAGGTTGCAATAGTAATACCACGCTCTCGCTCTTCTGGAGCGTTGTCGATAGTAGCATAGTCAACTGGTTTGTTAATATCGCTAGGAAGTTTTTTTGATAGTACAGTTGTAATTGCTGCAGTTAGGGTAGTTTTACCATGGTCTACGTGACCCATAGTTCCTACGTTTACGTGTGGTTTATCGCGCTTATATGATTCGGCCATTGTTTCTCCTTATAGAAAATGATTATTTTAACTTTAGATTATTTTTTTAGACAATCAAAAAATCGCCTCAAAAATAGCTTGCTTATAGTATAGTCAATATTGTCTGTTTTGTAAAGAGGTAATTATATTGAGTTTTTTCTACCTCGTACTGGCTTCGCCAGCCTCACGAGCTGCACTATACTTGGTGCTCAACTCTTCAGCCACGTTGTGAGGCACCTCTGCGTAGTGGTCAAACTCCATAGCATAGCTAGCCCGTCCTTGGGTCATAGATCGCAAACTTGTGGCATAACCAAACATTTCAGCTAGTGGCACAAACGAGTGAATAATCTTTACACCTGAACGATCTTCCATATTATCTACACGGCCACGCTTAGCGTTGATATCACCAATTACATCACCCATAAAATCTTCTGGGGTAGTAATTTCTACCTTCATGAGTGGCTCTAAGATTACTGGCTGGGCTTTTTTTACACCATCTTGCAAGGCCATAGACCCAGCGATTTTAAAAGCTAGCTCAGATGAGTCAACATCGTGATAACTACCGTCATAAAGTTTGGCGTGAATATCTACTACGGGGTATCCGGCAAGTACGCCGTTTTGCATGGCTTCAATTATGCCAGCCTCTACGGGCTTAATAAACTCCTTGGGAATGGCTCCACCGACAATGGCGTTTTCAAACTCAAATATTTTAGTTTTGTCGTCTTCTTCGGTTTTGACTAGCGGACTAAGCTCTAGATAAACATGACCATACTGACCACGACCACCAGATTGACGTACAAATTTACTTTCTACCTGGGCTGTGCCTTTAATGGTTTCGCGATAAGCTACTTGTGGACGACCAACGTTGGCCTCTACCTTAAACTCGCGCTTCATTCTATCAACAATAACCTCTAAGTGTAGCTCGCCCATCCCATCTATAATAGTCTGGCCCGAGTCTTCGTCGGTGTGAACACGAAATGTTGGGTCTTCTTCGGCCAAGCGGCTAAGCGCAATACTCATCTTCTCTTGGTCGGCTTTGGTTTTGGGTTCAATAGCAATACTAATAACTGGCTCTGGGAAGGTAATACTTTCTAAAACTACCGGCTTAGCCACATCGCTTAGGGTGTGCCCGGTAATAGTGGCTTTAAGGCCTACTGCGGCGGCAATTTCGCCAGCGTATACCTCATTTACTTCTTCGCGGTTATTGGCGTGCATACGCACTATACGGCCAATGCGTTCTTTTTCGCCAGTACTAGCATTTAACACATAGCTACCAGACTTAATTGTGCCCGAATATACTCTAAAGAAAGCTAGTTTACCCACAAATGGGTCGGTGGCTATCTTAAAAGCTAGAGCAGCAAATGGCGCGTCGTCGCTTACCTCTAGCACTTTTTCTTCGCCAGTTTTATTATCGATCGCTAGAGGTGGCGTTACATCTAGAGGGCTAGGTAGATATTCGGTCACAATATCAAGTAGTTTTTCAACAATTACGCCTCGACCGTCACCACCAGATACTATAAAGAAGTCGCCCTTAAGTACACTTTTGCGTATGCAAGTTTTAATCTCTTCGTTGGTTAACTCGGTACCTTCAAGGTATTTTTCCATTATCGTGTCGTCAGACTCTACCGCAGCCTCTATAAGGTGTTGGCGGTAATTGGTGGCTTTTTCTACCATATCTTCAGGAATCTCAGACTCTACTAGCTCTTTGTCGGTGTAGTCTTTGTAGGTGTAGGCTTTCATAGCTATTAGATCTACTACGCCATTAATAGCTTGTTCATAACCAATTGGTAAATGTATGGGGTAAGCTCGCTTGGTAAGGCGACCGTGAATACTCTCTAAGCTTTTGTAAAAATCGCCGCCGGTTTGGTTAATTTTATTTATAAAACAAATGCGTGGAACGCCATATTTGTCGGCCTGACGCCAAACTGTTTCTGATTGTGGCTCTACACCCATTTTACCGTCAAAAACAGTTACAGCACCGTCAAGTACGCGAAGTGATCGCTCTACCTCTACGGTAAAGTCGATGTGACCAGGAGTATCGATTATATTAATGCGTTTTTTGTTCCAGAAACATGTAGTAGCCGCGCTAGTAATGGTAATGCCGCGTTCTTGCTCTTGCTCCATCCAGTCCATAGTGGCTTCACCTTGATGAACCTCGCCTATTTTGTGCACTTTACCGGTACGATAAAGAACTCCTTCAGTTACTGTTGTTTTACCAGCATCAATATGGGCAATAATACCAATATTACGGGTATCTTCTAAGCTATAGTCTCGTGCCATGGGATTTTAAATTGTCTCCTTTAAATGTTTACTAGAATAATTATTCCAAAATGAAAAAAGCGCCAGTTTTGGCTATTTCTGATTAATTGTAACAATTTGTCGACTTTTTTACAAGTTGAATATAATATAGCAAATTTTTTAACGATATTAATTTAAAAAAAACAAGTCGTTATGGCTATTGACAGGTTAAAATGCTTATGCTATTGTTAAATTGAACAGTGTCAACAACAAAAGAGACACAATAGCACCAAAAAAGTTCTGTACATAAATAATTCTCGACAGCACTTTTACTAATTGATACAAACATTAAAATCAACACCAAAACATATTTAATGTTTGTGTCATAACAATTGTGCTCTCAGGTGAGAGTTTTTTTATAATCTGGGTTCTTGTTGGTTATTATGTGGCAACAGAGTGCAACGAGGGTTCTTAACACAGCCACTAAAGCAAAGATGAGAACCAGAATGCCGTGGACCGGAAGAAGCACTAACACAATGTGGTGTTTGCTTCTTCCGGCCTCGGCTAACCACATCTCTAAGGTACGCTTTAGAGATTTTTTTGTACAAAATTAGTTTGACCCAATTCAAAGACTGTGTTAGTTTAAAACCTACTTCCAAAAGGAGTAGAACCTTGTTGAATCGCAAAAAAATACTTATCGGTATAGTTGCTGTCGTATTACTAGCGTTGCCATTTGGAATTCATTGGTACGTTGGCTATGAAGCTCGTCATTTTGGTAGAGAAGCTGCTGATGAAGCGGTATCAAGAGCTAATCGCGCCAACTTTGCAGAGAACGAATGGAATAAGCTTCTAAGGCTGGCCAGGGATGAAGATTTTAGAACTCTTATTGAGCAACAACTTGCCGAACAGTGTATAGATGCTAACTACATTGTTAGCCTTATGATTCAAAGTCAATATGGCGAAACAGATAGTGAGCTTGCTGACATACTAACAGAATTACTACCGGAGCCTGCTTCACCAGAAGAATGTGCTGCCTCTAGTGGGGATAATCAAGAAGCTCAACCAGATAGTAGCGAGCAAGACACGACCACTACAACTGTCGCCATCTTGCCAGATGACTAACCTTAGCCCGATCAATCAAGATCGGGTTTTTATTGCTAATTGACTCACTTTGTGCTATTATCGTCGCATTATTGTACCCTGTCAGAAAGTGAGTACTTGTTACACCCAGAGCCAGAAAAAAAACCTGAAGTTGCAAACAGACCCATATCGCCTAAAGATATCGAATTGTTCCAGCTTGAGTTAAGGTCTGAACAGCTGCTGGCAGAAAGTAAAAATTTGTTTCAAGATAATTTGGATTCTTTTAAAAGAGTAGGTTATGGTATATTAGCCAATTGGGTGCTTTTTTGTGTAGTCTTTGGTGTTGTCTTGCAAGATATTGGAGTGATTATTTTTATTACAGCACTGTGTATTGCTATTTATCTCATTATGCATATCGATCATTATCATTTCTATAAACATATCGCCAAGCCAGTTCTTGATCTACCAAGCATCTTTGAACTACCTCATGAAAAATCATGAGGTTTTTACTTATATACAAGCTCTACAAAAAACCGTTCTTTTGAGCTCTCTACTAAGTTTGCTAGCTCAGGCATGCTAGCCATAAAGGGGCTATGGTTAAATTCTTCTCGCCAAGCCCAACTAGCTATACCCGGCTTTTGGGTTTTCTTGATTTCACCGTAGGGGTTTTTACCATAAAACAAATGAAACATTATCTGACTAACCAGCTCGGTGTTTTCATAGATAGTTATATAACCATCACCACGATGCGAAAGCTCGCACTGTAGTCCAGTTTTTTCTTTTAGTTCTCGGTGAGCAGCCTGAGATACCGTTTCGCCCATATGTAGTTTGCCATACACAAACCCAACTTGCTCTATCAAGGGCTGGCGTTTACGTCTGTAGACTAGCCATTGTCCTTTTTCGTTTTGACAGGTTATAAGAGTCACTATACTTGGTTGTTTACGTGGAGTGTAGTCTTGCAGACTCAAGCTATCAGCAAAAACCTTGCCTTCTGGGCTAAGTAAGTACAGTCCGTCTTCATTTTTTACCACCAAACCATCCTTGATAAGCGCATTTAGATGATACATGAAGTGATTGCCTTCTACGTCCGAGGGTTTGAGTTTACTGTAACGCAAATAAGGATTGGTAATGAGTTTTGATAGAATGTCTTTTTGGATTCTATGAGGCATATACATATGATATATCCACATACTTCTTTAGTCAATAAACATATTGTATATTCAAATTTGAGTCATTTCAAATAGTAACCATTTATTTTTAGTTAATCTTTTTGTGTATAAGTACTGTTATTTATTATATTATTGCCAATTTAGAATTAAAATGATATTATAGCTTTCAGTTTTGCACCTACTGTTAGGAGAAAAGATTGAAAGAGTCACAGTATTATCGTGGCTACAGCCACTTTAAAAATTGTGTATCAGCTTGGTTTGCAGTTCTATTCTTTGTCGGACTAGCTGTTGTATCGGGACTTATCTGGAACAACAACAGACTCTGGGGTGATGAGAACAAAGACATTCGAATTGCACAAGCTAATAATGATTTTTGGGCGATGGTTTCGGGGCAGTTGTCAATTCAAGATAATGTCTATGGGAACTTTGCGAGTGATCTGTATGAATTCACTCAAAAAGACGCTCCAAGCGATGGATTAGTAGAAGTAACTACCGACACCATCAATACTCAACAAACCACTCCGGGTTACAACCCTTTGGTGGTAGATTCGCTAGATGAGTTTGTTGCACCGATCGATTTGTATGACGGGTTTGAAGAAGCAACTGGCATTAATGCCTTTGCCGGAGTGGATGTTTCTGAAGACTCCATAAGAGACGCTGGAAGACTAAAGAGTAGCTTTGTCGACAATGTTAATCAGGTAGTCTCTGGAGATAGTACTGGGCTGTTAGAGCAATCAACTAGCCACAAATACACATATTACAGCTGGAATATCTGGCGAGAGTTAGCTGGACTATACCTTTTAGTGGGCGTAATAGCTCTACTGCTAGGTGGGGTGCACTTTAGGTGCGATGACTACTACTGTAATAAACCACACTACACTATGTATGGGTGGTCAAAACCAGCTCATCATACGGGTGCGAAGATCTGGCTAGCAATTCTTTGCCCCATAATGTTTGTACTGTGGCTAGCACTACGGCTGGTTAGTTGGCCGTTTAGGGTGTTGATAAACTGGATCAACAATCAATACGATATCATTCAAGGTAGAGTTAAAATTAAGAAACAGGGTGATAGCCTTCAAATTTCTACAACAAAGTTGATTGACGACTTAAGCCTGTACCGAGACAATATAGTTCAGCTTCAACCTCAAAGTGAACAAGAAATTTATCTCGAAGAGATTAACAGACTTATTGAGACACTAAAAGCCAACCAACCTCAATCTCTATAAAATGCATTGTAAGCAAAAACCCCGATTAATACTCGGGGTTTTTAACTATCAAAAAACCACCGATACTGGTGGTTTTTTGATAGTTTATACAGAATGTTTAATATCTGGCAAAGTGGGCAAAGGCTTTATTGGCTTCAGCCATCTGGTGAGCATCTTGACGCTTCTTAATAGCATCACCTTCGTTGTTGTAGGCATTAATTAGCTCGTTGGCCAATCGCTTATCGAAGCTTTTACCTGATTTATTGCGGGCACTGTCTAGTATCCATATGAGTGCATAGTGAGTCTTACGATCACCCTTCACTTCCATGGGCACCTGGTAGTTAGCACCACCAATTCTTTTACTTTTTACCATAACATTAGGACTAACGTTTTTTACCGCCGTTTCTAGTACCTCGGCTGGTTCTACCTTGGTTTTTACAGCTGCTTGTTCAATGGCCGAATACACCAATCGTTCTGCGATTTGCTTCTTACCGTGGTTCATTACCTTGTTAATGGTCTTCGAAACCAAAACACTTTTATAGACGCGGTCTGGTGGTATTACTCTTTTTAGTGATTTTGTAACTTTTCTTGGCATAACAAACTCTTAAGCTTTCTTGGCGCCTTCGCGCTTTGTGCCGTATTTACTTCTACCCTGTTTACGATCTGAAACACCTGCGGTATCTAGTGCTCCACGCACCACATGATAACGCACACCAGGTAAGTCTTTCACTCTTCCACCACGAATAAGCACTACAGAGTGCTCTTGTAAATTGTGTCCTTCGCCACCAATATAAGCAGTAACTTCCATACCGTTAGTAAGGCGCACACGGGCCACCTTACGAAGCGCTGAGTTTGGCTTTTTGGGCGTTTGAGTAAAAACCTTGGTGCACACACCACGCTTTAAGGGTGAGTTTAGATTGCTTGAGCGTACTTTTAGAGCATTAAAACTACGAGCCAAAGCTGGTGCTTTGTTCTTTTTGCCTTTGCTAGCTCTAGGCTTTCTAATTAGTTGATTTATAGTCGGCATAATATAGTATCTTTTTTAAACTAAATTTAACTTCATTAGCTTATCAGATAGACCCCTTCTGGTCAAGCTTCTTCTCTTTCACTAAAACCTGTACCTACTGGAATGAGTCTACCAATAATCACATTCTCTTTAAGACCTCGTAGCTTGTCTTGTTTACCACGCATGGCTGCAGATATTAGCACTTTAGTGGTTTCTTGGAAACTTGCTGCAGAAAGCCAACTATCTGAACTTGTTGATATCTTAGTAATTGGCATTAGAAGATTTTCAAAGCTAGCTGGTTTACCCTTACCCTCTTTGGCTTTGGTATTTTCTTCTATTAGCGCTGCTCGAGAAACAATATCTCCAGATATAAACTCGGTGTCCGCAGGTTCTTCAATCCGAACTCTTGAGAACATCTGTCTTATTATCACTTCAATATGTTTAGCAGCGATAGTCTGACCTTGACTTAAGTAGATTGCTTGAACTTCGTCAATAATATATCTTTGAACAGATTCTTCACCTTGAAGCTTGAGCATATCTTGAAGATTTACCGAGCCTTCGGTTAGACGCTGGCCAATCTCTACTCGATCACCATTTTTTACTTCTACAGAGGTGTACTCGCTTGTAGTATATTGGCGAGTGTTACCGCTATCGTGAGTAAGCACTATTTCATCCTTTTCAACCGTTACTGTGCCTATTCCACCTGCTTTAACAGTCTTTTTACCATCGGCAGAAATAGCCAATACCTGCGAGCGCGTTACCTGCACACCTGTTTTCACTTTTGGTTTCATATCTTTTAGCGGATAACGAGTTATCTTTTGATCATCAGGAACAATACTAATAACTTGTTTGGTGTCTTTTTTGGTAATCTTTGCTGTACCTGCTATTTCTGAGAGTATTGCCTGTCCTTTAGGAGCTCGGGCTTCGAATATTTCCTCTACTCGAGGTAGACCCTGAGTAATATCTCCGCCAATACCAGTTTGGTGCTTTGTGTCCATGGTTAGCTGCGTTCCTGGCTCACCAATACTCTGGGCAGCCATAATACCTACCGCCTCACCCAACACAACAGGATCACCCTTGGCTAAGTCAATACCATAACACTTCTGACAAAGTCCCCACGCACTTCTACATTTTAGAATTGAGCGAATTCTAATACTTTCTAGCTCTAAATCTTCAATACGACGAGCTGCAGTATCTGAAATTAACTGACCTTTTTTTACAATTACTTCAGATGTCTTAGGATCGATAACTTTCTCCATAGAAGTCCTACCAACTATCCAGGCTGATAAGCCCTCTTCTCCGGTTGCAATTGCTTCTGCTCGACTCATTACATAACCTTCTTTGTCACCACAATCGTTTTCAGAAATAACAATGTCTTGAGCGACATCGACAAGACGTCTAGTAAGATATCCAGATTCCGAAGTACGTAGTGCAGTATCGGTTAAACCTTTTCGAGCACCGTGAGTAGATATAAAGTACTCAAGTACACCCAGCCCATCTTTGTAATTAGATCGAACAGGTAGTTCAATAACTCGCCCAGCAGGACTAAGCATTAAGCCAAGCATACCACTCATCTTGTTTATTTGTCCCAAGCTCGCACGAGAACCAGATTCTAAATCGTCCTGCAAAGTTGAACTTGAATTTGCCAAGGTTTCGCCAAGTAGAGCTTCAATGTCTTCACCGACCTTTTTCCAGGTTTCCACGGTACGTGCGTATCTTTCATTGTTGGTAATAAGACCCTGTTGATATTGTCCAACATACTCCAAGACCTTAGATTCACCCTCTTTGATTAGTCGACCCCGATCTTCTGGCACTACTAAATCATCCATGCCAATTGATATACCAGACTGGGTAGCATACTTAAAACCAAGATCTTTGATGTCGTCTACTAAATTAGCTGTGGCTTCTTGGCCGTGCTCTGTAAATACTTCAGCCATAATCTTCTGTAGACTAGATTTTACTAATGTGTCGTTTACATAGCTCATATTTTCTGGCAAAATTTCATTAAAGAACACTCTACCTACGGTAGTATCTTCAATTTTATCCTTAACTCTTACCTTTACCATAGCTCGTAGATCTATATGGCCTTCTTGATAGGCCATAATAGCTTCAGCGGTATCACTAAATACCTTACCCTCACCGTTTAAGCCTGGTTTAGTGCCAGTCAAGAAAAAGCAACCTAATACAACGTCCTGACTAGGCTTAACTACCGGCTCACCGCTAGACGGTTTTAGCAAGTTGTGCTTAGACAACATTATTTCTCTTGCTTCTTTTTGAGCAGCTTCAGAGAGAGGTACATGTACGGCCATTTGATCACCATCAAAGTCGGCGTTAAAGGCAGTACATACCATTGGGTGTAATTGAATAGCCTTACCTTCTATAAGGATAGGTTTAAAAGCTTGTATACCAAGTCTGTGTAGGGTTGGCGCTCTATTGAGTAATACGTATTTGTCAGCAATGACCTCATCAAGGGTGTCCCAAACTTCACTACGTGCTCGTTCAATCATGCGAGTAGTTGATTTTACATTGTGTGCAATACCTTTTTCTATTAGCTTACCTATTACAAATGGCTTAAACAGCTCAAGGGCCATCATTTTTGGCAATCCACATTGGTCGAGTTTTAGGTGGGGTCCAATAACAATTACCGATCTACCAGAGTAGTCTACACGTTTACCAAGTAGGTTTTGACGAAATCTACCTTGCTTACCTTTTAGTAGGTCGGTAAGGCTCTTAAGTTTTTTACGGCTACCGGCTGCAGAAACCGCTCTATCGCGACGAGCATTATTATCTATTAACGCATCAACAGCTTCTTGAAGCATACGTTTTTCGTTTCTACAAATAACTTCTGGAGCTTCTAGAGCAAAAAGTTTCTTAAGTCGGTTGTTTCGATTGATTACACGGCGATATAGATCATTAAGATCAGAGGCGGCAAAACGCCCACCGTCTAGCTGAACCATTGGTCGAAGATCTGGTGGTATCACAGGCAGGTTGGTGGTTATCATCCAATCGGCTTTGATGCCAGATTGTACCATGCCCTCAATAAGCTTGAGTCTTTTAAGGGCTTTTTTCTTCTTCTGACCTACCGACTCATCAGCTTCTATGCGTAATTTTTTAGCGAGTTCAGCCAAGTCGATATTCTCTAGTAATTGTTGTAATGCTTCTGCGCCAATACCTGCTCTAAAAACTTGACCAAATTTCATGTTTAGCTCACGATAACGACTTTCTGGTAAGAGTTGGTGTGGAGCTAGGTTTGTAAGATCTGTCTTTGCGCTTGTGTAATTTGCATCTAGCTCTTCAAGCTCTTGAGCGGCTTCGTCTGGTATAATGTCTGCCTTAGAGCCCTTAAGATTATATTTTTTCAAGATATCTTTATGTTTGCTTTCGAAATCATTCTTTAAATCTTTCAAGGCAGCAGCTTTTGCATCCTCATCTACGTCGGTTACGATAAAATTAGCAAAATAAACCACTCTTTCTAAATCTCTAATACCAACGTTTAGAACGAGACTAATAGGACTAGGTGTACCTCTTAAGAACCATATGTGAGCAACCGGAACCGAAAGGGCAATATGTGCCATACGTTCTCGTCTTACAATGCTGCGAGTCACTAATACACCACATTTATCACATTCTATACCTTTGTAGCGAATACCCTTGTACTTACCACAGTAACATTGCCAGTCTTTGGTGGGTCCAAATATCTTTTCGCAAAACAATCCGTCTTTTTCAGGTTTTTGTGTTCGATAATTAATGGTTTCTGGTTTTGTAACTTCACCATGCGACCAATCTAATATGTGCTCAGGACTAGCTACTGATAGCTTAATGGCATCAAAGTCGATTATTTGGGGTTCGTGTATCATGTTTTCGTTATTCATCTCTATACCTCTTCCGATTCTATTTCATTTTTTAGTTCTGCCTCTGCCAATGTTGCAAAGTCATCCTCCGACTTTGAATCCCCTAAGTCAACCACAGCTTCATTTTCAACGGGTGTTTGACCAGACAAAAGTTCGTCGTTACCAAGATCAACTGCTTCTTCTTCTGTAGCACTAGATATGAGTGATTCTGCATCTATCGAGATAGACTGAGAACTTCTTTCCAGGTCTACAACCAAGGTAAGGCTTTGTAGTTCTTTTACTAATACATTAAACGATTCAGGTACGCGAGGGCCTTTTATATCTTCGCCCTTTATGATAGATTCATAGGCTTTTGATCGGCCAATAACGTCGTCTGATTTAATGGTTAGAATTTCTTGCAGGGTATTAGATGCCCCATAGGCCTCGAGAGCCCAAACTTCCATTTCTCCAAAGCGTTGTCCGCCCATTTGAGCCTTACCACCGAGTGGCTGTTGAGTAACCATCGCGTATGGGCCAGTAGACCGTGCGTGAATCTTGTCGTCTACCATATGTTGAAGTTTCAACATGTATTTTACACCAACTGTAGTGCGGTTGGCATATGGTTCGCCAGTATAGCCCGAGTAAAGCTGGGCTTTCCCATCCTCTGGCAATCCAGCTTTTTTAAGTTCGGCTTTAATTTCGTCTATCTTAACACCATCAAACACCGGGCTAGCAATTTTATAACCGATAGCGCTAGCTGCCCAACCTAGGTGGGTTTCGAGGATCTGACCCAAGTTCATTCTAGAACCAACACCCAAAGTGTTTAAGATAATATCTACCGGGGTACCATCTTCTAGATGTGGCATATCTTCTACCGGCATTATCTTAGAAATAACCCCTTTGTCACCATGTCGTCCGGCCATTTTGTCACCTACTTGTATCTTACGCAGTTCCGCAACAGCAACATATATCTGAAGAGATACGCCAGCTGGTAAGTCGTCGTCATTTTCGCGTGATAATATTTTTACATCTACAACTTTACCCGTTGCGCCGTTAGGCATTCTTAAGCTAGTGTCTTTTACATCGCGGGCTTTTTCACCAAATATTGCGCGTAACAAACGTTCTTCACTAGACAATTCAGTCTCACCTTTAGGAGTAATTTTACCCACCAAAATATCTCCGGCTCCCACCTCGGCTCCAATTCTTACAATCCCTTCTTCATCTAGATCTTTTAAGCTTTCTTCGGAAACATTAGGTATATCACGTGTTACAACTTCTGGACCAAGTTTGGTGTCGCGAACGTCTATTTGGTGTGTTTCGATGTGTATGCTAGTATATCTGTCGTCTTGCACTAAGCTTTGGGAAACGATAATTGCATCTTCAAAGTTTAGCCCTTCAAAAGGCATGAAAGCTACAAGAACATTTTGTCCTAGAGCTAATTCGCCTGCCTGAGTACTCATACCATCTGCCAGTACATCACCTTTTTTAACTTTTTGACCGGATGATGCTACGGCTTTCTGATGAATACAGCTACCTTGGTTAGATCTCACAAAATTTGATAATTCGTATGTTTTTAGCCCAAGCTTGTTGTATTTCACACTAACAGCCTCAGCAGTTGAAGAAACTACCTGACCATCGGCTTCGGCCAAAATAACCTGTCCGGAGTCTACAGCAACGGTACCTTCAATGCCTGTACCAACTACAGGTGAGTCTGGGCGTACCAGAGCCACTGCTTGACGTTGCATATTTGCACCCATCAAAGCTCGTTTTGCATCATCACTTTCTAAGAAAGGAATTAGGCTAGCTGACACCCCTACAGTCTGCTTGCTAGTAACATCCATATACTCAACGTTGTCGGCATCTTCTTCATCGGCTTCACCGCCAATTCCTCTTACTGCTATACGTTTTTCTACAAAATAACCTTCTTTGTCGGTAGAAGTATTAGCTTGAGCAATTACGGCCTTTTCTTCGTCGCTGGCATCGAGATAGATGACTGTAGATGTTACGCGAGCCTTCACGGGTACGGCTTCAATGCCTGATGATTTTAGTTGTTTAGCTAGTGTAGTCGTAATTTTATCGCCAGCCTTAACTATTACTTTGCCTTTTTTGTCTTTTACTTGAGTTCTTGCTATTTCACCTACAGATTTTTCCGGAGCGACGGAGTTAATAACTTTTAGATAAGGACTTTCTAAAAATCCATACTCATTTACCTGCGCATAAGTTGCAAGTGTACTCACTAAACCAATATTTGGTCCTTCTGGAGTTTCGATAGGGCAAATTCGACCATAGTGAGTACGATGGACATCACGTACTTCAAAACCAGCACGTTCACGGTTGAGCCCACCAGGTCCCATAGCGTTGAGTCGTCTTTTGTGTACTATCTCGGCGAGCGGATTGATTTGATCCATAAACTGACTAAGTTGGTGTGAGGCAAAAAATTCCTTAACACTTGCTACAATGGGCCTAACATTCACTAGCTGGGCCGGCTGAATAGTGTCGGGATCAGCAAGACTCATGCGGTCTTTAACAATACGCTCCATTCGCAAAATACCTACTCTAAATCTCGACTGTATAAGTTCACCAACCATTTTGAGTCTGCGATTACCAAGGTGGTCTATATCCTCAGTAGGAGCATTTTCATTACTCATTCGAATAACTTCTTTTACTATGGCTACAAAATCTTCACGTCTTAAAATTCTATTTTCTGGAGTGTTTTTAACATTTAGTCCAAGACGTTTATTCACCTTGTATCGTCCGACTTTTGAAAAATCATACCGTTTATAATCAAAAAACATACCGTCTATTAAACTTTTGGAGTTTTCTACAGTAGCTAGATCGCCCGGTCGAATACGTCTATAAACTTCCATTAAGGCTTCGGCGGTCGTACTACTAGGGTCTTTAGCTATTGTTTCATCTATAAACTTAACCTCGCCTGTATCAACGTCGGCAAACAGTTCTTTAATTTCTTTATCACTTCCGTATCCAAAAGCTCGTAAAAGTGCGGTTACAGCAATCTTACGTTTTCTATCAATCTTCACACTCATTACACCATTTTGGCCAGTTTCTAACTCCAACCACGCCCCACGATTAGGAATAATTTTGGCACCAAAATAACTAGCATTATTATCGCGCGTAAAAAATACGCCCGGAGAGCGCACCAACTGACTAACTACTACTCTTTCTACACCATTAATAATAAAGGTACCGCGATCGGTCATAATTGGATAATCACCCATGAATATCTCCTGGGTTTTAACCTCGCCGGTTTCTTTATTAACGAGTTCTGCACTAACTTTGAGCGATGCTTCGTAGCTAATGTTTTTGTCTTTCGTTTGTGCTTTGGTAAATTTAGGTTTTTCAAAGTGGTAGTCTTTGAAACTAAGAGCATATTTTTTGCCAGTGAAGTCCTCTATTGGAGAAAGTTCGGCAAACAGTTCTTTAAGACCTTCGTCTACAAACCAATCGTAGGCGTCAGTTTGAATTTTTATTAAATTAGGAAGTTCAAGTAGTTCTTTGTTTTGGTGTAAAAAAATACGCGTGTTCGCGGGGGCTTTTTGCATGTTTCCCATTTTCTCCTATTAATTTGTTGCTGCACTGCTTAATTTAGGAGGTTTTTCTAAACCGACAAAAAACCGGTACACCAAATATTTTTGGATATACAAACCGGTTGAAATAGTTTAAGCGTCCTCTTATATGTTCAAGTGTATCTTAATATGAGGTGTACTGTCAAGCACTTTTTATCTGTATTTTTGTAAATGAGTAATGCTGATAAACACCAAATATTCCTATTAATACCCCGGAAATAGTTAAAACGCTTAGTGGGCTCACTAAATCAGCCGTTATTCCAGCCAGAAAGACCGGTACAATGGCTGCTAAATTCATCATCATATTTAGAGTGCCAAATATTTTACCTCTAGCCTCATCGGTAGAATTGAGCTGCACGAGGGTTTGGGCTGATACACTCACTAAGCCGTTGGTTACACCTAAAAACAACGAGATAGTAGCAACTATTAGTCCGAAAAACTTTAGGCCGTTCAGGGCAGGTACAAAACTCAAACCAATTAATAATGCCGCGGCAGATAGTATACCAATATCGATTACTCTAGATTTATTGACATTTTTAAATACTCTACCCACCATAATAGCGCCCAATATCATACCTACCGCAGCAGGCACAATGAGCTTATAGCTAACATTGGCTAGGCTCTGGTTAAACACCAAAAACGCGATTGCAGGTGCAAGCACCGATATTACTCCTAGCATTGCTTGAGAAATGGTCAGGTTTAGTATTGGAAAAATCAATTTTGGATTTGTAACAATTTGTTTGAAGTTTGAACGAATTGTTGAAAATACTTCTGCATTGACTGCGCTAAGTTTCTTAGGTAACGCCTCGGCTCGCAAACTAGGTAGGCCAAAACAAAGTATGGCGGCTATTGCAAAGGCTATAGATGCCACCCAGTAGACACTGTCTGGTCCGCCAACTGCCACTAGTGGCCCAGCTAAACTGTAGCCGACCACAAAACTACCGTATAGCGTAAACAAAAATAGGGAGTTGGCGCCCAAGAATTCAGGCTTTTTAACTAACTTTGGTAGGGCAGCTCCTTCAGCAGGCGTGAAGAATTGCGAAAATATCGAGATCGCAAAAACTGTCAGGTAGATAAATATTAAATTGCTACTTGTAAATAAAAAACTTAGTACCAAAATAGCACGAGCAATATTGGTAATTATCAAGACTTTCTTCCTATCCCAATGATCTACGTAGGCACCAGCGAGTACCGCAAATATAATCGAAGGTATACCAAAGGCCAAAATAAGTAAACTTACGGCGATGTTGGCATACGAAGTGTGTGCCGCTAAATCATAGACTCTAATTATTAAGGCAAAGTTAAGTAGGTTAGCCGCTAATTGGCTAGTAAGTTGAGCTATCCAAATCTTTAAAAAATTGGGGTTCTTTAGCAGTTCTGAATACACAACTTTCGTTTATTCCACTACTTATTCTTTTTATATACTGGTTTTTTCTCGACTACAGCATCGACCAATCCATACTTTTTTGCTTCATCGGCAGATAGCCAAAAATCTCTATCGCTATCAGCAGTGATTTTGGTAACCGATTGACCAGTTTTTTGGGCTAATATTTCATTTAGGCGATGACGTATCTTTATAATTTCGTTAGCCGTAATTTCAATATCTGCAGCAGTTCCAGAAAATCCACCAGAAGGTTGATGAATCATTACTCTAGAATTTGGTAATGAATAACGCTTTCCTTTTTGGCCGCAAGCCAATAAAAAAGCTCCCATGCTAGCAGCCATGCCGACACATATCGTACTCACATCGGGGCTGATATGTTGCATAGTGTCATAAATTGCTAGCCCAGCAGTTACGCTTCCGCCTGGACTATTAATATAAAGACTAATATCAGAGCTAGGGTCTTCACTTTGTAAAAAAAGTAACTGGGCAATCACTAAATTTGCTACCGTGTCGTCAATCTGTGTACCTAAAAATATAATTCTTTCATTGAGTAGACGTGAGTAGATATCATAGGCTCGTTCACCTGCTTGAGTTTTTTCAATTACGGTTGGTATAAGTATGGAGTTATTCGAAAAGTCATTGTTGTTCATAGTGATATTTTAACACAATAGGCAATATATTATTTGTCGGTTACTTTACTCTCAAATAGAGTTAGGCTACTTTGTGGCTGCGGTTGTTAATGTAGTGACTGCTTTTTGTGTTAATAAATGATTCTTAAGATCTTCTCTGAAGTGGTTGTGCGAGAGTTCTTCTTGCATCTTCGGGTCGGTATATTGAGTTTTCATACGATCCAACTCAGACTCAATTTCTTGTTCACTAATTTGTATATTTTCACTTTCTATTACTGACCGCAAAATAATGCCAAGTTTTACTCTTTTCTCGGCTTCGGTTTTAAGTTGCAACTCAAAGTCTTGGGGTTTTTGACCTTGTAGTTGTAGGTACTTTTCTAGATCTAAGCCACTATTTTTCAAATTGTCTTCTGTTTCTTGTCGTAGTTTATTGGCTTGTTCACCTACCAGACTCTCGGGAGCGTCAATTTTAGCTTGCTTAATTGCTAACTCAAGCACTTCGTTTTCAAACTGCTTATCGGCTTCAGTCTGCTTATTTTGCACTAGGCTTTTTTCAATTTCTGTTCTTAGTTCACTTAAGTTATTAACAGGCCCAACAGTTTTTGCCCAAGCGTCATCTACTTTGGGCTTCTCTACAGTTTTTACATCTACAATATTAATACTAAACTCTACTTTTTTATCAGCTAAGTCTTTAGCGTGATATTCTTTAGGAAACCTAATAGTAAAGGTTTTTTTATCACCTTTTTTAAGACCAATCATTTCTTCTTCAAAACCAGGTATAAAACTTCCTTCGCCAATAATCATTATATGATTTTTTGCCGAAGCACCTTCAACTGGCTTACCTTCTCTTACCCCTTCAAAGTCAAATTTTACTTCATCAGATTTTTTGATACCTTTTGTTGAATCAACTTTTCTTGCAGATTGCTGAGCTAAATTCTGTAAAGTATCTTCGATTTCTTTTTTATCTATCTTAACTGTAGGCTTTTTTACCTTTAGCTTTTTCAGATCTAGTTTAAAATCGGGCATTATCGCAACAACGGCTTCAAACTCCAACTCACTATATGGCACAAATTTCTTAAGGCTGATTTGAGGGCTAGCTACGGTTTCGATCTTTGCTTCACGTACCACCTTGCTGTAAGCGTGCATAATAACTTCCTCTAGAACTTCGGCCTGTACTTTGGCTTCGCCCAATTCGCGTTCAGCAATTTTATCTGGTACGTTGCCAGGTCTAAAACCATCAACCTTTAGATTCTTTTTAAGTCTCTTAAGAACAGATTGTTTGTATGGATTAATAAACTGCTCATCTACGGTTATTAGTAATGTTTGCTCGCTTTTTTTGTTGTTGGTAATAGTATGTTTAATCATGTTTGCATATTGTAGCAAATTGTCTGCTGTTTGCCAATAATAAAAACCCCCAACTTAAGCGGTTGAGGTAGAATTAGAAGATAAAGGGTAGACCTTTTGTGGATTTGTTAGTTCAATCGTTACTTCATAGATAGGACATGGGCTACCATTAATCGGCAGCTCTATTGCCACATCGTGAGCTTTCTCAAAAGTTGGATATAATTCTGAAAAGTTTATTACATTATTTATGGTTTTGTCTGGTGTCTCATCTGATTTTCTTGCCACCACAAATGCCGTGATTCTCATGATGTTTTGTCCTTGAGTAGGTTCGATACCGTGCATAACATAACAAAGAATCAGTGTGTGTGTCAAAGAAAAAGCCCCAATCTGTAGAATTACAGATTGGGGCTAAAGGGCGTGGAGGATGACAGGATTCGAACCTGCGACTAGATAATGATTTGTACTTCCAAAAAGACCTGCAGAATCTCTCGGCCTATCAACCACTGCAGTAGTCGACGGGACAAACCAAGTCTCTAGCTCTACAACCGACACGATTGAAGTTTCGGCCGCGGACATTGTCCGTTGGTTTCTTCATCAATCGTCGTAGCATCCCCATGAGTTTGGGCAATGGCCCACGACTCTATAGTGGTCCCGGCTGGTATCGATCCAGCGACCCCTCGACTTTCAATCGAGTACTCTTACAACTGAGCTACGGGACCTTGGTCCCGCAACAGGTTGATTAGCTAAAGACCAGTGGACTTCACTAACCAACCCGAAGCGGGTAGCCCCTTCTTCTCCACCCTGGGTAGGGCTTTGAACTAGAAGAGGTTCGTGCAGACAGGAGATTCGACCTCTTGACCTTCCGTCTTTGACGGCTGCTCTATTCATGCTTTGAGCTATCTGTCCGCTGTTTCTCATTTAACAATCATCTACACGTTTAGTACGCCCGCCGGCAATGGTGTTGGCAGCACCGAAGATGATTATCTTTATGAGATATTGCCCGAAAGCGTTGGCAGCAAGCGGTCACAAACCACTCAACGCTTTCGGGACTATCCTGTCGCAACCTAAGTACGTGCGCCCTACACGATTTTTAAGGAAGCAACAGAAATTCTTGAATTGTTGAAGCCGTACATTATAGTAAGGCAGCCACAGCCAAGATAAATTTATCGCAGCTGTAGCTGTCTTAAAATAAAACAGCTTATTACAAGGTACAAAAGATAAAAACTAGTCTAACAGATTGCTTGTAGGTGTGTCAATAGAATTTGAAAATTTTACTTTAAATCTGCCCCTATTCCTCTTAATTTATCTTCAAACTGCTCATACCCACGCTCTATTATATTTATATTTGTAATTGTAGTTTCTCCTTTGGCAACCAAGGCTGCAATAACGTAACTAAAGCCAGCCCTAAGGTCTGGAACTTTTATTGTTCCACCTTTTAGTCTTGTAGGGCCGGAAATAACTGCGCTATGTTGGTAGTTGGATTGAGCAAAACGACATGGTAGTTTACCCAAACAGTTTTGATAAAGTTGAATTTTTGCGCCCATATCATTTAATACCTTTGTAAATCCAAATCGGTCTTCATAGACCGTCTCGTGAATGGTAGAAAGACCATCAATCTGAGTAAGCAGAACTGTAAAAGGTTGTTGCCAATCAGTCATAAATCCAGGATGCACATCGGTCTCCAAACTAATCGGCTTGGTACTGCTACCACGCCAAAACTCAATTCCGTCATCAGTAACATTATACTCTCCACCAATTAGTCTAAAAGCATTTAAAAAAGCCATCATATCCGCCTGTCTTGCTTCGCGAACAAATATTCTTCCATTTGTCGCAGCCGCTGCGCAAGCCCAACTACCTGCCTCTATACGATCTGGCATTACTTTGTGCTTAAAACCACGAAGCTTTTTTACACCCCTAATAGATATAACTCTGTCTGTGTCAACAGAAATTATGGCACCCATCTTTTGCAAAACACATATAAGATCGATTATCTCCGGCTCAACTGCAGCGTTACTAACCTCGGTCACTCCCTCAGCTAATGACGCACTAATTAGTATCTGTTCGGTAGCCATTACACTAGGGTAATTTAGTTTTATTTTGGTACCATACAGCTTTTGGGCTGAGAGTTCAAACCCACCAACTATATCATGTTCTATGGCACCTAGTTTTTGTAAGGCAGAGAGGTGAAAATCAACTGGCCTAGTACCGATTTTGCAACCACCGAGCGAGGGTAATACAGCTCGACCCAAACGGTGCAAGAGAGGGCCTGCAAAAAGAATTGGTATTCTGCTAGTGCCAGCAACTTCGTGTAACTCTTTGGCGGAAACAAGTTTGAGGCTTTTTGATACTATCTTAATAGTTCCAGGAGCAATCTCCTCAACCGCACCCCCTAAAAGATTTATCATGTTAGTTACAATTTCAACATCAGATATATCGGATACATTTGAAATTATCGATTCATCACTACTTAGTAATGCGGCAACCATTATTTTAGGTAGTGCATTTTTGGCACCGCGTAAAGCTATCTCACCTTTTAGTGGTTTGCCACCTATTATCGTTAACTTGTTAGAATTCATAACTGTATTGATGTTATCAGAAGTTTAGTCAATAAAGAAGTGGGCTTTTGGTAAAACATCGTAGCCCTGTAATCCTTATAGATCTAACAAATATGTTTTTTGTTTTGTAATGATAATTGCATGGTGCGGATGAAAGGACTTGAACCTTCACGGGTTTTACCCCACTAGCTCCTAAGGCTAGCGTGTCTACCAATTCCACCACATCCGCATAAGCTATTGTTTTATTATATAAATAATCTGTGTGTCGCCGTATACTTTTTGTTGAGCAATTTTATAATTTTGACTCAACCCAGTTAAACTAGCTTTTATAGAGCAACTTACCACAATCACACCAGTTGATTTTAACAGATTGACCACCGTGTTGACTAGCTCTATATTAAAATCAACATAGGGAGGGTCTAAAAAAATAATATCCTGTAACTCGCTAGCCGACTTAATATAGCTTTTGACGTTTAGGTGCATTACGCTCGATCGGTTCTTTAGGTTAAGTTTTTGTATGTTGTTTTTTATTACACTTAAAGCCTTTATGTCTTTTTCTACAAATACAGCAAAGTCTGCACCCCTACTCAGTGCCTCGATACCCAGAGACCCCGAACCTGCAAAGAGGTCTGCTACCTGTGCCCCTTCTACTCTATTACCCAGCACATTAAAAATTGCCGCTCGTACTTTTTGACTCACTGGTCGAGTTTTTGTAGTGTTGGGTTGCAAGATTTTTTGAGATTTTAATTCACCACTAATTATTTGCAACATATGCACTATGATACAATATATTTAACTAAGGAGGGATACTTTGTCAAAACTAAAAGAAAAATGTGCCGTTACGGCTGTTTTTACCACTAATGAGTCGGCAGCTAGACTAACATATTTTTCTTTATCTGCACTTCAACATCGGGGTCAAGAAAGCTCTGGTATAGTTACGGTAGATGATGGACAGTTTTTTTCACATCGTGGTGCAGGCTTGGTGGCGCAAGTTTATCGCGAAGAAGATCTTCAAAAATTACAGGGCAATTTAGCAATTGGGCATAATCGATATGCAACTTCTGGTGGTAAACATGATAGCCATATGCAACCGGTATTGCGGGGCGACGATGTTATTGCCCTTGCACATAACGGCAACTTGCCCTCAACAGTGTTGCTAAAAGAATTTCTAAAATCTAAGGAAATTTATAAGCGAGGTAGTAACGATAGCGAGATGATGGCCGATGCTATTAGATATTATATATATCACGGAAAAACTGCCGAACAAGCTATCCGTTTGGCCTGGCCACTTTTTAGCGGAGTATTTAGCTGTACAATGCTTACTAAAAATGCTATTTACGCATTTAGAGATCAATGTGGGGTAAGACCGCTAAGTATTGGCGAATTGGAAAACGGATACATTGTTGCTTCTGAAACTTGTGCCTTTGATATGGTTGGTGCAACGCTATTACGTGATGTTAAGCCAGGTGAACTCATAAGAATAAATAAAAATGGCATTAAAAGTTGGCAGATTCAACAACCCAACCCCAAACTCGAGGTTTTCGAGTTTATATATTTTGCTAGACCAGACAGTGTGCTTGCGGGTAAGTTGGTTAACGAGGTGCGACGTAAGCTCGGCGAACATTTAGCTAATGAATTTCCGGCTAATGCTGATCTTGTAATACCAGTGCCAGATTCTGCCATACCTGCCGCTCTTGGTTATGCCAACACACTCGGCTTGGAATTTGATCATGGTCTTATAAAAAATAGATATATACATAGAACATTTATCGCTCCTACCCAAGATTTACGAGAAAAAGCTGTGCATATGAAACTCAATCCCCTACCAGAGCATTTGAAAGGGAAAAGTATTGTGTTGGTAGATGACTCAATTGTACGAGGCACAACAATGAACAAAATTGTAGCAATGCTACGCCGAGCCGGAGCACGAGAAGTGCATGTAAGAGTTAGCTCACCACCCATTAGGTTTCCTGACTTCTACGGTATAGATACACCAGACCAAAACAAGCTAATAGCTTCACGAAAAACGATTACAGAAATATGTAAATACACCAAGGCCGATAGCCTAGAGTTTTTATCGTATAGGGGTATGATTGATGCAGTTGGGGTACCAGAAGATAAACTCTGTTGTGCATGTTTTACCGGAATTTACCCTATAGAAATAGGTGAAAGAACTTCGGAGATTACTTTTGAACAGCCGTGGTCACTTGTTGCCGATCATAGCCTGCCTGAACATATGCAGCCAACCAAGCTGCCGAAATAAGTTGAGGAATTCTTTTTACTACTACAGTCTTGACAGTTTTTGCCAAACTAGCCGACCAGCCTTTTTTTAAAAATTGATCATACAAATCTAGTTTAGCTATTCGCAACGACTCTTCTTCTACAACCTTTTTAATACCATCTTTTTGAATTCGTTCGTATAGATTTTCGTCAAACTTTATTCTGAGTCTATTTAAAGCTACCGTGGTAGAAACTCCAGTTTCAAACATTACATGTGAGCTCACTAATCCTTTGCGCCCGAAATACAACCAGCCCAATCGAGCTTTACTAGAATTTTCATATTCGGCAGTTATTAGTTTATTACTCACGTGATGGGCGGGTGTAAGGCTATCGGTAAGATAGTGTGCTAAAAATCCCGCCTCAAAAGATGCCTTAACAACATCGTCTTTTTTAAGTGCAATTATTAGGTTTTTAAAATGTATTTCTATCCATGATGGTAAAAAACCAATTTGATTAATAGGGTCCCACAAATGATCAGACTTGTATTTACCTTTGAATTTTAAACCATCAGGTCCACCCATGCCTTCAAAACTAAGTATTAGAGACTTTGTTGGAAACTTGTCTTTTTCTATATTGGGCAGAAGTATTCTATATGCTGTTTTATCAAACTTTTGATGTGTTCCAACAGAATTAAACATTTTGCCTTTTGTAAAGTATGTAATGACGCCAGAATTCATATTGCTTAATCGAGTGAGGTTAGTTTTTTGAGTACATTAATACGCTTAACTATGTTGGAATATTGTAACATGTTTTCATTTTCTATCATAGAATTTGCTGCTTCACGAACTTTTGCTAGCATTGTTGTGTCGAAGACATTGGCAAAGCGTAAGTCTAATAGACCATGTTGCATTTGGCCATAAATTTCACCTGGTCCTCTAATTTCTAGGTCTATTTGTGCTAGTCTAAACCCGTCATTGGTTTTTTCAAGAGCATTTAGCCTATTATAAGATTGTGCATTATCTGTTTCAGACATCAAATAACAATGCGACTGTAGATTGCTCCTTCCTATCCGGCCACGTAGCTGATGAAGGGTGGCTAAGCCAAATCTCTCAGCATTTTCTACAATTAAGACCGTGGCATTGGGTACATCTACCCCTACTTCAATAACGGTTGTTGCTAGCAGTATGTTATATTTACCCAATCTAAAATCGTCCATAATTTTAGATTTATCATTTTGTTTCATCTTGCCATGCAACATGGCAATTTTACGATGATTAAAGACGGTTTTTTGAAGTCTTGAATACTCTACCTCTACAGATTTCATATTACTTAGATCGTTTTGCACTATACTTGGGCAAATAATAAACACTTGCTGACCTTGTTGAATTAATTGATCAACAAAACCATAAACCATTCTTCTGTCTACTTCACGAACTACCTTGGTTTCTACCGGCTTTCTGCCAGGTGGAAGTTCGTCAATTATTGATACATCAAGATCCCCATACACTACTAAGGCTAGGCTTCGAGGTATTGGTGTTGCCGTCATGGTGAGTACATGTGGCATAAAACTAGCCTTGGTTTTGAGAGCTCTTCGTTGGTTTACTCCAAACCTATGTTGTTCATCTATCACTACAAGTCCCAATTTATTAAATTCTACACCCGTTGATAGTAGCGCGTGAGTACCAATAACAACTTGTATATCACCATTTGATATTTTAGCTTGCAACTTAGTTTTTTCTGATTTTTTAAGTGCCGATACCAATAGCTCACATTTGATATTTAAAGAGTTTAAGATATTTTTAAAAGTAACTATGTGTTGGCGCGCTAAAGTTTCTGTTGGCACCATTAATGCTGCTTGGTAACCAGATTTAACGGTCATTGTAATTGCTAGAAGCGATATCATGGTTTTGCCCGAGCCCACATCCCCCTCTATCATCCTATTCATAGGTTTGGTTTTTTCGAGATCTTTAAATATTTGCCAAGATACTTTTCTCTGCGCGTTGGTTAAGTCAAAATTTAGCTGTTTGAGCACTGATTCGACCACTTCTAGACTAAAATCTATTTTGGGCGATACTTCAGTTTTTATGTCATTTTTTATTACCAACCCGGTCAAAACCAATTCAAATAGCTCAACAAAGCTCATTCGTTCTTTCGCCAACTCTACAAGATCCATACTTTCTGGCTGGTGTAGATTCTTAACAGCTTTTGAGTAGCTTATAAGGTCGTAACGTTTTTCAAATTCATCAGGAAAACCATCGCTCATTTCATCGCATAGATGTATTACTTGGCCGATAAGCTTTTGAACAATCTTAGACGAAATTATACTATTCTCTGAGTATATACTATATATCTTGCCTTTTTTATTGCTTTGGTTAGCAATCTCAAAAGTGGGACTATTTAAACTAAGATAGTTATTTTTAAACTCAAAGTTACCAGCAAACAGGTATTCTTGGTCTTTTTTTAGAGTGCTTGCTAAATAGGGCTGATTAAACCACACCGCTTTAATTGTGCCAGTTCCATCAGATAAAATTGCCTCTGTAATAGTTAGGCGCTTATTGCGCGCACTGCGTCGTACGTTTATTTGCTCTATTTCGCAACTCACTGCTACTCGTCCAGGTTTAATATCTTTAAGTTTGCTTACTTGACTAAAATCTTCCCAACGCCTAGGAAAATACAATATTAAATCCTTAATGGTTTTAATATTGAGTTGATGTAAGCCTTTTTCTATAACTGGTCCAACTCCACTAAGCACCGATACTGGTCTGTCTAAATTGAGTTTACTCATAATTATATTTTAGCACGAACAAATGCCGAACTCGAATTTATAGATGTTCTCTAAAAAGACTTAGCTTGTAGTTATTTTAAATACGGAACTTAACAAATCTACGTTTGCCCACCTGAATCAAGGCAGATTTTTTTAGTACAAAATCGATATCTTTTACTACTTCGTCATCTACCCGCACACCACTTTGGTCGATAATACGCTTTACTTCTGATTTACTTAAATCGAACTGCATACCTATAAGATCTACAAGTTTACCAGGTTTAATCTTCATAGTATCTATGTCTTTTGGTTTTTCACCATCTCTAAATTGCTTGTTCCAGATAGCTTCGGCGTTTAATGCAGCTTTTTCGCCATTGTAGCGAGCCACAATAGCCCGTGCCAAACTTGCCTTGGTATCGCGTGGATTGTCTCCAGCTGCCATGTTTTTTTCAATCTCTTCTATTATTTTCAAGTCAATATCTGTTGCTAGCTTGAAGTAGGTTGGGATAAGCTCATCTCGAATAGTCATAACGAGCGCGTACATTTCGGCAGGCTTTTCATCTATGTAGATGCAGTTTCCCCAGCTGGTGCTCATCTTGCGGCCATCTGTGCCTTCTAGTAGTTGAAAGGTTATGACGTTTTGAGGTTCCATATTAAAAGCCTTCTGCACATCACGACCCGCAATTAGATTAAAAAGCTGATCGTTGCCTCCCACTTCCAGATCGGACTTCATTTCGACAGAATCGTAGCCCTGGAATATTGGGTAAAGCGTCTCGTGCATTCCTACCGGCTTGCCGGCCGCGATGCGCTTGGCAAAATTATCACGCTCACTCATTTGTTGAATAGTAAAAAGACTGGTTAACTTGAAGAATTTTTGCAAATTCATCTTATCAAACCAATCTGCGTTGTAATACAGCTCTACCTTATTCATGTCTAGTATAAGACTTAACTGACGATGGTAATCTTTGACGTTCTCTGCTATCTGTTCTGGCGTAAGCATTTGACGCTCAGCCTCTTTGTCTGAGCTGTCACCTATTTGAGCAGTAAAGTTACCAATTACAAAGCAAATTTGATGACCAAGATCCTGAAACTCTCGAAGCTTCCAAAGAGTCACTGCACGACCTATATGAAGCCGAACCCCTGTAGGGTCAAACCCGAGCTTGATGCGTAATTTTTTACCAGATTTTAGTTTATTCTCAAGATCTTCTCGTACTATTACATTTTCTACATTGCGTGTTAGGAGTTCGTTGAGCTGTTGTTGAGTAATTTTTTTCACTGTATTTCCTTTTCGTTAGTATTGCGATTTATATAAACATTAAGTGCGCCAATCCGTGAGCTGACGGATTGGCTAAGAATAATTGTTTGCTATAGTAACGAAAAAGAGTTCTTTCATATTAGTCACATTATAGCTTATATGGCGTTTTTTGTATATAATCATAAGTAAAGAATAAACCATAAATGGCAAGAAAACCCTACCCCCGCAAAAGAAAACGCCGCGTAGTGCGCACTGGTTTAAAATCTAGCGCCAATACGCCTGTTTCGCGTTCAAACCGAGCTAATACCCCTATTAAGAAGAAGGGCAAGGTTTTTGGTTGGCTATTTGTTCCGGCTGTTCCTCCAGCAAAAGGTATAAAAAAACTCGAACCCAAGCACGTGTTTAAGATTGTGAGTAGTAAAAAAGCTCTCAAGCTTTATGCTATTGGTGCGTTATCGTGCTTACTACTAATAGCAGCTGTATTTGCCTGGTTTGCTAAAGATCTACCTAGTCCGAACAAAATCAATGCCTTGGCTAGTGCCCAGACCACCAAATTATATGACAGAACTGGTGAGCACTTATTGGTTGAGGTCTATGGTGACAAAAATAGAAGTCTTATCGAGTTTAATCAGATGCCCCAGTGCATAAAAGATGCAACTGTGTCACTAGAAGATAAGGATTTTTACTCACAGGGCGCGTTTAGTCCAAAGGGACTTGCCAGAGCTTTTACTGGTATTATTTTTAAAGATCCTACTAAGGGTGGCGGATCAACTATTACTCAACAGTATGTAAAAAACGCCCTACTTACAGGAGAACGCAGCTATAGTAGAAAAATTAAAGAATTAATTTTATCTATAGAAATAGAGCAGTTATACAAGAAAGACGATATTTTAAAACTTTACCTAAATGAGATTCCTTATGGATCAACTGCCTATGGTGTTCAAGCTGGCTCAAAGCAATTTTTTGGAGTTGATGCTAAAGATCTTACTTTGTCTCAATGTGCTATGTTGGCTAGCCTACCACAAGCCCCCACTTATTATTCCCCATATGGCAACCACAAAGAAGCATTACTTGCTAAAAAAGATAAGGTTTTGGATCTTATGGTAGAACAAAAGAAAATTACCCAAGCGCAAGCCGACGAAGCTAAGAAGGTAGATGTGCTAGCTCAACTTAAGCCCTACAACCCCTATGCAAATGTTACGGCTCCACACTTTGTGCAATATGTTCGCGAGCTATTAGAAGATCAGTTTGGTGTAAAAAGAGTGAATGAAGGTGGTTTGAAGGTTATAACTAGTCTAGATTATGATAAGCAAAAGCAAGCTGAGGATGCTGTTGCTTCAAATATGGCCAGTGTTCAGGCGAATGGAGGTAGTAATGCCGCTCTTACCGCAGCAGACCCAAAAAATGGTGAAGTACTCGCAATGGTAGGTAGTTACGATTATAACAATCCTGATTTTGGTAGTTACAATGTTGCTGTTGCCCGCAGACAACCAGGATCGTCTATTAAGCCAATAGTCTACTCCAATTTATTTAAGAAAAACTGGGGGCCCGGTAGTACATTTTATGATGTACAGACTGATTTTGGCGGAGGTTATAAGCCTCAAAACTATACCAAGCGATTTTATGGCGTGCAATCGGCGAGAACCGCACTGGCAAGTTCTCTTAATATACCAGCAGTAAAGGCACTTTATATTGGGGGTCAGACCGAATTTCTGGGTACCGCCAAAGATATGGGTATAACTACATTTGACCGCAACACCGACGAGTATGGTCTGAGTTTAGCCTTGGGTGCTGGTGAAGTTAAGATGGTAGATATGGCAAACGCATTTTCTGTACTTGCCAACAATGGCCAAAAGCATGATCAAGTTTATTGGTTAAAAATTACCGACCCCTCAGGCAAAACTATTGATGACAATACAGGCGATAATAATAAATCAAAACAAGTTTTAGATCCTCAAATTACTTCAGAAATAACAAGTATTATGACCGATAACGCTGCTCGTTGTAGCTTGGGTGCATTTAGTTGTAATAACCCCTTAACACTACCAAATCGCCCAGTAGCTGCTAAAACTGGTACCAGTGAAGACTACAAAGATGCCTGGACAATGGGCTACACTCCATCAATAGTAACTGCGGTTTGGGCAGGGAATAATGATAATAAACCAATGACTCAAGCAGCTAGTATAGTCTCGGCACCAATTTGGAATAAGTTTATGCGTGCCGTTACAGACAACACCCCTGTAGAGCAATTCGTGCAAGATCCTCGATTAAAACAAGTTACTTTAGATGCTAATACCGGTAAAACTCCAACGGCCACAAGCAAAAAGACTCGTACTGATATTTTTTCTAGTTGGTACAACCTGAGCAAAGCCGATGGTGATCAAAAAGGGGTTATTGATACTGTAAGTGGTAAACTAGCAACCGAATGCACCCCAGAGGCAGCCAAACAAGAAGTTACGGGTAATACTATGAACGCCGAAATTCCAACTACAGACCCATCTTTTAACCGATGGAATCCTCCTGTAGCTGCACTAGCCAGAAGTCTAGGGTATAGCTCTGGTGGCAGTGTACCAACCGACAAAGACGATGTGCATCAATGTGGTGATGCTCAACCTTCTATAAGCGTCTCGGCTACTGTTAACGGCTCTACAGTTCTTGTAACAGCCAATATTGTTGGTGGCAAATTCCCAATAAATAGAGTAGATATATTTAGAGATGGTAACCTTATAAGTTCAACTGGTGTTGGAGCAGGTGGCGCTGTTAGTATAAATGACACACCAGGCAATGGCCCACATGGTTATTATGCCAAAGTATACGACACCGGGCTGTATAGTGCTCAAAGTAATTCTGTTGCTGTAACAGTTGGAGGTGGAGGTGTTGGCTATGACTTAAATTGTACATCTTCAAGCTGTACAATAACCGGACCAGGATCGTTTACGGCATCATTATACAGAATTTCTGGCACATTATTTGCTGGTCCTACAGCTTCAAGTAGCGGATCAATCACCTGGGGACCACTTCCTAGTGGTAGTTACTATGCGATGGTAGGCTCCACAAGGGTAGATCCTTAGATTACCGCGCTTTTATAAAAAACATGCTACTCTAGGTTTTTGTAGTCGATCGTCTACCATTGCGCGATACACTATGATGTGTGCTTTTTTGATTATTTTGTGCAGCAAATATCATTTTACCAGCAACGGTTTGAAATATTCTAGTCACTTCCACATCTACATCTTTTCCTATTAGCTTGTCGCCGTTTTCAACAACAATCATGGTTCCATCTTCTAAATAGGCAAGTCCTTGGTTTTTTTCTTTGCCTTTTTGCACCACTTTAACTCGCATCTCTTCACCAGGAATAACCAAGGCTTTTATAGCATTGGCAAGTTCGTTCATATTTAGCACTGTTACATTTTCTATGGTTGCCACTCTATTTAGATTATAGTCGGTGGTGAGAATATTTGTACCATACTCACGCGCCAGGTGTACTAGTTTATGATCTACTTCTGCTACATCTTGGGGGTTTTCTTCAATGATATCTATTTCTACATCAGGGTTTTGACGAAGCAAATTGAGCATTTCCAGCCCTCGTCTGCCACGACTTCGCCGCATAGGGTCCTCGCTATCAGCAATGTTTTGTAACTCTGCCAATATAAATCTCGGCACTAATAGCTTGCCTGGCACAAAGCCGGTTTTGGCAACATCGGCTATCCTGCCATCAATTATTGCCGAAGTATCTACTAATATTTGTGATTTATTTTGGTTGTTAGTTTTATCTATCTTGCCCTGAACACCCTGTGGAGTCTGTTTGTTTAAAAGTAAGTAAATAACAAGCACCAAGCCCAACAAGACCATCGCCAAAATAGCTATAATAAATAAGTACATTTTTACCTTTCTGTTTTAGCTTTTAGTAATTATACCAATAGCTTCAATTATATTTTTTGGATTTTTTATGTTAGAACCCTTTATGCTAGGGGGAGCTATTGCTTTATCAAAGCCCAGTTTATTAGCTTCTTTAATACGACGTTCTGAGCTATTGACCGAACGAACTTCTCCGCTAAGACCTGTTTCTCCAAAAACAATATAAGATGGGTCTATAATTTTATTCTTGTGGGCAGAGGCAATTGCCAAAATAATTGCAAGGTCTATAGCAGGCTCTGTTATCTTTAATCCACCTACAATATTAACATACACGTCACTACTGCTCAAATTGATTCCACCACGTTTTGTCATGACTGCACACAATAGACCTAGCCTATTTAGGTCTACACCCACGGCAGCTCTTTTGGGGTAACCAAAAACACTAGGGCTCACCAGAGCTTGCACTTCTACAAGCAGTGGCCTTGTGCCCTCCATAGTTGGAAAAACTGCACTACCAGGACTATTACTACGTTCTTCTAGTAATATTCCACTAGGATTCTTTAGTGGCAACAATCCACCATCGGTCATTTCGAGTACGCCTACCTCATTTGTAGAACCAAACCTATTTTTGACTGAGCGCAAAAATTTAACCGCACCAAACTTTTCGCCTTCTAGATGTAGAACAGTATCCACAAGGTGTTCTAATAGACGTGGTCCAGCTAAGCTACCCTCTTTGGTAACATGTCCAATAATAATAAAGGCAGTATTAGTTGATTTAGCAGCTTGCATTAATGCGTTTGCGCCATTAGTAATTTGACTTACTGTTCCGGCAGCCGAGGCAACACCAGCGCTTGCCATGGTTTGAATAGAATCGACTATTACTAAATCATAATTGGAGTTAAAAGTTTGTGCTAGCACTTGGTCAAGGTTGGTAGTTGCAAGAAAGTCGAAGGTCTCGCTGAGGTTTTTTATGCGCTGAGCTCGTAACTTTATTTGACTGGCCGACTCTTCACCACTAACATACAAAACTTTTTTGCTTTGCGATGCAGAAACATCGCTAGCCAATTGCAGCACAAGTGTACTTTTACCAATACCTGGATCACCAGCTATTAGTATTAAACTACCCGGGACTATCCCACCACCCAACACGGTATCTACCTCTACACTTGCTGTAGATATACGTGGGGTTTTATTGGGCTCTATGCCAGAAAGTTTCTGTACTTTTTCAATTAATGGTAGCTCACCAACTTTATTGCCGACCATTTTGGTTGCAGCCACTGACTCTACCAAACTATCCCATGCCCCACATTGCATACATTTACCAGCCCATTTACTAAATGAGGCTCCGCAGTTTTGACACACAAATTGTTTATGAGTTTTTGCCATTTTTACACTAAAATTACCTTATAACTATATTCTATCACACTACGAACATAATACGAAAGTATTTTTAAATATATCTTGGATATTTCTTTTTTACCTCTAGATTTAGCCATTCACCAAGTGCGTAAATACACCCCAGTAATTGACTTTTTGTCCATGTAGGACTAATTGCCTGTTCAAGAACCTTACACATTTCATACTCTTTACCAGGATAGTATTTGGAAAATACCTTATAGCAAGGATATAAATCACGCGTAAATACTTTTTCTCTTTCTATACAAAGCTCAAAGCCGGTACGAATATAACGCTTAGCTACCCAAGATATATAGGCCGGCAAAAATACATCTTTAGTAGCCAGGGTTGATTTTACCCTTTCTTGGAATATTGAAAATGTAGGTATATGAACAAAACTACTAGAATCTGGCTTTATAGGTGGCAGACGCTTAATTACATCGTCACCAGCCAATAGCTTACCTTGTAGTTCTATAAGGACCCTAATACCCAAATGACTCTCCAAATTTAAAAGTGAAGAAAGGGAGGTGGTTTCAAACTCTACATCATCCACTTGCGGATATTTGCTGCGAAGTTGTTTTACAAATTGCCTAACCCAGCCTCTTTCGTACAATACAGGCAACTTATTCTTTAGAATAATCACCAAATCAATATCTGATACCCCGGCAATTGCCACGCCACGAGCAACACTACCTCTCACATATATACTATTTATTAGGTTTGGTAGTTGCTTCTGAATTTCTTGCACACAAAACTGTAATGGCCGTAACCATTCTTTTTGTAGTGGTTGGCTTTGATCAATCGTGCTAACAAAGTATCCATTTTTGTTTGGATATATTAAATCACCACTTTTCTTTATAGTGCTCAATCTAAACTCCTAGCGCAACTTTGAGCTCAACCTTGCCATCCTTGTTTGCCGTAACTTTTACGTTGTCGCCCGATTTTATAGTGCCATCAATCATCTGTGTAGCTAGTGGGTCTTCAATGAGTCTCTGAATTGCTCTACGCATAGGACGAGCGCCGTTGTCTACGTCGTAACCTTCTTTTAAGAGCAAGTCTTTGACGCCTTGATTAAACTTCAGGCTAACTTCTTTGGCTTCTAATCTTCTCGATAAGTCGGCTAGTTGTAGATTTACAATATGAGCAATGCTAATTTTCGAGAGTGCCTTAAACACTACTATATGGTCTATTCTGTTCAAAAACTCTGGTCTAAAACTTTTCTTAAGCTCTTTTTTCACAGTAGCTTGCATTTTTTCGTGTAGCTTTTCGAGCTTGTCTTCTTGCGCAGTTGTGCTGGTTTCAAAACCAATCACAGCTTCTTCGTGCAGTTGGCGTGCTCCTACATTGCTAGTCATTATTATTATGGTATTGCGAAAATCTACCTTGCGACCTTTGGCGTCTGTGAGGGTACCGTCTTCAAGAATTTGTAACAATATATTGAATACATCTGGATGTGCTTTTTCAATTTCATCAAATAGAATAAGGCTATATGGTCTTCTGCGTACTTTCTCGGTCAATTGACCACCGTCATCATATCCAACATATCCAGCTGGAGCACCTACCAAGCGAGCAGTGTTATGTTTTTCCATAAACTCACTCATATCCACTTTTATCATGGCATCTTTATCTTGAAATAATTCTTCTGCTAGTACTCTTGCGAGTTCGGTTTTACCCACACCAGTAGGCCCTAAGAATATGAATGAGCCTATGGGTCGGTTTTCGTCGGCAATTCCTGTTCTACTACGACGTACAGCTTGAGCTACAGCCTCTACGGCTTCGTCTTGGTCTATCACTTTAGATTTAAGACTACGCTCTAAATTACGTAACGCCTCAGTTTCGAACTTTATAAGTTTAGTCATAGGTATACCAGTGGTTTGGCTAATGACTACAGCTATGTCTTCTGCTGTAACAGCGATGCTAGCCTTTTTCTCGTTTTTCTTCAACTCCTCTTTGAGTTTTTGCTCTATTACAGAGGCTTCAGCTTTAAGCTTTGCGGCATACTCAAAGTCTTGATTATAAACTGCATCATCAATATTGGTATTTAAATCATTGAGTTTTTTCTCGAGTTGCTTGTGCCTTTTACCAACGGTGCCTCGATTAATGCGAGCTTGGGCTGCTGCTTCGTCAATAAGATCAATCGCCTTATCGGGCATAAACCTATCACTTACATAGCGTTTAGCAAGTTTTGCTGCTTGCTCAATAGCCTCGTCAGATATCTCAACATTATGAAATTTTTCGTAGTGCACCCTAAGCCCTTTTAGTATATCTATAGTTTCATCAACTGTAGCTTCGGGTACTTGTACTGGTTGAAATCTGCGCTCAAGGGCCGAATCTTTCTCAATATATTTTCGATACTCTTCTAGTGTTGTGGCGCCTATAGTCTGCACCTCACCGCGTGCCAAAGCAGGTTTTAAAATATTGGCAGCATCAATAGCACCTTCGGCACTACCCGCCCCCACTACGTTGTGTAGCTCGTCTATAAACAATATAACATCATCAGACTCTTTGGCTTCGTCGAGTACCTTCTTGAGTCGCTCTTCAAACTCACCACGAAATTTGGTTCCGGCAATTACCGAAGCCATATCTAGCATCATTACTCTTTTACCTACCAATAGATCGGGCACATCCTCTGTACTTATTCTTTGAGCTAAACCTTCTACAATAGCCGTCTTACCCACACCAGGCTCCCCAATAAGCACTGGATTGTTTTTGGTTCGGCGATTCAGTATTGATATCATTCTTTCTAATTGGGCAACACGTCCCACCATAGGATCTAGCTTGCCTTCTCTGGCTTTCTCGGTAAGGTCTATACTAAAATGTTCTAGAGCTGGAGTTTTACTGGAATTATTTCCTTTACTTGAAAGACGGGACTCTGTTGGTCCTTCAAAACTATGAGGTTGATTTTGTAAAAAAGTCTCAATATTAGCTCTTAGCTTAGATGGATCTACTTTTATTTCGGCCAAAATTGTTTGTGCGCGGGAATTTTTTTGACTAAGTATTGCGAACAATAGATGTTCGGTACCGGCATATGGTTGACCAAACTCTTGGGCTACTCTCAGTGCTAAAGTAATAGTCTTTTTTGCGGTTTCAGAAAGATCTATCATGTTGGGGCTAAATGGTTGATTGTTAATCTTAGTCGAAGGAGTAAGTAGGCTAGGTTTTATTTTTTCTAACGTAACTCCACTTTCACTTAAGAGTCTAGCACCAAGAGATGTATTACTCTTAAGTATACCAAGCAGCAAGTGCTCGGTGCCTACATAAACAGCTCCCATTTGCATAGCGATTTGACCACTGTACTCTAGTGTACTCTTGGCGTTTTGCGTGAATCTCTCAAAAACATCTGGAAACTCTGGTTGCATAGTCTTCCTCCTTTGGCTTAAGTCTTATGTCTTGTCTTTATCTTCTTTAGGTTGCTCGGCTTTATCTTTTTTAGCTTCTTTTTCTTTTTCTGGCTCTTTATTGTCCTTTTCGCTTATTTCAGATATCAAAGATTCTTCCAAATCTTTAGTTTTAATAGTCTTTGGTTCGTCCTCTACCGCCTCTGCAGTTTCTTCTACGTGAGCATCGTCTGCACCATCAATATCTACATTCCAACCAGTAAGTTTAGCAGCCAGACGAACGTTTTGTCCCGATTTACCGATAGCCAAACTTAGCTGATCTTCGGGAACTTTTACCACAGCTTTTTTCTCTTCTTCATCTAACTTTACGCTAATCACCTTGGTAGGCGATAATGCGGAAGAGATATATTCTACTGGATCTTCACTAAAGGGGATAATATCTATCTTTTCTTCGCCAATTTCATTCATTACAGCCTGCACGCGAGAACCTCGTCCACCCACAAAAGTACCAACTGGATCTACACCTTCAAGGTTACTTTTTACAGATATCTTGGTACGCATACCGGCCTCACGAGCTATACCAACAATTTCTACGCTACCATTACTAATTTCTGGCACTTCCATATCAAAAAGTCTACGGATCATTTCAGGGTGAGTACGACTTACTACTATCTGAGGGCCACGCAGGGTTTGTTCTACTCTCACTACATATACTTTCAATCTTTGGCCGGTGTAATAGCGCTCGTTTGGGAGCTGGTCTGCCGGAAATAGCACTCCGACGGCATGCCCCAGATCAATATAGGCGTTACCGCGCTCTACCCTTTGCACGGTAGAGGCAATTATTTGGCCTTCTTTTTCACTAAATTCATCAAAAACAACTTCACGCTCGGCTTCACGTATGCGTTGCATTATTACTTGTTTTGCGGTTTGAGCCGCTACTCTTCCAAATTCTTTATTGTCTTCTTCGTACTCTACCATCTCGCCAACTTTGGCTTTGGGATTAATCTTTTTGGCGTCTTCTAGACTTATTTGAAGCATTTCAAAACCTTCTTGAACAATCTTTATTACCTCTTTACTTACAAATATACGAGCTTCACCAGTATCGTCGTCGAGAGTTACCCGTACTTCTTGGTCTTTGTCACCAAAGTCTTTTTTGTAGGCAGCAATAAGAGCAGCTTCTATAGCCTCTATTACAGACTCTTTAGTGATGCCTTTTTCTTCACATATTTGTTCTATGGCACTGGTAAAATTGTTTTGCATAATATTTAGTTTTCCTTATTTTTCCCTTATTAAATTGTATGTTATCTTTGCTGAGATTTTACTTATATAGTTTTATCTGAACAAAAAAGTCGGTGGAAATGTGTTTTTGTAAACTACTCCATCGACTTTACTAATTAATTCTATCATATATTCTCGAGTAAAGCTAGAGTTATTACTACAATAATTATATAAAA
>CAZKFZ010000006.1:0-64064 GCA_964552475.1 uncultured Candidatus Saccharibacteria bacterium
CAGCGGGGCTGGTAGATTACCTTAGGAGCAACAATCGCTCTACCGAGGTCACATCACCCCACTACCGGGCGATTTCTGAGGTGTAAGCCCAGAATTGTACACAGTTTTACGTCTGCCGACGAACCTTGCCCTACCAATTCTTTTTTCTCTTGATAGAACTTCTGTTGCCAGAGAGGTTAGTCCCCCGAAGCGAGCGCAGACAACGCGCTCCCCCACGGGTCGAATCCCGCGAGAGAGTTTGTTGATCCGACTTGCACGGTCGGCTCCCAGTAGTAATCGTCGGGGTCATCCCCGAAGGTACCCGTAGGGTACGCCCGACCACAGTCTGGGCACCACCTTTTGAGCAGGTCACCCGTGCCAGTCGAGACCAGCACGGCGCCGTCCACTGCGCACTTCTCTTCTTCTTGCATGTTGGTTGTCATACCAAATACGCAGTCAATGTGTACTTAGAATGACAACCAATTGCAATGGGCTTAAAGGTGCTGTCTGGTAGTATAGCAAATATTACATATTATGTCAATAGTTATTTACATTTTTTATATATTATATATATCAACTGGTTAACTAATACAATATTTTGTGTCTGTATATTTGTCACTTATGTGTTTTTGGCTACTTTTTTTGCAAAAAATAATGCCATATATTGAAATCGCCCTGGTCTTGCTTTTTGCAAGACCAGGGCGTGGTGGTTTTTATGGTACGTCCCTACACTTGTGGCTATATTAGCCTTTTTAGTCCTTATCTGGGACTGAGGCGCGTGGGAATTGATCTCCGTCTGTTAGGAGACGAGTCAACCCTCTATTTAGGGGTGACTGTATTCAGCTTGGCCTCACGTGGCTGTAAGATTAGTCACCGGGTTTGCTGAATGGCGAATACTGCTAATACCGAAGGGCACTATTAATGCTTCTGCAGCAATGCATGGGGCTTCAAATACTTCCCATCCTGAGTAATTCCTTTCAGGAACGCTGTTGGCCCTAACGGCCTTACCCCAGGACCTTCCTGGGGTTCCTCGCCGCCCCCATCTTACAGGGGCACTGGAAGGGTTAGATCCCATCCATTTAGTACCCCCTTTTAGATAACGGTTGGCGAGAACAGCTATAAAGTAATATAACATAAAAAATACTATTTTGTCAATAGTTGTCAACAAATTATATTATTTTTGGTTTTTCCAGGCCATTTCAAAAAGTTGACGCAAAACACCTGCAATATCCTTACTTTCTATTACCACCCCAACCGAGTTTTTTCCATTATATGTCGAAATGACAGCGGCATCTTCGTACAGATTAACATCGGCTTTAATTGGGTAACTAACTTTTTTAGTTTCTCTAAGCTGAGTACGATCGGATTTAACATCACCTATACTATATGAGTAAATTAGTTTACTTGAAAGTCTTTTTCTAAGCCTCCTCTGTGGATTCTCTTCTAGAATATTCGGAAATATCTTATGAACTTCGTCTATATTTGTAACTCCATACATCAAAGAGTTGGGTTTGGCTTTTCTACGATAATGAGAGTGTATAGTGTGGGCACCTTCGTCGCCCTTATAAAACCTTACTACCGGGGTTTCATCTCCGTCGGTAGCACGTGATACTTCTTTAAGACCGGGTAATAAATTCTTTAGCTCAGATTGTTTTTGGGTTAGGGCTTGGGTTTGAGCTTCTAGGTATCTTTCGATAGCCTCTGGTGGCTCGGCCACAAAAACGGTTTTTTTACCTTGAGTGCTTTCACTCACCAAGCCCATTTGAGCCAGTTCGTCTAGTATTACATAGGCCGTAGCTCGGTTAATTTCGGCTTGTTCAGCAATTTTTTGCACAGCGCTTGGGCCCAAAAATAAGGCTGCTACATAGACTTTGGCTTGTTTGTCGCTGAGCCCCACCGATTGGAGTTTGGCAGCTAGTTCGATGATTTGCATTTACTGTTACCTCTTTATGCCTTAGAGCTTAACAGTTTTACACGCTGTTGTCAATAGTTTTCAACAAAATGATATATACGAATACACCCCCTCTTAAACATTTAAGCTTAAGAGGGGGTGTTAGTTTGAGCCTTGCATGCCAGCAAATTTTCGCTGACAAAATTCGCATGATTCTAGATGGATTTGAGCAAGCTCAAGGTATCGTGCACCTAAGAACTCGTCTCCTTCCATGTACTCGGGTACTACTATGTCACATCCGGGTGAGGGCTTGGTGAGTCGGATATGAGGAAAGGTGCTATCTTTTTGGCTAGCAACCATATCTACCTCCTTTAAAAGGTTTTGTGCTAGTCTTTTTGCGTTACCTACTATATGTTATTAGTTCTAATAAGTCAATACGATCTAGCGTGCCTCTGGCATATCACACTGGCTACGAATCTTTCTTTCAAGCTCTGACCTATAGGCTTCTATTAACTTGAAGCCTTTTATCCACTTTTGATCAATATCTACCTCTACTACTCTTACCCTCTCGCCGTTAATGGTTATCCATTTGTCTGTTGCGCTGTTTCCATCGGTTTGGTGGCCACCAGTCTTAAAGTCGACTCTATATAATCGTCCAGATTGATGGGTAATTTTTAAGTCAACTTTTTTACGATCTTCTTCTACGGTAGGCTGCCCTGTTCTAATAACATCACTCATACCTTCACAAACTTCTTTACCAACAACTTCTGTTACAAAACCAGCTACTATAGCCTCAGCTTTACCATGTGGCCACTCACCTATGCCACTCAACCAACCAACTAATTGGTCACGAGTGAAAGAACCGTCTTGGTTGTCGATAATTTCTTTTAGCAAATGATTAAAAGCAACCAATCTGTTCATTAATTTATCGTACTGATCTTGTTGTTCTTTAGATCTATTTTTACGATTCGCGGGTAATTTGTCTTTGGCTTTTTCGGCTTGATAGACCAACGGGGCTTCCAACATAAGTTGACAAAAATGTTGTTGAGCAGGGTTGGAATGTTCAGGACCTTTTATGAATCTTTCATAAACATTTCTTCTAGCAATCGCATCGGGGCGTGTAGTCATTACTTTTACCCTTTGTCTATCTTGCGGATCGTGTATGTCTGCTAGTTTTAGGGGGTGCTGAGAACTACTAACTTGTTGCGCCAAACTTCGCAGACGTTCTTTTTCTTTACCCGGAAGAGTTTCAAGTTCGAGTTTTTCAGAACGAGCTTTGTCACGCTCCTTTCTAATACTTACTACAACTTCAGCAAATTGCTCAAACTGCGAATCTTCTTTCTTGGCCAATTCACTTTCTTCGGGTTTATCTTTGGGCTTTTTTATTGGGCTACCTTTAGGCTTGTCTCTGTGACCACTTGGTGTGTGAATCTCAATACTCATATTGCTTATACTAACATAACCACCCCAACTACACCAAGTAGACTTTACATATACAACAATTTGCGCTATACTTTCATCTGTTACTAAAAATCTTAAGAAAAGATTTAAAAAAATAAGGAAATCAACTTAAAATAATATGCCAATTATCAAGTCAGCCAAAAAAAGAATGAAACAAGCCCAAAAGCGTCAACAATACAATGTGGCTGTTAAATCTTCTGTAAAAAAACAAACCAAGATAGTAAGAGCCCAAATTAGTTCTGGTGATATTAAAAGCAACGAAGCTTTAGTTCTTGCTATTGCACAACTCGACACCGCAGTAAAAAAGGGTGTGCTACACAAACGCACCGCTGCACGCAAGAAATCACGCCTTACAAAAGCCTACAATGCTGTTGCCAAAAAGCCTTTTGGCACAGAAAACCCCAGCAAGCCGGGTGTAAAAAAGACTACCAAAAAAGTGGTAGCCAAAAAGCCCGCTAGTAAGACTACTAGCGCAAAAAAGAAATAAGGTAGGAATTAATAAAACCGAGCATTCAGCTCGGTTTTTGCTATTAAATTTCATTTTTTCAACTCAGGGTGTAGAAAAGAGTTTATATATTCTACTGTTGCGAGAACATTATCTGCATACCTAGTAATAACAGTCTGTAGAATATGGAGACATCCAACTATTTATTCTATATGAAGGGTGTACACTCCTAATTTCTATCTACCACAATCATTCTTCTTATATGAGCCTGGCGAGATCCACTGCGAACAGGTTGACTTGTGTTGGCATAAAACTGCTACTCCACCACATTCGTCGCAAAAAACTTTTCTGGTAGGTTGGTTGCTACTTTCTTGTTCTTCTCTTCGTGTGCATCTAATACATTTACCACTTCCTAGCGATACTCCATGTTCACACGTAAACCGATCGATCATGACAAACTCTCTTTCAGTAGATGGTTCTATACACTTGTGGTATCGGTTTTAGAATAACATACTTACACAACCTTACAAACAATGTAACTGGGATAATTTCATCATCAGATCTATTAGTGCATCGCTTGATTCGAGATCACCAGTCTTGATAGCCATATCGGTATCTATAATTAGTTGATAAGCGGTCTTTAGTTTATTCATTTCGATATTGTGTACCAAATTTTGAGCCTTGGTAGCAGCGTACGGCGACACCTCGAGTTCTTTTATCCATTTGTTACTACCAGATTGGTTGTCTTTTGCTAACACCAACACTCTGTATTGATAAACAATAGCGCCCAATATTTTTTGGTCTGGCTCACCAGAAAGAGCTAAGTTGTGGTATAGCTCAACTGCTTTCGGGGCATTACCTCTCATAATTGCATCGGTCATCATAAAGGCAGTTTGCTGTAGGTTGGGTACTACCAATTTATCAATAGACTCAACAGTGATTTGTGGGCTATATAAAGCTAGTTTTTTTATCTCACTGCGTAGTTGCCATTGGTCACCACCCACCCGCTCAATGAGTAAGCTTATTGTGCGATTATCGGTCTTAGCGTGACACTTTTCAATCTCACTCTTTACCCAGGCAACCAATTGAGGTGGCGAAAGCAAGGTGTAATTTTTTGAGTTTTTTAGTTGGGATAATTTTTTAAAATATGCACTACGTTTGTCTACCCTGCTATCGGTAATGATTACATTGGTAGAGTCAGGAATTGTGCTGAGTAATTCTTGTAACTTTTCTGGGCTAAGTTTTTGTGTACTTAGATCTCGTACTATCATTAATCGACTACTAACAAACATCGGTACCACAGAAAGTGCATTGAGCAAATCACTTAAACTGCGCTCGCTCATATCAAAAGTTTCCATGTCTGAGCTACCACCAGTCTTTTTTATGTACTGTTGTTTGATATCGGCTATCCGCTCACTTATAGCAAAACTATTCTCACCAAAAAAGTAAAATATCATAGTATTAGTATCTGGTAATAATGACTAAGTATCAAGCTAAGCTAGTTAGTTCTTTGGTGGTTTTTGGCAATGAGTACATACATGGGTACCTCGCCCGGCTACTCTAATTTTTTGAATTAGCTTGCCACAGTTGGGGCAAGGTTGGCCATTTAGTCTAAATACCTTGGCAAACTTAAGATAGCTCCCTTTTTTACCCTCGGCATCCACATAGTTTCTATCACTACTGCCACCCTGGGCAATACTCAGCTTCATTACGTCTATTATTGCACTAAATAACCTTTTGAGCTTAAAAGTACTAATATTTGCAACTTTTGTAGCTGGGTGAATGCGAGCTATAAACAAGCTTTCGTCGGCATAAATGTTGCCCACACCAGCTAAAACTGATTGGTCTAGTATAGCGGCTTTTATTGCTGAGCCACCGCGTTTTTGTAGTGCAGAGTTAAATTGTTCAAATGTATAGTCATCATCTAGAGGTTCAGGGCCAAGTTTGCTTAAAAACTTATTACTTTTGTAGAGGTCTTTAGATGGCTCTAATTTAACCCAGCCAAATTTACGCTGGTCGTTAAAATACAAAACTGAGCCATTTGTAAATGCAATTGTCACTCGGGTAGATTTATCAGGCAACTTACTTACTAAGCTATCATTGGGGTGACCCGCTCCAAAGCGTTTTTTGCCATCTACAAACACCAATTGCCCGGTCATTTTGAGATGAATTAGCAAACTATAGCCACTCTCAAGCACAATAATAACTACCTTACCTCGCCTGTCAACCCTCTCTATTTTGGTGCCGATAAGTTTTGTGCTTACAAGTTGTTTGGAGTTAGGAAATCCTTTGGGCCAATCAAAGTCGACAGACCTTACTCGTAAGCCGGGTAAAAACTGCTGCAAACCTATTCGTACTGTTTCTACTTCTGGTAATTCTGGCATATAAACATTATAAACCAATCGCTATGTTTTCTCGTATTTACTGAGCTTTCACATATATTTGTAATATTTATGTTGTTATGGTATAATACAGCAGTTAGTTCTTTGACAAACCTCTAAACTACGTTGAAAGGCGAGATATGCCTAGATATTCTGTTGTAGTAGTCTGTGAAGAAGAGCACCCTCAGCATGCTGAAGTCACACTTAAAGATCTTCGTCTCGGTCGTAAACCCAAAGAGCTGCATACCACCGACCAAACCATTCTCGGGTATGTGCTACAGACGCACATTGGTAACTTCAAGCGTAACTACGGCTGCCCCGATGCAGGCGGCAGTATCCGTACCGAGCAAGACCTGCCAGAGCTAAAGATTCGTAAAGGCACTACTGTTGTTGAGTGTCGGGGTAACGTTGCTAACTACCTGCCGTATTTACAAGTCTGTAGCAACTGTGGGTGGAGGTGTGATAGTGGTACAGTAATGGGCGACGGTGAATTTTTCTGCTGGAATAAGGCATGTTGGGATAAATCAGTGGAACAATTTGACGCGAAAAAGCGTGTTACTATTGCGAAACACCGCTCAGAAGGACTGTGTATATTCGATCAGGCTTGGATAGGCTTATGCTCAAACAAGGCACTCACCGGACATAGCGTCTGTAGCGACCATCTAGGCACCAAGTGCCACTGTGGAGCTCAAGCGACCAGAGAATGTAGCCATGCCGGTTCTTTTGTGTGTGGCAGGCCACTGTGCGATGAGCACAAATGCCCGGCACATCCTTAAATGATACCGAGTATTCTACCTATTCAACATGGCCCCGCTCTATAAAAAAACTAGAGCGGGGCCTTATAATTACTGTTATTTATAATAATACTACATATTGACTAATAAGTGATATTATGCTACTATTATTCAGATATCCAAACGGATTTGAACCTACTATTGTTGAAAGTGAGAGACCATGAATAAGAGCACTATTGTAGCTCTGGTGGTAGGTGTACTGTTGGTGCTGTTTCTAATTTTCGCCGTAAGCAAGTTCACTATTTTGTTCTTGCTACTTTTGTCTGTAACAATCAACATCGTGCAGTACAAGATTCGCGACAAGAAAGAAAACGAGCCCAAGAGTGTGTCAGACGAACCTTCTGACTCACCGTAAATAAGCTCGATTACCAAAAACCAAATCACACCCGGAAAGGAGTGAAGATGCCTAACATTCTGGTAGTGGATGACGAGCGAGTGCTTGATTTGCCAGGTGCTGTGCATGTGCTAACGTGCAGCGAGGCGATGGCATTTCTTAAAGGCCACCCAGTTATTGACGAGCTTTGGCTCGATCACGACCTGGGGCCCGACGAGGACGTAATGCGCCTGGTAGATCACCTGTGCGAGATGGCTTTCTTTGAGATGGGTTATGAGATTGGCAGAATTGTGGTTCACACCATGAACCCGGTTGGTGCCGAAAACGTAATTCGCGCTCTTAACCGCTACTACCCTGTGCACCGCGTAAACGTTACACCCTACATTCTTGATATCAACGCAAACGAAAGAGTGTAAGATGCTAACACTACGTGATTTGCTGCCAACTGCAGCCGAAAACGCACTAGTTGTGGTTGAGTGTGAGTTGCAGCAAGACACCACCCCTGAGGCGCTTAAGGGTATGGTGTCGGCGCTAACTCTGGCTAAAACCTTTGCTTATAGATGGGGTCAAAGTAGCGATACTTTATCGCCAGACACCACTATGAAGCTAGTACTACTTCTTGGTCAGTACGTGAAGCCTGGTCTCAATGACCGAGGCTGGCGCACCACGCCAGCTAGCTTTGCCGATATGACACAAGCTGTGCAAGCTAGCTCGCTAGAAAATGCCATGCAACAATGGTGCTTCTTGTTTGCTAGCAAGCTCTGGGATACTGCCGACGAAGCCTACTACGCCTTTGAGCGGATTCATCCGTTTAGAGACGGTAATGGCCGTGTTGGCTGGCTTCTGTGGCTTATCTATACCTACCTGACTACTGGTGAGTGGCTACAGGAACTCCCCCCGGAGTTTACTGAGCTTAAAACTCGCTTTGGTCACAACTAAACAACCCCACCTTCAAAACACTGAAGGTGGGGTTTTACTTTTGTATATTATCGCTCCTGGGCAATAATTTGTTTTGCTATTTCAATTGCTTTGTCGCGGTCATCAATAGTCAGTTCGCCGTTGGCGAACATTTCTTCTAGGTGATTTTTTACAATACCTATTAGCTTACCATCGGCCTTGGTAAAATTTGGTATAAGACCCATTATTACCCTACCATCTATACCAAGGTCTCTCACTATACTAGGCTTTTGCACCTCTGCAGGCTCGGATTGGTGTTTTTGCCAAAGCTCAACAATAGCATCAAAGGCTGGTTTTTTGTGGCCAGTAGAGCCGTCTGGCAATGTTGAGTGGCTAGCCATTCCATCGGCCTCATGTAGCCTTACCAAGTCACCAAAAGCTGGGTGATTCATCATTTTCTTCTGATTAGCAGGGCGCATTTCTGGTAGTTGTTTTATATCTATGTGGTGGTCTATTAGCCACAATATATTCTCTTTTTGAGCATTAGAGAATTTAAGTTTATTTAAGATTGGCCTAGCTAGCTCGGCGCTTGTTTGGGCATGACCATAAAATTTAAAATAATTTGGATCTTCGGTGGCTTCTTGAGTGTGTGGTTTGCCAATATCATGCAATAGCGTTGCCCACAAAAGCTCTTCACTAGCATCTGGCGGCAGAGCCTCCATTATAAGAAGTTGGTGTGTCCAGACGTCACCTTCTGCATGAAATTTTGAGCCTTGCTCTACATCTTTTCCAGCGGTAAGCTCTGGTATATAAAAATCTAAAATACCTAGCTCGTCTAAATCTTCTAAGGCCTCTCGACGAGATAATGCCGTTTTGAAAATTGCTGTGAGCTCAGCTCTCATTCTTTCACCCGATATATCACCTATAGCACCCTCTTTTACAGCGTCTTTGAGCGCACGGTGCGTGCTTGGCTCGTAGCTAAACCCAAAGCGGTTTTTAAACCGAACTGCTCGCAAAATTCGTAATGGATCTTCTTGTATTCGTTCAGATGGGTCACCTACAAAACGAATAAGTTTATTATCTAAGTCACTAAGACTTTCACCTACGTAAAGTAGTTGATGAGTTACCGGATCAAGCGCCATATTGTTGATCGTGAAATCACGCCTTTCTAGATCGTCCTCTAAAGAAACGTTGTCGGTATAAACCTGGGTAGCTTGACGACCCAAATGCGCATCTACATCTTTTCTATAGGTAGCTATTTCTAGCTCTACTCCATTCATTATTACCCTAGTAACCACATAGGCCTGCGAAGTGTCTGGAGTTTTAGATTTTTCAAATAGCTTCTCTATTTGTTCTGGTTTGGCATTGGTGGCAAGATCGTTATCTTTTGGCTCTAAACCAAGTAAAAGATCACGCACCGCACCGCCAACAATGACGGCTTCAAATCCTTGGGATTGGAGTTTTTCATAAGCCAAAACTGCCTGATGCCACTCTGGGTGCATTTCGTCCCTAGTTTCGGCTGGATTGTATGGCATTGTCTCCATTAGTAATTATTATACAAGAAATACTGCTTGGGTGGTTTTTTAACATAGTAAGTTAATATTGACTATTTGGTGTATTTATGCTAATATCTAAGCTGTTAATAGCACCTACTACTAGGAGTTAAGGGTGTCGGTAATGACAAAAAACGATCTTGTATCGGTTCATTTGAGGTTCCGCACCTCGAGGGTGCCAGAAGGTCTACCCGAGGCAGAGCCAGAAGATTTAGAAATTATGTTCAAAACTGCCACCGCTGTTCGTGGTGAAGAACTCTGGATGTCTGAAGGACTGGTAGATCTTGAAGATCTATACTCCCAGATGAAAGCGGCTGGCTACCAGCTAGTGGCGGGTTATGCTCGCGAGCGCTACAACTCCTTCGGGGGTGTTAGACGTAGTTATGTTCTACACTTCCACTTTGTTAGAGTTGAAGAAGCGAAGATTCCTGACAATCTTGAAGATCTGGAAAGTGCTTTGCATCAGCTCGTACAAAGGGCATATTGGAGAACTCAGGTTTTTCGTAATCCTGGGGAGAATGGCACTTGGCTCAGCTTTGCCTGCACTAGTCGCGAGCAGCGTTTCGCCATGGAAGATCCGGCAAAGCCACGAGAAATTACTGCAAATGCAGTAGTTCACTTTAATGGTGGAGATCCTGTCCTAAAGTACAACTAACCCCACAACACGCCCCGACGTCTTCCCTTACTAGGGTAGATGTCGGGGCGGTTTTTATTTACATCTAATCTAGATCTCCCCAACTTTGTCCAGTTTTAATACCTACCTCAATAGGTACTTCAAATTTGTGCACACCAATCATTTCACGCTCCATTATTTTGGCAACCTTTTGTGTTAAGTCGCTTTTGCATTCAACAATAACTTCGTCGTGAATTTGCAATATTAGATTGGCCCCTAAGGGTAGTTTTTTGTGTATTCTTACCATTGCGAGCTTCATCATGTCGGCAGCCGTACCTTGCAAGGGCATGTTTACCGCTGCTCTCTCGGCGGCTGAGCGTACAATAAAATTACTCGAGCGAACATCTGGGCAAGGCCGACGACGTCCAAATATGGTTTCAGTATAACCTTTATCGTGCGCCATTTTCTTAATACTAGCAATGTAGTCGGCTACACCCTTGCGTAACTCGAAATATCTATCTATAAAATCTTTGGCCTGCTCGTAGCTAAAACCGGTAGCTACTGCTAGGCCATGTGTGTTCATACCGTATAGCACTCCAAAATTTATAGCCTTTGCCGCATAGCGTTGCTCTGGGGTTACATCTTTTGGTTTAATATTAAACATCTCTGCACTAGTAAGAGTATGGATATCGGTTCCTTCTTTGAAGGCTTTTATCATTGGTTTATCTTTAGCTAATGCTGCAGCAAGCCGCAACTCTATCTGACTATAATCAGCTGAAACAAAAGTATTACCTGGCTGCACCACAAAAGCTTTTCTGATACGTTTACCCTCTACTGTTCTTACGGGTATATTTTGCAAGTTGGGATTAGTACTGTTTAATCGTCCAGTTTGAGCGATAGTTTGGTTGTAGCTAGTATGAATCTTGTTATCATGGTCTACGTAACCTGGTAAAGCATCTACATAGGTGCTCATTAGTTTGGTAAGTTCTCTATACTCAAATAGCTCGTCTATTATTGGGTGTTTGCCTTTGAGCTTCTCGAGTTCGCCAGCCGCAGTGCTTACTCCGGTTTTTATTTTTTTGAGACCCGTAGTGTCGATTTTGAGATCATCAAACAAAACTACTTTGAGTTGTTGTGTAGAACTAATGTTAAATTCGCGGCCAGCGTGCTTGAAAATAGCTGATTTTATTCTGCTAAGCTTTGCGTTAAATTCTTTAGCCAAACCTTCAAGATATTTTTTATCTAGAGTAACACCCGTTAGCTCCATGTCCCCCAATACCTCAATAAGTGGCCACTCTAGTTGCTCAGCCATTACGGCGAGTTTTTTTGTACCAGTAGGTTCAGTTTTGAGTAAGTGAGATAATTTTTTGTACAAACGCCAAGCGATATCGGCATCTTCGGCAGCATATTGAGTGGCGGTGGCTACCTCTACTTGGTTAAAAGTAGCTTGGGTTTTGCCTTTTTTGCCTATCAGCTCTTCAATGTCTATCATAGAAATACCTAGCTCAGAGTATGCTAGCTCTGAGAGGCTTTGTGCTCTACCTATAGGGTTAATTAAAAACGCCGCTATCATAGTGTCGAAAACAATATTTTGTAGTTTAATACCGTTGCCCGCGAAAACTTCGTAGTCATACTTAAGGTTGTGGCCAATTTTACCAATCTTGGTGCTTTCTAATATTGGTCTTAGTTGTCCTAGAACATTTTTTTTATCTAACTGTCCATTGGCTAGTTTAAGATCTTCATATTCATTATCTTTCAATAGATCTAGCTGGCCATTCTGCGAATTAAGCTCAGAAGCTATTCTAGGATGAGCCGAGGATCGCGAAGGAGACGTAGATTTGCTACGTTGACTGCGACCCACAGGTTTAGACAACGAAGAGCCCTGAGATTCATTTGTAGATATGGTGTGACCAACCGGAATATAGTAGGCTTCGCCTTCTTTGAAACATATAGAGATACCTACTAAGTGGGCCGATATAGCATCGGTACTGGTAGTCTCAGTATCTATCGAGATGACTTTTTGTTTTTTGAGGTTAATCACTAAATCTGTTAGAGATTTTTCGGTATTTACTGTATGGTATTTAACTTTTCTAAGATGATCTCGAGATTTGTTTGAGCTATTTATCTCTTCAACAGCTTCTTTGGTATTTAATTGCTGCTCTTCGGTGAAAGACTGGTTGGGTAATTTAGAAAGCAGGCTTTTAAACTCAAGTTTGTGAAATAGGTCGAATACCTTTTTTCTGTTATATTCGTGTAGTGCAGCATCTTTGAGATCAAACTTAAACTCTACATCACGCTTAATAGTTGATAAGTCTAAGCTCAAATAAGCATTTTCTTTACCAGCCTCAAGTTTTTTTGCCAGTGCAGGTTTTATTTTGTCTAAGTTTTTATAAATGTTATCGAGGGTCTTGTAGGTAGCCACAAGCTCAGTAGCACCTTTGTCGCCAATTCCAGCCACGCCCGGAATATTATCGCTAGAATCGCCTTTTAAAGCTTTATATACAATAAACTCCTGTGGGGTGACCCCGTAGCGCTCTTGTACTGCAGGGGGGTCGTACATAAAAGTGTCTGTAAAACCTTTGCGCATGGTATAGACACTCACACTATCGCTCACTAGCTGCAACTCATCTAGATCGCCCGTTACTACCACTAAATCGTGCGATTTTTCGTAGTTTTTGGTGAGTGTACCAATAATGTCATCGGCCTCGTAACCTGCCGACTCAATGAGTGGGATATTAAAGGCACCAACTACATCTTTGGTAAGAGGCATCTGGGCATACAGCTCGTCTGGCGCTTTTACTCGCGTGGCCTTGTAGTTAGTAAACTGATCGTGTCGAAAGGTCTTACCTGGTGCATCCCAGGCCACAATAGCATAGTCTGGTTTTATCTCACGCAGAGCAAGCAACATCATCATAGTAAATCCATATACCGCGTTGGTAGGCGTGCCATCTTTGGTGGTGAGGTGCGGTATAGCATGAAATCCTCTGTGCACCAAGGCATGGCCATCAAAAACGACAATTTTTTTACGGTTTTTCATATGGTTATTATTATAGCATCAAGAGGCGTTATATGATTAAATAACAATATGCCAGAGCCAACAGCACCAGACCCCGCCCGAGGTGTGCCACCTCACCCACCAAGCGAGTACCGAGTAGACGAAGAGACACGTCAAGATATTGGCTATGTAGAACCAAATGCAGAAACAGACGCCAAACTGGCAAAAATTCGCGACCAAGAAGAAGCCAAACGAAAAGGTAGAGCTTTAAGAAATCCAGATGCCAAAGCTGCTCAGCAAGAAATAAATAAAGCTGGCGCACAAGCTGCCTGGCTCAACACGCCAGATGGCATGACATTTACCAATTTAAAAGCTAAACAAGAAGTTGGCATTGCACTTACTAGCGACGAAACTGCCACCCTAGCCCGTATTATCGCAAGGCGCGAAAATCGTCACAGCTAATAACTACTCTTAAGTAAATACTTAGGAGTTTTTTATTTTAGGCAATGTAATCTTTTAGTCGCTTAGAATCTTTGTGTTTGCGTAGCTTTGTGAGTGCTTTGGCTTCTATCTGGCGAATACGTTCACGAGTAACGCCAAATTCTTGACCTACTTCTTCTAAAGTATGACTACGTCCGTCTTCTAAACCAAATCGCATGCGTAATATTTTTTGCTCTCGAGGTGTAAGCATGTCTAGAGTGTCATCAATATGTTCTTTTAGGAGTTCAAAAGTTGCAGCCTCGTGCGGACTGACAGTATCTTGATCTTCTATAAAATCACCAAGGCTAGAGTCTTCATCCTCGCCAACAGTAGCATCTAGGCTGGTGGTATCTTGGCTAATCTTAAAGATATGGTTTACTTTATCTACATCTATTTCTAGCTCTTTTGCAAGCTCCTCTGGCAAAGGCTCACGCCCCAACTCTGTAGTTAACCGACGTTGTGTACGAACAAGTTTATTGATCGTTTCTACCATATGTACCGGTATACGAATTACTCTGGCTTGATCGGCAATCGCTCGGGTGATAGCTTGTCTTATCCACCATGTTGCGTAAGTACTAAACTTAAACCCTCTAGTATAATCAAACTTTTCAACCGCTCTAAGTAGTCCAGTATTACCCTCTTCTATAAGATCGAGTAGATCTAGACCACGGCCAATATATTTTTTAGCAATACTAACTACCAATCTTAGGTTGGCTTCAGCCAAGGCATCTTTGGCAGCCTTGTCACCTTTTTCAATACGTTTCGCTAACGATACTTCATCTTCTGCAGTTATCAGTGGAATTTTCCCAATTTCGCGCAAATATAAACGAACTGAGTCGTCTGCTATGTCTTTAATGTAGTCATCACTAGTAGCATTTTCTATATCCTCTTCTGGCTCAGTTTGCCAGATCATTTTGTCTTTTTGATCAACAACTTCTACACCCTGCTCTATGAGTGCGGAGTATAAATCATCTAATCCTTCAATATTATTTTCGGCATCTGGAATATCTGAAAGAATTTCTTGTTGGGTGACAAAACCTTTCTGTCGACCTTTGGCAACCAATTTATCAATGGCTTTATGAAGAACATCGTCTTCACTAGATACTGGGTCTTGTTTTTTGGGCATAAAATTTACTCCTCGTTTAATAAGGCTTGATATTTTTGTAGTAGTTTATTTACTTCTATAGTATTTTTCTCTGATTCGGCTCGTGAAATGTCGCGAGTAAGTTGGCGTTTGGTTTTTTCGCGAGCAATTTTATTGAGACGGTGTATTTGGGTAAAGGCTTCGAGCCGTGCGTCATGTTCTGACAATGCAGAATACATGTGTTCTCCACGTAATGAGAGTATCTTAACATAATCAGAATATTTAGGCAATAGTTTGGCCAAGCGAATGGAATTAGCTTTGGGATTAGCTTTGAGTGCCAAGATAATTGGTTTATGTAAATCTGATAAATTTTGCGTTTCAATATCATAGAGCCCGTCGCGTGCCGACATATTGGAAAGCATTAACTCAAGTATAATTCTCTCTATCTTCTCGCTACGTGTTAGCTGACGTTTGGGTTTATTTAACTGTTTTTCACTATCTTGTTCGTTAGACTTTACCACCGTAACCGGCTTGTGATCTAAACCGGTTGCTAGTTTTTTTCTAATACTTAGTTCTTCTACATCTAAAAGTTGGGCAATTTGCTTGGTATAGTGATCTTTTTCAATTTCGTCTGTCAATACCGCTATGGTTGGTAAAACAAAACCAGCAAATAGTTTTTTGCCATGAGCAGTTTTGATATCAAATTGTTTTTTGGCGACCGAAAAAATATAATCTGGTGCATACTCAGCCAACTCTACTGCCCTTGCCCATGCTTGTGGATCTTTAGTAATAAGCTCGTCAGGATCTTTTGCGCCAGAGTAACTAATAACCATTATTTTTACATCTAGTGTGCTAGCCAACTCCAGAGTTCGCTTGGTAGCCTTTAAACCAGCTGAATCTTGGTCGAAACATAGTTTTATATTTTTGGTAAGTCTTGCGATTATTCTAAGTTGCTCTAAAGTAAGTGCTGTTCCACTTGCCGCTATTACATTTTCAACTCCGTTATTTGCCAAAGCAAGAACATCCATATTGCCCTCTACTAGAATCACTTCGTTAAGATTTCGAATAGCTTCTTTTGCTTGAGTGAGCCCATAAATAACCTGACCTTTGTGATAGACTAGTGTTTCTGGAGTATTTATGTATTTAGCGCTATCTGTTTGGTGTTTGAGCACCCTAGCCGAAAAGCCCACTACTCTACCTTGGGTGTCAAAAACCGGAAACATCAAACGACCACGAAATATGTCGTAAATAGTATTGTTTCCGGTTTTTTGCTTGGCCAAACCAGTATCTTGCAACTCTTTTTGAGTAAAGCCTTTAGACAATAGGTATTTACATAAGGTCTCCCAGTCGTCAGGACTATAGCCTAGGCGAAATTTCTTGATAATATTTGAACTTAGATGACGATCTTTAATAAAGTAGTCTAGCGCTAACGGCGACCTAGACAACGTGAGGTGGTAATATTTCATGGCTTGCTCTAGTGCGTCGTAGAGACGACTCTTCGATTGGCTTTGTGCTTGATGTTTAGCACTACGTGGTTTGAGTTCTACACCCGCCTTTTTGGCCAGAAGCTCAAGGGCTTCTCTAAACTCAATACCCTCAATGAGCATAACAAAAGTAAATACATCGCCGCCTTGTCCGGTGCTAAAATCATGCCAAATACCCTTTTCAGAGCTAACCATAAAGCTAGGAGTCTTCTCGGTCTTAAATGGGCTCAAACCTTTAAAATTACTGCCGGCCTGTTTAAGAGGTACGTAGCTACCTATGACGTCGACTATGTCGAGCCTATTTTTTATCTCTTCTACATCATTCATATATCTAATAGTATAGCGTTTTTTCACACTAAAGAGTAAAAAACTCGCATATCGCTAGGATATACGAGTTGTTTTTAGTTCGATTTTGAACTATTAAATCTACGTTCTAGTTGCAAAGACTACGCCTGAAGGATCGCGATAAGGGGCGGTTTTTTTGGTGCAAACCTTAGGCCTTAGTTCTAAAAAATCTGGTCGATTTCTAAGATATGCCTTAACGGCAGCTACGCCCTTGCGCTTACACTTATTACGATCTTTGGTTTGGCCGAGTCCCATAATCGAATTGAAGGCAATTGTGTCTAGAGTACTAGTACACGACTTTAAGTACATGGACTCGTCGCCCAACTTGAGCTGAGTAAGTGCTAGTTGCATCGCATCGTTGGCAATTCTTATTACTTCATTGCGTGTTACGAAGGTTGCCCTATTGTCATAGTCAACTTGCACATCTATTCCCTTCAACGAGGTTAGGTACAATAAAGTTTATTTATACAAAACAATACAATAAAAATCAATGATATTTTGTTATTTAATTGAGTCGCTTAATTATGGATAATAGCTCTGGTAACTGAGGTGTCTGTTTGTTAAGAAAATGACCGTAACCGCTAAGACGTATTTTCTCACCTCCAATCTGGTCTGCAAGTTCTATACTCTTAATAGGTTTTACAAGTTTGTCGTCATCTGAGTAGATATTGAATATTTTCTGTGCTCGCATTGCTACTTTTTCTATATTCAATATCGGTGGAAAAAATTTTTCTGCATCTCTTCTACCTGGCTGCAAAAAACCCGAAACCAAAATAAGAGCCTTTGCTTGTTCGGGTTCAGGCCCTTTATATTTAGCTAAATACCTTAGCAGTATATTAGTTCCTAATGAGTGCCCTATAAGGATAGGGTTGTCCCCTAATGTGCCAATAGCTTCTGTGGCAGTTTCTACCCAACTTTCAATATCTGGGATAGTCGGCGCTGGCATTTGAGGGGCAATAAAACAGTAGCCCATACGTTAGGCTTGTTGAGATAACCAACCCATCCAGCCGTAGTTTGGGTGATCGGCCCAGCCGTGTATTAGAACTATTCTATTACTCTTTTTATTCATCTGAGACATTATAGCACTATTTAATTACGCTATATCTTAATATTGTTATGTTTTTGAAAATAGTTAGGATTGTATATAGTATACCTATATGAAGTATCTAAGATTAAATAAATACATCAAAGATATTGAGCCACAGACTATTATTGTGGATATTTTTGATACTTTGCTGCTAAGAAGATGGCAACCAGAGCAATGGCGATTTTATTGTATTGCAAAACTATTCTCAAAAGAATTTAAAAAAATAAACTTAAATGCCACCGCATACTATCTATACAGACAACGTATTTACTTTAGCAAGGTATTGCGCATACAAAACCATTTAGACGGCTACGACAATGAAGCTACTCACCAAGCAATTATTAACGCAATAATACTAGATTGCGCGCGGCGACAACGTAAATCACTAAACGCTAAATCTCGCAATTCTCTATATAAAAAACTACTAAATATAGAATTGAACTTTGAGAAAGATCAGTTGATATTGAATAAAAAACTTTATAAGTTGCTTGTTAATCAAAAGAGGTCCGGTAAAAAGATATACTTTGTAAGTGATATGTATTTTGAACAAAATGATATCACAAAGTTACTAAGTAGTTTTAAAATAAAGTTTATTTCCGGAGGTGTAAGCTCGGCAGACAAATTACTTGGTAAATCTAGTGGTCGGTCTTTTGTGGTGCTAGCAAATGAGTACCCCGCTATAAAGCTAAACCTATCACTATACATTGGCGATAATTATCACGCAGACGTATTGCGACCAAAGCAATTTGGTTTGCAATCTGTTTGGCTTTACTTACCATTGCACCGCTTAAAGCTTTTTTTTGGAAAGGCAGTGTATAAAGTTGCCTTAACTAGTTTGTCTACGAAAGAAAAATATCTACAAAACAAACTACAAAAGAATCAGCTAAGTAAGTTATTTTCAAAAAAATCTATGAATACCAGAAATGAAGCAAAATATTTAGGCTGGATTTTTGGACCGGCATTAATATATTACTTGCATCGTTTGGGCACTCAGAGTCAAACAGCTAACAAAAAAATAATCTTTGTCACTAGCGAGAGCCTGATACTTGAAAGTCTATACAAGCAGTTAGGTTCTGGCAAAACAAAAAAACTGCCATATCTCAACAGAACCACACTAATAAAGTCTTACGCCCACCTATTATCAAAAAAAGGCTTACAGCTAACCGAAATAGTGCCATTAGTAAAAAAAATTCTTAGGCGAAAAGACACTACCAACGCTTTGCTTACCTTAGGTATAATTTCAAAATCCAATAAACATCATCATTTGCTTGGTAAATCTATATTAAGTAAAAAATCTTTGAACAAAATAGACATATCCAAAGCACAAGAAGATTGGCGTAACCAATATTCATCGGTAATAAAAAGCTGGAAATCTCTTGGCTTAAATAAGCAGCCAAATATAATGCTGGCAGATGTTGGCTGGAATGATACCGTCCAAATTTTACTCTCTGAGATATTGATTGATAATGCTATAAGTACCTCAAAAATGAGCGGCTTATACTTAGGCCGAACTGGCGTGAACATATTTGATCCTCAAATAGTGACAAGCTCTCAGGGCGTAGTATTTAATTCATTAAAAGGTAGAAAAGAAAAATATCTTTACCAACCAGAGGTATGGGAAAGCTTTTTAAATCAAGACAATATTAAAACTGAAACCCAATCAGATATTATGATTGGGTTGAGCCAAGCTATTGAATATTACAATAAAAGCCAACTCACAGCTGAAGATTTTTGGAGACTTAACAGGCAAACAATTTTTAAAACCTTTAGAAAGCCTACGCACCGAATGATCGAAGTAATGTCTTCTTTGCAATTCGATTACGGAACTGCAGAAGAACCTATTTGTCCGCTAGTAAATATTTCTAGCACTAAATTACAAACTTACAAGTGGCTACTTTTTGATAGGAAAAAGTTTAAATCATTCTATTTTCATCAAGGCTGGAAATGGGGTGCAGCTACTTACTACCGCTTTCGTATGCCTTACCGTTTGTGGCGGTTTATCAACAAGAAACCTAGCTACTAATACTTTCTCATAAATTTTCTTTATATGTGTAACCCAACAAATTCATAAGATCATTAATAATTGGTGACTGCAAAACTTCTTGTTTTTGAGATTTACTTAAACTGACTTTTTTAAATCTTTTTACCACACCCTCTTTATAAAATCTGGGGTGGATGAAGAAATCTTCTCCCAAACCTTTATTCATCTTTTTAAATATTTTAGAATCGAAGTTCTTACCTTCGTAAGCACCGGCATTACCGCCTATAGCATGCAAAGGACGTTTTGGTGGCAAACTGATTTTTAGTTTGCCTTCAGCACCTAAAAAGTCTAATACATTTTGGAGTGTAGATTTAGTATCTTCGCTAAAATCTTCGCTCCTTATGACTATAAAAGGTATCTGACGCGTGTTTACACTACGCAGAGCGTCATAGTAGGTATCGCGCCAAATATTCGCAAGTTGCCAAATCTCCATTTTGTCGTTTTCAAACCTGGACCTACAACTTTCTACAAAAGCAATTGGGTGTTTTACAGTAATTATTGCAAATACTTTAGCACCTCTTGGTCTTTGGTTGAGTGCTGTATTGAGCCAACTAACATACTTTGTACCGTCTACAACAATTGGCTTATTAGTTTTTTTTGCTAGCTCGCCATGTAGTTTTATTGGGTCTAGGCTAAAAGATTTTTTAACAATGTCTTTGTCGATAACCTTACATTCGCGACTAGCAAGTTTGCACTCCATACAATCAGCGGATTGACCGTGTAAGTGGTATTTTTCAAAATATCCTTTAAGTCTGCAGACTTCTCCGGCATACATAAGTTGATTTTGCAAATCTAAATACCTACCGAGAATTGTAGACCCACTGTATGGCGTACCTAATATAAATACACTTTTATTTAGTAGTTTTTTCATATCTACTAAGTGTAGTTGTAATTAGTGCCTTATTGCAACAGTACAAAACCAATAGCAACTTATCTACTGAGTAATTTCTTGTACCCTAACATTTGCTAGATGCACTCTTCTGGCTTCGCTATCTACACCTACCTCTGTTTGCAAAACTTGGTTTGGTATAGTTTTTTGTAATAGCAGTACGATTTCACCATTAGGCCGACGGGCGTTTTGTAAAAACTGATACATAATTGTTTGCACCACCGGATCGCTACATATATTTTCAATTAAATGTCTATATTGCTCGTCTAGTAGTAGTCCGTTAGGAGTTGATATTGTAACTAAACCATCCTGGTCTGCGTCGAACCGTATAACTATTTCTCTTAGCGTACTTGGGAAGTAATAGTCGTGCATTGCCTCTGAAACGGCTAGCTTTAGTAGGTCTTCACGTACCGAGTTGATCGGGAACCCATCACTAATATCGCTATAGTCAAGAGATATATCTACTGCATCATTTTGACTACTAGTCTCGATTGGTGGTGGCAGTACTACTACAGAACCTTCTGAGTCAGTGTTTCTGTCAATAAATATCTTTCTTTTTTCACTAAGATAGTCAGGATGTATATGCGAGGGGTCGTGGCTGGCGAGCTGTTTTGCAAGCTTTCTGGTAGCCGGAACAGACATCCAGAGCGGTACCCTTGATCTAATAGGGTTACCCATTCTATCTCGACTTTGTACCGCTAAAGAATCTTTAACATAATTAGGCATCTCTGCTTCTCTGTCTTCGGCGAAGGCAATCGGGCCTATTCTATAAATATCGGTATCTATATATCTAGAAGCCAACTCTTCTGGGTTACCGGTCTGATCATGTTCGTCTAAAACTTTTTCGGTTCTTAATTTTTGTGATGGCATTTCAATAGAATCAAATACAAATTCACCAGTATCTAATAGTCTGTCGAAAGAATCTAAGGTTTCGGTTATGGGTATGGTCATTAAAAAACTTTCTGGTTTTGATTCTGTTACAAACTCTGGCTTACGTTTTACTAACCAAGTAACAGAGTGGTGTCCTTGAAAAGTAGTTTTTTCTAAAACTTGTAGTGAATCATATTCACATTCTTCAGAAGCATGTATATAGGCATTTTGGGTCCTTAACGCTTCTTGGAGTCTTAAATATTTCTCACTTTCTTCACTTATAATCTCTGCATTGGCCCTAGCGCATACTGTATCTAGAAAATCTTGTTCAAAACCAGCAGTAAATACTACGTGGTCTACTATTATATATTCGGTATGTTCATAATCTACTTCCTCGCCATTTGAGTTAATAAACACTCCCTCTACACCTTTTTTGGGTAGCCCAATATTTACTTTTATTTTACCGTCTGGTGTATATTGCAAACCTAGTGCGTGTCCTGCATATGGATTTATTCTGTGTGGATAGTTGGGGTCGTCAAATCTTGGAAAATCAGCGCCCAGCTGAGAGTAGCGGGGTCTGATTGTACTCACATACTTTTGACCGTTCTGTGCTTTCTGGCCCACCCAAGATACTTCAATCTGTGTGTCTTGTCGGGTTGTTAATCCTGTAGAACCCTCGTAACCAAGAAGCTTACCTACAGTTGTTGCACCAGAATCACCAGCACCAATTACAGCCACTGAGTGATAGCTATCAAATGGCCTTTCTCCTTTTTGAACACTTTTTATTATGTGCCTCTGAAATTGTCCCAAACTTTGTACTCTAGCATCTTGGCCTAACTGTGCCTTCTCAGCTTCTCGAGCAATGACTTTTTGAGATTCTATTTGGGCTTCTTTGGTGCCCTCAAGTTCAAATTTATCTTTGCCTAGACCGGCAGCAACAATCACTCGATCTGTCTGTAATTCATAGATTTCTCCAGTCTCAGTGTCTATCATTTCAACAATTGTAGAGCCTAGCCCACCTCCCGAGTGAGGATTTCTTCTTACACTCACCACCTCGGCACATGTCATAGTGTGTCCGGCAAGAACTTGATTTATTCGAGTGGCAGTAGCAATATTGTCTTGAAAATCATAGGTAACATTATCTAGATCGGGTTCTTGAACATCACCGAGCCCCAAACTATTCTTATTTCCACTTCCGCCAGCAACATTATCTTCTGGATTGGCGCTCTCCGGACCAGTCTTGGTATTTAAACCATGTATGTCCATGTCGGGCTGAAACTGCCCTCCAATTCTATGACTTGCCTCAATAGTAAGTGCTGGATGAGCAGCATCTTCGTGTAGACGTTCGGAATTATAAACTTGTGCTTGTGGACCAGAGCCTATTACAATTTCAGCAAAGTACCTTCTACCAGATTTAATTTGTTCTTTTATCTCGTCACTCTCTCTTTGAACTAATCTATCAATAGCCAAATTTACTAATGCTTGTCCTCTATCAGATTTAGCTATCCCAGATAAATAAGCTGTTAGGTCTCTATGGGTTTGTCCTTCTAAGTATGATCGGTCGGCGGCAAGTATTGGGTCGGCGAGCATTTTTTGCCTAAGAACATTTCTAGCTTCTGTACGAGCACCTGTCGCCTGAGCCTCAGTCCTGCCTCTTTTAATTTCTCTTCTTACTTTGTCGCGTCTAACGTTTTCTGCAACTTCTTCCATTAACTCATAGCTACTGGCTACCGTTGCGGCCAAAGCTCGTAGTTCTGGTTCACGAAGTCTTTGGGCTTTTACTCGTCTTGCTTCTATCGCCCTAAATCTCTCTGTAGAAGTAAGTACTCTATCAGCATCCGAACCTTTCTCGTGTTTGGTTAAATCTATAAAAAGTTGTGGTTTGGGTCTTGGCTCTGAGCTGCCGTGGTGCTGGACTATTGTTGGTTCGTTCATACTTAATACTAATTATGTTTATACTTATATTGTACAATCATTTTCAAACTAACAACACAATAACTAATCTTTTTTAAGCATAACCATAAAAGCTTCTGGTGGTATATCTACCTTGCCTATTTTTTTGAGTCGCTTTTTACCTTTTTTTTGCTTATCGAGTAGTTTGTTCTTACGGCTCACATCACCACCGTATAATTTAGCCGTAACGTTTTTGCCCATAGCTTTTATGTCTTCCCGAGCAATTATCTTGCCCCCAATAGCCGCCTGCAAGCTCACCTCGAATTGTTGACGAGGAATAACATCTTTGAGCTTTTCTACTATTTTCTTACCCAAGCTCTGTGCTTCATTGCGATGAGTAATAAGACTTAGTGAATCTACCATCTCACCACCTACTAATATATCTACGCGCACCAAGTTTTCTACTCTGTAATCAGAAAAGTCGTAGTTAAAAGAGCCATACCCAGCCGTAATACTCTTAAGGTCGTCGTAAAAATCTGTCAACACATTGCTAAGTGGCGCCTCAAATTCTACCAACGCCAAAGCCGAATCTATATAACTAAGGTTCTTTTGAATACCCCGAACGCCATTTACAAGCTGTATTACCGAGCCAAGATATTCACTAGGTACAATGATTTCACCTTTTATCCACGGCTCGGCAATCGATTCTATTCGGCCAGCATCGGGTAGATCGGCGGCACTTTTTACTTCTAGATTTTGGCCAGAAGTGGTTTTTACTTGGTAGTCTACACTGGGGTTTGTAATAACCATGCTAAGACTAAATTCACGCTCTAAGCGCTCTTTAATAATTTCTAGGTGCAAAAGGCCTAAGAAGCCTAACCTATAACCAAAGCCTAATACTTGTGAATTTTCTGGTTCATATTTAAGTGCAGCGTCATTAAGAGTGAGCTTAGAGAGGGCGTCTTTAAGCGCTGGATAATCTTCGCCACTACTAGGGAAAAACCCAGCATAAACGAATGGCTTAACTACTTTGTAGCCAGGTAGTTGCTCGGTAGCTTGAGCATTATCAAGCGTAACTGTATCACCTACGTTAGCGTCGGCAATAGATTTTAAATTTGTTACACAATAACCAATTTCACCACAACTAATCTTTGGGCTAGACTGCATAGTGGGCACAAACAAGCCGGTATCTATTGCCAATGTTTTTTTACCGGCCGCCATTAACCACAGTTGGTCACTCTTACTTATCTCGCCATCTACTATTCTAAGATATAAAATAACTCCACGATACTCGTCATAAACAGAGTCAAATATTAAAGCCCTGGTAGGTTTAGACTTATCACCATTTGGTGATGGAACCTCATTCACAATTTTGTCTAACAACAACTCTATGTTGGTACCATCTTTAGCAGAAATCTTTAATATTTCGTCAGGCTTACATCCAAGTAGTGAACTAATTTCAGCAGCAACTTTGTCTGGCTCGGCGGCTGGTAGATCAATTTTGTTAAGTACCGGAATAATCTTGAGATTAGCCTCGAGCGCCAAGTATACATTGGCTAGGGTTTGGGCTTGAATACCTTGGGCGGCATCGACCACCAATATTGCTCCTTCACAGGCAGCTAGGCTACGACTTACCTCGTAACTAAAGTCTACATGGCCCGGCGTATCTATTAAATTAAGTTGGTGGTCTTTCCAGTTCATGCGTACTGGCTGAAGCTTAATAGTAATACCCTTTTCTCGTTCTAGATCCATTGAGTCGAGTAGCTGGGCTTTCATTTCGCGTTTTTGCACCGTCCCAGTTAACTCAAGCATTCTATCGGCCAGCGTACTTTTACCATGGTCTATGTGGGCAATAATTGAGAAGTTCCGAATGTTTGACTGGTTCATCTGCTAATTCTTTTTAGAATTTTTATTGGATGCATAATTTTAGCCAAGATCTTATCGGTCTCATGTACTTTTAATATTTTAGCGCAGACAAAGAATATCATTATGCCGCTTATTGAGATTGCTGCAAATTTGGGTGCAATAGTGAGAAACCCTACGTCACTAGCATATAGTGGGAATACTTTTGTAATTAACACATATATCCATAACGACATCACGCTACTGGCAATTGTTAGTTTAACACCAGATTTAATAATCGACTTATAGCCGTAGTTACCAATTTTTCTAGTTAGTAGTATCATTAGTAAGATTAATTCATAAAAGGTAGAGATGGTGAGCGCCAGCCCTAGTCCTGATACTCCGTAGCGGGACGAAAATATAATACTAAGAATAATATTAATAATAATTGAGCTCAAGCTAGTGAGTAGGGGTGTAAGAGTGTCTTCGAGTGAATAATAAACTCTGGCAATCATAAAAAACAGACTTGTAGCTATTATTGACCCGGCCAACCAACCTAGAGTATCTGATGTTGCTTGATCACCAAAACCAAAAAGCAATCTCACAATGTAACCACGCATAACTATCGCAATAGCTGCTGAAGGAATTACAAAAAACATGATAAGACACATATCGCGAACTATAGCCGATGCCAACCTAGCTCTGTCTTTAGATTTGGCAGCACGAATAAGGCTTGGGAACACAGCTGTAGAAATTGCCATGCCAAATATACCCAATGGCACATTCTTAAGATTATTGGCGTAATAATAAGATGTAAGGCTACCTACGGCTAGCTTAGAGCTTATTGCAGTTTGAATAATCCAATTAAACTGATCAATAGCCAAGTCAATTGAGCGTGGTATCATCAGCTTGATAGTTCTAAGTACACCCGGATGAAATAAATTAAAACTAAGCCGATATTTAAAATGTAATCCAATTATTCCAAAAAATTGTAAAGCGAGTTGTAATGCCGCCCCAAGCGCTACTCCCCAGGCCACCCCGTAGATAGGCTGATTAGGGAAAAACTTGCTCAAAAATACTATACCTATAATAATACCAACGTTATACATAACGCTGGCCATAGCAAATAGCGTAAATCTATTAAAAGCTTGTTGAATAGCACCTAGTACACTAGAAATCGAAAAAAGAAACGGTGTTACTAGCATTATTCTAGTAATATTTACTGTTAGGTTATAGCGCTCGGCATCGAAGCCAGGTGCCAATAGCTTAACTAACTGTGGCGCAAATATAAATGCAAGTGTACAAAGCGCAATGGTTACTACAGAAAAAATATTTAGTAACGAACTAGCTACATGCCAGGCTTCGTCGGTTTTTTTATCTTCTATATACCCAATAAAAACTGGTATAAATGATACAGCAAATGCGCCAGATACTAGTATTGTAAAAAGTAGGTCTGGTATTCGAAAGGCGGCGGTGTAGGCATCGGTACTAGCCGACACACCAAAGTTACTAGCTAGCAACCTGTCTCGCACTAAGCCAAGCAATCTACTTAAAAAATAACTGAGCGAAATTAAAAACGCCGCTACTGAAAGCGCCCGAGATTTGTTTAGTCTTTTTAAAATATTTTTCACTAGCTAATATTATAACAGCCTAACCTGTAAATCAAAATAAAAAAGCCCTAGTTTATCTAGGGCTTGAATTGCTTTTTTTGTTTTGTTCTTCAATTTTACTAATGTATTTGTGTGCTCGGAACAATGCAAAACCAGAAGAAACATAAACTGCAGATATAATAAAAAACAAAAATAGGTTAAATTTTACACCTTCGACTGGTCCTGTAATAAGATAGTACGCTGCAAGTGTAGCTATAATTGCAAATGATACATATAGGCCACAGATTCTCTCATAGGTTTTTGCTGTTGTGTCTTTTAGAGTTATTACGCCCCACAAAAAAAGGCCTAAGAATGCAACGTTAACTATAATAGTACCAACTAACTCGGGCACAATAAGGCCGAAGAAGACAATAAAACAAATTCCACTGTTCGATGCCAATACTACCTTATCTCTAGCTCTCACCTCAGATCCCCATTTCTAGAGTGGTCAAAAGAGATTGTAAACTATAAAAACCTATTATTCAATTGTTAGTTTTCTGATATAGCAGTCTTGGTATCTTTTTTAGGGGCCGTTTTATCGATTCTACTAAAAAGTTTAGTAAATTCTGGACCTTCTAATGTTTCTTTTTCTATTAAGGTCTTAGCGATAAGATCGAGCATTTTACGATTTTTGGTAATTGTAGTTCTAGCAACTTTGCTAGCTTCGGCAATTAGTTTTTGTACCTCAGAGTCAATTTTAGCAGCAACTTCCTCTGAATAATTTTTGTGCTCACCCATTGTTTTGCCTAAAAATACTGAACCTTCGCTATCACCAAAAACTTGGTTTGATAAACTTGGGCTCATACCATACTCCATTACCATGCGCCTTGCTAAGTCATTAGCATGTTTAAGATCGCTACTGGCACCAGTAGTGATGTCACCAAAAACTAGCTCTTCTGCAGTACGACCACCAAGACTCATAGCTATATCGTCTTTAAAATCAGCTACTGAATGCAGGTGCTTGTCTTCTTCTGGCAGACTCCAAGTAACGCCACCCGCCATACCACGAGACACAATAGATACTTTGTGTACAGGGTTACAATGTGGCAATAAGTGTGAGAGCAGTGCATGGCCAGCCTCGTGGTAAGCAGTAATCTCTTTTTCTTTTTCGTTTAAAACATGACTTTTACGTTCTGGTCCTAGCGCAATCTTTTCTACTGCTTCATGAAAATCACCCTGGGTAATCTTTTTACGATTTTGGCGTGCGGCGAATATTGCAGCCTCGTTGGCAATATTCGCTAGATCGGCACCAGACACTCCGGGTGTCTTCTTGGCAATTTCACCCAGCTTAACATCTTTTTCTAATGGTTTGTTCTTAGAATGTACTTCTAGTATTTCTTCTCTAGCTTTCATATCTGGGCTATCTAGAGTAATGCGTCTATCAAACCTTCCTGGTCGCAACAGCGCAGGGTCTAATACGTCCGGTCGGTTAGTAGCGGCCATTACTATTACATTGGTGCCTTGCTCAAAACCATCCATTTCTGTAAGTATTTGGTTGAGGGTTTGCTCACGTTCATCGTGACCACCACCTAGGCCTGTCCCACGTTGACGACCAACAGCATCAATTTCGTCAATAAAAATTATACAAGGTGAATTCTTCTTTGCCTTACTAAATAAGTCTCTTACCCTACTTGCACCAACACCCACAAACATTTCTACAAATTCTGAGCCCGATATTGAGAAAAACGGCACATCTGCCTCGCCAGCAACTGCTCGCGCTAGCAAAGTCTTACCGGTACCCGGGGCGCCAAACATCAATACACCTTTTGGAATTTTTGCACCTAAAGCTTCAAACTTAGACGGAAATTTAAGAAACTCTACTACCTCTTGCAGTTCTGTTTTGGCTTCAATTGCACCGGCTACATCAGAAAACTTCACCTTTTCTTTTTCTAAACCAAACACTCTTGCCTTGCTTTTTCCAAAGCTCATAGCTTGGTTGTTGCTACCTTGTGCTTGGCGCATTATAAAGTAGAAAAAGCCAATAATAATTACAATAGGCAAAATTCCTAACAATATATCAAACCACTTACTAGAACCATCGTCTGGGTTTTTTACATCAACTACTACCTTAGAATAGTCTAGCCCGTAGTCTTTTAGGCTACTTGTGCGTTCCTTGTAGCCAACTTCTTTACCACCATCTTTTAGAAAAACGGTAATTTGGTCGTTAACAACTTCAATTTTGTCTACTTGTCCTTGCGAAGTTTGTTCAATTATTTTGCTAAGACTCACTTGAGCAGGTTTTTGTTCGTTGTAGTTGGCGAACACCAAAAGACCAGCCAGCACAAGAACGCCAACCGCTACATATATAAATTGTTTGGGAATCTTTTTAAACATATACTATTTAAGCACCTCGAAATTTACTCGAATATTATTTTCACTTAAGGGGTCTGCCACCGCTCGCCTATCTACAACTAGATTAGGTAGCCACACAATCTCATTATTTCTGTTAATTAGCACCGGCCAAATATCTCGCTTATCACGCGGTACTTTTTTATCTACAAAAACATCCTGCAATTTTTTACTTCCAGACATACCAACTGGATAAATTCTATCACCTTCTTGGCGATGTCTTACCATCAATCTTTGTTTGGCAACAACAATATTGTCTACGTTATTATTATTAAAAGATTGGGGTTGAATTGTAACTCTAAACGTTTCATTTTCAAATGGCGACTGAGGTGTAAGAATGTGTGTAGACCTATCGCTATACCTTGCTGTGTTATCTGATTGACAGGTGACTTTTAGATTATCATAACCTATAGCCAGGTGCAAGCCATTTTTAAAGTGTTGGCTAGCACCGCTACGACCTTCTAGTAAAAATTTTTCAGCCTGAGCAATATTGCTTTTGCTTAAATTTACGCCTGGCTTAATTTGTCGTACAACATACACTAGTAAGCTGGTGGCAATTTGTGGTGGCAACTCTCTAAACTCTTTTTTGTCTATTAGAATAGTTTTTTCAGATCTTTCAGATTGAATCCTACCTAGTAGATCTTCTAGTTGATAATCTATTTGTTGATTGAGACGGCTTAGCTTGTGCAGACTTTGGGTAAAAGAATGGTGAAAATTGCGATACAACATACTGCCCTGGGGTACCAGTACATGGCGTACAAAATTTCGACTAAAGCCAATATCTACATTGGTACTGTCTTCGTTGTATGGTAGTTTTTGTAACTGTGCGTAGGTAATAAGTTCGGCTTTATGAAATGGCAGTAGCGGCCTTACTAACACGCCACGGCGGGCTCGCATAGCTGTAATACCATGTCTGTCTGATCCTCTAATGGTGTTAAATATAGCTGTCTCAATGGCGTCGTCGGCATGATGAGCGGTAACTATGTTGTCAAAGTTGATATCTTGTCGCAAGCTTTCTAGGTAATTGTAGCGAGCTTTGCGCAATTCTGCCTCACTCGTTTTTTTACCGCTGTATTTTTCTAGGTTAAACCTCATACCATACTTTTCGGCCAATTGTGCAGTTAGTTCGGCATCTTTATAGCTGTCTGGGCGAATTTTATGATCAAAGTGAGCTACTATAAATTGCCAGTTGTAAAATTGCTTGAGTTCAGCCAATAGGTGTAAGAGTGTCACAGAGTCTACCCCACCACTAACAGCCACCACTAGCTTAGATTGCGGGGGCAGCAAATCGGTGTTTTGAATATGGTTTTGAAACTTAGTTAGCATCTATACTTATTATACAAGAAAACAGCTTAGCTTGCTCTTGTGGTAAATAAAAAAGCCAGCACAATATGCTGGATTATCTATGGTGGCTGCGGTAGGAATTGAACCTACGACCTCGGGCTTATGAGTCCCGCGCTCTAACCAACTGAGCTACGCAGCCGCACTTACCTTTATTGGCTAATACATTTGGTTTTCTAAGCTGTTATTTTTGCACAAAAAACTAAAATATTCAACCTAAGACACTTGATATACTAATCATAAGCGTTTAGTATAGTAAATATTGAATTAAAGGAAATATCAATGCCAGCCAAGAAAACTACAAAAAAATCTACCCCTCTTGCCCGTAAACAAAAATCTTTTGTCGACCCTGTAATAGTTGTAACTATTGCTTGTATTGTAATGGGTGGTCTCATATTTGTACTCTATGCAAGTGCTGCTACTGTCAACACACTTGCTCACTAAAATTCTAGAATACTTTAGCACTCCTGCTATACTGTCTTAATGACAAGCGTTAGAAGCAAAGCAATTTTATTGGCCCTACGTACCTCAAAGATATTTAGTGAGCCTATTACGCTAGAAAATATTAATCACAAACGCGAAGCCGTGGCCAAGCTAGCCAAGTTTGCTATTGTAGATAAAGATGTAAAAATTACGCCACACAAAACTGATAGATTTAATGGCGAGTGGATAGTTGTTCCAGAGTCAAGAGCCAACAAAGTGCTGTTATATTTTCATGGCGGTGGGTTTATTTTTAATTTTACCCCACATCATCGTGATTATATTTCACGCCTTGCCAAAGCCGGGCAAATAAAAGCCTTTTCGCTAGACTATAGCTTGGCGCCAGAGCACCCTTACCCTGTTGCACTCAATGAAGCGCTAGCCGCTTACAAGTGGCTACTCAAAACTTACAACGCCAGTGACATTGTTATTATGGGCGACTCAGCCGGTGGTGCCATGACTCTCTCGCTTCTACAAATGATTAAGCGCGACAAGTTACCTATGCCAGCCTGCGCCATCGCTATTGCCCCGCCCACAGACGCCACGTTGGAGAGCTACCAAAAATATGCCAAGCCCAATGATTATATTATTAAAGACGAAAACTTAGAATTTTTTATTAATTTGTATTTTGGTAGCACACCCCACAACGACCCCATTGCATCACCATTTTTTGGTGACTACAAAGGTTTGCCGCCGCTACAGCTGCATATTGATAAAAGTGAGATACTCTACGGCGATGCGGTAGCTGTGGTAAAAAAAGCCCAGGCTGCCGGGATAGATGCCGAGCTCTATGAAGAAAAAGACCTTTGGCACGTATGGCATATTTTTGCGCGTTACGTACCAGAGGCACAAAAAGCTGTAGACCACATTGGCAAATTTATACTAAAAAATACTTAAGTAGTCTGTTATTATATTTTTATGGAAAAACACGACTCACACCCTACTCCAAGTAAACACCGTTCCAAAACTGGCTGGCGCCCAAGCAAAAAATTGATATTTACCACTGTCATTTTGCTAGTTGTGGCCGGCACGGGCTTTTACTTTGGTACCGTGTACCAAAAGAACCGCGATACTGCCGACGCTGAAGCTCAAAAAAAAGCCGCTCAAGTTGCTGCCACACCTATTATTGGCAAGGTGACTGACATTTCAGACAAAAAAGTAACTGTAAAAATCACCAAGACCAACGAGACCAAAGGCTACGACATTACTAGCAATACCCAAATACTATTAAATGGCAAAAAGGTGGGCGCCGGCGATATTAAAAAAGACCAGTCGGTAATTATACTCACCGAGCCCGGCAAGCCAAATGTTGCCCGACGTATCACTGCCTCTACTCCGCCAGCTACTAACCCCTCTGTGAAAAAGACCGACTAGTCTCTTTATACAAGCAATAGACAAGGCATAAGCATTAATAGTATGCTTATGTTAGCACCTGTACTACACACTACCTCAAGGGGGCTAGTTAAGTGCAAACCAAGTTCAAGATAATCCTACTGGTAACACTATTAGCCGGTCTGCTACTAACCGGCTGCAATGGTTTCGCTTACCAGCGGATATCCAATGGCCAGCCTGTTGGCTGGGGCTGTGCTACCGTGCACTATCGCATTGATGTGAGTGGCATGCCTAGCTTAGCCTGGGGTCAACACATACACGATGCTTTCAGGGCCGCCTCGGCCGCCACGGGCATACCGGTGCACTACGATGGCCGTTTGCCGGCGGGTTACGCAGCTACCCACGGCTGGCAATCCAGCCCAGGCGACCCTGTGTGGGTTGGGTACAAACCGTTTGACGACCCACCGGTTGCTAGTAGTGGCTTCACCGAGCCGACCTTTTCTGGCAATCGCATTACTGGTGGTAAGATTTGGTTCAACACCCTCTGGCGCTGGACTCGAACCAATCACAAACAGACACTTTGGCACGAGGTTGGCCATCTATTTGGTTTAGCCCACCCTGTTGACAGCACCAATCAAGTTATGGGTGTTCATAGCCCACCCTATCAGTCTGGCGACTTGTTGGGATTTAGGGGTCTAAGACGGCCAAGCAACTGCTAACTATCACTTAGCCATTAGAAGTGGCAAACCTCGACGAGAGTCGGGGTTTTTGCTTGTTTGAATTAACTCTACGTAAGCTCATTTACCATCTGCTCAAGTACTACTTGTGTTGCAGCGTCATTGCGAATAACCTTTACATCAAGCTTCTGCGCCTCCTCTATCAAATACTCTTGTATCATTCGCACTGCTGTAAAGTTCTGTTCTGATTCATCTGTTTCTTTTCTTTTTTCGAAAAACTGTCTTTTGTGTATGGCCTCATCAAGACAAACCAACAAAAATACTTTTGCTTTATTGCGATACGGCGCTGGGTCTATAAACACTGCCTCAAGAATCACTTTATCATGCTCAACAAGCACTCTATCTACATCTTTGCGCATATAGTCTCTTACGTAGAGAAGTCCTTTCACAGTATTCTCTTTTGTAAGTGAACCATACTTTCGCCAAACAAACTTTGTGGCTGGGTACGGCCTAATATAATCACCTTCTATAAATGGAATCCCAGTTTTATATTGTAGTGCTTTGCTAATAGTAGTTTTCCCTGCGTCGGGAACACCGTATATCAAAACTTGGCTCATATCCTACTATTTCGTTTATTGGCATAGAGACTTTGATAACCAGCTATGACTAGCCCAGCAATACCTGCGCTAACTAAAGCAATAGAAAAAATAACAAATATAGTTTTGTGTATATTTATACCGGTTTTTGCTAGCAACGATTCACCAACTGCTAACCCGATGGGGTCAGTAATTTTGCCGTCGGTAACGCCATCGGTGTCTAAGTTGCTGCCGTCAGTTATTTGATAGCTGGCTTTGGTGGCACTTTGGCCACCAACACTTACGCCGATGATGTTAGCACCATCTAAATTGGTGTAGGTATTACTATTAGGGTTGTACTTACGGGCGACAAAGCCTTGTGTAGCTACACCATAATAGTATTGAGTAACTGTAGTAGTTATACCGGGAGTGCCACAACTGAGGCTAAAGTTCATTAGCCCAGCTGGATAGTTGTAGTTAAGGTCTGGGGTGGTATTTACTGATTCTGCGGCTGTTGAAGCGGCGGTAATAGAGCACTCACTGCCTACCTCGAGAGTGGCATACTGCCCGGTGACAGGGTCAACAAAACTCGCTACATTGGCTTGCTCAGAGTCCGGGGTGTTGTCGCCGTTGGCATCGCCATTGTTGGGGGCGGCGGATTCGATTTCGCTAGGTACTCCATCGTTGTCGTCTACTGGCGCGTTTGGGTCGTAAGTGTGTGTTACCAGACTATTGTTACTGAGAGTACTGAATGGATCTGTTCCGGTACCAAAAGCCTGACCAAATGTTTGAGCTTCTGGGTCTAGCTCATAGAACACCATAGCGCGGTTAAGAGTTGGTTGAGTTTCATCTATAGACTCTATGTTCACAACTATCTTAAAACTTACTGTCTGCCCGTTTGCGATGCTATCAAATCCAAAAACACAGGCTATAAAATGGCCAACGGTGCCCGGAAATGGCCAATCTTCGTGCGGGTCCTCGCAGCTCACATTGTCACCTATTACAGCGCTATACTCAACACCGTGAGGCAGAACATCAAAAATATACGTGCCACCAACTGCTGTGTCGGGCCCATGGTTGGTAAGACCAATAGTATAGGTAGCTTGTTGACCATTTTTGATTGTACCTGGCGCATCAAGAGTCTTAGTGATCTCAATGTCTACAACTGGTGTAGGTACAAATGTATCATCGTCGGTGCCGCAATTATTGCTTTCGTCGATATCAATAATAGTTTGGCCCCCTAACCGGATAGGAGGGTCTATACATACTTGACTTGTATCTAAGTTTCCAAAATTTTGCACATCACCACTCAATATCAAGGTAAGTGTTTCGCCAGACTTCAATAGACCAGACCAGGTATTACCATCAAAGCTACCAGGCGATGTCGCGGTGGTGTTGTCGGAGTCTACTGAATACATATATGGATAAAGTACATTATTTGCACCCTGGAATGTAAAATGGTCAACGTCACCCGGCCCGTTATTAGTGACGGTAAAGGTGTATTGATTCGGTTCTCCAAATACAGCGCTCGTAGTGCCATCGTCGCTTGTTACGGCCAAGTCTGCTTGCGGTTCATATTTACCAAATTCACTAGTTGGGCCAAAACCCGTAGGACTATCTGGATCAATCAGTGTGGCTGTCGCTGCAAGGTGTGTGTGACCTGTACCGCTAACAGTAGTGGTAAAGTTTTGGCTACCGGTGCCGGTACTGGTGGCTTCGTCGTAGCCAAGGAAGGTTTCCCCCTCACCATAACCTGTCGGGTCAGCCTCTGTATTACTAAAGAATTCTATACGATAGTCGCCAGCGGGCACATCTAAGCTAAACCCTATATCGGTATTACCAGCGTTTTCGGTGGCCTGAGTAATAATTGGGAAATTGAGCAAATCATTTGGGCCTGAATCGCCATCACCGGAATCATTTGCGGTTGGATAATTGTCGCCACCAGAACCGCCGCCTAGTTTTATACCTGTGTAATTATTACTAAAAATAGAGTTGCCTAGAAATGGACTGTGTCCACTACCATAAAAAATCATACCAATACCATTAGCACCATTGAAGGCAATAATATTACCTTCGCCCTGGTTTGTACCGCCAATCAGTGGTGCGGCTAAGGACGTCAAATGCACACCGTACTCTCCATTCCCAAGATCTATGGTATTTGTAAGATCTGTACCTATGTGATTACCCTGTATTCTTGCACCAACTCCATCACCCATCCAAATCCCACTCGCTGTGTTACCACCTATTACATTATCTTTTATTAATACTCCGCTACAATCACCGCTACAACCTATTGATAGCCCGTGACCAGCATTTGGTATCTTAGCCGTGCCTGTCGAGTTAGTTCCAATTAGATTATTCTCGATAGTTGCGACATTAAATGAAAGTGCCACCCCATAATTACTATTGCCAGAAATAACATTGCCATCATTTATGCCTGGCCCCCCAATCATTAGATTAATAAACCCACCATAGGCCCCAATACCGTTATTTGTATTTGGTAGAGCTGCCGTACCGGCATGGTTTGTGCCAATCTTGTTACCCTTAATTATTGTATTTGTGTGCGTACCATACCAAAAGCTAATACCCCTACCTATTACTCCAGATATCAAATTGTTAGCAATAGTGGTGCCTGTGCTAGGGGCTACATTTATACCGCCGTAACTATCTATTCCTAATGATGTTGTACCAGCAATATCTGTGCCAACAATGTTATTTTTAAACATTGTGTTATTACCGTTAATCCAAAGGCCATATTTACCAAATAGATTCATGTCGGTAGAATTATTTCCACCAACCGTTGAGTCATTTCCAGATACGCTTAGACCGATGCGTGTTACCGTGCTAACAGCTGTTGTACCATCTGCGCTCGTTCCAAAAAAATTACATCTTACTATATTGGTGTCGCTTTGGGTCTCCAAATATGCATTGCCAGTGCCAAACACCAGCCCATTGATCTCTGAGCCAGCAGCATTTGCGCTAGTAGTAATCAATGGGCTATTTTCTATAACAACTTTTAGGGTTGAGCTAGTGCCGTTACAAACAGACCCAGATTGAGACATCCCATTTATTTTGAGTTGATCGGTAATAGTAATCCCGCCTGTTGTGAGTGCAATAGTATGCGGGCCGGCGCCGGAAATATTAAAGTCTATTTGGTCTGCTCCAGCATTATTGTTGGCATCGGTAATAGCTTGCCTTAAACTACCGGCACCAGCATCGTCGGTAGTAGTAACGGTATAAGTTGCAGCCTTGGCGGCGTGCGGCAGTGTTAAAAATCCAAAAGCTAGAGCAATGACCGGTAGTACTAAGAGGAGTTTGATCTTTGTTCCTGTCATACTCTACCCCGTTGTTTCTTTTTGGAATAAACTCTGTGTCCTGTAAGGCCAGCGACACCTAATACTCCTGCGGCAATGAGAGTTAGTGCGATGAATAATCGTTGGTTGGTGTGCTGTGGCTGCCCGGTGTTGGCTAGTGAGCTGGAGTTGCCAGAGGGGCTAGGAGTAGGTGTTGGGGTTGGTGGTACTGGTACTGGTGCGGCAATGGCTTGTACTGGAGCTGAGAATTCTGAGCTGTGGCCATAACCATCACTAGATACATCGGTCATGGTAGTTACGGCAGTAACATAGTAGTCGGCAGGCACAGAACCGGGGAGATTAAGAGTAGCCGATTGGCCAGTGACAGAGCCTGGCACAATATCTGAGCCAAGATAAATAGCCCCTTCACGATCACTTGTTGAATTGGCATAAAAATCTACACTGTAGCCAGTAGCCCCTACCTCGGCTGGATTAATGTCGAGGTCGTAATTGACAGTTACTTGGCCACTACCCTTTGTGGCAGAGTTGATGACAGGGAAGTTCATAAACATATTGGGGCCAACATCGGGGTCGCCAGCATCATTGGGATAAGGCTCAGGGGTGTCGCAGACAAAATTACTGTCTGTGTCGTTACATAAGCGTATGCCACTCTCAGTGTTTTGTTCTATGTCGTTACCGATGATGGTATTGTTTAATGGTGCATCACCAAAGCCAGCAATATTTATTGCAAACACACCGCTGCCAGTACTACCGGCAATCTTATTGCCTTCACCCACGCCAGTACCACCAATAAGGATATCGTGACTATTATTGGCCATTGCGACACCAGAGGTATTACTTAAACCTGGGGTAACATCACCATTCTTATCAGTGCCAAAGTAGTTACCCTGAATAGTATTACTAGAGGATTCGAACATAAGTATGCCACCCCATATAGCAGTATTGTTTGTTATGACATTACGGGCTGCTACTGATGTGCCTCCAATAATATTGTTGCTACCACCCGATAAGCAAATACCGCCTATGCCATCATTTGAAAGCGGCGCAAGCCCAGTAGCATCTAACCCAATATAGTTACCTTGAATAGTATTATTGGACGCCCCTTCCCCTTGTATACCGCAATTACCATTACCCGATATAACATTCATTGCACCCGTTGCTGTACCCCCGACAGTAACATTCCCTGAGCTCATAAATATACCATCATCGACATTACCTATATCGGCAATACCATTAGCTGCTACACCGATATAATTACCTTGTATTACAGTACCCATACTAGTGGACATACCAAACCCCGAATTTCCCGAAACCAAGTTCCGTTCGGCAGGGTTTGTACTACCCACATGTACCCCTGTACCCCCGGTTGAATTTGATATACCTCTTTTATTACCCAAATCTACTAAACCGGTGGTATCTGTCCCTAAGTAATTACCAAAGACATTGATGTTGTTGTTGACACCATTACTAATACGTATGCCATTATTATCAAACCGGTTTATAACTAAACCTCTAATAGTCGAGTTGCTAGTATTTATATTAAGACCATCACACCCATTACCGGCACTTCCCCCATCAATCTCAATCGTTAGTGTGCCATTAAAAGGGTTAGGTGATATGGCAGTATTGACAGCTGAGCCGGGTTGAGAGTAACCGTCTATAGTCACAGACTGAGTAATGTCATCAAAACAAGAAGCTGGTTGAATGGTGTGTACCCCAGTGCCAGATATACCAAAGTCTATGGTATCGCCACCAGTGCCAGCATTCACTTCTTGAATGGCCGCCCTAAGAGTACAAGTATCTAGGGCTGTATGGCAGGCCAGGTCGCCAGGATTGTCGTCGGCTTCATCGCCAATAGAATCGACAGTGTAAGTAGTAGCGGCTTTGGCAGAGTGTGGTTGTAATACAAAAGCAATGGCTAATGCAATAGCACACATTAGTAGTGTTAGCGAAATTGTTTTATTATGTATCCTCATAAACTATTATTTATGATATATATTTTAGCATAAGAGTAATAGGTAGCGAAAGGTTAGGGCAGATTTATATTTAATGCCTGCCTTTGGGAGTTTTGGTGGGGTTACCAAAGAACTCCAAGCCTTTGGCGTTTTTTAGTGTCTCTTTTAGTTCTTTTTGATGAGTGAGCATATAAAGCAAACTGCCTATGCGACGAGGCAATGATGCAGTATTGTTGGTAATAACTTTTTTGAGCTTGGGGTTGCCACTTAGCCCAGACATCTTTAACGCATTGTCAGTAGTATCGGCATACTGCACAGCCTCGGCAAAACCTCGGCCAATATCTTTGCCTTCTCTATTTTTGAGAATTACTGCGCCCTCATTATACTGTGCTCCATTGGCAAAAAAGTTGGTTTGCCCTCCAGGTACTATTTGAGTCATGCTAAATCGCCGGATGTCGGCTGGCATAGTATGGTCAAAACTAAAGTGCCACTCGTTGGGGTGCCATACATTGGTGATTGGATACAGTTCAGGATTCGAACTTAGCTTGGCCTGTATCCACTTGGTAATCTTAAGATTTCCCCAAGTGTTATGCATTTCACCGTTCTCATCCATATATTTGCCAGCTACCGGTATAGTCATAGTAGGCGGTGAGTCTGGGCCAGTCTGAAAATAATAGCTGAGGTATTTTTTGCTATGTGCAGCAAACATAGTAATTTGTCTGTCGCCATCGAATTGCGCCATGTACCAATCCCAACCAGCTGGGCCAGGAGCCGAAATATTGTTGGCAGCCCTCAACACTTCTGATTGCGGATTACCGCTCAAAAATCCCCATTGATGATCAAACCACATTAAGCCCTTTTTGAGCTTTACTGTCTCGTCGCCATACTGCAAAGTGCTGCCGGCACTTACTTGTATATTGGGAATAGAATAATAAAGTGAGCCGGTGCCAGCCACTGATGGCATAGCGCCATCATCGCCTTGCAATAAATAATCTTTGCCGCCAGTGAGCTTGAGATCTAGCGCTATAATGAATGGTTTGTCGGTAGAACGGTCTACTCCACGAGCTTGTATAGTGAGTGGTGTAAGTTCTTTGCCGCCAGTACCAACTATGCTGTTTTTGCCCAACACATATTTGAATGGTTTGGCTTGGAATTCTATGAGTCCTGAAGTACCAGCAATAACTGTTGGGTCGGCCTGGTGATGCATATCACCGGCTTTGGATATACCTAGCTGGATTTCTACTACTTGGTTTTCGATATCGGTTAGGCCAAATTTCTTGGCTAGCTCTGGTGCCAAAATAGTTTGGCGAAAGAACATCAGCTCTACCCCATACTCTTGGCCGTCTTCAGCCCAAACGCTACCCACAAAGAAGTGCCAACCAACTTGGCTAGTAAATTTGGGCTGGTGATCGCGCGGAAACTGCAAGTTGGCAGACTCTGGCATTTGGTCAAAAAACTGCGTGGTGTTGTTACCCAAAAATCTGGTAGAGATAATATAGGCTTGGTGCGGTGTAAGACCATCAATAGCTTTTGATAGCTCGGTATATCTTTCTTGGTAATTTGGGTTGTGGCTTTGTTGTTTATCTAATAATAATTTAAGATAGGCACGCATGCGCTCGCCATAAGCCTCTGGTGAGTGTTTTTCTGATTGGATTTTTTCTTGAATATCTTTTGGAATTTTATTTATATCAAAATCTTCTAGCCAAAGAGAGTCGGCTATATATTGAGAGTTTGGGATATTGTTATGCATAAGAGTTATTATAGCAAACTTATGTTTTTAACAATCTCTTTTGTATCGAAAAGAAAAAGAACTCAACATAATATTGAGTTCTTTTCTTGGTAGCGGGGGCAGGATGGTTCGGCTTACGCCGTACCTCCGTAAAGTGCTTGGTCAAAGCGCAAATCAATTTGCTTTTGACGCTGCGCGCTTTACTCTACCGAACCTTTGGGTTTCGAACCGCACACATTATGCAAGATAAAAGCACAACCGTAGTTGTGCTTTTATCTTGGTAGCGGGGGCAGGATAGCGGCTACGCCTTCTCCGCTCATTCGTGCTCGAAACAAGTTTCTGTGCGCGAAATCGCTACGCCGAACCAGCGACATGCCAAATAAATTTGGCGTCGCAGAACCGTATCTAGCTCAATACCAAGAAAAAGACTCAACACAAGGTTGAGTTCTTTTCTTGGTAGCGGGGGCAGGATTCGAACCTGCGACCTCCAGGTTATGAGCCTGACGAGCTGCCACTGCTCTACCCCGCGTTGTCGTCAGACAACGATACATTGACCGTTGAAATATTGGTGATACTTGGAAATTATAGCGCAAAAACTATAATTATTCAACCCTTGCAGCTCCCCGACCCTTAAAAGTATCAGAAAAGAAAAGCAGTTGGCTGCTTCTGTTTTGAGGACTTGCCTGACGCTTCTTAAACTTGTTTAAGAAAGGAGTCCCGCAGAAACAGAAAAGGCAACTGGTTTTATGCTTCTATATACTTTTACGGTGTCGATAGCTTTGGTTCTTTGGCTTATCAAAGAACCGCTGTCTGCGTAGGACATAAAGTCTGTGCGAACAGCACAATAAGATAAAATTTAAATTAAAAAAGGTTTCGCTCTTTTAGGGAGCAATCTTCTTTTGTATGGTTAAACCCTTACATGGAAAACTAGATCCCGGATCTGGAGCGCTCCGCTTCCAGTCCGGGATGACGGTGAGGGGTGTTGCTGCGGGACTCCTTCCGACTTCGTTCGGAGCGTTAGACAGTCCTCACATCTAGCAATGAGATGTATTCTATTCACGTTAGGGTAGCTCGATAGCCAGGGGGAATTAGCTTTATGATATTCGAGAGTTGAGGAGGAAAGATTGTATTAACCGCCAAACAAAAAGTCTCGCCATTGTTGCCAATTGGACTTTTCGGCGTCTATTTCTTCTTGGGTTTTTAAATTAACAGCCTCGACCTGTACTGATTGTGTGCCAACACTATCTTTTTTGACAATTACCACCGACTCACCAGGCTTTTGCATGCCCAAGTTTTCACGCGCTAACTTGTCTTGATAACTATCAGTACGATAATAAGTAATTTTGTAACCCAATTCTTCTATTTGGGATTGCATTTGGGCAATTTGAGCTTCTAGCTCTTCAGACTTAGAGCGCAACTGATAATTCTTGCCGGTTTCGTTGGTAAGAATTGCAAACATATACAAGATGATGATGAGGCCTATCCAAAAGGCGGCTTTGGTAAAGTTGAAAACTTTTTTCATTAAACTACGCCTCTGGCTTCGCTTAATAGAAAAGATTGAAAATTATGATGCATTTTTAATAAATGGCCTAAATAAGCGAAATGGAGATGCAGAGACTTTGTTGTACTATGAAGGATAAACGATTTATTTTTCATATGTTTATTTTACCATAAGCTTTGATAATTATTAGTTGGAATTGAATTTACCACCTCCTCTCGACTCTCGAACTACATTCGGTCCTCTTCCGGCTATCGAACTACTAACTCCTGTACTTGCCCTCACTTCTCGGCTCTCGAGTATCAGAAAACTAAATACCAACAAGTGTTTATTGTTCGAGGACTTGTCTGAAGCTTAGCGAGTCCCGCAGAACAGAAAGCTTATTGGTATTGAGTGCTTCTAGATATGAGCCCGAGTCGTAAGTTTTTGTCTCATCTCAATGCTTATCAAAAAGTGAGTTGGCCCTAAAGGGCCGAAACCTTTTTATTTATCAAATAATAAATTATTTATTTTATGCACTTCCTGTGCAGGGGTTCTTTGTATGAGCAAAGAACCAAACTCACCAACTCGAACTCACAACTTTATGGATTGCTCTGAATTTTCTAAGATGAAGCTGCGGGACTCCTTCCGTCTTCGATCGGAGCGTCAGACAAGTCCTCGCTTCTATCTTTAGAAAATATCTTCACAATCTTTCAGGTTGCTCGAGAGTCGGGGAGGAGGAAGGAAGGGACAAATTAGTATTTAAAAGTGTGTTTGTGCGACGCACGCAACGGCTTGTCTAGTTGAGTTGGCTTAGTAGCCAATCGCTCCAACCTGGTTTGTTTATGATTGTCTTCGCTCATTTGCCACAACACAATATTTACCTGGTCTTTATCAAGAGTCAGCTCTAGCCAACTCAGCTGATTAAGCGAGACATAAGTATTGGGTAAGCCCAGGTGAGCCTTGGTGGTATATATCATCTCTACCCCGCAGCCACTATTGGCAAAAAAGCCCTCACCAAAATCATTTATAACTGGGCGGTGAGTGTGGCCGGTAATAAGGCCGATGGTATTAGACTTGTTGATCTCGGACTTAGCTTTGGTGCGGGCAGCTTCATTGTGACCTTCACCAGCATGACCACCAGGCATTGTCTTGGCCCGAGCAAGTATTTTGCGCGCAATAAGTGCAATAGCTGTCAATATTACTGCAATACTGCTTATAACTACGAGACTGGTATAAATAATTATGCGAATTACTTCGTTGGCAGGCATACCATAATAAGCAAATGCACCATAGCCAACTAACAATAGTAGACCAAAGATAATAACTAGCGGTACAATCAACCACCACAGACGATTGAATATTTCTCTATACATTAGTCGTGAGGCTACAAACTTAGCAAACTTATGTGGCTCAGCCAGATGATTAATGCCATCTAGCATACTACCTTGAGTGGCTTGAGCCATAGGTAGAGCCTCTTGTACCAAGTATTGACCAAAAGGCTTATCGTTGGGGTCGCGCGGGTCAGTAAATGCATTGTCGCTGTCTAGCATATGACCATGCTCAAATAAAATCGACCTTGTGGACTTACCAGTTTTGATTTTTAATTGCAGCGAAAAACATATTTGCGCGTCAAACTTGTCTATTAGTATTTGTTGCTGAGTATTGTCCCAACCCAGTCTGCCGTCGTGATTACCAACTGTAAAAATAACTCCATGATGAGATTTTTGACCAAATTCTTGGAGAGCTTTGGTTAGTCTGGGGTGAGCCAATAAAGCCTTGGTGACACTAGGTTCTTTACCAGCCCACAACTCAAAGATATCACCATTGAGAACAATATTAGCCGACTTTAGCTTGGTCAGTTCGGCAATTCTTTGCCCTATCACTTTCTCAACATTATGACTAGCCTTGGTGGCCTGACCACTCAAATGGATATCACTAATAACCAAGACCGATGTTGGCAACGTAACATTGAGAGTGAGTTGGTCTTCAACTATGTTCTTTGATTGCATATCTAGTAATGTATCAGTTATAGGCCAATAAAAAAAGCTGTAAGGTTATTAATCTTGACTCTAGCGATTATTAACTAGGCTTTTTTAGCAGCTTTTCTTAATCGTCTTCTTATTTCTTCAGAATTGAGAGCATAGACCGAGCCAAGTATTAGTAAGCCCGCCAAGCCACCGCTCGCTAGATTACCTCCAGCGTTAGCCAAAGATCCGCCGCCAGGTGTAGTAGGTATTGTAACTGTTGCAGAACACCCCCCAGTTGTTTGTCCAGAGCCCGTTACGGTGGCTGTATAAGTTGTCGTGGCGGTAGGCGCTACTTCTACCTCACCCCCACCTACTGGCGTAACTGTACCTATGTCTTGGTTTATAGACATACTTGTGGCATTTGTAGATGTCCATGTAAGAAATGAGCTTTCACCACTAGTAATAGAGGCGGGGTCGGCTGTAAGTGTACAGCTAGGACTTGCCGGAGTATCATTGACAGTAATAGTCGTCGTACTAGAGCCCTCCCCTCCAGGGCCCGTCACCTTACATGTATACACTCGCGTAGCCGCCGGCGTCACCGTAACACTACCGCTGGCTACTGGATTGACTGACACGTCAGTGCCTGCCGTTACAGTATCTATAGTAACATCTGTGGCATCTGTGGTTGTCCAGCCTAGGGCTGAACTACCGCCTGCACCAATGGTGCTTGGGGTGGCTGTCAGCGTACAAGTAGGTGCCGGGGTATCGGTAACCGTAACAGTAACGGCATTACAGTCAGCTGTTCCACCAGGGCCCTCTACAGTGCCAGAATAGGTAGTGGTAACGACAGGACTCACCGATGTACTACCACTAGCTACTGGATTAACTTCGCCTATGCCGTTGTCGAGTGTAAGTGTTGTGCCATCAGTGGTTGTCCAGCCAATCGACGAGCTCCCACCACTCGCAATAGTACTCGGTGTAGCCGTCAGCGTACAGGTAGGTGCGGTGATAAAACTAGTTTGATCAGTACTCCAAAATGGGCGGTAGCTATAACTTGATAGAGCACCACTATTGAGCACGCCCGGGCCACCATCGGCAGCGGGCACATTGGCCACCAACTGTATATTGCTACCATCGGCGTCCATGGTAACAAGCTCGGTCAAATTATTACTGGGGTTGAAGCGCACCGCAACTATTTGTGTTCCATCTGGAGAATAATAGCCACCTATATAGTCATTGTTGTCGTTGGTAATGGCTGTCGCAACACCACCAGGCGTTCTAGTGGTTGTCATTAATTGATCGCCTTGGCCTGATACCTTACTATTACAATTAAATTGATCGTTACTTGTATAGAGTAATGTTTTTCCATCATTAGGGTGAATATCGTTGAGTCGGCAAACTAAGTCTTGTGTTGAAGCATCTGTAGTAACATCTAGCGCCGTAACTTGGTTGGGCGTAGAAGCGTCAACGCGTCTTATATTATTTTGGTTGGCAATATACACATGTGCCCCACCGGGGCCCCATACAGGGTTTTGGCTATTAGTGCCGTTAATTTGATTGGTTAAGGTAATATTGTTGCTACCATCGGCATTCATCACATGTACTTCGCGTTCGCCACCATTATTGGTAGTGTAGACTGCAAATGCTATTTTGGAGCCATCATTGTATACCGCTGGTTCTTGCATGCTTCTAGTACCGCTACCAGAAGGGCAGGTAATTTGAGTACCAGCTGGCGTAAGGGCATTGGTAACGCTAAACATACCCACGTTGCTTAGAGTACCAGAAGTACATTGGTTGGGATAATATATATCTGTTCCGGCCGGGTTATACACCGCCGCCCATTTGTTCGAACTGACAGTACTTGGTATATTGGTGTCTTTTATATCAGTGCCGTCGGCAAATATGGAGTAGTGAGTGCTTGGTGCGGCCCAAAGAATACGGCCATTTACGCCAGGAGTTTGAGCGCGTGCAACGCCAAAAGGTGTAAGCAAAAGCGTTACACCCACAATTGTAGAGATACTTAATCTAAATAATTTCTTGATATGATTCTGTATTTTTTTCACGGTTTATTTTTGGTTTTTCTTACACCTATGTGCTTATGTTTAATTCTACTCTACACACTATCTGAACGTCAAGTGCTTTTGCATTGAAAAGCAAGCGTAACCTGTATACTATATAAGTATGGACAAATATCGGTTATTCAATGACGACATGGCTCCTCTAAGCCACAACTTATCTTCGGGTGTTTCTAGATTTATAAAACCAATAGACGAAGATAGTGAGCAGATTGAGGGTTATTTTGTATCGCAAAGTGACACCAATCAAGTACAGATGTCGCCACAAGCTATGGAAAAAATAGCCTTATATTTTGCTGAAGAACAAGATAATATCGACTATAGCCCTAGCGAAGCATCAGCCAGAACAATTGCGCTTCAGGCCAGATTACGTGAGTCGCGCAAATCAAATCGTCACTCTGCGGTGCCTAGCTACTTCTCCCCTCCATCGGCCACTACCACTCACCACAATAGTGGCAAAAAAAGAACCAACACCGCCAAGGCTGATTTTTTGCGCGCCAAACGTACCCATACTGCCATGCAAGACGACTACCAGCTTGCAGCTAGCTCGGCAGAGGTGGACTTAATGGTGAGTATTCCTGGGCAAGTCTATACCCCCGGTAAGTCTGGCCACGAGCAACACCTGCAGCGGCGGGCTCAAGCTAGCTATCAGCGTACGCACGGCCATAAACGCCATGCCTATGTGCCCGATACTGACGAGCGAAACCTCATTAATAAACACATCAAAAACCCTCACGCCAAAACCATCCTTACCGCCGTGGCCACACTGACCGGGCTGTACTTAATTTTTGGCCCAATGCTACCTGGCCTGCTCAAGGTATCATCATCTGTGGTAGGAACTGGCAATAAAAATCATGCACAAGCTGACCAGTCTGAGTCTAAGGCCATTGCCCAAAGTGGCCTCACCCCACCGGCCGAGGCCCCCAAAGAGTTGGCGGTCAATCAGGTAGGTTGGCTCAACATACCAGTTATTGGCGTTGGCGCACCCATAGTAGAGGGTAAAGACGACAATGCTATGACTTATGGCATTTGGCACCGCCCCGGCACCGGCACCCCTCTTACAGATAGCAACACGGTTTTGGCTGGTCATAGATATCAATATGTAAACGGTCCGCGCACCTTTTATTCGCTAGACAAAGTAAAGGTGGGTGATCCTGTAGAGGTAAAATGGGGTGAGCAGACTTTTCGTTACAAGGTAGTGCGCACCTTTGTGGTAGAAAAAGACAAGATGTATATTGAAGCTCCCACTACCGTGCCACTTTTAACTATCTATACCTGTACTCCGCTCTGGACGTCTACCAATCGCTTAGTAGTGCAAGCTACACCAATTACATAAGATTTTTAGTTAATGCAAGAACTCGACTCTAACCAGGCTAGGCCCAAAATACAAAAGTTTGTGCCGCACAAATCTCTACAAGAAATACGCGAACAAGAATCGCCTTATCATAGCTATGTAGATTTTGAAGGCAGCGAGATAATATCGCCCAACCAAATGCAATTGGTCTCTCCAGACAAGCTCCCTGCAGGCAACGTAACACCTTCGGCTACTCAAACTGCATATTTACAGGCAAGGGTAAATCAAGCTCGCCGGTTGCACCCACCCGAGCCAGACCAAACAGTAGTAGACCCAGTGGGTGTTACCGCTCAAATTCAAGCCAAGATAGACGCTCAAAAGAAAAAATAAAAAGCGGCTTAATGTTATTTAAACCGCTTGAGTTTGCTATTTAGTAGTTACCACCTAGATGCTTGACGTTGCCTCTGGGCAATAATTTCGGGATGTCGACTTTCCATATGCACGGCCTGAGATCTTAGGTCGTCTTTTGCCAGCGATACCCCACAACCAGGTGCTGGGCAGGCAATAGTGCTGGGGTCTTGTTGTGTTACACTTTCTACCCTCTCGCCCAAAGCTTGTTTAATGAGCTCATGATCGCGAGTTGCAGTTGCGCTATGTCCTTCCCAGCATTGTAGTTTTACCACCGCTGGATCGTCGGTTTCTTCAATGCAAATATAGTTGCCGCCACAATTGCCACAATTGATTGGCCCATATGTGTAACCTTGCAAGACAGCCAAGGCCATCTCCTTTGTCTAGTTACTATTACTTAAAGAATCATACTACTTCTCAAGACATTTACAAGCATAACAAAAAACAACTTTTAAGGTCTGTTATTAATATAGTGCGTCTGTCGGCTGATATTTGGAATCAAATCAAGAAAGACTTGGTTGAATTTTTGTAGTTGGTGGAGTAACAGAGTATTAGTTACAATTGTGATTTATTTGAACTTGGTATTTAAAAAAGCATCTTAGGGCTATAGCGAACTTAAGTTTCCACGTTCGATAGTTCGGTTTGTGCCTTTGCGTTTTACGGCTCTCGCCACGCCCCAATGAATCAAGCTAGTTCTAACTTTTCCTACTGTGACAGCCTTGGATAATTCTTGATAAATTTGCTTTTTTGTATCTTCATCCCAGTCATCAAAATCGGCCGGTTTAGTGATAATTAATGTAGGTAAGAGCACTCTTGAATTATCTTCTTTTTGGCTTATACTAGTAACTTTTATTAAAGGGTTTGCAGGATAAATCATAGCTTCACCGCCAATTTTTAGTGTGCGTAGCATTTCACTTATTGCCTCAGAGCCTTTATCACGACCCAAGTAGTACATCATGTTGTGACTCACTATCCTATCAACGCTGTTGTTTTTAAAAGGCATGTGAGTGGCATCACCAGTAACTGCAGGCGCTACCCCTTCAGGATGAGAATTGTTATAGTCCCGGTCAAACCTTATTACTTTAGCCCTGTGATTAGTTAATGCCTCTATTTCGTCTGCCATTGTTTCATCACCTGCGCCAACATCTAGAATTATCTCTTCATCTATACCAAATCCTTCGCCAAACACTCTTTTATAAGACTCTAGATTACGAGCAGAACGAATAACACTCTTGTCTTTATCTTTACCACTAACTATTTTCTCAGGAAGACTAGGACCAGTTTCTATCATGTATAAAGTATATCAAAAAAGACCTTTTAAGGTCTTTTTAATAATTTCTGGTGGGCCTGGTAGGAATTGAACCTACGACCAATCGGTTATGAGCCGACTGCTCTAACCACTGAGCTACAGGCCCTGGTCGTTAGCAAAGCAATAATCACTCCTCTAACCTGATAATAATAACGTATTTTTTTCTATAACGCAAAAAGCGCCATGTGAGGCGCTTTTGCGATTTGAATAAAAAAACTTACTTGTTGCTTTTTTTCAAAATAGGCAGGCCAGTTCGAGTGTTTTCAATCACTTCGTAACCTTCTGGTAGTGCATCAATTGCACCTTCTTTGGCTTCGCGACCGAAGAAGTAAATAACTTGCTTTCGTCCACCTTTAAGTGTAACTTCGCGTTCGTGTAAATAATATGTTTGACCTTTTGAGTTTACTTGTGTAAATGCCATAAAATGGTTCCTCCTCTTAATGTTACTTCTGTACTCTAGGTTACGAAACCTAAAATTCATTGTCAAGAGCCTCAACCAGATTTTATTAAGCCAACAGGTTAGAACAGTAGGAATAATACTTGTGTTAATAGCAAGACTTAAGTTTATATACCAGTAAAAATGATTGCCTTAAAAGTGCTTGACATGTTCGTATGCTGTTCGTTATACTAATAAATAAGAAATAAAATATTGGAGGGAAAATGACCAAACAGGCACTTACTAAAAAACAGCGTAAAACACTAGATTTTATATCAACTTTTATTGAGCAACACGGCTATTCCCCTAGCTATCGCGAGATTGCTAATGGTCTTAAGCTAAATTCTGTAGCAACTATTGCCCAACACATAGATACTCTAGTAGCTAAGGGCTTGCTGGTAAAAGGCAATAACTCAGCTCGCTCTCTTATGCCCGTTGAAGAGCTACAAGAAGAGATGAGCAAGCCTCGTGTTGGCTTACCTATACTAGGCATGATAGCCGCTGGTAGCCCCATAGAGACCCTCTCTGGCCACACAGATACCCTAGAGGTACCACCTTTTATGGTAGGTAGTAAAAATTCCTACGTCCTTCAGGTAAAAGGTCAGAGTATGATAGACGACGGCATACACGACGGCGACTACGTGGTGGTTCAAGAAAAAGAAGTTCCTTCTAATGGTGATGTGGTGGTTGCTCTTGTAAACAATTCTGAAGCCACTCTTAAGCGTTACTACAAAGAAGCTCGTCGTATTCGCTTACAACCTGCTAACTCTACTATGGAACCAATCTATGTAGAGGCTGGCACTCCTTTAAAAATTCAAGGTGTAGTTATTGGCCTTATTCGTAAGTACTAAACCAAGACTATTTATTACTCTAAAACTAACATAGTACTAATAACTATTTTGAATAAATAAATAGTAACAAACATACCTACCATGGCGCCTATTAGTTCTATTATTGCCAGCCCAATATTACTTGGTATATCAAAAATAAAGCCTACAAACCAAGTATTCCATAAAGGAAAAAGTACGGTAAGTGTAAGGATTGCTAAGGCAAGTAAAACTAGTAGTAAACCTAGCTCTTTTATAGGCCACTTTTTTTGGTCTTTTTTAGTTTGCTTATTTACATAATCTTTCTCTACTACTATCTCGTTTTGAGCTTCGCTAAACACACTATAAAGCCAAAACAGCACCATATAGGCAACTAGCCCCACTACTACCCAAAAAGCTACAAGGGTAATTTTGCTAAAAATTGGCGAAGAAAACCAACTACTTAACTGCTCTGAAATACTGGCTTGTACATCCGACTTTGACAATATTGTGCCCTTAGTAAAGTGTAGAGAAATAGCACTAATATTTACTACCACAAATATACCAAGCCCAAACAAAAACATTATAGCTACCTGGTGAAGATCGAGCGCAAAAACTCGTTTTTTTTGTTCGCTATCTAAGTGCATTAAAAACAGGCCAGATTATTGGTTCATATTATTGGTAACAGTAAGGTTAATGGCAGTATCGGTACTTTTTTGTGTGTCTTGAGCAATAAGTACCGTAAGCATCTGGTCGCCCTTCATAAAGCTCTGTGCGGTTAGCCCGCTACCAAAACTAATTGACTGACCGTCTTCACTACTCCAACCTTTTGCCTTTAGTTGATCTGTGTAAAAAGTTTTAACTTTATCTGGACTATCTGTAGTAGATAGCGTTACATTGTAACCATCATTGCTCTTAACGGCAATCTTTATAGAGGATGGCTGGTAAATAGGCACATCGCTAGGAAACCCACTTGGTAGTTTGGTGTTGTCACCAAAGCTGGCCGATTCACCATCTTTGTTTTGTACTGTTAAGCTTTTACCATCGGTACTAAGACCATTGTCTTTGGCAGCTTTCTGGACTCCAGCTATAAAAAGGAATGTAAAGAGTAACATAAATAACATAAATATTGTCGACAATACTATGGCTGCAACCGCTAGACCCTTACCGTTGTCACCGTTTTTCTTAATAGAGCTAAGCGCTACAATACCGAGTATTAAACCTACTAGAGGCACAAAAAAGCTCAAAATAAGCGCAGCTATAGCAAGTCCGTTGGTTTTTTTTGGTGACGCCGAACCATTACTAGCTGTTGAAGTGGTTGGAGCTTCAGTGGCAGCTGGTTCACTAGTTTTTGTAGATGCAGGTTTTACTGGTTTCTCTTCCATTATTATTTAAATCTCCTTTTAGTTGTTCTTAAGCTTAATAGTAATGCTTTTCTTGATAGTAAACAAGTCTAACCTTATAGTTCTGTAAGTTTTAGCAATTAAATAGTATTATTTAAGTTATATGAAAAAAACCAATAAGAAAAATGTTTTCAACCAACAAATAATACTCATTTTATTATTAGGGCTTTTGCTAGGACTAATAATTTTTTCTGCAATTAGGCTGTATAAATACTCACCCGAAGACCATGTACACTACCATGCAAACTTTCAGGTGTGGGTAAATGGCGAACAGGAAAAGTTTGAGAGCCCGCTCAACTACCAGGAGGTTAATGTTTGCACAGTAGGTTTTAAGAATTCTCCATTGCATCGTACTCACATGCACGACGATGTCTATGACATTATTCATGTTCATGCCAGTGCTGTAACATGGGGACACTTTTTTGAAAATATAAATTCTTCGGCTCAGCCAGGTTACTTACGTTTGGGTGAAAAAATCTACCAAAACAATTTAAATAATAAAGTTAGCTATATCCTTAATGGAAAAGAAGTGCCTACCCTTAACGGTTTGGTTATAAATAGCGAGGATACTCTACTAATAAACTACGGTGTTGAAGACAAAGATGTTTTACAAGCTAGATATAAATATATAGAAAACAAGGCGCATAGCTACAATCTAAAAAACGACCCTGCAAGTTGTGGCGGTAGTGACAGCCCCAGCTTGTCGGAGCGCTGGAACCACCTATTCAACTAGTAGTTGGCAATTTAATGATAAATGTCGATCCTTTACCCTCCTTACTCTGAGCTTTTATTGATCCTCCGTTTAGCTCAACAATATTTTTAGCCAGAGCCAAGCCCAAACCAAAACCTTTTACATTGCTTTGACTCCTAGAATTGTCTGCTCTATAAAATCTTTCAAATATGTGCGGTAGGTCAGAAGATTTTATACCTATGCCGTTATCCTGCACTATAATACATGCAGATTTAGACGATTTTTTTGAGCTCATAATAACTTTGCCTTTGGGCTTACTGTACTTTACAGCATTATCAAGCAGAATAGTGACGGCATCTACAATGTTTTCAAAATTACCACAAACAGATACGTCTGATACTTTGTTTTCTACCGATATTTTGTTTGTGCTAGCAACTTTTAGTACGTTGTTTAACGACTTAATTGCGATTTGCTCTAAAGATATTTTGGTTTTTACAATATCTACCTTGTCTTGGCGAGCCAACTGTAACAATCTATCAGATAAAGTTTTGAGCTTGTTGGCTTCTTCTAGATTACTTTTTAGTAGTTCTACAGCTTCGGCTTTGGTAAGGTGTTTGTCTCGCAATGCAACTTCTATTTCGGTTTGCATAGCGGTAAGTGGTGTGCGCAACTCATGACTAGCATCTGCGGTAAATCGGCTTTGGGCAGCAAATGCATCTTCAATAGGCTGTAGTGTTCTTCGGGCCGAAACATTACCAACTACAGCTGCCAGCACGAACGTAATTGCATTAAATATTAGTAAACTGTTTTTTAGACTACTAGTAGCCTCTACTATTCTGGCATGTCGAAAATCTTCATAATTTATAGGGTTAAGTTGAGTGATAAAAAAATCTGGCGGCCTTCTTAATCCTCTATCTAGCTCTGTAGAATATATGCCATACAATAAAAGGCTAAAGCAAATGCTTAAAAGCATTATGGCTGCAATATAATAAAGCGTTAGTTTAAAAACTGCCGATTTTATCATAGTAAACATATTAGATAGTTCCTATCTTGTAGCCAAACCCGCGCACAGTATGGACTAGCTCTGGACCTTTAAATGGTTTGTCAATTTTGTTACGCAAATAACCAATATACACCTCTACAGTATTTGGAAGTATATCTGCATCAAAATTCCAGACATGACTAATAATATTGGTCTTGGAAAGTACTTGTCCGGCATTTCTAAGCATGTATTCTAACAAAGCAAACTCTTTACTAGAAAGTGTTATATTCTTACCAGCTCTCGTAACCTCGTAAGTTATAGTGTTAAGTTTTAGATCTTCTACTTCTAAAACAGTACCTGTAACATCTTTTGGTCGGCGCAGTAGTGCGTGTACTCTAGCGATAAGTTCATCGAAAGAAAATGGCTTCACAAGGTAATCGTCTGCCCCTGAGTTCAACCCCTCTACCCTATCACCAATTTTATCTTTGGCAGTAAGCATTAGAACCGGGGTGTGAATGCCGTTTTTTCTAATTCGCTCGCATATATCAATACCGTCAAGTGTACCTGGTAGCATCCTATCTAGGATAATAAGGTCGTACTCTATGTTTAAGATAGTAGCTAGGCCTTCGTCACTGTCGTGCTCTATATCTACAGCAAAGTGTTCTTGTTCTAAACCCCGTTTGATTGCTGCAGCAATTTTGTGTTCGTCTTCTACAACCAAAATTTTCATAATTCTATTCTACCTGTAAACTACTGAGAATACACTGAGAAAAAATAGTTTGATTTTTCAGCCGTTTTTAAGACTAGGTGTGTAGTCTTGGTAGTGATGCACTTAGTTGCTTTATGTGGGCCAGTAATAAGTCATAGGCCGAGCAAAAAAGTGTAATAAATATTAAAAGAATAAGGAGAACTATACTATATGAGAAAAAAAGCACTAATAGCAAGTATTGCAACAGCCGGAGTTGCTGCCTCTGTTTTGGTTGGCGGAGTAACATTTGCCCAAACAAATGGCCAAAACGCAAACCCCAGAGCAAGTCTAGCTCAAGCAATTGCTTCAAAGTTTAATCTTAATAAAGACGAGGTGGTCAAGGTAATGGATGAACAGCATCAAGCCGAAATGAATGAACGACTTTCGCAGGCTGTAAAAGACGGTAAACTTACCGAGGACCAAAAAAATAAAATAATAGCAAAACAGGCTGAAATGAAACCAAAGTTTGATGCCGCTCACGCCGAGACAGACTCTGCAAAACGCAAAGAAGCTCTAGATGCTTTACATAAAGAAATGCAACAATGGGCTAAAGATAATGGTATTCCTAAAGGACCTGGCGCAATTGGTAATGGGCCTATGGGGCATGGTGGACATCACGGAATAAGAGATGGAGGTGACACCTCGCAATAACAACTATAACTTTCTAGTACTTTAGTATTTGGTTGGTCACTCACTCTTGGTCAGGGTGAGTGACTTTTGTATAATTAAAAACCCCGAAAATAATTCGAGGTAATAATTAGTTTTCAGTTCCAGGTGCCTCAGTTTTAAAAAAATATGTAGAACTAATTAATTCTGAACACAAAGTCGATCCAACTATATAGATACTAGTAATTATTAGTCCAATATCTACTAAATAACGATTACTTAGTTGGTACGTTTCGGTAAATAACATGAGTCCACTAAAAATAGTAACAAGAACAAAAACAATAAGAGCAGAAACTTCCTCATAAACTGAACCGCCGTTGTTTATAAAAACCAATATTACCCATACAACTGTACTTGCTACTATGCTACACAACAGCAGGCTAGAATACTGTTGGTTGCTATCCAAGCCATAGATAATTGTGCAAAACATACTAATCATAGTAATTAGCCCAAAAGTAATTTTATAGAATAACAAGGTGCTCCCTCTTTTCAGGTGATAATACTATATCATTTTATTAATAAAAAACAAATTGTATTATGCTAGTTATTTGCTGGTGCAATTGGTAATGGTTGAGAGCATGTGGAGTTATTGGGTTTATTTGAGAATCTATCGTTTATCCAACTTATTACCTGGGGCGATGTGACTTGCGGAATCTTTAAATGACCCACATCATTTATCCATAAGGATGTAAGATTGGATCCACCCTGACAGGCTCTTTGTATGTATAGAGCAGTAGTGTTTGGTAAAACTACTGTGTCGCTTAAACTTTCTACTACCATTACTGGTTGTGATGGTGCTAGTACCGGAGCGGTTTGTAGTTTCGCTACCTCGGCCCAGGCAGGTACACTAATTGGGTTTTGGGAGAAAATGTGTTGGTCTAAATCATTTCTTACCATACCAATTATTGCAGCCTGACTAATACACTTGTCGGCAATTTGTTGATAATTTTTAAGCCCTTGAGGAGTAGTAATAGTGTTAATATCTAGATTCTTATAAACGTCTGGCCAAGAAATAAGTATCTCTGGTCCTATTACCCAGTCAATAGCGGTTCCATATTGTTCATTCAATAAAGCAGTAAGTTCGGCTGCAGGTGCAGAGGCTACAGTACTTACTAGTTGTAGTTCTGGCGAATAGCTACTAGCAAACTGTGATGTAAAAAGAGCCGAGTGACCACCTTGTGAATGTCCCCATACAGCGAACTGATTACCCGCCCCCGAACCAGGTATTTGACGTGCCGCTCTCACACTATTCAATACATCGTGGGCCTCACTTTCACCTACTAAATATTGTTCCGTGCCTTCAGTTCCCAGACCAGCATAGTCTGTTGCAGTCACTACCCAGCCAAGTTTGAGCATAGAGCTTATCCAGTCTAGGTTTGCTATTGGATCGCTTAACCTAGTAGGTGCGCATCTATCACCCATGCCAATTGTTCCATGCGCCCAAGCCACAATAGGCCTTGGCGAGCTAGTTGGTAGACTGGGTATGAAAACCATGCCAGAAGAAAATGTAAAACTACCATCAGCTTTTTGGGTTCTATATAAAACTCTTACACCATTGCCGCCATCAACAGGTATTCCAAGAGGTTCTTGTTTAACAACTTCACCGGCTTGACCTTGCAAACTTAGCCCTTGAGTGTCGTAAAAAGGCTGAAGCTCTGCTTGGTATCTATCCGCTCGAATACTAGCAAAAATTAACCAGGCTACCAACAACACTATAGCCACTGCAAACATTATAATAAATGTTCTAAAAACTTCATGTTTTTGCCAAAAACTTAAAGTTGATTTGTCTTGGCTTTTTTGACTCATGTAATAATTTTATCACAAAAGCCTATGCTTATTGTTTGTCAATAAACTCCTTACACAGATACTCAAAAATAGAGTTAGTCCAGCCAAACCCCACTTGGGTGGGATACACGCCCTTCACGGGCGGTTTTTCTGGATTAACTACATTGTATTTTTCTATAAAATTACCATGTTCTTTAAACCAATTAAGATTATTATTGAGCCACTTCATTGCAATACGTCTAGCCTGGGAGTGGTAACCATACCTCTGAAGTGCCGTAATAACGATAAAGTGAAGTGGCGCCCAACCGTTTGGATAAGCCCACTGAGTAGGTACCGAACTTCTTCCTACCTTATTCATATTTGGAAACTCTGTGCAAGACAGTCCACCAATGTGCTCAAATCTTCTCAAGTTTCGAACTAATAGCTCTGCCGTTCTGGTATCAACCATTCCAGCCCACATTGGAAAGTAACTCGCAAGTGAATTAACTAATGAGCGACGATGCTTAACATAGTTGTAGTCAAAGTATGTTTTGTGCAAATTGTCCCACATAAGATGGTTCATTACTCGTTTTCTATAGTGAGCTTTTTTAAGCCATTCTTTTTGGGCTGCTGTATTACCGAGTATCTCGGCAGTTTTGGCAAAATCTGTTTCATACTTGTATAGTAATGCATTCAAATCTACTGGCAGATATTCTAAGCACTTTCTATTAAACCGCGTAGTCATATCCCAGCCACTTTCGGCCTCGGCTAAATCATTTAATACATTAATGTCATAATACCTACTCAAACCTAAATACTGTTTACGAACATTGGGTTTATGGGTGCCCAACCAAACCACCCGATACTCTTTCTCTGCAGTGCTCATCATTTTTTTGAGCCATTCTTTGTCCATATCGTAAGTATTATATACATCTAGAATGTAGCTTGTTAAAAATGGTGGATGAGATCGGCCGGTAAGATAATTGCGACTTGCGTTTGGAATAATATGGAATCTATCAAACATAAATATAAGATTCTCTAACATACCCACGACGTCTTTTTTGTGCTTACCATCTAGTATGCCTTGAGCAATAAAATAACTATCCCAGTAATATTGTTCTGGAAAATCAAACTCCCTACCTGGTTCATAAGCAGGTACAATATATGGCTTTGGTAGGGCGATAAGCGTTGAATCTTCTTGTGGGTTGAATCTTCGCAAGTGCTTCCAATACGACTCAACGTATTCTCTTGCCTTAGCCACGTCTTTTTGACTTAAGTCAAAACTTTTTCGTTGAAAAATATGTAATAGTTGTCTAGTTCTTCCTAACATCAGTTTTATAGTATCAGAAACAAAACAAAAGAGCTAAGGCAAAAAATGTATAACTATATTCCAACTTTTCTTATAATTACTAATCTTGTTTTTACAAGTAGCTTTGTCTATATAGCCTAACAAGCTGTGCTAAACTGATGATATGGTAAATACAGCAATATGATTATAAAAAACTTAGAACAATTGGCAAAAAATAAACTCAGAAAAGATGCCTTAGAAATTGTTGAAGCTGGCTACGAGGCTATAGAAGTTGAGAATATTTACAACACACAGATATCGCTAAAAAATGATATGTTAAAAATTCAAAACCAAACATTTAACCTCAAAAAATACAATAATGTTTATGTGGTAGGGGTTGGAAAAGGCTCCGACCACGCTGCCATGGCGCTTGAGAAGATATTAACTCCTAATAAAATTGCCGCTGGTTTTGTTATTGACACCGTATCTATCAAACTTAAAAAAATTACTACTCTAAAAGGTACTCATCCCCTACCTTCAGAACAAAACATAATAGCGACAAAAAAAATCACCGACTTACTCAAGCGAGCAAAACAAGATGACTTGGTAATAGTTATTGTTTGCGGTGGTGGGTCGTCGCTATTTTGCAAACCTGGTGGACTCACCTGCTTAGAACTCCAATTTATTTCTAGTTTCTTACTAAGAGCAGGTGCTAGTATCCAAGAGATAAATACCGTACGAAAGCACGTGTCTTTAATACATGGTGGGTATCTGGCCAAATATGCCTTCCCAGCAGAAGTGGTATCGTTGGTTATATCAGATGTGGTGGGTGACGACTTAAATTTTATTGCCTCAGGGCCTACAACTCTAGACAAAACTACTAAAGAAGATGCTCAAAAAATAATTAATCGTTACCAGCTACCCAATATTGAATTAGTGGATACACCAAAAGATCATAAATACTTCAAAAAGGTTACAAATATTATTCTAGCAAGTGGCAGTACTGCGGTAGAAGGAATGAAAACCAAGGCAATAAAACTGGGTTACAAACCAAAAATTTTTAGTACAAAAATAGCCGGTATGGCCAACAAAATTGGCCCAGAGTTAGCAAGCAAAGCAAAGCCTGGCATAGCCCTTTTGGGTTGTGGTGAAACTCAAGTAGTTGTTAAACATCCTGGCATAGGAGGTCGAAATCAAGACGTAGTACTATCGGCTATTCCAAAGCTCCCAATAAATAGTGTAATTATTTCTGCTGCTAGCGATGGAAAAGACAATGTTGACGTTGCTGGTGCAATTGCTGATAGCGACATTAGTGTAAAAGTTCTTCTCGACAATAAAATTGATCCTATAAAATCGGTGCAACTTAATAATGGATATGATTTACTGAAATCTATGAATGATCATTTGCATATCAATAAAGTTACCGCAAACGTTTCTGATTTTATGTTAGTGCTAGGAGAAAAAGAGTGAAAATCACAAAGCTGATTGCTACCGAAGTATTAGATTCACGTGGTGAGCCCACTATAGAAATAAGTATGTATTGCAATGATATTCAAGAAACTTTTGGAGTACCGGCAGGTGCTAGTACTGGCAAAAACGAAGCCCACGAGCTTCGTGATGGTGGTGAAAGATATGAAGGTAAAGGTGTAAAAAGTGCTATCAAAAAGATATTAGAAATTACCCCAAAGATTATTAATTTATCTCTCAGCAACCAAGAAGCTTTTGATAGTCTACTGATAGACTTAGATGGCACACCAAATAAGTCAAATCTTGGTGGAAATGTAATAGTTGGACTAAGCTTGGCCTACGCCCAATTAACAGCTAGAGTCAACCAACTGCCATTATGGCAATATTTGGCCCAACACTATGCTACAACCCCCAACCTTCCTAAGCTCTACGCCAACCTCGTAAATGGTGGCAAACACGCCCCTGGCCTAGACATACAAGAATTTATGATTGTACCCAAAACCATTAGTATTGAAGATAACATTGAAAAGATACATGGCTTCAGAACTTTACTATCTCAAACCCTAACACAAGAATTTGGTGAAGGTGCCAAACTTGTGGGTGACGAAGGTGGTTTCGCTCCTGCTGGTGCTACTGCCGAACAAATTTTAGATTTGTACCAACTCACAAACAACAAAATGAATAACTATTTTGATTTCGCCTTAGACGCAGCAGCAAGTTCATTTTACAAAGACGGTAACTACATATATGAAAAAAGTATACTAACATCTAAACAGTTGTCTGATCTATATAATAATTACAACAATAAGTATGGCCTTCTCTCTTTGGAAGATCCTTTTTCTGAAGATGACATAAAAGCATGGGAAGAGCTTTCTAAAACTGATCATTCTTTTTTCGTGGTTGGCGACGACCTAACTGTAACCAACTCTGTTTATACAGAAAAATACTCCAAGCAAAAAATAATTGATGGAGTTATTATTAAACCCAACCAAATAGGCACACTCACCGAAACTATGCAAACTGTAAAGGTGGCGAATACAAACAACATAAAGGTAATAGTAAGCCATCGCAGTGGCGAAACAATGAGTACGTTTATAAGTGACTTGGCTTATGCAGCTGGAGCGTATGGAATAAAAATTGGTGCTCCAGTGAGGGGTGAGCGGGTCGCTAAGTATGATAGGTTCTTAGAAATAGTAAAGGAGGTAAAATGAAAGTAGCACTATTTGACGTTGATCAAAATGAAACAGGAATATATAAACAGCTATTATCTACTAAAGGAGTAGTCGACTGTTTTAATGAATCGCTCAACGAAGATTCTATTAAGCTAGCTAGTAATGCCGAGGTGGTATCGGTTTTTGTTACTTCTAAAATATCAGCTAAAATGTTTAGCGATTTACCAAAGCTTAAATACATTGTTTGTAGATCTACGGGATACGACAACATAGATATAGAGTCTGCCAAAAAACACGGTATTGTGGTGTGTAATGTTCCAAACTATGGTGAGCACACAGTCGCAGAGTACGCCTTTGCCCTACTACTAACGGTTACGAGAAGAATACAAGAATCATCTAAGCAAGTTAGTCAGGGGCAGATTGACCACACCAAGCTGGTTGGGACCGACTTAGCTAGCTCTACTCTTGGAGTGGTAGGAGCAGGTAGAATTGGTCAACGAGTGATTAAAATAGCTCGTGGTTTTGAAATGAACGTGGTAGCCTACGACCCCTACCCCAAGCCAGAAGTTGCCAAAACGCTCGGCTTTGAATATTTAGAACTTGACGATCTTTTTGCCAAGGCCGACGTAGTGACCCTACACGTGCCAGGCGGTAAAAATAATGAAAAGTTAATCAATAAAAATTCTCTTAGCAAATTTAAAGATGGCGCAATACTAATAAACACAGCTCGGGGTGATTTAGTAGATAATCTTGCACTTATTGAAGCTCTGCAGAGCGGTCAGTTAGCTGGTGCTGGCCTGGATGTTCTTGACGGCGAAGCGATGATAGACATTGACCACGAAACTGCCTTACTACAAAAACCTACTATCAAAGATCTCAAACTATCTGCAGAGCTTGATATATTAGAGAAAATGCCCAACGTTATTATTAGCCCGCACAACGCCTACAATACCCGTCAGGCACTGCAAAGAATTAGACAATCAACCGTAGAAACTATAATTGGTTTTGAGAGTTCCAAAGTTCAAAACCAAGTCAATTAATTATTTCAATTCTTTTGATATTTTTCTATAGCAAACTTTACATAAGTGAAATTTCTTCACCTCATTTTTTGTGTTTGGTGGGCTAAGTAGAATTCCACCAAACTCAATTAGTTCCTTACCGCACTTGTCGCATTTAGGTTTTATTGTCATTGCTTAATACTAGCATATAAATATGATATTTATGCTTGACAACCAATAGATACTTCTATAGATTTATAAGGCACACATATGTACCTACATAAGGAGCGTCATGCACGAGGATCAATGCGACCCCGTAGTATTTAGAGATGGTGAATCAATAGCTGTTCTAGAAGAAGGAAGGCTTCAGCCACAAGCCGTAACCGACTGGCTGAAAGAAGTTTCTAAGTTGGCCAATGCCACACTCGACTGGCACTATAGCGGTGGTTGGGCACACGTTTTGCACCTAGGTGATTCTGAAAGCCGCGAACGTGCCGAAAAAGCCCTAAGAAGCTTTAGCGGTAAACACGGCATAGTGTTGGTTAGAATTATACCTAGTGGATCACCAGGACTCTTCCGTGCAGGAGTCACTTCTGTCCCCGAAGGCACTACCGCCGTTGCATATGATGGTGGAGATGGCTCTACGGTATTTGTTGAGAATATTTAATTGTACACAAACCTATTTTAGATAAAGTAGGTTTTTTATTTTTACGATCTTGCACAATTACTGTAGCCTTGGTCAAGTACCTGGCCAGTAGTGGTATTAAATCTCCAATTATAGCTGTTATATCCAAGTGATAGTTGTAAATAACCAAAATTAGTGTTATCAAAAAACTCACTATTGGGCTTAGTGGCAACTTTTTTATACAGATCTTTACCACCCGTTCCAACAGTAAATTGTCTTATACTATTGGCGTTGGCTTGGCTAAGACTGTTTTGTGGAGCAAATCTCTCATAAACATGGTCGTGCCCATTTAGTACCAAAGATGTCTTATGGGCATCTAGTAATGAATAAATGCTTACCATTCTAGATGTCTCCTCGGGCTGTGCGCCATGCTCGGATGAGCTAACAATAGGATGATGCCAAAACGCCAACTTGCAGTTATTCTTATCTTTGGCAAGCTCGGCCTCTAGCCAAGTATACTCTGGGCTACCAGGCTCACAACCACCAATGTTTTTACAGTTAGAGTTAAGTGAGTACAAAGACCAACTGCCTACACTTGTTTTATAAAATCCTTGAGTCCTACTCCCAGCTATACCGCTATCTACATTAACTCCATTGAAATAATCAAAATATCCACTCGCACCTTTGGTTTCGTACTCATGATTGCCTGGTGCTGGCAAGAAGTACGGCATTAACCCGCCCCAGTTTTTGTTAAAGGCTTGTTGAAATTTGGTTAGATTGCCGTTGTCGTATTGAATATCACCTAACAGTAGTATTTTCTCTGCACCAGCGGCGCTAATAGCACTAGCTACTTTGGTATCTTGGCATTTTATAGGATTTTCTCCGCCAGCGTACTGACTGGTAGGATCGCAACTAATATCACCCACCGCAACAACTATCTTGGGAATATAAATATTCACCGGCTGTATTTTGGCTGCAATAACAAATTTTGGCCTACCACATACATAGTATGCAGCGGTAGCATAAGCTATGATTACAAAAATTGCTAGCAAAACAAAGGTAAATATAAATCTAGGGTTTGAACGCTTATGGTGTTTCATTATCTAAATTATAGCCCATATTAAGAATTTTTAAGTAGTATTGTTCTTAAGATAGACTGAGGTCTTTGGCGGTGTATCTCCACACAGCCAATGCGACAAGTAAGATGCATGTCGCTAAAATCGCTAATACATACCACCAGTCAGTGCTACTAAACCTAAGTCCTGCTATTTCGGTTTGAAACATAAAGTAAGGCGATAGGTATTTAAGTTTTTCTAATTTGGGTAATAGTTCCGCAGCAATACCGGCTAGATAGCTAGCAAAAAATATCGATACAACAACTAGTGTACTTTTAGATGAGCGTTTAGAAATAGCTGCAAGAGAAAATGCTAGCGTACCAAATAGTAAATACTCCAAAAAAACCTTGAAAAATAGTCTCAACATTTCGCCAAAGTACGATACTTTGTCGGCATTAAACACATAGACCGATACATAACCTACTAATAGTAAGGCCAGACTAAAGAGTATTAAATAAGTAACCAACACCTTGTATTTAGCGAGTATTATATAGCCTTTACTAATAGGTTTGGTTGCTAAATAGTCTATGTAAGTGATGCAATAGGTGTAGATATTATTAATACTCAAACAGAAGTTGGCGTTGGTCAGTTCCATGTTGATATTCTGGCTG
>CAZKFZ010000007.1:0-36646 GCA_964552475.1 uncultured Candidatus Saccharibacteria bacterium
GTATTAGGCATACCGCCAGCGTTAATCCTGAGCCAGGATCAAACTCTCCAAAAAAGATACCTAATTAGTTATCCTGAACATATTTCAAGATATCTAAATTAAGATCAAAAGAGTCTGAAATCTGAACTTTCGGTTCGTTATTCGTTCTCAAAGAAATTTACAAAGATTATCCTTGTAAAAGAATTGTTTTACATTTAATGCTGACACATTTCATATATCAAATTGCGATTAATAGTATTTGTCTTAAAATGCAAAAAAATAAACTCAGTCGACCTTTACTGTGTCATTCAAGTCGCTGTTTTGTTTTGTTTAAAGATTTACTATCAATCTGAAGTAATTGTAGCGCATTACACCTATGCAAGTCAATACCTAAAAAGAATAAGCTAGCTCAAATGCTTAGCTAGAGAGCGTTTAGATAAATTATCAACATTTAAACTAATGTGCTGCCCGTCACCTGCACGAACACATACAATCTTTTCGGTTGCTTCTAAATCTAGCTTCACTACCGACACATGCCAACTTACAGAGCCATCAAAAGAATCTACTATAAGATCTCTTACATCTTCTACTAACTTAACAAAGCAGACTTCTTTATTAGTACCAAGTACAGATATAATAGCTTTCTTTATTTGGCCATACTTGGCCTTCTCTATGGTTTTACCTTTTTGACCCTCAAACGGGTGCAATGTAGTGACGTAAGCCGACATAATATAACTCCTCTTGTTTATACCTATTATACGTTAGTTTACAGATAAAACATAGGTGTACGGCTTAAAAACTGAGTATTTTTCTATAAATGTGTTGTTTTGTACTTAAATAACAGCTGTTAGATATTTTTTGTTATTTCTTTTTAGTTTTCTTTTTGTTGGCTTTTTTTAGCCACTCAGATTTACGACGACTACTTGGCTCTGGTTTGCTAGAGCGTGTCGAATGAATGAGTCTATACACAAAAATAGCAATCAATATAAGCCAAACAAATACAACCATCCCAATAAAGAACCATTGTGCCAAAAAGGTATTAATTTCTTCATAGCTTAGCAAAGCTATTATCACAAGCGTCACGCCCATTACCAAATTGATAAGTGCTAAATAGGTGAGGCTAGATCCAGCTTTTTTAACCTTTTTATATTTTTTTACACTCCACCAATACTTAATTGGAGCTGCTAATACTAATATTACACCAAATACCAAAAGTATCTTTGCTTGTGTTGAGTTGGGAGATCCAAACATTTCCGGAAATTGATTGGCAATCTTTTGGTACCCAAAACACATCGCGATCACAATACCTATAACCGCACCCACAAAAACCTCTAGTGGCTGATGGCCCAATATTTCTCTTAGTTGCGTATACTCAGCTGCATTACGCAAACCACCAGACACACCAAGATCTCCAATCAGTTTATTTAAGGTTTTGGCCTGTTCGCCAGAACTGCGTCTCACTCCAAAACTATCATACATAACTATACCTGCAAACACTGCGGTAAAACCAAACAATGGTGACGACAGACCGCCATCAATAAGTGCCCACGTGGCCAAACTACAAACTGTGGCCGAATGTACACTCGGCATTCCCCCGCTGGCATATAAGTATCGTAAATTTCTATCGCCACGTAGTAAAGCAAGTACAAATTTTATAAATTGAGCAATCACCCAGGCAGTAAAGGGTACATATAAATATGGTGTTACATTAAAGTAAATAACTATCTCCTCTTTAAGAGTTATTTTATATCTAATTACTTACACAGACAAGTGCCGTATATACTATAGCCTATAGAAAGCTTTAACTTATTTTGAGTATTTTTTACTTAGTTGAAATATTACACCTGCCACAGACACGGCAATTATAGCAAAGAGCGGAAAGGCATAGTCAGAAAAAGGACGACCGTCGGGTCTTTTGTAGTCTAGTTGGTTGGTAACAGAATTGTTTGGACTAATTGATGCTAGAATATTTTGCGAGCTAGTTGAGTTGGCGCCGTTCGATGAACTAATGTTGAGCTGACTACCAAGTTTTAATAAATTATCCAGATTTTGGCTAGTAGCAAATTGTTGAGCTTCATCACCCATAGAACTATCCGATAAGCTTTGTTTGTTATAGATATTTCCTGCTGGCGTGTCTACTCCAAAACTACCTATCCAATTGCCAAACACATTTATAAACAGCACTCCAAACCAATCTGATATACTAAAGTTTGAATTTATTATATTGCCAACATTTAACGCAATGTCTGCATCTCCACTTTGAGCGTCGCCAGCTTCAGTATTGTTGCCTACATTGGCATCACCACTAGAAGCATTGAGATTTAAATTATTGTTTATTGTATTTACTGAGTTTGAGTTATTAATAGAACTACCTGACTGTTGCTGAGTATTTTTATCAACATCACCACCAATTAGCGCACTGGTTGCTCCTTGCGGTGCATCCATTATCAACCCTAGCCAGCTACCAAAAACATTTACAAATACCAGTACTGCGTTTTTAGCAATGACTTGGTGTCCGGTCAGGTTCAGTAAAGTCAGTCTAATATCTGACTTACCAGTTTTGGCATCGCCCGCTGAAGTATTATTTAACACATTAGCATCACCGCTCTTGGCGTCAGCTACAATATTATTATTAATCGTAGATAGATCGTTAGTATTACTAATTGAATTTCCAGATCTATTAGTATCTATTGTGTTATTGGAGTTGGGACCGGTATTATTTATGGTTGCTAGATTGCCACTCGTGTGTTGTAATTCACCACTCGCCAGAAGTTGATTTAAAAAATCTTTTGAAAATAAAATATCACCGTTGAGATTACCGTATATATTTATAACTCCAAAAAATGATTTACCCGAACTAATGTATGAATCGATAAGATTCATTAAGTTTACCAAAACTCTAGCGTCACCGCTCTTAGCACTACCAGCCTTAGTGTTACCAGTACAACTTTTGGCCATTCTTTCAGTACCTCCACCTGTTCCACCGTCATTTTGACTGCAACCAACGGTAGCGTCACCGCTCTGAGCATCTATAACAACATTGTTATTAATGTCATTATAGTTTGATGTATTTATCATCAAATTACCATCTTTATTGTCGCTTATAGTGTTATTTGAGTTGGGTCCGGTGCCATTAATACCATATTTAGACCCGCCTAGACTTTTATCACTATCGTAATTTGAGTTGCCGGTATCAAGCAGAATATCGCCATTAACGTCTCCGTAAAGGCTTTGTATAAAAGTTAGCATTTGTCCACCACTAATATTCCATGCCGACGCTAGTAGATTGAGAATGTTGGTAAGAACGTTAGTATCACCACTAATAGCGTCGCCTCCTTCGGTGTTATTACTGACCAATGAGTTACCAGAAATTGAGTATATGTTGAAGTAGTTATTAATTTCTGCCTTAGTATATAGATTAAATATTCCATTTGCACTATCGTTAGCATTGATTTGGTTGTTTGAGCCTTGTCCTGTCCCATTAATATTTGTACGGCCACCACCTGCCAACAAACCTAGTTGCTCTAAAAGACTAGGTGCAACAGGCTTGGGTGTAGCAACATATTTACCGCTAGCGGGATCAAATGTCCACTCTGTTGTACTCCATGTACTAGTAACGGGGTCGTAATAGTAATCAGGTTTTTGTTTGGGACGAGTCTGGTGTGTAATAGGATCCCAAATGTATTGTTCATTTTCCCAATTTCCAGTATCGGTATTCTGTACGTAAGTCTGAGAATCTACACCATTGGGCTGAGTAGGCCCTGGTGGTGTTTGTGGGCCAGTAGTTGGAGTAACTGGATTTGTACCGACTTCGGATTCCGGGGGTGTTGATGGTGTTTGAGTGGTAGCTTGATCTGTTGTAATTGTTTCCGTGCTACCATCTTCGGTAGCTAAAACTATATTGGTTGGCTGAACTACTACCAAAGCAAATATCATTGCACTAAGTATAAATTTACTAAGAACTTTTTGAACTTTTTTTGTACTAATGACCATTTGCTTAAATCCTTTTTATGTATTATTTTCAATAATTACTGGCAGGCTCAAGAGCTAATAATAACCCTTAAGTACCATGCCGGTCTCTACTAATTTCAATTAGCTTCTAGTTTGAAATAGAGCTTACTGTAGAGAATGAACTTGTGTTAGTTACACTTCCTGAAACGGCAGATCCGCCAGTTGTGTTGTTGCTAACATTTGCGCTACCAGTTGAACCGCTTTGACTGTTAGTGTTAGTTACGCTAACAGTATTAACGTTAGTTACTACACTACTGTATGTGTTGTTGTAGCTAACTTGGTTGTTAGAGTTTGGTCCAGTAACGTTAATGCTTGTGCTGTTAGGAGCCATAACTGGTCCACCTGCACCACCAGCGTTACTTACGTTGAACACGGTAGAAGCCATAGCGGTGTTATTAACATTACCACTCATTGCAGAACCACCTGTGGTGTTGTTGCTAACATTTGCAGAACCACTAGTACCATTTTGGTTGTTACTGTTAATACCTAATGCGGTGTTAGCGTTAGTCTTAACAGATGCCCAAGTGTTAGATTCTGTAACTTGGTTGTTAGAGCTTGGTCCAGTTGTACCAATAACCACTGAACTTGCTGAAACAACACCAGCTGTTAAGCCGAGTGAAGCTACAGTAACTGCGATAGTTTGTAATACTTTCTTCATAATTTTTCACCTCCTTTCAATTTTTCGAAACCTACTGCAATACTATCGTCAGATTTTATACCACTAATATTACAGTTATACCTTCGGGCGTTAGTATTGCGGTAGGTTTCTAGATTTCGGGCCATTGAAACCCGACTACTATTATCAATATAGATAATACTGGTCGGGTTTCAATTTAGACCCGAGTTTATTAATTTACAATGTTAATCTACATTTTTTTTAAAAGCTTGCTATAAGACTTTTCTGTTTGTACTTGCTGTAAACGTATGTTGCAGCTACTGCACTTGCAAGTGCCAAGAAAGTTGGTACCCAACTCCACTCTACGCTGGTTTTCTGCATTGGTCCTATTACACCAGTTCTAGCGTTTAGTAGTGCATTCATAAGTTCACTTAGGCCACCGCCACCAGTTCGTGGCAACATTGCTACTGAGCTTTCTAGTCCACTAGTGCTTGTAGATCCAGCAATGTTGCTTGGGGTTTCGGCAGGACCTGCACCATAACCACCTTCAGGTAATGTGCCGTTAGTAATATTTACCGATGTGGCGCTACTAAATGAATTGTTCACGCTACCACTTGTGGCGTCTCCACCAGTAGTGTTGCCATTTACGCTAGCAGGCCCGGTTGTGCCGCTCTGGACATTGGTATTAGATATGTTTGTATTTGTTACATTAGTAACCGTCTCTGTGTAAGTATTAGTTACCGTATAAACATTATTGCTACCCGGGCCAGTATTCGTAATAGTAGTAGTATCGGCGTGTGCCACACTAGCCATAGAAAGTGAAGCTACCAGGCTACTTATTAATATTGCTATTTTATATCTCATATTTCCTCCTTTAAATTACAATTGTTTTATTTTTAATGTTTGCTGTTACAAAAAAGGAGCTTGCAAAATAATATGCAAACCCTCTTTTTGTAGCAGCAAAAGCCATGTTTAAATCACCTAGATCAGATCGTGCCGCATTTGTAAAACCACTCTTACGCCAAGATCTCAATAACAAACTTAATAGCCCTAACGCCACAAGCATACTCAAGCCAATAAGAGCGACAGGATAAAATAACGCGCTACCAAGTGCAGCTTGAGAATCACCATTAGCTAGCTGCGGGTTAGTAACAATAATGTTTTGGATTGATTGAAAAACTGTTGCCAACATTCTCAACACTAAGCCTGTTCCATCTAGTGGAAGGTTGGTAGGAACTGGTGAAGATCCTGACGATGTTGAGCTTTGTAGTGTAGAGGGAAAATCACTCGTACTTACCTGTATAGGGTTGAAATAATCTGATTGTGAACTGGTGTAAAAATAATTACTCGAGTTAATATTTGTTTTCGAACTATTAGGTTTATCTAGTGCAGTATTATCATTTAATTGTTTAGTGGTGGGCAATATTGAATTTCTAGATTGCAAAGTGCTTTCGCCAACATTAGTCCGTAAGTCTAGAGAAGTGTTAGTTGTATCTCCTGTAGAGCTTGATTGGTAAGATGTGTGATTTTCTACTGTTCCCTGTGCATTTATTGAAACTTCAGTTATTTCGTGTGTACTTTCTGAAATTTGTTGAGACGACTGCTCAACAGTAGTTATGCTAGTGGTTTGTGAAGTATCATTTTCTGTTTGTGATTCTGCTAAAGCTTTACTGCTAAAAACAAGGGTGCAAGCCGAAGCAAGCAGTATCAAGAACAAAAAACGAGTTGTACGCACGAACATAAAACCACTCCCCTGAAAATTATTTTGCGTAACTTTTTGTTTAACTTTTATATCTATATTGTAGTGACAGTTTTCTAGGTCACTTTTTTGTCTTTATAACTTAGTTATACTCCCGCGAGTTTATTTGTGTCAATAGAAAAATTTTAAAAGTTTTAGAATTCTTGATAAGACAGTTTATTTATATAAACTTGTTATTTTTATTTGCTAATTTCGTCTTTTTCTGAATTAGATTCATCGGCTTTGACCTTCTGCATTAACGCCACTGAAGCAATTTGATCTTCACCATTAAGTCGCATTATTCTTACACCCTGTGTAGCTCTGCCGATAATTGGGATAGCCGTTAATTTGAGGCGTATTACTTGACCTTGCTTTGAGATAAGTAATACATCGTCGTCGAGTTCGGGCACAATTCGAACATCGATTGCTTGACCAGTCTTGGCGGTTGCAACGCCAGCCTTAATACCAACACCACCTCTATTGTGACTACTAAATTGTTGAGACTTAGTGATTTTACCGTAGCCATTTTCCATAACTACTAGTAGTAAACCTTCGGACTTACCAAGCACATCCATACCCACTACTGAGTCGCCGGGTCGCAAACGAATACCTCTCACGCCACGTGTAGCACGACCCATTGGCCTAGCATCTGCTTCTTTAAAACGGATCGCTTGTGCCTTGGCGGTAGATATAATTACGTCGTCGCCATCAGTAGTTTTCTTTACCCAATTTAATTGGTCGCCTTTGTCTAGCTTGATACAAATTATGCCACTTTGACGAATATTTGCGAAATCTTCTATTTTTGTTTTCTTAATCACACCATTTTTAGTGGTCATAAATAGAAATTGTGTTTTCTCGTCTTTTTGCAGACTCAGCATAGACGTAACTCGTTCTTCTGGACCAAGATTTATAATGTTAACTATTGATTGACCTTTGGCGGTACGACTAGCAGGAGGAATTTCGTAAACTTTAAGTTTGAATACACGACCAAGACTAGTAAAGAAGAGTACTGTATCGTGTGTGCGACACTGCAAGACATGTTCGACCACGTCTTCTTCTTTAGTACTCATGCCTATCTTGCCTTTACCTCCACGGTTTTGACTGCTATAGGTATCGGCCGGAATACGTTTTACATAATTACCTTTGGTGAGACTCACCACAACTTCTTCGTCCGGTATAAGATCCTCATCGCTAAAGTTACCAATGGCTTTTTTTATAATCTGCGTACGTCTTTTGTCGCCAAATTTTTCTTTAATTTCAATAAGTTCTTCTGAAATAACTTTTAAAATATTTGCTTCGCTTCCAAGAATTTTTTTGAGCTTAGACATTAGGTCTTGTAATTCACTGTATTCGTCTTCAATTTTTTTACGCTCTAGCCCTGCTAGCGTTCTTAAGGGCATACCTAATATTGCATTGGCCTGTAGTTCGGATAGCTTAAATTTACTCATTAAGTTAGTTCTGGCTTCATCTTGAGTTTCGGATCCTCGAATGGTTGATATAACTTTATCTATTTGATCTAGAGCTATTCTCAAGCCTTCTAGTATGTGAGCACGGGCTTCAGCCTTGCGCAATTCAAACTCCGTGCGACGACGTACCACAACTTTACGGTGATCTATAAAGTGACGCAACACCATCTCAATATTTAGTACCCGCGGCTGTATACCATCGACAAGTGCTAGCATGTTGACATGAAAAGCTGTTTGCATGGGTGTCATTTTGTATAGTTGGTTGAGTATCTTACTGGCATAGGCATCTTTTTTCAACTCAATTACTACTCGTACCTCTTCTTTAGCTGACTCATCTCTAAGATCAGATATACCAACGATTTTTTTGTCTCTTACAAGGTCAGCGATCTTTTCTACTAAGGTAGATTTATTTGTCTGATATGGTACTTCAGTGATAATTATTTTCTCTCTACCTTTTTTATCTTGCTCAATATTTGCTACTGCCCGCATAGTAATTGAACCTTTGCCAGTACCATAGGCGTGAGCGATAGAGCCATCATCGAAAATTATCCCACCAGTAGGGAAGTCTGGACCTTTTATAATCTTACATATATCTGCCACTGTAGCGTCTGGATTATCGATAATATACAGCACACCATCAACTACTTCAGTAAGATTGTGGGTAGGAATATTGGTAGCCATACCAACAGCAATACCTTGTACGCCATTTAGTAAAAGATTGGGCACTTTTGCAGGCAGTACCTTTGGCTCTTGTTGGGAGCCGTCGTAGTTGGGCATAAAGTCGACTGTGTCTTTGTCTATGTCGAGTAACATCTCTTCGGCAATACGAGTCATACGTGCTTCGGTGTATCGCATGGCAGCCGCACTATCACCGTCCATACTACCAAAGTTACCCTGACCATCTACGGTTTGGTAGCGCATTATCCAGTCTTGTGCCATACGTGCCATAGAATCGTAGATAGCCGTATCGCCGTGTGGGTGATACTTACCGATAACTTCACCAACGATAGTGGCAGACTTGCGATATTTTACATTATGGCGAAGACCTAGTGTACCCATAGCATATAGAATTCTACGGTGTACTGGCTTTAGTCCATCCCTTACGTCTGGTAAAGCCCTAGCTACTATTACACTCATAGCGTATTCTAGGTAACTTTTTTCCATTTCTGACTCTACTGTCTTTGGCGCTATTAGACCAAATTCGGTCTTTTGCGGCTCAAAGTTGTTGTCGTCAAAAACTTCAAGGGGTTCTTCAATTGGTGGGTTTTGTTCTTTACTCATAATCTATATATCTAAGTTTTCTACTGATTTAGCATGAGTTTGAATGAAGTTCTTTCTTAAAGCCACTTCTTCGCCCATCAGTTTATTAAATATCGCATCGGCTTTTTCGGCATCAGCTACTGTAACTTTTAGTAGAATTCTATTTTCAGGATCCATAGTAGTTTCCCAGAGCTGATCGGCATTCATTTCACCCAAGCCTTTATAGCGCTGAATTGATAGGCCGGATATTTTTTGTGTTTCTTGTGACTCACTATCTAAATCTGTTGCTTCAAGTTCTTGTTCTTCTACTGCTAATTCGGCTAGATCTTCGGCGGTCTCAACACTTTTGGGCACATCTTCTTTAACCGCATCTTGAGGCTTAGTTTTGTCGGATTTTTTATCAGCGATACTACTTTTTAATTCATCAATTATTTCATCGCGTTGAGTGTCTGAATAGGCATATTTGGAAGACTTGCCACGGCTTATTTTATATAGAGGTGGTTGAGCAATATAAATTTTACCTTCACTCACAAGTTCTGGAAAGTGTCTGTAGAATAGGGTAAGTAATAAAGTTCTTATGTGAGCACCGTCAACATCGGCATCGGTCATAATTATTATTCTATGGTAACGTAATTTTGAGATATCAAATGTCTCGCCTATACCTGTACCCATTGCAATAATTAGATTTTTTACTTCATTGTTGGCCAGCATCTTGTCTAGTCTAGCTCTCTCTACGTTCAAAATTTTACCTCTCAAGGGTAGAATAGCCTGAAACTCCCTATCGCGACCCTGTTTGGCCGAGCCACCAGCTGAATCACCCTCTACAATATATACTTCACTTTTTTCGGCGTCTTTGCTTGAGCAGTCAGAAAGTTTGCCAGGTAAAGTCATACCTTCAAGTGCACCTTTTCGGATAACGCTATCGCGAGCAGCACGAGCTGCCAAGCGAGCACGAGCCGATAGTACACCTTTTCCGATAATCTTTCTGGCTTCGTTGGGGTTCTCTTCTAAGTAATAGCTAAGGTATTCGTTCAAAACCTTCTCTACTACAGTTCTAATTTCTGGATTACCCAATTTACCCTTTGTTTGGCCTTCAAATTGGGGATCGGGTAACTTCACAGAAATAACTGCAGTCAAACCCTCTCGCACATCATCACCGGTAAGATTTTCTTCTTTTTCTTTGATTAGTCCGTTTTTACGAGCATAGTCGTTAACTACTCTAGTTAAAGCTGAACGAAACCCAACTACATGAGTACCGCCCTCGGGGTTGTAGATGTTATTAGCAAAAGCCCTAAGTTGCTCATTAAAGCTATCGCAGTACTGCACCGCCAATTCAACATTAACTTCGCCAATGTTCTTATCTACATAAAAAGTGGGTTGGTTAAGTGCTTCTTTACCTTTGTTTAGGTGCTCTACATAGCTACGAATTCCGCCTTCAAAATAAAAGCCGTAGCTACGATTCTTTGACTGGTCAATTAAATTAACTCGAACCCCTTTTGTGAGATAGGCTTGATGTCTTAAATAGTCTAGAATGGTCTTATAGCTAAATTGAATAGTTTCAAAAATTTCAGCATCTGGTAAAAAGCTAATAGTAGTGCCTTGTTTATTGGTTTTGCCAATCTTTTTAATATCACCTGTTGGCACGCCATTTTTATATTCTTGGCTGTACTCCACACCGTCTTTATAGACTACGGCTTTAAGATCGGTCGATAAAGCGTTTACAACGCTTACACCCACACCGTGCAAACCACCCGAAACCTTATAACCACCACCACCAAATTTTCCTCCGGCGTGAAGCACAGTTAGGACTGTTTCTAGTGCAGATTTGCCAGTAGTCTTGTGTTTATCGACAGGTATACCGCGACCATTATCGGTACAGCTCACCCAACCATTTTCGTGCAACACAACTTCGACTTCGTTGGCTTCACCAGCAATTGCTTCGTCTATGGAGTTATTTACAAGTTCCCAAACAAGATGATGTAAGCCCTCTGGGCCAGTACCACCAATATACATACCAGGGCGTTTTCTTACCGGCTCAAGACCTTCTAATACTTGAATCTGTGCGGCTGAATATTGATCTTTGGTTGGCTTTTTTGCCATAAAGAAAGCTTATCCCCTCAAGTTAATTTAAAATTAATGTTACAACTCTATATCTATTCTAAAAACAAAAGACAAGTCCTTAATAATACAGTAAAAGACTCATACTTACTTACTATTATAAGCCAATACCAGGTTAATAACAATACTATATCTAATACTATTGTTATATCTTATACGTCTATATCGGCCTGAATGCCACCGAATTTTTTAGCAGCAACATTATAAAGTGCAGCGGTTATTAACCCCGCAATTAGTCCAATAAGTACATAGAAACCAAAAAATATTCCACCTACAAAAAGGCCACCAAATAGACCGCCCACCAAACCTAATATCGGATTTTTACCACTTATTCCAGCTACAACACCAATTATAAGAATTACAATTGCGTATACTGCACCAAATATCAGCCCTAGCAATCCATAGATAGCTGCTAAAATTTTGGCCACACTCATTGGCTCTAAATATTTTATTGTAACTTTTTTTGACATTAGATTAGTAGTGATTTATTAGATTTTTTCTGGGTGACGAAAACGATGAAATATAAACTCTACCACTGCACCCAAGACTGCACCAACCAGCAAGAACAGTACCAGTGTAATGCTTGGGATTAAATATCCGTAATATACAGCAACTATATACACAACCAAACCAAGTACTAGGCCTGTGACTGATCCACCAATAAGCACCGAGGGTCTAAATATTGTTTTACCAGCAACATCACTTACGCTTTCTACGACCGGGTTGTGAACAAATTTTGAAAAAGTTCTAGATCTCTTAGGTAGTTGGTTTTGGACTTTTTTTATCTCTTTTTTATATGCAGTTTTTTTCTCAGCCTTGGTGTACTTGGCAGGAGGTTTTTCTTCGCGTTCTGGCTTCTCGTGCTTTTCTTTTTCTGCTTTTTCCTTTTCCTTGGCTAGTTCAAGTTTGTGCTTTTCTTTTTCTGCTCTCAAGACTTTCTCGGCTTCGTGGCCCTTTTGAGCAAGCTCACTTTCTTTTTTTTGCACCTCTGCTTTTATAGGCTTTTTTTCTTTAGATTTAGATAGCTCTAGATTCTTTAGTTCCGGCTTCTCGGCATTAGACTTTTCGTGTTTTTCATTAATTTTTTCAGACATTTTTAGTTCACTCCATCACTTAATGTTTCTACAAGTTCTATCTCTCTTTTGAGTAAGCGATTTCTGAAGAAAAGATATAATGAGCTGGCGGCAAAGAAACCAATAAATACCAACGGAACAGCGTCCGATCCAGTTCTAGGTAGAGGTAGGTTAGAACTAATAAGGTTGAGGCTACATTCAATTCGCTTTGCTGGATTAACATAGAGCGGGGTTTTTACTAGCTTGCCAAAAAACTCATCTTGTACCATACAGTCGTAGTTAGTCGTATCGGTTGGTTTATGGGCCGTTGTTGGGAGTGGGTTTTTTAGCTGAACGGTGAATTCTTTTGAAACAAAAACTAGATTACCTTCGCTAGGTGTAGGCGGAATATCTACGGCTGGCCATTTTAGTATGGTTTGGCCATCAGTTTGCTCTACACTTGCCCCACCTGCATCCACTAAATCAGCATACTCAAGTATATCTGATATATTGTCTTGGAAAACGAAGTTACTCATGGTGGTTGCGCCAGTGTTGCTCACACCAATAGTATAAGTAAGTTTATCACCTGCTCTTGCAGTGGCATCATTAGCATCGGTAGGCAAGCCACCACTCGTTAGTAGAGTGAGGTTCTTTACAGTCTTTTGATAAATAGTATTTTCAACATTTATCGTAACTGTACATGTAGCATTTGTTGAAGTTGCATCATTATCGTTGGCCACTACTTCAACTCGCGCGGTATATCTACCTCCTTGGTTATAAGTATGTTGCAGTGCTTGAGTGAGTTGACTAGACTGCACATTTTGATTTGTGCCATCCCCAAAGTCAAACTTATACTCTTTGACAGTTGTATTGTCTACTTGTGCCTGTGCGGTCAGGGTGGTATTGAGTGGTGCAGTATCTGAAGAAGCCGGGTTGGCTGTTAGTCGCACACAGCTGAACGTTTTTGCGGGCTCTTCACAACGAGGATCACCAACTGGGATACCTGGCCTACATTCGTCTTGTCTGGTCACACTAAATTGGGCCCAGCAATCTTTTGTATCAGCAACCGCGACGTTATTTGCATTATAAACTCTTAACGTAATTAGGTAATTGCCTGGCTCTGTGCGCCTAAACGAATCGGCATTAAATGATACAGGGGGTTCACCCACAGGATCTCTTAGCGTGGTATTGTTATGAACAATCTTTGCAACCCCAGGTACAGGCAGGTAAAACTTACCATTCATCTTGATAGTTTGTGATGTCTCATTAGGTGTCTCTTGATAAAGTGCATATTCATATTTGCTAGGTCTAGGGTCTGGACCAGATCCATCTGTGACCGCTGCTTTACCTGTTAACACTGGCGTAAAGGGCGCAACTCCTGTGTTGTTTTGCATTTTTAAATCATTACAAACTAGTTGTTTTGGGGTAGGAGGTGGCTGAACTATAATCCTAATGGCACAGTTTCCGGTTGCGCTACCGCGAGCCAATACGGCCGTTCCGTTATTATTAAATGACACCCAAAGTCTTACAGTAAAAGTTCCAGCATTAGGAAAGGCAAATGTTCTTCTGTTGGGATCTTGGAACTTACCTGTTGGATTATCAGAGATACCGTTCGCCCGCTTAAGATCCCCGATTTGTTCGCCCAAATCTGTTCCGTTTGGTTTATACACTCCATAGGCCATATTAACAAGTTCACCTGGTGAAACGTTTTCGCCATTTGCTAAACCACGAAAACCAATCTCGGTGCCAGCCTGTACGGTAAATGGCCCAGTTGTACCAAGGGTGGAATCAAGCCTCTGACAGCTAATATCTTTTGTAGGTGGGGGAGTGGTTCGTTTTAAGATGATGTTACCGCAATCGAGTACTACCCCCCATTCATACCACTGACCAGTCTGGGTATCTTGAATTTTATCTTTACCTATAATGGCGCTAAGACAATTAGAATTCCAACGAGATTCTGCTGTGCCAATATATATGCCCGGTTGAAATTGGGTTGAGTTACCAAAATTTTCTCTACCCATAGATAGCCAGTTTTGGCCTTTGCAGGCTGAACCAACTGTTGCCTCTTGCATTTTAGCTTGAGATATCTGTAATCTATTAAAAACCTGCTGTATACCTGCAGGATTTTGTTGCCAAACCTTACTTATAAGTGTGCTTTTGGTAAATGGTCCGCCTGGAATAAGATCATTTGCCGATGATGCATAACTAGGCTTTGGGGGAGCAACAAAGGTTATGAATTGGAATATTAGTAAGCCTACCATTAAGACCGATGCGAGCCTACGTGTGGCGGTTTCTTTTGAAAGTCTTTTAGCGTAAAACGCTACTTTACTTTTTGATATTGCACCAATAGAAAATTTCGTTACTATGTCTTTGAAGTTACTCATTTTATTTTAGGTATTTCCCCATATTAACCTTAATTTATTAATTTAAGGTTATTATAATACACAATTAGTCATAAGCACAATAGCATTTATTATTTTGGATTATTTATGTATAACTAACCCATTCGTGACGGAGTTGGCTCAGTAGAAGTTGGGCTTTTCGCGCTACTAATAGCGTCAAGGCTAGCAGCTACCTCAGCAGCTACTTGGTCTTTGGGCCTACCGAATTTTGAACGAGATAAATCACGCATTGCACTTTGTAGTTCAGTGTTTACTACCTCGTTATCTATAGGTGGATAGCCTTTCATTGAAAACGGCGTTACTGGTTTTCCATTGGCAATTATCTTTGCAATTGCATAGTGATTGGGAATATTGGCAATATCGCTGGCTCCAAATTGGGGCTCAAACTGTTTAGCCAAGTATTCTGCATCTTCGTTGCCGACTCTATGTATTATCATACTACCAACGTTGCCAAATACTGCATCTCTTATCTGTTCATCAATCTGTTCTATATATTGATTCGCAACAGTAAGGTTGAAGTGATACTTTCTGGCTTCAGATAATATTGTTGCAAAGCTATCGGTGGCAATATTTTGAAATTCATCTACATATAGACCAAAATCCACACGATCATCCTCGGGTATATCAGCACGACTCATAGCAGCGACCTGTAGTTTAATAACAAATATCATACCAAGAAGCTTGGCATTTAGCTCACCCATAAGGCCTTTACTGAGGTTTACTATTAGAATCTTGTTGTTATCCATTATGTCGCGAAAATTAAATGCCGACTTCTTTTGTCCAATAATATTACGAAGCATTTCGTTGTTGGCTACTGCACCAAATTTTGAAGCAAAATAACCCAACATATCGGACTTTGTTCGTGCATCTGTTTGAGCCATCTCGTTTGTCCAAAAAGCTTGTACGGTAGGGTCGTCTAAGTATTTGAATTTTTTCTTAAGGTATTCGTCGTCGGTAAAGACTCTCGGTACCTCAATGTAAGATCCGCCCTCGGGGTCTGCCATCACGGTAAGTGCTGCGTTTCTGAACCAGTTTTCAAACTGTGGGCCAATCATGCCTTGATGCTGGGGATCGTAAAGCTTATAGAGCATACTTATTATCTCTTGAACGATAAAGTCTTTTTGCTCTGGTTTATTCCGGTCGTATTCCATAATATTTAAGCCCATAGGAAACTCGGTATCGCCGGGGGAGAAATATATAACATCTTCAGCTCTATCTGCAGGTATTCTACCCAAAAGTCTTTCTGCTTCATCACCATTCGGATCAATAAAACAAAAACCTCTCCCTGCTGCCGCATCTTGTATCATCATATTGGTGAGCAATACAGATTTACCTGTACCGGTTTGACCAATTATGTAGGTGTGACGGCGTTTGTCATCTTTAGTAAGAAATATTGGTGTCTCATGACCACGAAATATATTCAAGCCAATTCTAATACCTTCAGTTGGTAAACCGCCAGGTGCAGCAACTTCTTTGGCAGCCTTGCGGTCTAAGTTAACAGCTATACCAACTACTTCACTTGGTAGATGAAATATAGTAGCAAGCTCTACAGAGTTTAGTACCATATTTTTTTTATTGGCTGGAAAAAACCTAAATATAAAATCTGTGGCTACTTTCTGGGGTTCCTTGGCAGATTTATATTTAAAGCTGTTAGCACCGCCTTGGCTAAGTTGGGCAAAGCCTAAGTTTATATCTTGAATAATTACTTTTGCTCTTATTGGATCGTCAGAGCTAGCAATAATTCTAATGGAGGTTTCAAAAGCTGGTGACTTAGCTTTTTGTTCAATCATTTCGGATTTTTTTTGATCAATTGCATCGGGCTGTTTTTCTTGGGATTGTTTATTATCGTCTTCAGACTTAGTCTTAAATGGTGCTTTAAGAACATAAGAAACTGCATCCATAGCTTTACTTGAAGGGTCGTCATTTTTTTTCTTAGGGTCCAAGACTTGTTTGGCTCGCTTAATCGCTTGCTTAGTCCATTCTGAACCGGCCGGTCTTATAAGTATTTGAATGGCCGCACCTTCATGATCGTTGAGGTTAGAAAGTCCAGAGAGCAATCCTGTTAGTGCATCACTATCGCTTTCACGATAAGTGTTTATGGGCAAATAACTTTCCTTGGATAGCTCTAGCTCGCCACCTTGTACTCCGGCAATTTTGCTAACTTTTGAGAATATATTCACATCTTGAGCTTTTTCTATTTGTATATCAGAATAGGCCGAAGTTAGTGACTTCTGTACCGCACTTAATAATGTTACGGGTACGGCAATGTAGAAGTTTATTTGCTTACCATCGGCCACAATCTCAAAACAAACATGTTTTTTACCATAAAATTTAGATTTTTCAGTCGCAATTCCAGAAAGCAAATTAAAAACTCCCTCGGCTTTTGAGATATTCTCTTTAATTAGTTCGCGACTATCTCTAGTACCTTCTTCAGCTTCTTGTGGTGGTAGCTTAACTAGTAGTGGAACCATTTTTAGCGAACGTTCAATATCTTTACTTCGTCTTGATATCTTTCTGTACCAGAAAAACCCCACCGTACTAACGCAGGCAACAAAAACAATAAATAAGCTTATTGAGAATAACAAAAACTGTGACATATATGTTCCTTAATTGACATCTAAGTTAAATCGCTTTTTTAAATAAGAACTACTTATGTGATTTTGGTAGTCATCTTCCACGGAGGGATCGTCCTTTTCCTTCTCTATTATCTCTTCTGTCTTTTTCACCCAAGGCTCTTCTATTAAGTCGACATCTTCAGCTTCAAGTTGATCAATAGATTTTTTAAACATTTCTCTTGCTGTGGTACTATCGGTATGAACCTGTTGGGCTTGAGGGGGTTGGGGGTTTACAACGGCTGTGGCTGTAGTTACAGGCTGTTGATTGGTAAAAGGAGCTACAGGAGTCGCTTGCGTTATCGACTCAGGTTGTTTCATAGTAGGCTGAATTTCTTGGCCAGGAGGTGCAACTTCTAAATTTTGGTTGGGCTGCGCTTTTGTGGGCTCGGGCGAGGGGTTACGCAAATTAGAATCAACATCAGTAGCAAGATGAAATCTCGGGGTATTCATAACAAATATTATACCAGTTATGTTTGGTATCTACTAGACATGAATCCATACCGGTGTTCCAATGTTAGCCCAGCCAAAAAGGAATGCTGCTGAACTTTTTGGCATATTAACGCAACCGTGACTACCACCATTTATATAGTCTTGACCCCCAAAGCTAGATCGCCAATCAGCATCATGAAACCCTGCTCCGCCATTAAAAGGCATCCAGTAGTCTACATAGACATTATAGCTCCAGCCATACTGGCTGCCGTTTAGATATCTACTGCGTTCCTTAGCATAAATAGCAAATATACCGGTTTGGGTGCCAAAACCGTATCCAGAAGCTCCACTAGTAACGGGGGTTGAAAAAACTACTTGGTTGTCTTGATAAGCCCAAAGCCTTTGCTGGCTAATATTCACCTCTATATATGTACCGTAATCAAGTCCAACACTACGGTTAGTTTCTGTCTGAAACGCCACAGGACTCGCTTGGAGATTAAAACTTACAGATTCATTTTTACTCAGGCCAGATACAATTGCATCTACGGCTGCTTGCTGATCTACAGCACTACCATTAACACCTTCTTGCTCCACAGAAGATACGCCATTACGTATATTTATCTTCTTATTCTTTGGTGCAATATTTACTTGGTTGGCTACACTCTGTACATAGCCCGATACCTGTTCGGGTGAGATACTCGCCACCAACTTAGGCTTGCCATCTTTGTCGATTTGTTCGTTAAAAACTATCATATGGCCAATCGCGTCTCTATCAGCAACAAAGCTTCTACCTTCATAATTTAGCGTGACTGATTGAGATAAAAATGTTTCAGCCTGGGTTTTAGCTTCACCTGTGTCACCGGCTAATATATCAGCCTTTAGAGTTTGAGGCAATAAAAATAGACTTTGATCTTTGGCGTCCTGCAAGGATGTTGCTAGAATTTTACTTAAATACCTTTGGTCTACCCTTAGACCATCCTTGTCGGGTACAACTGTTACCTGGCCATTTTCTACTTTTAGAGTAGCGTTCTGAGCGCTATAACCAACCGAGCTTATGACTGAATCTGTAAAACTTTTCAGCTTAGCCAGATCTACATTGTAGGCATAACCTATTTGACCTTTATTATTAATACTTGCCATATTAAGTAGAGAGAATGGTTGCCCACGACCAACACCATAGGCAGTGGCTACTGTTGTAGGAATATCATAACTCGCCCCAAGATCATCACTTGTAATAGTAAAAGACTTTTCACCCACATTTACTGTAAAGGTTCTCTGAAGTTTCTGGTTGTAAAGATAATCAAGAGTTTGCTTTCTTGTGAGAAAGCTTACATCTTTTCCAGCAATAGACACGCCAGGCGCCATTCTTCCCATTGTGATAGCCGAAATAAGAAGCTCAACAAAACAAAATATCAAAACTAAGCTAATTATTACAAAGTTTATTCTCGCACTCCTACTCGGTTTAGCACCCGAATAAGACATAAATCTAGGTAGATGTAGTTTATGAGAGTGAGGATTGGTTCTATTTTTCATTTTTATATAGATAAACTTATGTACCTATTATACAACATGAGCTTATGCTTAACCATGCATTTACAAAACCTTCAAATTCTTGAATTTCTTGTGTTTTCTTAGTTTTGCAACACATTTATCAACGCTTTTGCTAATGTATTTTAAGCTTGGGTTAGAACCACAATCCAATACTATTCTAATACTTAGCCTTTTTTTATTAATCTTAATAAGTTCTGGGTTTATAAAAACACTCACAAGCTGTACTTTTCTAATATTGTCGCTGGTAGTTAAATTGTCTACCACATCCTGCCACCAAACATTACTATCCACTTCAATAGTAATATCGCGCTGATTAAGTTGGTAACCAAGTGGTAATTCTATTTTTGCGTACTTGGGAGTTAGTAAGTCTTGTGACATCTCAATTTCGGCATAGCTAATCTCATTGTTAAATTTTTGATTTACTAGTATTACGCTATCTACCTGTCCAAACCATCCAATAGACTTATTATTTACCAAAATATCTGCAGCTCTACCTGGTACAAAAAGATTATTATTACCTGGAACAATTTTATGTTTCCAACGATATTTTTGAGCTATCTCTCCAATAACTGTACCTAGTCTATCGATACTATTTTTGCCCACCAATGTTATTGCTAGCTTCCACGTCTCACTCTTGCCGTGTTTTTCATTTTTTGACTTATTATATACTCTTGAAACTTCAAAGAAACCATAGCTTTCTTTCCAGTAGTCGCGATTATTAACTGCCGTCTGTATGTGACTCATGATTAGTGTGCTACGTAAAAACTCCTGTTCTTTGCTAAGTGGGTTTACTATTTTAAAATGCTTATCGGTTTCACTTTTGGCGAGCTGGAGTTGCTTGTGACTCACAAATGAGTATGTCATTACCTCATACAGACCATTTGTGACCAGGTTATTTTTTAATTCTTGTGCTTTTAATATAAGCTGATGGTCGGCAGTGTTTGTTGGTGGTAGCTGGGGGAGGGTGGCGGGCATATTTTCATAGCCAACTATTTTGGCTACTTCTTCATATAAATCCTGTTCTATTTTAATATCATCTCGCCACCAAGGAGCTGTAACAGCGACTGTATGATTGAAATTATCTACATAACGTCTAGCACCAAGATAGCCAGGGTTATTTGCAAACTCTTTTAGATCAACTTCAATAACTTCTTGATTATTTCTTTTCACCCATTTTTTATTTTTATATTCATACATTGCGGCCATTACAACTTTGTTATTACCAATATACAATCCGTTGTGACCAACTTCTTTTTTTTGTCTAAGCTGTTGTTTTACGTGTTTTCCGTGGTTATCTTTTAAGTAATAGTGATCATCTACCGAATTCTCTATTTTACCTTTATAAAAAACTACATCTCCTGGTTTTAAGTTACTAACTTCTATGGCCTCTCCGTGTTCGAATTGTGCCAATGCAGTATGTCCTATGTATACGCCTATAAGTGAGTATACATAATCAATAAGATATGAGCAGTCAAAAGCATTAATTCCATCTTCTTTAAAATTCGCCCCCCATTTGTATGGTTTACCCAAGTGCTTTTTAGCTTCTTTGGTAATAGAGAATTGTTCAGCCTCAAACCCTCTTTTACGTAGTCCGTTAATAACCTCTTTTTCATTTAACTTAAGACCTAAGAACTTTTCGGCTTTTCGAATTCGTAATCCAGTATGTTGAATCCAGGGCCAATCATAAAGTTGATCGAAAGGACCATTAATAATTTTGGCTTGGCAAATAGTTTTGAATAAATAAAGAAGACGTTCAGTTGCATAAATTGAGAGGGGGAGAGGTAAGCCTTTTTCAAACCTAGCACTTGCTTCCGTGCGAATACCATGACGATTAGCCGACCTACGTATTCTAGTGGCATTAAAATTAGCAACTTCTAATACAATCTCTTTTGTATTATTATCAACTTCGGTGTTTACACCACCCATTACTCCGGCCAAACCAATAGCACTACTATTGTCGGCTATTACTATGTCTTCTTTACTGAGTTTTCTATCTACACCATCTAGTGTGGTAATTGTTTCGTTATTTTTAGCAAACCTAACTTGTAAATTTCCTTTTAGTTTGGTTTTGTCATATGCATGAGAGGGTTGACCAGTCTCTAGCATTACAAAGTTGGTGATATCTACAATAGGATTAATCGGTCTCATCCCAGCCGCCTGTAAGTTTTCCACAATCCAGTCGGGTGTTTTACTCTGAATATTTATTTGTAAAACTGCGCTTACAAAGCGCTTACACTCAACGGTTTCTTTGACCTTTACGACTTCTCTATCTCTAAATTCAATTTTTGCATGCTCTGGCTCAGCTAACTCAGTACCAACGGAATTTGCAAAAATTTCTCGTGCTAAACCATAAACAGAGAGCATGTCGGGGCGGTTTGTAGGGGTCTTAATATCCACGATATCACCCATATTGTCTATGTCGCACAATGATATACCAAGGGGGAGGTCAGGGTCGAGAACAGCTATACCAGAGTGGTCATCTCCTCTACCCAACTCTCTTTCTGAGCAAATCATACCTGAAGATTTTTCACCACGTAGTACTACTTGCTCAATCTTATCACCACTTGGTAAAATTGCACCTGGTTTTGCATAGGCTACTACTTGACCTTCTCTTATATTCGGGGCACCACAAACCACCTTAGCTTTAGTTTTACCAAACAAAACTTCTGCGACTTTCAAACGATCGGCATTTGGATGTTGCTTAGTTTTTAAAACCCTAGCAGTTACAATTTTCACATCTAAGTTATTAGAAGTTATAATTGACTCCACTTCAACTTCTGTTTTCTCTAGCGCAGTGACAATACTGTCTGTACTAAGAGGTTTTTTAAAGTATAGGTTTAAGAAATTAACAGGTAAAAGCATATTAAAATTGCTCCAAAAAACTAAATCTTGGGCGCCATAACTCACGCAGATCTGTCAAGCCATATTTTATTACCGCAAACCTCTCTGCTCCCCATCCAAACGCAAACCCTGTGTATATATTAGGGTCTACCCCACCGTTTCTTAATACTTGGGGATGTACCATACCCGCACCGCCCAACTCTAGCCATTTTTCGTTGTACCAACAGTCTAACTCAACAGATGGTTCGGTATAAGGAAAATAGCTCGCTCTAAATCTTATCTCAACATCAGGTCCGAGTAGCCCCCTTACGACAGTCAGTAATGTTCCTTTAAGATCAGACATCGAAACACCCTCACCTACTACCAAGCCTTCCACCTGGTTAAAAATCCAGGCATGTGTAGCATCTTCATCTTCATTTCTAAAAACTCTACCGGGCACAATGATTTTATATGGCGGTTTATTTTGCTCCATAAATCTTACTTGCATACCAGATGTATGTGATCGTGGCAAAAGGTTCATTTTGCCATTATCAATATAAAAAGTATCCTGCATATCTCTAGCTGGATGTGAATCAGGCATGTTGAGAGCTTCAAAGTTATACCAATCAGATTCTATCTCTGGACTATCGACAATTGCAAATCCCAACTCTGTGAATATCTTATAAGTCTGAGACAACACCAAGCTTGTAGGGTGAAAGTGGCCGTAGCTATACCCATATATACTATTTAGCAAACTAAGATCTTTAGGTTCATAAAAGCTAGTTGTGTTTATACGAGTTAAGGCCTCTCTAAACATTGCTTCAAGTTTATTTCTCGCTTGGTTTAGATTTTTACCTGCATTTACCTTATCAGCTAATGTAAGATTTGGAAGGTTCCTTAACTCCTTCGATAAAGCACTATCTTTTCCTAAATAATTAGATTTAGCCTTATCAAGATCACTTTTCGAACCAGCTTTTTCAAAAGCAATTCTAGCAACTTCTATATAATCATTTGAGATTGATTTAAAATTATTCATAAATACTGCCTTTATGCTTTTCTGGTTCTAAAATACAGTTCAATAAGTAGTACTGTAAGAGCAAAAAGTATTATATCTCTTATACTTAAACTCTTTAGGCTAGAAAGTGCTAATAACAGAGTTAAGGCAAAGCCTATTAAAAAGCCAGTTCTTAGAGATTCTATTATTATCTTGCTAGGCTGCATGCGTTTTTCTTCAATCCTTAACTTTAAGAGATAATCTAGTAAAGTTATTAAGCTAGACAAACAAGCAAGTATTCCAACAAACCAAAAGGTTATTGCGGCTGGTCCAAGCATTCTTGGAGTAAAATTAAACATCACATATATTACAGTGCTGAAGGAAATTACAAAAACTATGCTTAAAATAGAGATTGTTATAGTTATGGTCCTATTTCTCATATGTATACTCTATTATCTGACAAAAGTGATTAATTGTACAGTATAAAGCCATAGGTGCGTATAACGACAATTAATTTGCTCAAATATTGAACACATTATATATATTACTAATCAGTATGTGCTTAATGAGTATATTTTTTGTTCTTTTTATATTAATAACAATTTTTAGTATTACAATAATTTAACTTGTTAGTATTGTTGTTGCGTAACTAAGTTATAAGTTTAGCTACATAAGCTGATTATGTCTAAGCTACGATTAAATTTGTGGATATTGTGTATAACTCGAAAAATTTCTGTTAGCATTTTATAACATTAAAATGATTTGTATTAGTTTTTTATGTTAGTGAATATCGACATATTATGTAAAGTGTTTTTATATAAAAAATCGCCAGTAACGGCGATTAATTTTAGAATTATTGCAATATGGTTACGGGCCAACGTATCTGCCCTGTAAAAGTAAAACTTTAAGTGGCACACGCTGGCCCGTTAAAGTCTGCTCTAAAAGCGATTCTAAAGCGGACATTGGCTGTCAATTCACAATATCTACAAAAGATAGCAAAAATTGTGGTTGACGACTTCCCTACCACTCTTTTGGCAGTCCGGCTAGACTATGCACCCCAAAAAAATAGGGCGCAAAGTCTAGCCGTCTCCGTCGGAATGATAGCGCTATATATAACTAGGTAAGGTGCAAAACGGTTTGTATTTTGTATTATATATAGCATAAACCTCGAACAGTAGGGAAAATCTGGTCATAAAAAGCAAGGGGGCTGCTTTTTATGAACCAGGTCTTCCCTACCGAGCAGGATAACGGCGATCCTTTATAGTTCATGGATCGTAACATTGTATTGATAAAACATATGTGTGTGGCATATTTTTATTTTTGTTTTTAATGAACTATTACTTAGTACAATTGTATCAAATGCTTATGTTTATGTCAATATTTATTAACGTAATTATTACAATCATACCTGTTGAGCTATATAGACTTATTTACAACAAACCAATTTTATTTTTAACTTCTTCAAGCTTTTTGTTGGCTATTTCGCGAGCTTTAGAGTTTCCCTTCTCTACTATGCTCATTAATTTCGATTCATCGCTTCGCACAGATATAAACTTAGACTGTAGATCTGCTAGATGACTAGATACTAATTCACCCAGATCCGCTTTAAACTCTGCATATCCAGATTTTGCATATTTTTTCTCTATTTCAGTAAGACTCATGTTACTAAAACCAGAGTATATCTCCATTAAGTTAGATATAGCCGGCTTAGATTCTTTGTTGTATCTTACTATGTTGTCAGAATCGGTGACTGCACGCTTGAACTTATTAAGTACGCTATCTGTAGGATCAGATAGTAGAACAGAACTATCAGGATTATTACTTTTACTCATTTTATGTTTAGGGTCGTCTAAACTCATTATTCTAGATCCAGTTTTTGGTATAGTTGCTTTAGGTAAAACAAAAGTTTCGCCATATAATTTATTGAATCTTGTGGCAATATCACGTGTTAGTTCTATATGCTGTATCTGATCTTCACCAACTGGCACTTCATTACTATCATATAATAATATATCTGCCGCCATAAGTGCTGGATAATTAAAGAAGCCCGCCAATAGGCCTTCTGGGCCTATCTTTTTTGCCTTATCCTTGTATTGAGTCATTCGGCTAAGTTCACCCATAGTTACATAGTTTTCTAATATCCAGGCAAGCTCACTATGCGCCGACACCATCGACTGAACCAGTATAATAGATTTATTTGGGTCAACTCCAACAGTAATTAGCCAAGCAACCAAATCTAGAGTTCTTCGCTTGAGCTCTACAGGGTCTTGTCTAACTGTAATAGCATGGGAATTTGGTATAAAGAATATTGTACGGTTTTCACCCTGTTCTTTAGGCCAGTGCTTCATAGCTCCTAGGTAGTTACCAATGGTCATATCGCCAGTTGGTTTCAGACCTGAAAATATAGTCTTCATAGGTAATATTATATCATACTAATCATCTTGCCGAGGCTTTTCTACTTCAAGTAGGTCAATAACAGCATCTGTTGAAGCTATTTTCACAACATCTTTATCGATTTTCTTAAGTTCTCTGTGTGCAGTATTGTAGTGGTTTACGGTAGTGCCAAGTGAATTTCCTAACTTGTGCATATATTCGTCATAGTTCCCAATATGTTTACCTAGTTGACCAACTCTTTTTTGAATTTCCTTGGCCTGGTCTTCTATCTGAAGACTTCTTAAGCCTTGAAGGACTGTTTGAAGATAAGCTAAGAATGATGTTGGCGACACAATAATCACTCTTTTTTCCCTAAATGCATACTCTATTAAGTCTTGTGAGCTTGTTTGCATGGCGCCAATTTTATTAACTAGTAGATCATAATATATTGCTTCTGAAGGTATAAACATAAAAGCAAAATCCATTGTACCCATACTAGGTTGAATATATTTGGAAGTCTCATCTATTCTAGACTTAAGGTCGGCTTTAAACTGTTTAATAATGTTAGCTTTGGTAGTAACGTCCTTTGTTTCAATAAGTCTGTTATAGTTCTCTAAGCTAAATTTCGAATCAACTGGTAGGATCTTATCATCTTGTAAGAATATGGCAGCGTCTACAACCATATCCTTACCGTCTTCACCACGACCTATTTTATGTTGCAACTTAAACTGCTCAGGTGGTAATACGTTTTCTAAAACTGAGCCTAGGTAGTACTCACCTAAGACTCCTCTTTGTTTAGGGTTTGATAAGACGTTCTGAAGTGTTTTGAGTTCGTCGGCCACATCTACAACCTTTTTATTAGTTTCGTCGAGTTTTGTAAGTCGATTATTGACATCAGCAATAAGTTTCGCAGACTCACTAAGCTGCTTTTGCACTGATTCGCTGGTACTCGCTTGTGACCTATCGATGCGCTCGTGAATTTGCGTTTGCGATTGTGTTAAGGATTGACTAAGACCTTGTATATCTTGCTTGAGAGAACCTACTGCCTCCTCTTCTTTTAAGGACTGTAAACGGGAATTAAATGATAAGAACAGCATAACGAAGCCCAGAATCATGATAAAAAGTAATATAATTAGTAGAATTGTAATCATGTATCTATTATACCGCAATTATATACGAACACAAGCCGAATAGATACTATTTAATGAAGGTTAGTAGCTAGTTATACTAAAATTCTTCAGTTAAAAGTCTTTGAAGTGTTTTGAATATCGCAAGGACCAAGAAAATAAAGGTTAATAGTAAAAGACCTGTCTGTATATAGGCAACCATTAGAAAAGCAAAGCCTTCTGGTGAACTTTCACCTGTAAATAGAACACTATACATAACAAACTTTATAGCCTGTACTGCCAAAAAACACCCTAGTGCATACAATAGGTACTTTTTAGCTTGACTCAGTGCTAATCTTTGAGCTCTCTCTCTCGATCTTATCTTGGCTTTTTGAGCCAATGAATAACCAGAACTTCCAATATGTCGTACTTTGGTACTTTTTGGTTTGGTAACTCTGCGTTTATTGGTTTTCATTTATAAACTATTATAGCATAACAACTATATATTGGTTAGGGAATGTTTATATATTATCTAGTTTTATTTATATATAGACTGTATTATACAATATTATGAGCATTGATATTTTACTTGTGTGACGGGTAAATATTATCTGCAAGTAATGTGTATATGAGCACATTTAATATTCATCTAAACCACCAAGGCGTATTGACAACTCTAGTAGATACTCTACCGCTATACTTAATGGTATGACGCGGTTTATTAGGAAAATAACGTTCTACTACACCTAGCCAATTTTCCTTGAGCCATTTTTGCTGTTTAAAATATAGATCTTCCAGTCCACGCTCCGCGAACTCACGGCGTATCACTCCTCCACTATGTGGATGTTTTTGTTTTTGTTGGTGAGGAGAATTGAATCCATGGGCGTAGTGGGTCATTTCGTGCACTATAGTAGCTACTACCACATATTCAGGTATATACAGATCTCGATAAAGTGGATTTATAGTAATAATAGTGCTTTGGCGATCTTTTGGGTCTAAGCTAATCGACCCTAGCCTACGTTTGGCTTTTCTACCATAGCGTATATGCACTTTATTTGTTTGTTCTATGTCTGAGAAGTGCCTATACCATATATCGGCTAGTAAGTTTTCTAGCCATTCTTGATCTCTTGTATCACTCATCTGGGCCTGGTTACTCATAATAATGTCCCAAATTTTACCTGGCTAGACCCCAGATCGGAAAATTTATTACTACGAATACTCTGGGCCAGCTTCTTGAGTAGATCTATGGTTTTTTGGTTATCAATTATATCACTTTTGGCCAAAATGTTGTTCTCTACAAAGTATAAACTCACGGAATCAACCGGAGATTGATGTGTTTTTTGCCACGCTAGAGCATATATCTTCATTTGCAAGCTATCTTTGAGGCGTTGATTAGCTTTTTTAAAGGAACTCACATCTCCTGTCTTAAAGTCTCTGATCTCAACTACGCCCTCTCTGTTATATATTGCGTCGTACCGACCACTCACCCTTAATTTTATATCTTCCAATCTTAATACAAAAGGCTTCTCGACGGCCATTGGTAAATCTAGATGCGCTTCTTCACGTGTATAAAATTGACTTAGTGCTTTTTTGCCAGCTTCAAACCTACTTTTTTCGTGCTGTAGCGATACAAATCCTTCACTTTTCCAGCTATTCTCAAAACTGCTAAGCATATCTTTTAGCTCTACTGGTTGGTTATTTAGTTTAGCGCGATAATACAGCTCAATAGCGGCATGTATTGCCGACCCATAAACCAGTGTATGGAATGGTCCTTTTGGTAGCTGTAACACGTCGAAATACCAAAATTCCTTAGGTGAACGTAGGTAGTCAGCTATCTGGTTGGTACTTAAATTTAACCACCCAAACTCGTCTATATACTTATGCAATGGATCTTTGGTAGATATACTTGGTAACTCTGCAAAAGCCTTAATTGTCTCAATAGACGCGGTTATGGCTTTTTGGCTTAATGTTATAGCTGTAGAGGTGGCCTCCTCAATAAATCTTGAAGGTTTTTTTAATCTTTTTCCGCCATGATCAAAAGACATAGTGAGGTACAACTTGTATTTTGCCCTGGTCATACCAACGTAAAACAATCTCCTCTCTTCTTGTATGTGCCAATCTATAGAATTGTCACTTTCGGCTAGTAGTCCTCGAGGTATGGGTATCTTATCGCTCATATTTTTTGATGGAAAGGTCTGTTCGGTTAGATCTATCATAAAAACAACATCAAACTCCAGGCCTTTGGCCTTATGAAGAGTCATTATGGCAACCGAGTTAGAGTCTAGGGGTGATGGCTGTATTAATATGTCAGATTCACTTTGACGAATATCATTCAGGTAACTCCAGAATGCTAGAATATGAGGATTATAACTGTTGGCCAACTCGAATTCTTTTACAATATTGAAAAATTGGGATATATTCTGAATTTTTTGTACTACCGATGGGTCTGTGTTTGCTTTATTAATTAGTTCAGGTAAATAACCAGAACTCTCAATATATTTATACAAAAGTTGTCCTGCCGAAATATCTAAAGCTTCTGTTCGATAACTATCTAGAGAGGTTAAGACAGTTTCGACAATACTACCAGATAGAGTATCGTTTTTTCGTAGGTACTCCTCTAGACTAAGGTTAGCTCGACTCGCTCTGGAGCTATAGGGTGCTATCTCATCTAGCGATACTTTATACAAATCAGACACCATAAGTCCGTACAGTGCATCTGAGGCATTCGGATCGTTAAGAGCCCTTACGAAATTGAGTAAAACTTTTATTTCGGGTTGCTCCAGCAAGTTCTGACTTTCGGCAACTACAAAAGGAATGTGTAGCTTTTGTAGAGAATGCGCAATATCCTTCGCCTGGCTATTCTTGCGTAGCAAAATTGCTATTTTTGAATAGCTAATTTTCTGTTTTTTATTCAACTCTTGTATTTTTGAAGCAACAAAATCCATTTCTTCAACTATTGTTGTGCTTGAGTCTACAACAACGTCTGATTCATTTTTTAAACCTTTAAGTTTCTTGGTTATATTGTTCTCTATCTCTAATCTATACGGATTATTATTCTGAATTAGAGTATAAGAGCTATCAAGAATTTTTTGACCTGAGCGATAGTTATTATTTAGTACAATCTGCTTGGCATCTGGATAGTCCTTGGTGAAATTTAATATATTAGAGATAGATGCACCTCTAAAACGATATATGGACTGGTCGTCGTCACCAACCACCATAATATTGCGTTGTTTCTGTGACAACATTTTAACCAGATAGTTCTGACAGTAATTGGTGTCTTGAAATTCATCTACTAATATATATAAATATACAGATTGATAGTGTTGCAGTATAGTTGGTTTTGTTTCTAAAAGTTCGATAGCTAACATAATCTGATCGCCGTGATCAATCATCCCTTTTTGTTGCGACAAGTTTTGATACTTTGTGTATATCGCACTAATTTCTTTAATTCTTAAAATTTCATTTGGCTCATTGTTTTTGTTCTTGCTATATTTTTTTACAAATTCTTTGAATTTATCGCTACTGATGTTGTCATCTTTAAGTCTAGATATAAACTTAAGTATTGCCGAAACAAAACTATAAGGGTTACCTAAAGGTTTGTAGTAACTTAAGCTAAGTTCATTTATTACTTGTTGCATCATTATTGATTGTTGGAAATTTGACATCACCGTAAAATCCGACTGTAAACCTATAGCAAAACCATTCTCGCGCAAAATCTTATCACCTAATGCGTGAAAAGTTGATATATGTGTGTCGGTTAATCCATAAGGTAAAAGGCTATCTACCCTATCTTCCATTTCTGAAGCAGCTTTTTCTGTAAATGTAAGTGCTAAAATGTTATGACTCTTAACGTTATGGTGCTTTATAAGATGGGCTATGCGTAAACTTATCACTGCCGTTTTACCAGTGCCTGCACCAGCAATAACTATTGCCGGCCCCAAATTATGCTCCACTGCTAGTTTCTGTGCAGTATTTAGTTTTCTTACCTCACTCATAGATATATTATATAGTCTGTTAGGCGCTGGTGATAGTGATTATTAAGTGATATGCTCAATGCAAGACGGGAGGGTAATTTAAGGTTGAAACCAGTTACGCAAAAAATTCAGATTATTGAGCCAGGCACTTCTCTTCTTGGCCATATAAGAACGTTTGTTTTCCAAGAACTTGGAGATCCGAAAGACCAAGTAGGATTGGAGAATATTTTTTGTATACTCACCATATGGGCGCCTGAAGATGATGTTTTAGACATCTATCATCACTGCACTAAAATGCTGGTTAAACACTTTCAGTCTAAGTTAGATGGTGTATCGGTACAGATAAGATACAATAATGCTCTAAGTGAAGTTAATAAGGCACTTAAACAGCTAGATATATATTATGCTAAAAATAAAAAGAGATTTCATGTCGAGGGCATTATTGGTGTTGTGTTGCCTACACAAGCATGGCTAAGCTCCTGTGGTGAATCACAGGCCTACTTATGTAGAGAAAATGGCTGTAAGAAATTATTTAATGAATCCAATCATCAGAAACCAAACATATTTCATCGATCGGTTATTGTTAATACTCAGATAAACGACCACATAATACTAACTAGTAGTCGATTTAGTGATAGAGTACCAAAAACCATATTACAAAATTTTATCAGTTCAGAAAATCAACGCTTTGAACAATTTAAAAATGAAATAGTGAGCTTAGAAAGTTCTAATTTAGCCGCTATATCAATAACCTTAAAAGTAGTAAAAAAAACCGCAGAAGAACCTATAGCCCCGGACACAAAAACTATATCAAGAAAAATTAATAATTCTTCAAGGCTTGAAACGTTTAAGCATGTATATACTTTAGTTATAAGTCGTATTGGTAAAGTAGGTAAAAAGATATTTCAACCTATTGGTGAAGCGTTTAAGTTGCTTTGGAACATGCTGTGGAGTAAGTACATCAATACCAGACCTTTGTTGTCGTTGACTATTTTTAGCATATTAGTTGTTATAGTTATTACCCTGATATCTTATTTTGTTATCTATAATCCACACAACCAATCACTCCATAGTAATTACATGCAAATGCAAAAGGAATTAACTTTAATAGAATCTCTAAGTAGCTCCAATAAAACCCTCGCACTCCAGAACATTAATAAGCTAAGAGATAGTATTAATAATCTGCCACCGAAAGATCGTCAAGCCATAAATAGTATTGAATCGAAAGCAAAACAACCAACTCTTGACGATTTGCTTGCAAAAATAGTTGTTATAGAAGACAAGATTAATAACGTCTATCGCTTGACGCCGGTAGAGGTCTATTCAAGTTCTAAAGAAGCAAAATACACTGTGTCTGCTATACTTGGTGACAACCTATACACCGTAGATACCTTAAGTGGTGATGTGTTAGCTATCAACATTAAAGGTTCGACATCTAAAATTATTGCTTCTAAACCAGAATTGAAATTCGCAGAGAATATTTCGACAGGGTCTGTAAATACCCTGCTAATATCGGTTAAAAACGATATCTATCAAGTAACAACAAGTGGTGAAGTGACTAAACAAGCTAACACAAGCGGTAATTGGCCAACGAGTAAAGAGATCACTACCTTTGCTAACAGTCTGTATTTGCTCAGCCCTGAGAACGACCAGATATATAAGTTTAGTAAGCTAACAAATGGTTATGGACCTAAATCAAACTACATAAAAAACTCTTCAGCAGGCTTACTAAACGGTGCGTCTGGTATGGCTATTAATGGTGGAGTATTTGTGAGTTTAGAGTCGGGTAATATACTTTATTTCAACCAAGGTATTCAAAAAGATTTTTCAGTCACCAATCCTCCAACAGATATGCAAAACATTAATGGCATCGCCTTCTCAGAAGATCCAGATAAGCTCATTTTACTCAATACATCAAAAAGTGCCTTTATAGTGCTTACGGTATCAGACACAGGAGCACAGTACGATAAAGAAGTAGTTGTAAACGAAACAACGGATATTTCTAGCTTTGTTTTATCAAATAATAATAAAGATGTATATTTTACAACTAATAAATCAGTGTACAAACTAACTATTTTCTAGTGATAAACTACATTTTTTGGGGTATTTTAAGACCCATTATTTCAAAACAGAGCTTGGTTGCAGAATATACTAAATTATTTATTGCCAATCTATTAGTTAACACCTTGTTGTCTGTTATTACCTGGTGAGTATGGTAAAAACTATTGTAAAGCCTGCAGAGTTTGTAGCAATAATGAGCAACCTCACTAGGTTGATAATTAAGTACAGCTTTTTCAAAAACTTGGTCAATTTTGCTAATCTCTAGTATCAACTCTACCTCATTTTTATCAAGCTCTTGAGATTGACTAGCCGACTCATCTACTCTTTCTGCTAAAGCAGCCTTATTTTTTACAGACAACATCCTAACAGCGCTGTAGGCCAAATATGGAGCACTATCTCCCTCTAGAGCAAGGGCGCTATCCCAATCAAAAGTGATATTTGAAAGCCTGTTTTGGTGTAGAATAGTGTACTTTATTACGTTAATTGTAAGCAGCTCGGTTAGTTCTACTTGATCATTTTCGCTTAGATCTTTAGATAGAGAAACTATCTGACTTTTTACCTTAGACTTAACAAGTTCCAAGAAATCTTCTACCAATACAATATTACCTTTCCTGGTACTCATACTTAAGTCTTTAAAGCTCATCCTGCCGAATGCTACATGCACGTTTTGAGCTTTTGTTAAATCTAGCTTGTGCGCTACTTCATATACCTGTTTAAGCTGTAAGGTCTGCGCAATATCTACTACATTCACCATTAGATCTGGTTGCCAATTCTCTTGCCAGTACTGTACTCTGGCGAGATCTCTAGTAAGATATAGACTAGTACCGTCACTCTTCTGAATAAGAGCTGGTGGTTCGTCAGGATTATCTAGTGGGCATATCAGGGCACCTTGGCTGGCTTGGAATATTTTCTTTTGTTTACCTAGATTAATAATCGATTCGAGTTTATCTTCATAGAAGCTCTCGCCGTGAAAGTAATCAAACTCCACATCTAGCTTTTTGTATATATCTAGCATTCCAGCCATGCTCCAATCTTGAATTTTCTTCAATAGAGCTCGGCTTTGCGGATCACCCTCTTCAAGTAGCTTGTACTCGTGTCGGCCAGCATCATCTAGAGTATCATCAGAATCAGCTAAAATATGAAACTTCACATACAACTTTAGAAGTTCAGGTATGGGGTTTTCTTCTATTGCGCCTAAATCGCCCCAGGTCTTTATGGCATGAATTAGCTTTCCAAACTGCGTACCCATATCCCCTACAAAGTTGTCAGCAACTACATTGTAACCAACTTGCTTGTATAGTCTTTTTATTGAATCACCGATAATAGTAGACAAAAGGTGATGCACCCCCATGGGTTTTCCAATGTTGGGATGAGAATAGTCTATAATCATTTTTTTACCATCACCCATCTTACCTATATAAGCCGGCAGATCTTGTAGTGTGGTCTTTAGATTCTCCAAAATAATATCATCGCTCAATCTAACATTAATAAACCCGGGCTTTACTACCTCTAGCGAGGCTATACTTGGATGATTACTTAGTGACGTCACAAGCTTATCGGCTATTGCCATGGGTGACATTTTAAGGTTTTTGGCAGAAACTAGACCGATATTACTAGTAAAATGACCAAACTTAATGTCGCAATATTCTATCTGTACGGTAGCATTAGTACCTACAAACTCTTGGTTGTAGGCTTCTTGGAATATTGACTGTACATGTGTAGTTAACGAATTCATGATTATCTACATTATAACCAATTTAGTAGTCTATAGCACATCATATTCAACTGGTCTGCGGTATAATATTAATTATGAAGATAGTAGCCACAAACAAGCGAGCTCATTTTGACTATGATATAAGCGAAAAAATGACTGCGGGCATAGTTTTAGCCGGACATGAAGTAAAAAGCGTCAAAAGGGGTGCAGTGAGCTTAAAAGGTAGCTTTGTTAGTTTTACTGGAGACGAAGCTTATTTAACCAATGCCCATATTACCCTTTACAAACAAGCTGCAAACATCAAAAGTTACGACCCAACAACATCTAGAAAGTTATTGCTTCACCGTAAAGAGCTAGATAGATTGTTAGGTGCTCTCAAATCTGAAGGTAAGACTGCGGTGCCCACTGCTATAGGTATAGACAGAGGCCTTGTAAAGGTTGAGATTGGCATAGGTAGAGGTAAAAAGCGACACGACAAACGTGAGACTATTAAAAAAAGAGATATGCTTAGAGACCTAGAAAAAGATATTAAAAAACGTTGAGTTGCATACATTATTAGTACATTGAAGTAGTTTTATATAATATTTTTTTTAGTATATATCATAATTTATATCTGTAATGTTATAGCAAATACACACACATATAGTGCTTAAACATAAGTTATATGTATTATATTATTATATTAAACTTAAGTTCTATATATATTTGTGATATTATAATCATAACAACTATGAAACCCTCCCCCTTATCACTACAAGATATAGCAAAGCACCTAATGAAGGCTCCTAAGGGTCTGTTGGCAGCAGATGAGAGTAATAATTCTTGCGATAAAAGGTTTACAGCTCTTGGCATAAGTACCGATGAAGACACTAGGCGTATCTATCGTCAATTACTATTTACAACACCTAACTTCGCACAATATATTAGTGGCGTTATCTTATACGATGAAACCATTAGACAAAAATCCGATAATGGCATACTTTTTACTCACCTATTTCAAGACCTAGGGGTTATTCCGGGTATCAAAGTAGATTCCGGCTTGGTAGATCTTACCAACTTCGAAGGCGAGACCATTACGGGAGGCCTGGATGGGTTACCAGATAGACTCTCTGAGTACTACGAAATGGGTGCGAGATTTACAAAGTGGCGAGCCGCATTTTCTATAGACGAACAAAACAGGCTTCCCTCCTTAACAGCAATTCACGCCAACCTCAACCAGATGGCCCGATACGCTACCTTGGCACAAGCAGCCGGTATGGTACCGATAGTGGAACCGGAAGTAATTTTTGCAGGTAAACACGACATAAAAACTAGCGAAGAAGTTACTTCTCTGGTATTAAGAGTATTATTTGACATTTTAAAAGCTTACCGAGCGGATTTGAGCGGACTGATATTAAAAACCAGTATGGTGCTAGCTGGCAAAGATCATACTGTTCAATCTACGCCCGAAGAGGTTGCCCACTCTACTTTAAGAGTACTAAGAGAGCGAGTACCGAAAGAAACTGCTGGAGTAGTTTTTCTATCTGGAGGACAAACTCCTAAGCAGGCTACCGCCAATCTTAATGCTATTAGTTTGGGTGGTAAGCAGCACTGGCCAATCACCTTCTCATTCTCTCGTGCCGTACAAGAACCCGCCTTAAAAGCATGGGGTGGTAGATCTCAAAACATTACTAAAGCCCAAAAGCTTTTTGTTGAACGTTTAGCTGCAAATTCTCTTGCCAGAATGGGCAAATTAGCCATTAAAAATACTTAGTTATTATTCAATCAAAAAAAGTTATAAAAAAAGTCAAAAAATCTTTGAAAAAAGTTGTTGACAAGGCTTATGCTTACGGGATATGATGTATGTAGTGCTGCACACTAAAATTACTCAAAACAAAAACAAAGCTCTTTTCAACAGATTGGCGAAGCTCTCAAGGCGACGCCAATTTGTTTTCAAAAACTAAATTTAGAAACCAAAAAAAGCACCACAAAAAAAATGGTGCTTTTTATTTTGTTCAAAAAATATTCGTATATAAAAAAAACAGACTCTTACAAACGAGTCTGTTTTTTTTATATATCGCAACTGCAATTTTACTTAGTCGCGTGGTTGTTGCGGACGAGCTTCAGAAACGGTAATGGCACGGCCATCAATTTCTTTGCCGTTAGTAGCTTCTATTACAGCATTTAGATCTGCACTTTCAGCTAATTCGACAAAACCGAATCCTTTGCTACGACCATTCATACGATCGGTGATAACGTTTGCAGAAACAACTTCTGCACTTTCACCAAATATTTCAGCAAGCTGCTCAGATGTAACACTGTATGGCAGATTGCCAACAAATAACTTTTTCATGTATTTAGATGGTTCTTTCTTTTAATAATCTT
>CAZKFZ010000008.1:0-18320 GCA_964552475.1 uncultured Candidatus Saccharibacteria bacterium
TTTGGTCATCATCCTGGATCGAAAAAGTTCTATTAAGGAACCTTCGCCCCAGCCAATAGAAAACACCTGAGTATGTCTCGGGTGTTTTCTATTGACTTCAGTGTATTATTGTGATAATATAGGCCAGACTTTTGGAAATATCCAAGAGATGAAAATTAAAATTACGATTAAAGTATAAGGTTCTCGGGTTAATTTGTCTAACATAGATTGGATATATTAATCCGAGAACCTTAAGGCTTGGGTTCCGGTAACCAGAAAAAACCAGAAAGAGGTTTTGACGAGTGCAAATGACAGAAGATGACTACAAAGCAGTTCTAAGGCAGGCACAAGAAAAACTGCAAGAACAGGCTGCACTTCTAGAGCGTCTCACGGCCACGCCATTTGCTCTAGCCACGGTTCTTACTATTAGCTCTTTCAGTAAGCGAGATGTAAGCGTTCGCAAGGGTCAAGAGATCACAATCAAGATGTTGTTTAGAAACATGGGTGAGTACCAAGACCTACCTACCTTCACAGGGACTGTTTTGGATGTAGACCAAGACGATGGCTATATTCAGGCTGACTTTGCTGGAAACTATCGGTGGATTAACCCTTCGCATTTCGATGCTGTTAGTACTACGAATGAAACTAAGACATGTGTTATCGCTTTTGAGGGCAAGGCGCTTGAAGTAGAAGCACCATCTGAAATTGTTGTTCGTCCCGGCGATGTTGTTCGCCTATCAGCCGAAACAATGCAGATTGTTGAAGTTGCCGAGCATGCATTGCCTGGCGAGATCAGTGTTGTCCGTCGATCTTTCGACGGTATGTCTGAAGTCGATTACCAAGGCACGGTCCGAATTGTCTGTAATGGACGGCTCGAGACTCATGAGAAGGGCGATCGCGTAGTGCTTGATTCTTCGGGGTCTGTCATCATGCAGAACCTAGGCAAGGACGATGAAAGCTTTAGCTTTACTACGGCAACCAACGTTACTTGGAGTGATATTGGCGGGCTAGAAGATGCCAAGCGACAGATGATTGAGGCTATCGAAATGCCCCATCATCACGCTGATCTCTACCGTCATTACGGCAAGCGACCCCTTAAGGGAGTGTTGCTCTACGGTCCTCCAGGGTGCGGCAAGACAATGCTTGGTAAGGCAGCGGCTACATCGCTGGCTCAGCTATACGGTGGCTCAATGGAGTCTTCAGGCTTTCTCTATGTGAAGGGGCCGGAGATTCTTGACAAGTACATTGGTGTAGCCGAGGCGACCATTCGTCAGCTATTCGAGCGTTCGCGCCGTCACCATGAAGAACATGGCTTCCCCGCTGTGCTATTCATTGACGAAGCAGATGCTATTCTTGGCAAGCGAGGTTCTGGTATTAGCTCAGATATTGAGCGAACTATCGTGCCGATGTTCCTTACCGAAATGGATGGACTAGAAGATTCAGGTGCAGTGGTTATTTTGGCCACCAACCGACCTGACGTTCTCGACCCTGCCGTTGTTAGAGACGGCCGGATTGATCGCAAGGTAATGGTGACTCGTCCCACGCGGGATACTGCCACCAACATCTTCGAGATTTACCTGGGCGGTGTGCCGTTCCATAATGGCTCTACTGTTCAGCAGTTGGCCGAAGTTGGTCGCAATGAGCTATTTAGAGAAGATCGTGTCTTGTACACGGTTGATCTTGCAGAGGGCGACCCGGCAAACTTCACTCTGGGCCACATCTGTAATGGTGGACTTATTGCGGGTGTTGTTGACAAGGCTACCTCGATTGCAATGCACCGAGACATTGCAGCTGGCGGACAGCCACAAGGGCTTTACGAAGCTGACCTGGTGACTGCCGTAGACAGCGTTTTCGCAGAAAACGTGCACCTCAATCACAGCGACGAGATGGCAGATTTCGTTGAAGACTTTCGCGATAATGTCGTGAATATCCGCCGACTCCGCCAAGTTGCGGCATAGAAAAGGGAGATAGTAATGTCTATTTTCGACACGCGTCGTACCCGTAAGCCAAAAGATAATGGTAGTAATGGCACATTTGAAGATCTTGAGGATATCCGTGAGGAAGTCCCCGAGGTTGATAGTGCGTTAGATGCTATTGATCGTGCTCTCAACAGCACAATGACAACAGAAGCCACCACGCGTGGTGGCTGTGGGTGCTGGGGTTGAGTAACCTCTCCACTCAAGTAATCAGCGTTGTAATGCTGGCCTTGGCGGTCTCGGCACTGTCGATGACTATCACTAAGACCAAGGTAACCAAGACATTACGCTTGTGGGTAAAAGCCCATAACGCTTGGCTAGGAGAACTACTTAGCTGCCCATACTGTACAAGTCACTGGTTGGCTTTTGCAGTAGTAGCTATCTACCAGCCAAGAGTGGTAGATTCTGGCCTACTGGTACTAGATCTATTTATCTCGGCAATGATGATTGTAGCTCTGGCTGCAGTTATGTCGGGCCTAATATTCAGATCTATCGCAGCAATTACTGAACCCAACTAGATACTCATAGTAAAACACGAGATATTGCCAGTTCACTCATATAAAGAACTGGTGCAGTCGCTGAATGTGTATTCAGCCTGATGAGTCTAAAAAGACGAAACTGTATGATTTTTAAAAACTGAATACGTGTACAAGATAGGTTTTTAGAACACATAATGTTATTGTGTTTTGCAAACCTATCTTGTATGCATAAATAACATGCACTACAGGTAAGCGGGTAATTGTCTGCCCGGGATAGGTAAAAGGAGCAAAGAAATGCAACTGGCTATGAGCTACCCCTTCTCGAAGGGAAATGTTGGCGTCAACCTGGTTGTTGCTGCCGAAGAAATGGTGGACGATGAAAGAGATGCATTTATGATGGATGACATGCTCAAGGAAGCTGTCAGAGCTGTCACCACACCTCTCATCCCCTCTCTGAACCATCTCGAGCTCAAGTATGAGTTGGAAGAAGGCAGCACTGTCGTTGAGACACTGTACGTGCAGGAGCTTCTTGGGGTTCGAGTTGAGCTTCGCGTGGAGGTTACTCTCGAGCTGAAGATCGCACCCAAGTTGGTGCAGGCCATTGTAGCCACCTCAGTGATGAACAGCTTTGCTGGTTTTGCCGCAGAGGTTGTTGCAGGTCGAGCCTTCCGAAGCCTCGAGGACGATATGAGTATTGTCCCGAAGATGAACGGAGCCTTACCTCTGGCTCGTCTACTCGGTGGTGACGGTGGCGGGTTCGACGTACTCCTTGGTGACGACCTTTCACCTAGCCTTTAGTAGCTAGCAAGAGCTTTTGATTTATTATACATAACCATGTATAATATGATTCAGCTCAACTTGAGATAGGAGGTATCCAAGTGGGTGCTGTACTTAAGCGGCGCGAATCTCGCGCCAGAGAAGATACCGAAGTAGTTGAACCCCCAAAGCGTTCCTCTGATGAGGGGGTTGATCTGGCAGAGACCGATAAATTGCTTGACGAGATCGACGAAATCCTAGAAGCAGATGAGACTGTTGAAGAGGACGAGGCGACTCGGCAAGCAAGAAAGTTGGCCCTACGCCTCACTCGCTTGCAGGCAAGTGGCTGTGGTAGCTGCTGGGGATAGCCCCTTCAAACTAGAGTAGTTCTACTCTACAAACTGCGCCTTTAGGGTATTCCTAAAGGCGCTATTTATTTTGTAAAAAGTTATTATTGATTTACAGCACTTTTCATGGTATTATCGCATAATCATTCCTGTCAGAATGAATACTGGACAATCCAGTCGTACCCAAAAAGGAGTGGCAAGTGCCACTTATTAGTATTACTACCAAGCCACGTCTACATCCTACTCAAAAAGATGATGGTGGAAGTATTGGTAAACTCATGATGGTTGAGTTTGCCGAAGATTTGCCAGCACTATTTGTTGCAAATGCCAAAAAGCTACGGCTAGACGCCGATACACCCGAGGCTGCTGTACAGGTTACACACCACAAGTTCCACCCAAAAGATGTAAATGTACCAAGCGTTTGGGTGAAAGTGCAGTTTAGCGAATCTGGCCTAAGCAAAAAGCAACGCAAAAAGGTGAGCCGTTTGGTAGAAGATATCTTGCTAAGTTGGTTTGGCCTACATGGCTATTCTACGCCAAAAAACATTGCCATTGATTGCTTTTGGGGCCCAACTCATGGAGTACTCCATAACGGTCGTAACGTTATTAGGTGGTAAAACACCACTTCCCCGCAAAACTAAAATGAATTTGGAGTTTTGCGGGGTTTTATTTTGATAGATTTTTGCGTTATACTAAGGCCTTAACGCACCTACGAAAAGATAGGCAAAATGAGCAAATCTCTTGGCTACCACAACATAGAAGAACTTCTGGCAATGATAGACGAGCCTTATAAAGCCCGTCTAAAGCAAATACTAAGTGATAACAACTGGCGTATTAAGAACTCTCCAGGCTCTACTCATAATCATCAGGCCTGGAGAGGTGGATACCTAGACCACGTACTAGAAGTCATGAACTTAGCCGTACAGCTTTATCGTTTCATTACTTTTACTGGGCGCATGAGTTTACTTCCAGCAGAAGAACAGTTTAGTTTGTCTGATGCTCTAGTAGTGCTATTCTTGCACGATATTGAGAAAGCCTGGCGAATACAGTTAGACCGTGATGGTTTTATTGAGACCGACCAAGATGGCAAATTCTTAATAGCGCCAAACATGGAAAGTAAGGCAAACCGCGAATTATTCAAAAAACGACTCATTACCGAGTACGAGATAGGGCTAAGTGATGCACATTGGCATGCATTGCATTTTGTAGAGGGAATTAGAGATAAAGACTACTCTCCGGGTGCTCGCACTATGTCACCTCTGGCTGTTTTTTGCCACACCTGCGATTTATGGAGTGCTCGAGTGTTTTATGAGTTTCCATTTAGTAAAAACGACCCTTGGTCTGATATTGGCCGTACTTTTAACCCCACTCCTTCTTAATTTAGAAGGAGTTTTTTATTACTACAGGTAACAGAAAGCTTGTGTAGTTATTCATTGAATTATAAAATAAATTCTATGAACACCACTCATTACCTAGAGCCCGTCATACTTGTAGATGAATCAAACACTCCAATTGGTTTAACAGAAAAGTCCACTGTGCACACCAAGAGCACCCCTCTGCACAGAGGTTTTTCAATTTTTCTGTTTAACAATAAGGGTGAGGTGCTATTACAACAACGGTCGATAAAAAAAATCACTTGGCCTGGAGTATGGAGCAATACTTGTTGTGGTCATCCCTTACCCGATGAAAAGGTAGAACAGGCTGCTGTACGCAGACTAAAGTATGAGCTAGGTCTGGATGTTGATAGTAAAAATATTATAAATATTTTTCCTTACTACAGATACCGTGCCGAACGCCAAGGAGTAGTTGAAAACGAGTTTTGCCCAGTAATGGTGGTTAGGCACAATGCTCAACCCAATATCAACTCAGACGAGGTAATGAATACAAAATGGATTGATTGGCAAATTTTTAGTACTCAAGCTAATACCCAAACTAACTTTACGCCTTGGTGCAAAGAAGAGACAAAACTTCTAAGTAAAGACCAAAACTTTCTTAATTTTTATAACACAAAATAAGACAATATATATTTACATAACTTAATTAATATGGTATATTAAAGTTGCTTCAACGCCCAATACAAGGAGCAAGTGTTGACGGATACACTTAGCGGTCAAGCAGTAATCCAAGTTGATAGCGATGAACCAGAAGAAGAGTGTGAACATTTTTTCCCGCCGGTTCCCAAGAGCTGGTGCGACAAATGTAGTGGCAGTGGCGGCAACAAAAAGAAGCAACACATCGAAGAAGAACGCAACATTATCGACCCACCAAGGCAACCGTGCAAAGGAATCTGGAAGTGGGATCCGTACCGCGAACCGGTCACAACCATCCCCAAAGACCGAGACTGTGTGCATATCACCACAAGTTTTTCCGTAAGACAACTCGAAGATCTCATCGATCATCTTCCAGATCTTGTGTTGGTAGAGATTGTGCCGTCTAGAGCAGGCTTTATTGAACGATACATCCCCTACTTCTGTAGGTATCGCATTGGTATCGTCGCTCGCAGGCGTTACAAGCAGAGATAACAAACTAAACCCAAACCGAAAGGTTTGGGTTTTTAACTTAATTCTGCCTGGTGATTATTAATAACATCTAAATAGATATTAAGGTAATCTGCTAACATTATTGGTGTAATAAACTTCGACTGCACCAATGCCTTGGCGTTGTTGCCAACATCACTACAACGACCCAAATTTTTTAAGATATCTACTATTTGCATAGCCGATTCTTTATTCGTTTTGCTCAAGTAATATCCTGTTTTGCCATCAATTATTTGCGAAGTAATACCTCCTACTGGTCGGCTTAACACTACTTTTTTCTTCCAGAGTGCTTCGGTAACAGTAAGACCAAAGCCCTCTTTAATTGAGTTTTGCATAACAACTGCCGCAGCCGCTTGTATAGCATTTACTGAAACATCATCTATATTGTTAATAATCTTAATGTTGCTAGACCCAATTGATCTAGCCTTGGTAAGAACTTTTTGATAATATACTTTCCCTTCAGGGTCGTCGGTAGCGTAGCCACCCACTAGTACCAACTGAGTATCTGGTAGATATCTTGATACTTTTTTAAAAATATCAATTACGCCTAGTGGATCTTTAAACTTATCAAACCTAGATACCTGTAATAGATATGGCAAGTTACTATTGATAGAGTTTTGTTTGAGTATTTGACTGATGAGTTGGTTACTTATGGGTCGGTTCTTATCACTAAAAGGGTCTATTGAGGGTTGTACTATAGCGACTTTTTTACTATCAACATCTTTAGCATACTGGTGTAGCGAAAATATTATTCTATCAAAATATTTGTAGAATTTTGATACCCAACTTAAAATACTAGAATCAGCTTGAGTTAGATCTATATGACATCGCCAGACCAATGTTTTTTCTTTCAAAAATGGCGCCAAACCTAGCGTTTGAGGATCGTGCAAGATATATAAATCACCATCAGTTGGAATGTCTTTTACGCTTTGTGATAAGTACTTGTTGTAGTTATTTAGCTGAGTATTGGTAGGTGGCTTACACATTCCTTGCAAGCAATTATGTAGAGTCTTGGTGGTTTTAAAAAACTCATCGTTTGGATCAATTACTAGCCAATCTACATTTAGCCCGAGATTATTATAGAGTGGTAATTGGCTATTTAATAGTTCTGCTACTCCACCGCCTGTCGAGGTTGAGTTGATTTCATATATTTTTTTATTCTTTAAGCTACTGGCCAAATCAACAATATCTTTGGTTAAAGACGGTTTAATAAGATTTGCATAGTCCGATAACTTTCTTGGTTGATAGTCGGTAATAAGCCTCATAGTCTATATTCTACTTGATAGCCATAATATAAAAAATATTATTCTTCTACAATTCGACTAATAAGACTACCGTTGCCAGTGTCGGATACCAATAATCCATACTTTTGTTTGAGTTCTTCACGCAGGTAATCGGAGTTGCTATAGTCTTTATTTTTTCTAGCCAGTTCATAACTCTGTACTGTTTCTAGTTCTTGTTTACTTAGTGGCTTTGTGATAAAAAGATTGAGCCCCAAAATATTGTCAGCAAAACGTAGAGCTGCCAAAGTTTCTTGAGTAAAGATTTTACCTTCAATATGTGTAAATGCTGCTATGGCAGCAGGTGTATTGAGATCGTCTTCGAGAGACTTAGTAAACTCAAGAAGGAACTTTTTAGTAGAACCGGTAGTGTCGGACTTTTCTAGAGGTGTGCTGCGCAAGATATGTATATCGGCATAAGTTCGTAGATTACTTAGTCTTTCTCGAGCAGAACTCAAAGCTTGCTCACTAAAGTTCATGTGACTTCTGTAGTGAGCTTGTAGTACTAGTAATCTAAATGCGAGTGGGTTGGGCATATTCTTAAGCTCGGTAACATTACCAAGGCTCTTACTCATTTTTTCACCACTAGTATTTAAAAATTCATTGTGCACAAAATAATTAGCCTGCACACCGCCACATTGAGCAATTTCATTTTCGTGATGTGGAAATTTTAGGTCTATACCGCCAGTATGAATATCGAACGGCTGGCCTAGGTATTTAGTACTCATTACCGAACACTCTATGTGCCAACCAGGTCTACCGGGATATTTTTTGTCTTGCCATATAAAATCCCAAGCAGGCTCACCAGGTTTTTTAGCCTTCCATAAAACAAAATCACTTACCCCTTCCTTCTGGTCTTGGTCGTCTGTTACTCTAGCTCTTGGATCGTAATCTACGTTGACAAGCTGGCCATATTTCTTACCGCTGGCAATGTATTTTTCTAAACTAAAGTAGATGCTACCATCACTTATATAGGCTATCTTTTCTTCTAGTAGCTTGCGTATTAGATCTTGCATGGCCTCAATATGGTCGGTGGCTCGTGGTAGTTTGGTGATATCAGAACGCCTAATACCAACGCTTTCAATATCATTAATGAATGTATCTGTATATTTGTCGGCAAGCTTATTTAACGCGTTCATCGGGTCGTTTTCTTTGTCTACCTTTTTCATTCTGGCTATCATTTTGTCGTCTATATCGGTAATGTTCATTACCCAAGTAACTTCGAGTTTTTCGATGTCTCGTAGCACTCTTTGCAAAAGATCATCAACGATAAACGCTCTTAAGTTGCCGATATGAACATGATCGTAAACTGTAGGGCCACATGAATATATAGTAGCCCTGCCACCATGAATAGGTTTGAAGGTTTGCTTTGATTTGGTTAGTGAGTTGTATAGTACCAACATTTCTTCTACTTTGTTTCGAATACTATTTTTCGTAATACTTCTGCGGTGTGTCGGCAATCTTCAAGAGCATCGTGAGATTTTCTAGCAGGCAAACCAAACTCTCTAAAGGTTTGCTCAGAGCGATAAATATCGCCCTTACCTTGACGTACAAAAAAAACATAGATAATTGGCCATATATCTAGAATATGGTAGTCATATTCCATAAAATCATGCCCAATACTCTGCATCATATCTTCAAGCATTTTGGTGTCTAGCATAGTGGTCCAGCAACTCAAATAAACATCTGTGCCAAAAGTATCAAGAAACTTTTGCATTACCTCGTCTTGAGAAGGAGCATCTTGTAGTATTTCTTTAGTAATACCATGAACAGCACTAGAGCGAGGATTAGCTCCCTCGAGATCTTGCTTAATATAGCTAGTAAACTCCTTTTTTTCTTTGAGAGTGTTTTTGTCGAGTAAAACTGCGGCTAGTTGAATAGGCTTGGCCATAGCAGGACGACCATCGGTGGTTTCAAAGTCAATCATTAAGATGTCTTTTCTAAACTTCATTAGTTCATTATACCTGATAAATAGATATAAATCTTAAAAAATACTAAGTTATCAACTATGTAGCGATATGGTGTTTAAAAAGCTTGTCGGTTGTCTAAGGCGCGCCCCAGAGTCATTTGGTCGGCGTACTCCAGATCGCCTCCCATTGGTAGACCATGCGCCAATTTTGTTACTTGCACAGGTGAATCTTTGAGTTGACGTACAATATATAGTGCTGTAGTTTCACCTTCGAGGTTTGGGTTGGTAGCTAAAATTATTTCTTCTGGCTTGGTTTTGTCTATACGACTTAGCAAACTTGCAATCTCAATGTCGTCTGGTCCAACACCATCTATAGGGCTAATAACTCCATGTAGAACATGATACTTACCTTTGTATAGACCAGTTTTTTCTATTGCAACAATATCCAGCGGTTGAGATACTACACAAATCGAGGCACTACTTCTGTTGGGGTTTTGGCATATTTTGCAGGTTGAGTTGGTGCTAAAGTTTTGGCAGCTACTACATTTTACTATACCTTCTTTGAGAGCAAGCGCCGCCTCACCAAGCGTTTTATTATCTTCACTTTTGAGCAAATAAAACACCAACCGTTCAGCTGTTTTGTGACCTATACTAGGTAGCTTGGTAAATTCTTCTATAAGATTGTTGACGCTTTCGGGTAGTATCTCATCCATAAATTTGTATAAACTTGATATTAATTGGGAAATAGCACTACATCCCTGGTAGGTTCATGCTGCCAGCGATCTCTTGCATTTTACTTGTGGCTTCAGCCATAATTTCTTTATTGGCTTGGTTAATTGCAGAAACTAGTAATCTCTCTAGTCTGTCTATATCTTCTACTGCTTCAGGTTTGATATTGATATTTTGTAACTCTACACTCATGCTAGTCTGCGAGATTAGCATTCCTGCGGTTACTTTTACATCACCGTCACCTGCCTCGGCTTCTATTCTCATTCTCTTAAGTTCTTTTTGCAACTTAAGGGCTTTTTGTGCCATCTTTGCTTTGTCCATCATACCCATAATAGTTCTCCTTTTGGTTAGTAAAATAAATGCTTTATATAACTTTACTATTTTACCTGATACAGCCTTACTTCGCTATAGCCCGCCTCTGTTTGACCTAACAAAACCCAATAAGATGGAATTTGCTGATAGTAGTTGTGATCACCGGTTTTTCCAATAACCCAAACCCGGCCTCTTGGTATGGTATTGTAAGAATCGATATAGATGTCTTGGTTGTGTAACAAACCTGACTCGCCATAACCATTCAAATTACTATTTGCTGTGTATAGTTTGATTGGTTGTTCGGTAGTGTTGTAGTAACTACTATCAAAATATACATATAATTCGGCAGCAATTATATTATCGCCTATTTGATACTGGTTATTTATTTGGTTAATAACCTCTCCCATCTCGTGACTAGACTGTGCATATACATTACGAACACCAATTAGCTCGGTACCTACTACTAACGTTAAAAGTATACCCATTAACCAAATCTTTTTTTGCGACAATCTATCTATTGTCATAGCCACTATTATATAAATAGCGACTGCAGCAAAAACGAAGTATCGCTCATGAAAAATTGGCTTCTGAATTGATACCAAAAGTCCAACCAAGATTGGTAAAATTCCAAAACTTACCACCAACCTAGAGTACTTTTGAGCTGATTTGTCGGTGTAAACTAAGTAGATAGAAGCTATTAGAATAATAATTGGTACCAATAAATATATGATATATAAAATTTTGTGTGCATCGGTAAAGGTAAAGAATTGCCATATAGTGTCGTGATAGGTCATTATGGTGGTTTTAGGCAACCAACTTAAGCCCTGTCCTCTTCTCAACTGTGCAATCATATTAGACAGCCAAGGTATAAACAGTATTAATGCTACTATATTTGCTAGCCACCACCTGGCTGATAGAACAATAGACTTACCAAATTTAATTTTTTTAATTGGCTGTAAAACGACAAAATATAACCATATAGACATAATTGCAAATACTGTAAAGTAATGAGTATACATACCCGCCGTAATTGCTAAACAATACAGTAGGTATGGCCAAAAATCCTTTGGCTTATCGGCAATATAGGCGGCGGCATAAACTGCCAGCAAAGTAAAAAGGCTCAGTAGCCCATACATTCTAGCTTCTTGGGAATAGCGTATTAAAAATGGCGCACAGGCCAGTAAAAATGCCGAGATAATTGCTGCTCTGTTATTTGATATTTTTTTTACAAATAAATAACCAAGCGGCACAAGCAATATGCCAGCAACTACACTCAGGCTTCTGATAGCCAAGACACTATCGCCAAAATACATCATCCAAATGTGTAGTAATTCGTAATATAAAGGTGGGTGTACGTCTCGCGCCGAACCGGCCCAAATGAGATCGGGCGTGCGTCGTGCCAGTAATATAGAAAAACCTTCGTCGTGCCAAATACTTGATTTAGTAACATACAGAAGTCTTAGGCCAGCAGCCACCACTGTAGCAAGAATTACCATAGCAATATTGAAGTTTTTACTATGTGATAAGTATTTGTGAGTAGTACTCATTACCTAGCCTTTTTATATCGACCACTTATTAGGCCCCACTTAATACGCACTAGATCCGGGAATGTTTGCAGGGCTGCCTTTGCCGCCGAGAATTTTGAGGTAGATACCTTGCTACCCTCCTTGATATCACGCCAGTCGGGTACATCGATAGTCTCTATTTGATAGCCTAATTGTCTAGCTATCGCTAAAATCTCCATATCAAAGCCCCAACCTACTACTGTTTGACGGGTAAAAATTTGTTTAGCTGCGTCGGAGCTAAAGGCCTTAAAACCGCATTGAGTATCTTTTATGCCTGGTAAAAGAACCATTTGCACTAAAAAATTTGCGCTTCCCGATATAAGCTTACGCAAACCCGTGTGGCTTTTTTGAAGATTGCGCACACAGATACCTACAGGGCTATTTTTTTGAGCCAGTTTTTCAACATCACTTAGGTACTTGAGCGGAGTAGCTAGGTCAGCATCCATAAAAACCAAATACTTACCTTTGGCTGCCAACATACCTAGCTTGACTTGTTTGCCTTTTAAGGCTTTTTTGGGTGGTTTTGGGCCAGCATCAATAAGTTGAAAATTATCAAACAGCTTGGCGTGCTTTTTGGCCTCTTCGGCTGTACCATCGGGACTTTGGGCATCAACCACTATTAGCTCAATACTTTGTTTTTTAGATGCAAAGTATTGAGCTATTTGAGACATTGTGTCGCCAATTCTAAACGCCTCTTTGTATGTAGGGATAATAATGCTTAGATCTATTGGATTTGAGCTATTACTTTTGGTCATTGACTTACTCTGAATGAATAAAATAATAACTGGTTGTCGAAGCTTGAATAGTGTGAATTTAGCTGACCAGACGGATACTTAGCTTGTAATACCTGAATAATCTTTTGACTATCGCTGCTACTTGGAAAAACATAGAGTAGGCTATTGCTTAGGAGGGGTTGGTTTTGTAGGTCGGTGGCGCTAAGTAATGTATATCGAGATTTGTTGGTGGTAAGATACTGAGTCGGCATAGCCTCGTATCCACCAGCAATAATATAGTTGCCATCGTTTTGTTTGCTCGAGCTAGAATTAAGAAAGTTACCAATTGCTACCATATTTTCGCTATAAGCTGCGTAGGTCTGGGGATCTTGCGCCCAGGCCACAAAATATTGACGCCAGCCAACAATAGCCGTTAAAGCCAATAAGATGCTGATACTAATAACTCCAGTGACTCTTGCTGGTCCGTTTACTGGGAAGGTTTTGTACCAACGAGTTAATAAATAATCTATGCCAATGGCGGCAATAGTAAATACACTGGCTGCAGTACCAATACTGCGAAGTGCATGTGGTAAACCCTCGGCAGTCAGTATTGCTGGTAACATCATTACAAAGAACATAGCCAAAATGGCGGCATACTTTACTCGTCCTATCCTACTAAAAGCCACTAAAAGACCCAATATAAGCATAATGCCTACAAAAGTATTTACCAATGGTTCGCCAGGTAGGTTGTGGCGACTATTCTGGTCCCCTTGATAATTGAACTGCAATAGGGTTTTTCCGGTACTCTCTAGTAGAGCCTGTACAGGCTTACCGCCGTTAAGATCTTTATTAAGAAAACTTGTACCCCCCGCCCGGGCTGTTGAATCGCCAGGATTTTTTATAATTGTTATTGCAAGTGGTGCAAGCGTTACTAGAAATACTGCTCCCCCAATGAGTAGGTTCTTGATATTTTTAACCAACCAATCTCGTCTAAACAATCCGATATATATTAGTCCTCCTACAACCACCAAGCTAAACATGGTAAAAGCAGTGTAAGTGTAGAACCCTAAACCAAATGCTAGTCCAGCTAGTACAAAGTACCAGGTTTTACTAGTTTTGAATGCTCTACCACCAAAAAAAGCTACCAATGCGATCATTAGTGGCACCATACTGGCCCTAAAACCATCGCGACTAACAGTATTAACCCAAGGGTTTACAGCTAGTAGAAAGGCAGCAAGTAGTGCTGTTCGGCGTCCAAACCAGTCTTTGGTGTATAGGTAAACAACAAAGACAGTAGTAACTCCAAATAGTGCCGGTGCAATCCGCAATGCTAGTATAGTGTTGCCAAGTAAAAGCACAAACAAAGCCTGGATATAGAAGAATAGTGCTTCTCTTGGTCCGTTAGTGTTATAGATTATTCGCCAATCATGATTATAAATACGTTGCACAATATCTAAGCCATTAGCTGCTTCATCTGGGTGTAAACCTGGCGGTAAACTATTAAGCTGATATAACCTAAAAGCTGCAGCTAGCGCCAACACACCCAATAATATTAATAATCCCTGGTGTTGTTGAATAAAACTTATAAATTTTGAATTACTTTTTTTCATTGTTAAATACAAAATGCTTATACATTAGATAATTATAAACAAGAATAATCATGATAGCGACCATGAGAGCTAGGTTTCTTTCGTCGAAATCACGACTAAGTGGTAATCGCAAGCCAGAGGTTATGGCATAGGCAATATCAGCCGGCCATATCCAGATATCGGTCATAACTTTTAAAATTATAGGTCTAATAACATATAGCCCAAATATAGTAATGGCAAAGAAATAGAATGTATGTTTTGAGTCAATATGCCGTTTTCTAAAGGTAAAACGCATATTAAATATATAACTATTTATCATGGCCGCCGTTCCAGATATTAAGCCAGCTACTATTATGCCGGTAATAGCTATAGAGACACCAAATAGTGTAATAGTAAATAAGACGCTACTTTTTGGCAAAACCGTCACAACCAAAACGTTTAGAATCACAAAGTCTACAATAGTATTTAATATACCAACTAGTCCAAATCGACCAACTCTTTTGACATCTACAGTGGGTTGTTTATTTTTTTTCATAACGGTTATGCTAATTATACCGTAGTGTTAACAACTAAAAAAGCTTTTTGGTTATTGATGTACCTTGTCAACACTACGAAACAACATCTGCTCGGGCTGGAAGTACAACTCTACTTCGCCGGTAGGACCATTACGATGTTTACGTACTAATATCTCAGCGATATTTTTCTTTTCACTTTCTTTATCATAATAATCTTCACGATATATAAACATCACAACATCGGCGTCTTGTTCAATACTACCAGATTCTCTTAGATCAGATAACTGTGGAATCTTGGGTGAGCGCATTTCTACACTCCTAGAAAGCTGAGACAAAGCAATTACTGGCACATTTAATTCTCTTGCTAACCCTTTTAGGCCACGAGAAATTTCAGATATTTCTTGTACACGATTCTCGCCACTACTATTGCGTCCACTCATTAGTTGAAGATAATCTATTACAATTAGGCCCAGGTCGTTTTCGGACTGCAAACGACGAGCTTTAGTGCGCATTTCCATTACATTACTCATGGCTGAATCGTCTATGTAGAGTGGAGCTTCAGATAAAACACCCATGGCTTTATTTATTTTCTCAAAGTCGCTATCTTCAAGATTGCCAGTTCTAAGCTTCCAACTATCAATTCCCGCTTCCGAGCTTAACAACCTATCAATAAGCTGTTCTTTACTCATTTCTAGGCTAAAAATACCAACAGGAATACCCTCTCTGGCAGCCACATGTTGAGCAATATTCAATGCTAGGCTAGTTTTTCCCATACTTGGTCTGGCAGCAAGTATAATTAGGTCGGAATTTTGTAGGCCAGCTGTTAGATTATCTAGAGCTCGATAACCTGTTGGTATGCCACGCAAAGTGGTCTTGTCTTTATGAAGGTCATCTAAACGCTCAAAACTCTCAGTAAGAATTTCAGAGATTGGGGTGAAGTTTTTCTTTAGGTGTTTTTGAGATACTGCAAAAAGTGCTTGTTCAGCTTCATCTAGCACAGAATCTAGTGCTTCATCTTCACCGTAAGCCATAGAATTGATTGTACTAGCCGCAGAAATAAGGCGCCTTAAAGTAGCTTTTTCAGCGACAATTCTAGCATACTGCTGAACGTGAGAACTAGATGGAACGCTATTAACTAGTTCAGTTAAATAGGTAGCTCCTCCTATATTTTTTAACTGTTTTTTCTTGTCCAGAGAATTTGCGAGTGTTACCACATCAATAGGCTCTCGACGCTCAAATAGCCCAAGTATTTCTTCGAATATAATGCTATTCTTAGATACATAAAAATCATCGGATCCAACAATGTCGGCTACTTTAATAATGGCATCTTTATCTATTAGTAGCGAACCTATTAAGCTTGACTCAGCTTCTAGGTTTTGTGGTGGCAAAACTATGGAGTCATTATTACTACTCTGATTGCTAGATGACGGCATATTACTACTTGGTTTATTAGCCATCTACCAACTCCCCACCCAGTATAGCCATTGCCGAACTTACCAATTCATCGTCTTCTTTAATTGGTTCTTTTGTATCAACTTGGTTGAGTAAACAAACTAAATTTATTGGCTGACCACAAACTCGACTCATTACTTTTTCAATCATTTCACGATTGCGATGTTCTTCTATGCGTTCTTTGTGAAAGTTAAACCTACAGTCCACAATAAGGCTTTTATCTTTAATATGGGCATTGCCCGATCTAAGTAGTGCATACAAAGAATTATTGTGCTCTTTTATTATACTCATGCCCTTAGCGCAACGGCTAGTTAAGTCTATGTCTTCTACAGTTGCTTCGCTACTTAATTCATTTTTGGATACAGTTTGTTGTTTGGACTTATTTTGTCTTGTAACATTCGGAGTGAGTTGAGGTGTTGAAATTTCCGAACCTGCAACTGATTGGCCCGTCGATGTTGTGATACTAAGTTTTACAATAGCAATTTCTATTGGCAGACTATGATGTGAGGTAATTTTAAATTGTTGTTCTGCTTTACAAAATAGGTCTAGTGCTCGAATAACAAAGCTTTGTTCATACTCTAAGTCTTTGTCAGTACTTAGTAATATATTTCGTAAAAATCTCTGAATCTGACTATTTAAAGCTCTGGGCTCTACTCCATCAGATATTTGGTTGGCTAGAGTATCTAAAGCTGTCTTGACATCATTTTGGCTAGCGGCATCAATAATTAACGCAATTTGCTTAGAATTTGCCAACCCCATTCGTTGGCTAACGAAGTTGGCATCGATTTTTTCGTTAAAAACCGACAACTGGTCTAATAAGCTGATTGCGTCTCGCATTCCGCCATCACTTAGTTCGGCTATGGTCTGTAATCCATCTTCCGTGATATCAATTTTTTCTGATTTGGCAATTACGCCTAAATGTTTAGTGATAGTATCCTCAGAAAATGGCCTAAAGTCATACCTTTGTGTTCTAGATATAATAGTGTCGGGCAACTTGTGAGCCTCAGTAGTTGCCAAAATAAACAATACGTGCGGTGGTGGTTCTTCAAGGGTTTTTAATAAGGCATTGAAGGCTTCACGAGTGAGCATGTGAGCCTCATCTATAATATATACCTTATATTTTAAGTTGGTTGGACTTGAATTAATTTTTTCACGTAGCGAACGAATCTCATCAATACCCCTATTACTAGCAGCGTCAATCTCTATAATATCGAGTTGGAGTGCTGTATCTTTGGTTGAGTCTAGATTATTAACCCTTCTGGCCAAGATGCGTGCAACACTGGTTTTTCCTACACCTCGTGGACCCGTAAATAAATAAGCATGCGAAATCTGTCCACTCTTTAGGCTTTGGTCTAAAGTTTTGGTAATGTGCTCTTGCCCAACTACTTCAGAAAGATCAGTCGAACGATATTTACGATATAGCGCCAAACGAGACACCCTTGTTTCATCCTCCATTACTTACTACTTATTATACACCAATACTTTGGCTACAAATTCTGCTTGACTATTATAGCTCTAGACTATGCACCAATAACGGCTTCAATGGCTGCCCAATTGGCTTCACCGTGAGCAGGTATAACAACAGTGACTTCGTCGCCTGGTTGAGCTTTGAAGTAAGTAACACTAGCATATAGTACACGAAAATGGTTATCGCCTACCTGGGCTATATATTGACCATTTTCAAGACCGAGTTTGGCGATAAGTTTTTTGCGTTCTATTGGGCCAATTTGTTTATAAATGAAAGACCCGTCCGCAGCAATAGTTAGTTTTAGGGTGTCGCCTTCAACTAGTTTAGATTTACTGGCATAGTTGGCGGGTACAGGATATGTTTTACCGTCAGGTCCAATCATATTTTGGCCATCAAAATGACCTTCTATAATCTTACCACTTGGTTCGGGTGAACCAGTAGAATGATCACTTTGTAGCGGTACACTTACAAGTGGTTTGGGTTCGCTATCGGTAGGCTTAGGCAGATCTTTACCACTTAAGCCCATTTTTTTTAGCAACTTCTCTACTTGCCGCAAACTATCTTCGGCGGCATGCATTTGATTAGAGAGTTCTTGCAACTCTGCTTGTTTGTCTTTATTACTCATATTACCTCTTTTGATTTTAGCTCTTTTCTTTCACTTATTAGTTTAGCAAAAAAACAAACATATGCCAAACATTTTGTAAATACTTTTTT
>CAZKFZ010000009.1:0-10164 GCA_964552475.1 uncultured Candidatus Saccharibacteria bacterium
TGTGGTAACATATAATCAAGATTTATCAAACAAAAATGAAAAAACAAAATCATCGTTATAGATTTGTTTCTCTAATTGGACTAATAGCTGTGTCTGGGGTAATTTCTTTGTCGTTTGCCATAAAGGTAAGTAGTAAACTTCAGTCTCGCTCAGTACCAACCTACGCCGTTGTAGGCGTGATTGGCCAAGAATCAAAAAATACTAACAGTGCGCTACAAACCAAGCCAGAAACTACCGGTGGAGCAGCAAGTAATTATTTAAATTCATCAAATACATCTAGCCCCAACACTAAAACACTGGTGAGATTCTCTTCACCCGAGGCTCAACAAGAATTTATTAATCAAAACAATTTAGAGATGAGTGAGCTAAATAGTGTTGATAAGATTGGTCTGTACGGGGTTAATAATAGCACTAAGCTTAAAATAACAAAGGGCGCTGAAGTGTTTGCCAATAGGCGCTATCAAGCGTTGCTCACCCCAACAGATAATTACTTTACTCAACAATGGTATTTGAATAAGATAGGCGCACCTAACACCTGGAATAACACTACCGGAAGCTCGTCGGTAGTAGTTGCTATTATTGATACTGGTTTTGCACTAAATCATCAAGATCTTGATAATAAGTGGACCATAAATAGCGGTGAGAGCGGGCCTACAAACAACGAAGGCAGCGCTCCCAACTGTACTAGTCGCTCGCTAGCACTCGACAAATCGTGCAACAATATCGATGACGATGCCGACGGCTACACAGACAACCACAGGGGTTGGGATTTCGTAACTGACACCAACAGCGTGCAGGCGGGCGAGCAAAGTCCGGCCGCAAGCAAAGCCTATCACGGTACTTTTGTGTCAGGAATTGTGTCGGCAGAAACCAATAATAACCAAGGTATTAGCGGTGTAAGCTGGAGCTCAAAGCTGTTGCCAGTGCAAGCCTTGTCAGATAACGGCAGTGGCGACACTCTTTCGGTGGCTTTAGCTATTAACTATGCCACAATACACGGCGCCAAGATAATTAATCTGAGCCTGGGCACTGATGGCGATGATCCAATTGTAGCTGATCAGATACAGCAGGCAATTAGCAGCGGTGTGACAGTGGTGGCTGCAGCTGGTAATGACGGCACCAGCCAACTATCATATCCCGCCAACTATCCAGGCGTAATTGCTGTAGGCGCTACAGATTCATCAGACAATATTGCTAGCTTTTCTAGCTATGGCGCTAATATATCGCTTGTTGCACCCGGAACCAGCTCAATATGTAGCACTAGCTGGAAGGTCAGTCAGCCCAACGATTTTTACGATTGCAACCATAGCGGTACATCATTCTCCTCGCCAATGGTGGCTGGCGCTGCGGCTTTGCTCTTGGCGCAAAACCCAACTCTTACTCCGTCGCAAATTAAATCTGCTCTTACTTCTACAGCAACAAAAGTAGCAGGTATGGGCGGGCAGAGCTTTACCTCACAATATGGTTATGGGCGTTTAGATATTTATAATGCCCTTAAGAGTGTATCTCTAGCCGCACCCGAGGGTAGTGCTATCAACACCCATTCTGTAAGCTTGTTAGCCACAAATGGAGTATACAAACCGCAAATGAATACTAGCTGCGCAAGCTACTATACATCCTCGGTTTGTCGTATTCGAGCTATAAATACAGCAACTAACCAAGTAGTAGAACTAACCGACCTCGATAGTTTGAGCGCCACCATCAACCATTACTGGAACGCCTCCACTGTAGGGTTAAGCATTGGAACGTGGATAGTGCAAATGCAAACTGAGGTGTCTGGCAAGTACAGTATGGTGCGCGAGGAGTCGCTTGTTGTTTCGCCTTAATAAAAAATATATTACGTGAGATAATCAATATATGAACGACATTGTAAAGTATTTAGAAAGTCTACCAACAGAGCATAGAGCAATAATAGAGAAAATTATTAAAGTAATCAAAAGAACTACACCAAATGCCGTTGAAGTAATTAGTTACGGTATGCCAGTTTATAAGTATAAGGGTAAATATTTGATTGGGGTTGCGGCATTTAAAGAGCATATGAGTATTTTTCCTGGATCTGGAGCAGTTGAAGAGTTTGCTTCAGCGCTTACTGAATTTAAAACATCAAAAGGTACTATTCAGTTTACTGCTACTCAGCCTCTGTCAGAAAGTCTACTGGTGAGAATTATTAACTACCGGCGCAGACAAATAGATGAGTTAAAGCATTAGAGGGTATGCTAAACTAATATTATGAGTGCAATAAGCGTCAAAAACTTGACTAAAAAGTACGGTAACTTTATGGCTGTAGATGACATTAGTTTTGATGTCAAAAAAGGTGATTTCTTTGGTTTTATTGGGCCAAACGGCGCAGGCAAGACTACAACTATAAAATCTATAATTGGTCTGCTCAGGCCTAACGCTGGCACTATTGAGTTGCTGGGTGAAAATATTGCGAAGAACAACTTTCAGCAAAACCTCGGCTTGGTACCCGGCGAAGCCAATCTCTACGGTAACTTGAAGGTCAAAGACCAAATTAATTATTTTGCTCAGTACTACAATAATGTCGACCCAGCTTACTTGGCAAAACTTAAAGACATGTTTGAGATTAGAGACCAAAAAAAACTATCCGAGCTCTCGCTGGGCAATAAAAAGAAAATTGCAATTGTTTGTGCGCTAATGAACCAACCCAAGCTGCTGGTGTTTGACGAAGTTACTAATAGCCTTGATCCGCTCATGCAAAAGACCTTATTTGATGAGTTAGCTAGACTCAACACTAAAGGCGCTACTATATTTTTCTCTAGCCACAACCTTGAGGAGGTACAAACTTACTGCAAAAACGTTGCTATTATTCGCTCGGGCAAAATAATAGAGCAAGATAATGTTAAAAAAATTGTTGCAAGCATGGGCTTGCAAGTAACCCTCAAGACCAAGACTAAGATAGATCAGTCCTTTTTGACAGATCATAAGATAGTGCATAAGCCCGTTGGTTTAGGGTCAATTACTTTTATTTACAAAGGCGATATTAATGAGCTGGTGAGTTATGTGAGTAAGTACAAACTAGAGTCGTTGCGTATTGCCGATGTTAAGCTTGAAGATATTTTTGGCGAATATTATGAAAGGGAGTTGTAATGAAATCTGGATGGATACTATACAAATTTGAGATGAGACAAAACCTCAGGTCATTTTTAATTTGGTTTGTGGCTATTGCTACTGTACTAATACTATTTATGTTAATGTTTCCATCATTTAAATCATCTGACTACCTAGAGCTAATAAACGCTAAGATCAATGCCATTCCAAGAGGTTTGGGTACGGCTTTTGGATTAACTCCAGAAACCGTCGGAGCTAGTTTTCAAAATGTATTCTTTTGGTTTTCTTACATGTTTCAATTCTTTGTAATTGCAATAATTATTTATGCAATTAACTTGGGTTCTAATATTATTTCTAAAGAACACGAAGACAAACATATTGACTACTTAGCAACCAAGCCTATATACAAAAGTGAGATTGTGATGGCTAAATATAAGGTGCTTTTTACCTACATACTCCTTTTTTCTGTAGCTCTGTTTATTGTAGGCTACGCGACACTTACAGTATATAATACCGACAATGTGAGTTATCTAAGCGAAATGCTACGCCTGTATGCTAAGGTATTTTTAGAGTATTTAGTGTTTGGCACGCTAGCTTTTACACTTGCAGCCGTCTCTAAACGAACCTCCAAAAGTACACTGATTGTTGTATCGGTATTTTTTGCTAGCTACTTGGCTGGTATTGCTTCTGAGTTACTACCTCGACTAGAAAAACTAAAATACCTTTCACCATACTTTATGTTTCAAACAGAGACAGCTGGGGTAGGATTTAGTAATACTGATTGGCGATACTCGGCAGCTCTTATTAGCTTGAGTGTAGCAATGTTAATAATTGCAGTTTGGCGCTATAGCAACAAAGATTTAAGTTTGGGCTAAGTATAATTATTGAGTGTTCGTACAGGGCTTTAAAAATTATTTGGAATACTACTTGAGGTAATGGTGTCGACATACATTATAATAAATACATGAAGAAGCATAAGCGTAAAACTTCTAGCGAGCTGACCAAAAACCACTATATATTTATTGTTGTTGCAATAGCAATAAGCTTTGCATTAATAGGTATTGCAGCAAAAAGTTATTTAACAATAAATAGCAACAAGATAACAATTTCTTCTAAAATTTCAAAAGCTCAGATTATAATGCCAAAATATGTGGCTGCGGTTGGTGATATAACGTGCGACCCAACCGAGCCTGCCTCGAACGGATTGGATGCTACAAAATGCCAAGACGCTAAAGTAGCGGATGCAATTTACAAGCTTGGGCCTGATAAGCTGATATTACTAGGTGATTTGCAGTATAGCAACGGCAGCTTGGCCAAATTTCAACAAGCCTTTAACACAAATTGGAGTAAGTTCTTGCCAATAGATTTGCCCTCTCCAGGTAATCATGAATATGAAACCAAAGGCGCGACCGGTTATTTCGACAACTTTAACGGCACAAACGTAACAAGCGGAATTGCCGGCAGTAGAGGACAGGGTTATTATCACACTAGTATTGGAGATTGGTCGGTGTATTCACTCAACTCTAATTGCAAAGATATTGGTGGTTGTGAGCCTGGTAGCGCACAATACGTTTGGCTCGAATCTGAACTATCCAAAGATACAGCCATTTGCAAACTGGCCTATTGGCATCATCCATTATTTAGCTCTAGCAAGCACGGAGTTGATGTGGCCGACACTAGCCGCATGGTAAAGGTGTGGGATTTATTACAAAAATACAAGACTAGCATTGTACTTAATGGTCACGATCATGTTTATGAGCGTTTTGCTCCACAAAGCAGTAATGGCCAAGCCAGTACTGATGGTATAAGACAGTTTACTGTAGGCACAGGAGGTAAGGATTTTTACAAAAAAATAACAACTAAACCTAATAGTGAATTTTTTAACAATACCAACTTTGGTTTCTTAGAATTATCATTAAGTAGTGGCAAATATAGCTGGCAGTTTAAAACAGTCGACAGTAGTATTTTAGATAGCGGATCTAGCAATTGCGCTAGTATCTAAGATCTTTTTACTACTCTTTAGAAAATGGCTATTTGTCAAAACCATGATAGAATATCGAAATGAAATACATACCTTTCGGTTTAAAAAAGATTAAAGAAGTTGCCAAAGATTACCCAACGCCGTTTTATATTTATGATGAATCTGGTATTGTAAAAACTTGTCAAAATTTATACAAAAATTTTAATTGGGCTACAGGTTTTAAAAACTACTTTGCATTGAAGGCTTTGCCCAACCCAGAAATTTTAAAGTTGGTTAAAGATAACCATATGGGTGTAGATTGTAGTTCTATGGCCGAGCTGGTTTTGGCTGAAGAAGTAGGTTTTGAAGGTAGAGATATAATGTTTACCAGCAACGACACCCCAGCAGAAGAATTCTTAAAGGCCAATGAGTTAGGCGCCATAATTAATCTAGATGACATATCGCATATTAACTTTCTGGAAAAAACTTTAGGTAGTTTACCCACTATTCTATGTTTTCGTTACAACCCTGGCTCTGAGCGCACTGGTAACGTAATAATTGGTAATCCTGCCGAAGCCAAGTATGGTTTAACTAGAGAGCAGATTTTTGAGGCTTACAGGATAGCTAAAGAAAAAGGTGTAAGTGAGTTTGGTTTACACACTATGATAGCCAGTAACGAGCTAGATATTGGTTATTTTATAGAAACAGCTAGAATGATGTTTGAGCTTGGGCTAGAAATAAGACAAAAACTTGATATTGACCTTAGCTTTATCAACCTTGGCGGCGGTATAGGTATTCCATATTTACCAGAGCAAGAAAATATTGATATCGAAAAACTTTCTAGCGAGATACAACAAGTTTATAGCGAAATACTATTAGAAAACAACCTACAGCCAAAATTGTTTTTTGAGCTGGGTCGCTATATCACTGGCCCTCATGGTTATTTAGTAAGCACCGTTATTCATAAAAAGAACACATATAGGGAGTATGTAGGGCTAGACGCAAGTATGGCTAACTTGATGCGTCCTGGAATGTACGGTTCATACCACTACCTTACTATTCTGGGTAAAGAAAACCAACACCACGATCACACTTACGATGTAACTGGTTCACTTTGTGAAAATAATGATAAGTTTGCAATTGCAAGAGATTTACCAAAAGTAGATATTGGTGACATTGTAGTTATTCACGATACTGGGGCCCACGGGCACAGCATGGGATTTAATTATAATGGCATGTTGCGCTCAGCTGAGCTACTCTTAAAAGAGAAAGGAGAGGTTAAATTGATTCGTCGCGCTGAGACGCTTGACGATTATTTTGCAACACTAAATATATAGATATGGCAATAAAACCTAAATGCGACAAATGCAACAAAGAATTGACAGAGTTTGGCGGAATTTTACTGAGTCCACCGAATAAAAAAAACGAAGTCAAAAAATACCATCTTTGTGTAGAGTGCTATAAACAATTCAAAATAGAATTGCGTAAATAAAAACACCCCGCAAATTGCATTGCAGGGTGGAGTGCTTATCTCATTCCTCTAGGGTTAATTCTTGTGTACGCCCCAGGTTTATTGCGCGCACTTTTATAGAGCGCCATTGCTCTGGTAGTTGGTGATATGGTTGTGCCCTTGCACCAACCACAGGTTTTGCCGTCATCGGTTTTACCATCGGTGCAAAAGGTGCAGTATATTATTTCAACTTCTACGTCGCTGTCATTACTTTCTACCATCGGCTTATCATCCTTTGGTACCTGGCTAAGTTAGCCTCTCGCTCTAGCCTTTCTACTTGTTTTACTAGTTCGTCGCGCTCGGCCTTTATAGCCAAGTAGCCATCTATGCACTCAGCAATTCTTGTACTAGTACCAGGCACAAAGTGCTGAAGAGCGCGAGTTATATCGTGGTATCCAATAGCGCGGTGTTTGGGTAATGCTTTGTCGATTGCATCAGCCGCGCGTTCTGATAATTTTTTGATTATCATTACATTCCCCGGTCTTTAGGTACGAGTTAACTGGTGCTATTTAAACACATGGTTGCTATAAATTCAATCAAACCGCTAAAAACTGATATAATAAACACGTTGTCTTGACCGCTAGAATACAGACGAGAGGAAGACTATGAACTCCGTACCTACAATAGTTTTACTAATTGCGGCTGGGTATGTGCTGATAGGCCTGGGATTCTTTATCAATAACTGGCACCAACAAGGGCCATGCGTAACAATTAGGTTTATGCCAGAAGATATACTTATGTATGCTTGTATAAATATTTTCTGCTGGCCTATTATTACGGTATATATGATTAAGTACCGATCGAAAAACAACGATACTCAGTCATAGCCCAAGTAACTTCTTGGGCCTTTTTAATTTACTTGGTTTGTCACTTTGCCTTTTGTGAATTCTATGACCGTCTCAACAGTAGATTTTCTTATTCTTTGCAATGCCTGATGCGTGTTGTAGGCATTGTGCGGGCTAAGAATTACATTGGGCATTTTCTCTAGTATGTCTAGCTCGGCTGAGAGTCTGAGGTCTTTGGCTTTTGACTTGGCTAGCAGGGCCATCTCGTGATCAATATCTATCATCGCCTCACCATCAAGCACATCTAGTCCCGCACCGGCAAGCTTGCTATTCTGCAGAGCATTTATAAGCGCAACATTGTCTACTAAATCACCTCGAGCGGTATTAATGAGTACAGCACCTTTCTTGAACTTTGCAAGTGCATTACTATCAATAATTTGCTTATTGTCTTTACCACCTGGTACGTGGAGAGTAATTACGTTGGACTTGGCAAAAAGATCATCAAGCTCTACATACTCAAAACCGAGTGCTTTGGCAACTTCTGGCTTGGGGTAGGGGTCGTAGGCTACCACGTTCATCTCAAAACCACGTGCTATTTTAATTACTCTTTGGCCAATTTTGCCCGCACCTATTACCCCCAATGTACTACCAGCCAAATCATTACCCACTAGTTTAGTGTGATCAATTTGACCTTGACCAACTTGCACCGTTGCGTCTTGCAGCTTGCGGCTCAAAGAGAGTAGAAGTGCAAAAGTATACTCGGCTACCGTATGCTCGCCGTAGTTAGGAACATTGCTTACAACAATGCCAGCCCTTTTAGCGGCCTCAGTATCAATATTGTCATAGCCAGTTGATCGGCAGATAATAAGTTTGGTATTACCTAACTTTTCCATCATGGCGGCAGTGATTTTTGAAGTTACAAAAACCGAGATTATTTCTGAGTTTACGGCAAGCTCAATGTTTTCTGAACTCAGAGGTTCTGTAATACACTCAGCTTCAGTATTCTCTGACAACATTTGCTGGTATAATTCAGACTCATTTGGCTCTATGTCGAATAATGTTATTTTCATCTATACCTCCTTAGCTATTTCTAGTAATCTATCATATTTGGCTACACGCTCGCCTCTAACAGGAGCGCCAATTTTCAAGCCATAAGCCCCAACGCCGTAAGCCAAGTCACTTATAAATGTACTGGTTGTCTCACCGCTGCGGTGGCTAACTATCACTTTTAAGTTATTTTCGACTGTTGCCTTGATAGCCAACATTGTCTCGCTAAGCGTACCAATTTGGTTGGGTTTGATAATTACTCCGTCTATTAATTCTTTAGCAGCATACTTGTTAATAAAATCTGCGTTTGTTACTGTAAGATCGTCACCAATCACCATAAAATTATGCTTGGTTTTGGCTAACTCCTGCCAGCCGTCAATATCGTCCTCGGCAAAAGGGTCTTCAATAGACAACATATTATAATGCTGGCTATAGCCCATATAAACCTCTAAAAGTTCTTGCCGGCTTAGACTTTGCTGCTCAAATTCGTATTTGCTATTTTTATAAAATGAACTGGCGGCGGCATCAAGTGCGAAGTCGAAATGATTACTTATTAACTCGTTGATGGCCTTATAAATATCAAGAATTTGCTGATGTTTGGCGCCTACCGGTGCATAGCCACCTTCGTCACCAACCAGTTTGGCACCAGCACCAAATTCTTGAGTTAGGGCCTGACCCAACATTATTCTAAAGTTGTGTATTTGCTCAATGTTTTTTTCAATATTAACAGTTTTGGGTACAATCATAAATTCTTGTATGTCTAGGCCTGGGGCGTGTTTGCCACCGTTTACTAGGTTGGCATATATTTTTGGAAAGCTTGGCTTGGTCTTGTATTGTTCGGCTAAGTATTTCCATAAAGGCATTTTTTTTACTACAGCACTAAGTTGAGAATATGCTAGACTCAAACCAATAATTGTATTCGCACCCAAGTTGGACTTGTCGCTTGTGCCATCTATACTACTAAGTAAATCATCAAAGTTTTGTTGTGCAAATAATTCAAGACCAATTAACTGAGGTGCAATATCGGCTAATTTGGCAATATCTTTGCTTACTCCTTGGCCTTCGTATCTTTCGCCGCCATCGCGTAGCTCGTGAGCTTCGTTTTTACCGGTACTTGCCCCTGCTGGTACACCAAATACTGTCGTAACATCTCCACAGCTCATGTTTACTTCAATGGTGGGCTCGCCACGAGAGTCCAATATTTCGGTGGCACTTATTTTTGTTATTTTCATTTTTTACCTCCAAGGCCCAACATAAAATCAGAAACATTGGCGGTAACTCTATTTATTTGCATATGATCACCAAGTTTCTTAAGAGCATCATAACCAGAATTTTTCTCGACTGCTTTGGCTGGGTCGATGCCGTGATCTTTTAGTTCGGTTACACTAATATCGCTATCGGCAATGGCTCCAGCAACTGCGATATTATCTTTGCCGTCGCTGGCAGCTGAGACTATTACACTATTGCTTGGTAGTGAAGGTATAGACGAGAGCACCACATCTTGATTACGACCACCTTTGCCAGGGTGCTTTACAACCACTTGAGTTTCGCCACAACCCAGTAGGGCTACACCCGGCTCAATAGAATCGGCCATTTGGGGACCAATTTGGTTGGCCATACCAGCAATTTGTTCACTAAATATCTTAGTCTTATAGCCTAGCTTGGTAGCCTCGGTGCGCATACCTTCAACCGCAGTAGCACCACTAGCCAAAATAATGTTGGTAACTTTTTCAAAGTACTTGGGGTCTTTGGGGTTATCGACTAAGTATATTTTGGTTAATTGGTAGTGATCA
>CAZKFZ010000010.1:0-9887 GCA_964552475.1 uncultured Candidatus Saccharibacteria bacterium
TGTCTATGACATATACTTTGCATTTCTTGTCAATTTTCAAAACTTTACCGAAATAACCAGTACTACAACCTACATCAAGCACATCTGATTCTTTTTTTATATACTCATATGTATCACCAAATTGAGCTTTTAAAAAATTCTTGTCTTTTCCGCTTAATGCATTTGAATATTTTGACATGTGCAATTAATCCTTTATTTTTTATCCCAATTACTATCTAGCATCTGTAAACCTTGGCGTCGAGAGCTATCTTTTATATTAAAGTTATATGCCTCTTCTATAAATTCTATTGGAAATTGATCAGTGGTACTAAATGCGTTAACATTTATATAATATTTGCCTCTAGATAAGTTTGGCTTTTTTATTTTTAGGGTTACCTCTTCTGAATTGCTTATATCAAAGTTGTCAATAAGTGTGTTGGTACCATAACAATATGTACCATCGTTGCGAAATATAGCAACACCGACATTTTTAATATTTTTATCCTTTGCAATATTAAGGTTAACATTTATATCTTCGTGAACTGCAAATGTACTTATTGACCGATTTTTGTGATCTAGTGTCCTGACTCTAGTTATATACTTGGAATTAATTTCTTTTTGTTGGGTACTGGCTGGCTGATTTAGCTGCAAATATTTTACCGAGACACTTTCTGCATTACCTATCATATTTATATTGCCATTTTTTATCAGTACTACTCTATCACAGAATTGAGTCACAGCATCCATATCATGAGATACAAAAACGACTGTCTTTCTTTTGCGCTTTAACTCTTCAAAATAGTTTAAGCACTTCTGTTGAAATGCGGCATCACCAACAGCTAGTACCTCATCTATTAGCAAAATGTCGCTCTCTGCTCGTACGGCAATCGAAAAAGCTAAACGCACCTGCATTCCAGAAGAAAAATTCTTAAGCTTTTGATCCATAAATTCACCTATTTCAGCAAATTCTACTATTTCGTCATAAATACTCTCTATTTTCTTTTTTTCCATACCTAGTATAGTACCGCTAAGGTATACGTTCTCACGTCCGGTAAGCTCTGGGTTAAAGCCAACTCCAAGTTCAATAAACGGTGCAAGCGTTCCATTTATTTTTACCTTGCCCCTGCTTGGCTGATAGATATTGGCGATTATTTTTAATAGTGTACTCTTACCACTTCCATTTTGACCAACAATACCAAAGAATTCACCATGTTTAATATCAAAGTTGATATCATCAAGTGCCTTAAACTTAGTAAATTTTTTAGAACTAAACATATCCACGGCAGCAGACTTAAGACTACTATGTTTATCGTGAGGCACCTTGAATGATTTACTAATATTATATAAATGTATTGCTACTTCTTCGCTCATCCTTAAGCCTCCTCTGCAAAGTTTTTGGCAGATTTTTCAAAATATAAATAACCTACTAAAACCAAAATAACAGGTATAATATACGGAATAATTTGCAGTGGCGTTCTCAATACAGACCCTGCAGTGATAGATTCTTTGGTTACAAGCAAATATCTAGAATCTTGTACAATTTGAGTTATAGGGTTTAATAGAATAAATTTCTGAAACCTTACGGGTACTAATTGTAATGGATAAATAATAGCACTTGCGTAGAAAAGCAATTGAAGCAATACTTCCCATATGTGGCCAACATCGCGGTATTTGACATACATAGCCGATGTTATAAAAGCTATTCCTAGACATAATAAGAATAGCTCAATAAGGAGGGGTATAAATAGTAATGCATTCCAACCTGGCACAATTCTTGCTAAAACAATAAATACAAAAATTATTATTAAATTTAGTAGTAAGGTAATTGCAGAGCTTATGCTAGCAGCCAAAATTATGGTGATCCTAGGGAAATATACTTTTCGCATCATATCTCCTTTGTCGGCAACCGCTCTCATAGTAGTATTGGTAGCGTCTGCAAAATAAGTCCACAAAATTATACCGAGTAATAGATATAGTGCGTAATGCTCTATACCGCTACCAATTCTTACAAATACCGTAAATACTAAATATAGCACCCCGAACATAGCTAGAGGCTTTACGAGCGACCATGCATAACCAATCAAGGAACCTTGATATTTTAGCTTGAAGTCAGTAACAGCTAATTCCCTCACTAAGTCATAGTAACGAAATTTCTTTTTTATAGATAAATTACTACTTTTTTTCATAATGTATTACAAAACGGAAGTCTTGGGCTTGTCTTTTTTTGCTTCGTTGGATAAGCCATAATAAAACTTCTCTAACTTGTCTATTATAACAGGCCAATCATATTGAGCTGCTGTTTTATAGCCGTTTATACGCAGCTTTTCCTGTAACTGCTTGTCTTTAAATAGTCTTTCAAGTTCTTTAGTTAGTTGCTTATCGTTGTTTTGATCAACTAATATACAATTTTTACCGGGTTCCATAAAGTCACGATTGCCGTTTGAATCTGTCATTATTACCGGCAAACCAGCAGCCATTGCTTCTAGTGGTGGTAAACAAAAGCCTTCATGTACTGATGATTGCACAAAAACTGTTGCCTTGTTCATAAGAACATTTATCTGTTCGTCTGTTGGTATATAGTGGTATGTAATAAGCGGATCTTTCTTTACAACATCAGGCTCGAACCCAAAAAGTACCATTTTTGGTTTATCTTTCATATTTTTCCAAGCTTTAAAAGTCATGGCAAAGTTTTTGAGATAGTGCTTTCTTCCTATTGCAAGCAGTGTGTTGTCGTCTCTGGTAGTATTTTTGATAACGTTGAATGTTTTGGCATCGATACCGCATGTAATATTTGTAGCTTTTCTTCCCATCTTTGCTAAATTTTCTTGGTTATTTACAGAAATTGTTAAATAATTAAACTCTGGTTTGTACCCAGCAATCACAGTAGACTGCATGACCTTATCGTCTTTATAGTAAGAATCTTCTACATCTTGTACATAGAATACGGGTATGCCTTTTGTAATCGAACCCAACCAAACCCACTTACCTGTCTCCCACCAAGTGGCTACTTTTATTGCATCTTGCTTGGCAAGTTTTTCACACAATTCTTCATAGCTCTTAAATGATCTGTGCGGTACTTTTAAATCGAACCATGTCGGGTCCTTGCCAAGACTATATAACTCTACATCATGCCCTCTCTCTTGGAGTCTATTGAGATGATCAAAGACCATTCGTATACCACCAGCCAAACCCGTATCATTTAATACATATATGATACGTAGCTTACCGTTTTTCGCAGTTACATTTCTCTTGTAGAAAAAGTCGTGCCACTTACTCCAGAAGTATTTTTGTGACTGTATTTCTCTCTCACCCTGCTCTTTACCTCGAGTAGCAGACTCTAGATGTATGAGTTTCGCAGTGGGTACATAGAAGCTTCTAAATCCAGCTTTCCAGGCGCGTAAGCAATAATCCATATCTTCGAAAGCCATACCGAATTTCTCGTCGAAATAACCAATTTTATCTATTACCTCTCTTTTGATATACATACAAGCACCCGTCACTCCAATCACATGCTCAGGAACATTTGCCGTAGGTGTGTTTTCTGGTTTCATTTTGTAATAATGATCAAACCATTCTTGAAGTTCTCTGTGATGAAAGCTACCAGCAGATTGAATCAGTCCGTTCTTATATATTAATTTAGGTCCGGCAATTCCTATCTTTCGATCATACTTGTATACTGCAAATTGTAGAGACTGAAGCCACCCATGTTTTGCGATAGTATCACTATTGAGCACTATTATATCTCCGCTCTTTACTGATCGCATGCCAGTGTTGACTGCTTTTGCAAATCCACCGTTAGCTTTCCTAAAGATTACTTTGACATTGGCATTTTCTAACTCTTTGAGCTTGGTACTGTTCTCGTCTTGGCAATAATCGTCTACAACGACAACTTTTAGTTTATGGTACTTGGTTGTTTCTTCTATGCTTCTTAGACATTTCTTGAGTAGCGGTATATCGTTGTAGCTAGGGATCACTATAGTTACTCTCTTACTATGTTTTTTGTACCATTTTTCAACATCGTGTGGATTTATATGGTATACGGGTGGGGATGGAAATAATTTTCTTAGAGGTGTATGCCGAACCCCAAACCCAGCAGACATTTGAGCTAAGCTCAATACTCCCTCTTCTTTGAGTATAAGTTTGGCCTTAGATATATACTTCTTGGTTTTGCTTGTAGATTTCTTTTTCATACTTATAGATAATGATTATTTATAATAGATATACCTTTCAATATTTCGATATTGTATCATATTTGCTTGATATAGATAGTAGTTTTATAGACATTACTATAGATTTCTAATAAACTCGCTAATATATGAAAAAAACAAATCCAAAATTATTCGTGGTTATACCAAACCTCAATGGAAGAAAAAACCTAGGAGAAAAAGATTTTTCTAATACAATCAAAAGCATATTAAACCAATCACAAAAATGTAAGCTGATAATTGTAGATAACGGCTCTACAGACAAATCAGAAGAGTTTATTAAAAAACATTTTCCGGAAGTAATCATTATAAGAAATGAGAAAAATAGGGGTTTTGCCGGTGGAGTGAATGACGGTATTAGATATGCTATTGAAAAAAATGCTGACGCTGTAGCGCTATTTAATAGTGATGCTATTGCCGACAAAGACTGGCTGAAATACCTTTGGTCAGAGTTATTAAACAATAAAAAAGCTGGTATTAGTACTGGCAAATTTCTAAAGCAGATTCCGAAAAACGAAATTGATAGTACTGGTGATTTATACTCTATTTGGGGTGCTGCCTACCCCAGAGGACGCGGTGAACAAGATTCAAAACAGTTTGATGACGATAAACATAAATTTGTACTAGGCGGTACTGGTGGTGCAAGTCTATATAGGGTAGCGATGCTAAAAGATATCGGGTTGTTTGATGAGAGATTTTTTGCCTATTACGAAGACGTAGATATTAGCCTAAGAGCACAACTACAGGGTTGGAAATGTATTTACGCTCCTAAATCAATAGCATACCATGGCCTAAGTAAAACAAGTTCTACAATGCCAGGCTTTATAAATTACCATATTCTCAAGAATAGCGTCTATCTATATACAAAAAACATGCCTGCAAGTCTGTATTGGAAGAACTTATGGAGGTTTATGATTGTTCTGAGCATAACTTATTATAAGACATTAAAGTCAAGAATGTTTGTGGTCGCAATCAAGGCGTTTGTAGCTACTACTGTTGAACTTCCCTTGATACTAATTGATAGATATAGATTACAAAAGCGAAAAAAAGTTTCAGCGAAATATATAAGTTCGATTCTTTTACACTCTTTACCCCCCGGTAATTCAATCATAATTGAACGGCTTGTAAAACGATCTAATTTTGGTAAAGCCTATGACGAAATAGATATTTAGATTTATAAAATATTCTTATTGTGGACTATTATAGAAATGAACACCTTCATAACGATATCCAAGGCTTTGGGCTGCATCTCGCTCTGAAGTACTTACTGTATAGAGATGGTCACCATTTGCCGGTTTATATAGTCTATAAACAGGTATAGTTCCAGGGGCCTGTGTTCTATAAACTTGCCATGCTATACCCTCCCACCTAAAGCCAGGTGTCCGACTTACTGCATTATACTCACCTACATCTTGAGTATAGAAATGAAAGTTACCGCTCACCCAGAACCTGTAGAGCGGTACAGTATCTTGGTTTGGTGGAGCATAAAAATGTACACCTTCATATTGTGCGCCACGTGCTACAATATTTTGTATTTCTGCATAGCTATTGCTATAAAAATGCTCACCATTCCAGCTAAAATATGCCCTGTATACACCATTAGCCGCTGATGGTCCAATATTACTAGCTGGGTCATAGTTAAAAAACGTCTGGAATAGACCCGGAAAGCTTGAGGGTACGTGGGGAGTGTAGCTATAGAGCGATGCTGTAGCGCCAGTATCCATATGTATTAAGTTGCCATCTATAGTAGCATAGCCGTCATAGTAAACCGATGCGCAGGTGTTGCATCGCTTACGGGTGCCTTGGGTCATATACCCGCCATAAACAATATCGCCATTCTCTTGCCAGTTACCATTGCCTACAGATACTTCTTTGTTAAATTTAAGCTGAAAAGCACCCTTAGTAACCTGTTGACTAAAACCAGCATAGGCCGGGTTACAGCCAGTTGAGTCTGGGCAAGCGTAACCCATAGCTGAGTTGTAACGCCAACCTGCACAACCCGCATTGCCTCGTACCAGCGATTCTTCTTGCTCAAGTTTGGCAAGTATTACTTGAGGGTTTAAGCCCCACAAATCAGCAGCTCTACGAATAACAGTGGCTGCACTCACGGCTCCGCCATAGCTAGAGTAACTATTTGGGTAGGCAGCCGAATAGTTCTTGAGGCAACTGTTAGGAAACTGGTTTAAGAAGTTTTGAATACCGGCTGTGTCCATAGTGCCAGCATTATCAAATACCTGGTCACTAATTAGATTGTTGTTGCTATAAGCTTTGGCGGTTTGAGAGTTGCCAAAAATCAATACTATTTGTATTGCAATCAAAAAAACGGCGAAAATTGCTTTTTTCATAGCTCTATTGTACCTCTAATGCTTGCACAATGGAACTACTTATACCACCTTGGCTATTTTTGGCTTGAGCTGACACCTTATAACTACCCTTAACCGACGTCCAATAAAAAGATGAAAAAAATTGACCCCGGCCGTTGTCACTCACCTTAGTAGGCCCAAGCACAGTTTGCTTGCCATTGGCATCTAAGATAATACTACAATCTACCCCTAACTCAGCAGTGCAGGTAAAGCTTATATTTACTCCACTGGGTACAGGCCCATTATTACCGCTACTTTTAATCAAGATGGGCTGCTTTGGAGCTGGAGCCGGAGTTGTATTAGATTGTGTTGGCACAGGGGTGTTGGCATCTTGGCTGGCTGGTTGGTTGTTTTGTTTGTCGTATGTATTGGTTGATTGTGTGGTATTTGCTTGTTCTGTACCCCGGTAACCCTTATGATAGTATTTATAACCATAGATAATACCGGTTATTAAAGATATAAGTATTAATATCGTTACAATAATAATTACTTTTTTGGTATTTATTTTCTTTTTTAGCACAGCTACATTATATCATAACCATAAATCCATAGTATATGAATATGGAACCTGTTATTGATTACGTGTGTTAGAATACATATTATTAAATGATAAAAAAATATGCATTACTTAGTTATAATCAACATATTGCTAATAAATTTACTCGCTATATTTATTGGCACTTTACTGCCTAATAAATGGAATTTTGTTAGAAAATATTTAGTAAGTCTAGTAATAATATTTTCACTTAATAATGTTGTCGGGTATTTATTATTGCCTTTAGGTGTGAAAATTAATACAGGTGTATTTAACTACATCTATTTACTAACAATTTTGACTCTCAACTACAAATTTTTCATACAAGACAGGCGTAGATTTTTAGATTTATTTAGATGGGGAGTAAAAGATACTGCCGTAATATTATCTGTTTTAGCACTTTTAGTGATTATGCTATATCCATCGCTTAGTAAAAAGAATACAAAACAGTTAAACATAGTAGTGCCAAGCGGTGGAGATTTCAGCACTCATTTTTCATTATCTAATATTATAGTACAAAATGGGAGTTATTTATACTACAACACCGCTATCGGTAAAGACAAAGTACCTTTTGGAACTACGGATTATCCGCAAGCAACTCATTTTAATTTTGCTGTAATACTGGGTAATAGCTACAACAACAATATCACTTCTATACTTAATTACTTTCGATATTATTATATCTTCTGTTACCTAATGTTATTTGGAATATTTCTCGACTTAAGTCTTAGTATATTGAGTAAAAAAATAAGTAGTAAATATATTTATTTAGCGATAACCAGCTCTGCATTGTTTATTTTTACAAGTAACTATGTTTCCTTTAGTTATACAGATGGTTTTATATCACAAATCTATAGCCTGGCCGTACTATTAGCTTTAGCGCTATGTACTTTTGAAGAAGTTAAATTTGATAATAAGAGGTTTTGGTTAATATTGTTAATACTATTAAATGCATTAATAGCTGGTACCTGGTATTTTATTACGCCAATAGCTTTAGTAGTTAGTGCTCTAGGTATATATCGTAGCAAATATGGCAAAAATGTACTGGCCTACTTTTCGCTAATTCCACTAGTTCTTATTCCAATTTCAGCTTCAATAATTAGCAGTGTAAGGTTGGAATCTGTCAATAACACTGGTGCTATATTGAACATTCCAATTGAGTATTTTGTAATATTCGCTTTAGCAATGATAGTAGTACTCTGGCAATATAGATCGTTAGAGTTAAAGCAAATATATAAGTGGGTTGAGCTTGTATTAATTACTATACTATTCTGTATGCTAATCGGCTCATATCAACTTCTTACCACCAGGCAAGTTTCATATTACTTTTTAAAAGCAATATATACCCCTATACTTGTAATGTCTTTATTCTTCGGAGCCTACCTATCACTAGCTATTAAGAAGGTTGAGCTACATTTTATTAAATTACCAAAAACTATGTATCTTACTTTAGCTTTAATTATTTACTTAGGCTCAATGTTTGCGTTAGTGTACCAGCCTATTACTAGGTCTGCATCCATAAATATTGCCCTAAGGGGCAATTACATAAATCGACAAGATATGCTCAATATAACCCAGATCGCTAAGGATGCGAAGGCTAGAAATAAAAATACTTTACTAATAAATACAGGTAGTTCTCTTAACGATTACGTTTACGCAAAATGGGTAGCTTCATTAAATCTCAACTTCTCTAAAGACTATGCAGATTTATTGTGGTATAACTTAAATTTAGCGGATAAATTTAGACGAGCAGGTAAAAGTGAAAATTTACAAGTAAGTGATATATATTTGCCTAATAATTCATTTGAGATAGTAGACTTCAATACTGGCAAAGTAGTCAAATAGAGTATAAGCTTGTCTTATTTTTTAATATTTAAAAACACTAGCCCGCCAATAATTAAAATAATACCGATTATTTTTGTAGGAGGAAAAGCTTCTTTAAAAATAAAGTATGAGGAAGTGAATATAAGGATATATGTGAAGGCGGCAGCAACCGGTATAATATAGCCCAGGTCAAATTTAGAAATTAAGTAGGTGTAGGTTAAAAAACTTAATCCAAACATTACAACGCCGGTGACAGTATAAAGGTTAATGTTAACATGAGGCTTACCCTCCAAAATACTTAGTGGTGGGCCAGCGCTTGTCCCAAGTTTTAAAATAATGAGAGCAAGTGACGTGGTAACGACATAGGCCGCTAAAATTATCTTTGACATTGTTGTATTATACCTAATTTTTAAGTCAAAAAAAATGAATGGCAAGCTTATTGTTTACAACTGCAACCAAAATTGTAAAAGCCAATACTCACTTGATGTATAATAGTTGACATCGATACATTTATAAAATTATATTATGCCAAATAGAAAACCAACCCTTAAGAGCGCCAAAAAAGTTAAATTTGGCGTAATAATAGTCTCACACAACAATATCAACACTTTAAAAAAATTACTTGCAAGCTTAGAGAGCGAAGTTGCAAGTGACGACTTTGTGGTAGTTGTAGATAACCACAAAGCCCATGCATCGATACCGATCGCAAATGAATTTAAATGTGTTAATAAATCTATAACTAGCGAGAACGACGGGTTTGCTGCAGCATGCAATGTAGGCTTTGAACTTCTACCTGTTTATTGCACACATGTTTTACTTCTAAACCCAGATACTATATTGCAAAAAGGGACACTTAAAAATCTTAAGTCCAAAACCACACGTTGGTCGGTTTGTATGGGCCTACTAACTATGAATGACGACAAAGTGAATAGTGCTGGTAATATTGTACATATTTCGGGTTTGAGTTGGTGCAATGGCTTT
>CAZKFZ010000011.1:0-5791 GCA_964552475.1 uncultured Candidatus Saccharibacteria bacterium
TCATATATAATCACCTTTTTATGTTTAATTTAAGACTTGTTTAATAGTAACAAAAACTACTCTAGTTGTAAAGAGTTAAATACCGCAAAAACACCACAGCCTAATTATTTTTACAGCGATATATCCTATATAGATTCTAGCAGATATTTAACTTGCCCTATCACTTACAAACTTTACTATCTCTTGCCAGGCTTTCATGGCAGATTTTTCGTTATACATGTTCTCTCGAGTATTGTTAAAAAATGCGTGACCAGTATCTGAGTAGACTATATCTCGATAGTTTATGTTAGATTCTTGCATAGCATTTTTTGTTTTATCACGATCTTCTTTGTTTATACTGTCATCGTCAGCGCCATAAAAAGATAATACTTGCAGGGATTCATCGCTAGATCGCGCTTCGCAGAGCTGTTCAATCGCCGAACTATCACTATAGTAGTTGGGTTTGTTTGCCCCTGCGCCGTAAAACGATATTATTTTCTTTACACGCGGCTCTATAGAGCTTAAGTAGGCTAGCCTACCACCAAAACAAAATCCACAAACAATTAGATCTTCTAAGCCACCTAGGTCGGCAACAATATGGTCTACCGCTTGTTCAAAAATGTTTACAAAATCTTCACCTGTCATTTTCTTCATTAAGAGCATACCTTTCTGGGCATCTTCATCGCTCTCGTAATTAAACTTGTTGGGCTCACCAGTTAGTTGAAAGAAAAAATCTAAAGCGTAGGCTGGCATACTAAATTCTTTTGCAAATTTGTCGGTAGTAGCGGTAACAAATTCTGTTATACCAAAGATTTCAGGTAAAACAATCACTGCAGTTTTGCCTTCACCAGACTGTGGGCTTTTGTAAATGTATTGTGAGTTCATAAAATTATTATATCACTCTTGGCATTTGACAAACTAGTCTATTAGCCACTACAATTGCCGATAAGGTCTTTGAAATACCAAGGGGGCGCCATAGAGCAGCAATCTAAAGCTATCGTAGTAAGATGTAACTCTAAAAGTAATGGCGAAAGGAACTAATCGTGTCGCAAGCCACACCCAAGCAAGCCTGTGTTAATCATCAAGACAAAGTTGCTAAACGCTTGCAAAATGGCTGTAGGTTTTTTCACGTTGGTTGGCAGAACGCTTCTATAGTTTTCTTGGCTCGTAATAGCTCTGAGGCCTTTGGGCTATTCAGTCTATGGCTTAGTCTTAACCCACAATGCGAGCCAAATGGCGCAGATTGCGATTTCGCAATTATAGACATTACCGACACAACTCCACCGCAATTTGGTGTTTTCGCAGGTCGTAGAGATGGTAGAGCACAAGTTCAGCTAATTTCTGTATAAAAAAACCAAATACCTATACCTCAAGAAAATCTTGGGGTTTTTAATTTAACATAAATTTTAGTTAATTAGTGTTGACTAAACACTCAAAATAATGTATTATCTTTCTGATCACAACAACTGTCTGTGATGTACCCTTTAGCTAGGGACCGACAACCAAAGGTAGGTCAAAGTAATGGTAAAGCTGTTTAGGCGTTGGTGGTTGTATTGGACTGCCAAGCTCAACATGAACTTCTCGGAACGCGCCGACCCAAAGGTGCAGCTCGAGCAGGCTATTACTGAAGCGCAAGACCAGCACCGCCGGCTCAAGGAGCAGGCATCACTGGTTATTGCCAACCAGAAGCAAACCGAAATGCGATTGAATCGCACTATGGATGAGCTCGAACAGACCAATGCCAACGCTCGTCAGGCTGTCATGATGGCCGACGATGCCGCCCAAAAGGGCAACGCCGAAAAGGCCGCCGAGTATACCAGTGCGGCCGAGTCGATTGCCAACAAGCTCATCAACCTCGAAGCCGAGGTAGAGGGCCTTAAGAAGCTGTCGTTGCAAAACGCCCAGGCAACCGACCAGGCGAAGGCTGCAGTTGCCCAAAACTCTTCGATGCTCCAGAAGAAGCTTTCTGAGCGTCAGAAGTTGCTGGGTCAGCTAGACCAGGCGAAGATGCAAGAGCAGGTCAACAAGGCCATGGCCTCACTGAGTGAGACCGTTGGCGAAGATGTACCGACCTTCGACGAAGTACGTGAGAAGATCGAGGCGCGCTTTGCTAGAGCCCAAGGTACCGCTGAGCTTCAGGGCGAATCGGTAGAGGGTCGTATGCTCGAGATTGAGCAGGCCACAATGAATACCGAAGCTACTGCTCGACTCTCGCAGATCCGCGAGCAGCTTGGCATTGCTGCGCCAGTTGCGGCAGAGCCTGTTGTCGAGCAAGCATCCGAGACTGCTCAGGCAGTCGAAGAGCCCGCTCAGGCCACTAGCAACTAAGGTACCGAGGGTACAAAAAATAACTCCGTAAGTTCGCTTACGGAGTTTTTTAATTATTGTAATTTATTTAGCGTTGAGACTCTCGACAACTTTTTTGTCTTTTTTAAACAGCATTAAGGTAGTTGTTAGAAAGACTCCAGATGCAACTGCAAACCCAAGCAATACTATCCACGAGTTACTTTGCCCAGACAAAAAGAAAGTATTATACAAATCACTAAGTGATGCAACAGTATAAAGCAACCCAACAGAGAATAGTCTTAATCTGGCTTTTGTTTCGGTTTGCTCGAATGCGTTTTTAAAAATTACTAGTCCGGCACAAAAGACTATTAGTAGAGAAAACGCGTGAGTGTATGAAGTAATTTTTGGCACAAAAAAAACAGCTTGATTATTGACCACCCCAGCAAAGTTTTCTAAATAGGCTTTTACTTGATAAAAATAACCAACCAAAGCTATCGGAATAATTGGACCCACCAACCACCATATAGAATGTCTTTTTGGAGGTGTTAGGTACCAAACTAAATATATTTGTAAATATGCTACTACGTCTAGGCAAGCCCTACCAACCATTAAGAATATCTTAAGTGAATATTCGTCTAATGGTAGAATATACGCAATAGACAAAAGACCCATTCCAGCCGAAGCCAAAAATCCTGATATAGCAAAATGCCTAAGCAAAGGCGTATGTAGTTGTTTGTATTTCTGGGCCGAGCGCACCCCCACTACAAACGTAGCTATTGAGCCAAGTAGGTAGGGTACTACATTAATAGGAATGGTAAACATAATAGAATTATAGCACTAATATTGCTACTGCCTAAGTATTTCATATGTATGCTTCGGTTGTTTTTTTTGTAAATAAAAAGCGACAATATTATTGTCGCTTTGAAGGTTTTATTACTTCTTGTAACGCCTTCTATCATAACGTGCGCTTTTATAGCCAAAGAAATACCAGTAAATAATCCATGCAGCAAGAGCAACAGGAACTACCATTAAGATAAATCCCCAGAAACGCATGGCATCTAAGCTATTATGAGTGATTTCTTGCCAAGCAATGCCGTTTTCGTCTACTGTAACTGGCTCAAAACAAGGCTCTTGATACGAATCTACATACAACATTACTCCATTACGATTCTCTATAAAGGCATAGTAGCGTCTCTCTACCGTATAGGTGGAGTCCATTTTGTTGTTACTGCAGGTATCTGTACGATTGTCTTCAATGATTTCGTTCTCGACATATACTCTTTCGCTACCAGGCACAAGCTGAGCAAACTGCTCTGGTGAATCTGTTAACACCTGAGGAGCAGAAACTCCAGTCTCTTCTATAGTAGTAGAGCTAAAGAATCGCCGCACAGTAATAAACGTAATGTCGTCGTTTTCTAGTTCTGGAACATCTACGGCTCTCTCAATAACATTTCGCCACTCAGTTTGCTTAGTATCTACGTGTTGAGGATCGGATGTAACACCCTTGATAAACATAATTGTTCCTGGGATAGCTAGAACAATGAGTAAAATTACACCCACAAAACTAAAGAACCGATCGTCTTTGTCTCGTGCCACCATTGACTCCTTTTTTTGAGGTACAAAATCTAGGGTAGTATAGTATAAAAGTATTATTTAATCAAGCATAAAGATTATTGCAAAATACCTAGCAGGTACTGTTGTAGACTGTTTTGCGCTGTTTGTGAGTGAGTATTATTTTTGCCACCTTTGGTTGAAAATGCCTGCGATGCATCCTTGCCGCAAAATGGTACTATTAGATCTGCCCCGCCAGGATGTTCTTCTAGAAAGCTACCGACATCGTAGACCTTGTTGTTAATTATTATCCAGCAATCATTCATCTTTTTGTGTAGTGCCACCTCTGCAACAGTAAAAGTCTTTTGAGTAGAAGTATCTGGATTCGGCTGAGTAGTGGTAGGCGAGCTAGTTGAGTCTTGATTGGTAGATTGTGAATTACTTGAGTCTTCATTTTCTCTAAGTTGTTTTTGTACAAACCCCCAGGTAAAGACTAGCCCCATAAATATTAAAAAGATCACTATCATAGCGCCAACAGCGTATTTCATTTTCATAGCAAACTAAACTCCTCTGTGTGAATGTTCTTATTGGCCACACCTTTCAACCTTAATTGTGTGCGAAGACTCTTCATCATAGAAGGCGGACCACATACCAAAAATGCCGCTACATCTAAGGCATCGCTGTGTTCAAATATACCATCGGCGGTCAGAAAACCGTCTTTTGAAGTATAAACTATATTTAGTCTAAAGTTTTTATTAGTGTTGGCAATTTTTTGCAACTCGTTGGCATAGACAGCTTCTTTACTATCTTTTACTGAATAATACATATCCACTCGCTGGTTGCCGTCAAGGTCTGCAGACATCGCCAAAAAAGGCGTTACACCAATACCGCCCGCTACCCAGACCTGTCGATTATTTAAGACTACTTTATTTGAAAAGCTACCGTATGGTGCATCTATCTTTACAGTCTGTCCCTTTTTTACATTCACAATCTCGGCCGTATAGTCTCCAAGACACTTAATACTAAATCGCAAATAACCTTGTTTAGGGCTAGAGCTAATAGTGAAGGGGTGGCTTTGGCCCAACACCCCATTGCTCTCTATCTTTACAAAAGCAAACTGGCCGGGTAAAAATTTTGGTGCGGTTGTTTTAGGCTTGAGATATACTTCTAGCACTTCGTTTTTCTGTACCATTGAGTCTACTGCGTAATCGAAATACTTAGAAAAGTTGCCATGAAACAATGACCGATATACATATACTACTGCTGCGAGAGCCAGTAGACCAATTATATATATCTGTAACCAAACTAAGTCCCTAATATCAGATCCGCCTACAAAGATGGCGTGTATTCCTCCTAGAAATAGGATTGCGCCTAATAATCTCTGTGTCATTACAAACCATTCATGCTTTACATTTATATATAAGGTAATAATTATAAGTATCATCATTGTCCCGAGCGTGAGAGTGCCTAATATTTTAAACGGTGCGGCTATACTTGGTTTTAAAAACTCATAGGCCGAGATAGGCGAGGTAAGTAAATATCGAGTGGTGAGTAAAATAGGGTGAATAAGTAAAAATATAAAAGCCGTGCTACCAATAAGATGATGAGCTCTATACATATTGTCTAAACCCATAAATAATTTATCAAAAATCTTTAGTCGCGAACTTAGTATGACGTTCCAGGCAAAGAGCGATAGTCCGGCCAAACCAGCAAGTTTGCCTAGGTTTTCTATTACTAGCTTATTGGTTTGCCACTGAGTGGGCTGAGTTAGTAACCAAAGTAAAACAGGTGTTATCGCAACTATAGTAGTTACTAACCAACCTATGTTTGTAAATCTATTTCGCATAAGTACTCATTATATCAAAATAAGACTATAGATATAATTAAAAGATAAACTCTATAATATATGGTTTTATAAATTTAACAACTTATGGTGGAGCATCGGGGACTCGAACCCCGGACCCCCTGCTTGCAA
>CAZKFZ010000012.1:0-3043 GCA_964552475.1 uncultured Candidatus Saccharibacteria bacterium
CCGTGAGGCTGCTACCCATAATCACTTTCCCAAGATACTTCTTGAAGACACCCTTCCAGTTCTTGAGTATTTACATAATTCTGGCAAAAGACTTGGCGTTATAACCGCTACCAGTCGCCAGAGTTTTGAGCACGATATTTCAACATTAGGTATAGATATTAGCTTGTTTGGTTACGTCCAAACGCAAGATGATACAAAGTACCACAAGCCAGACCCAAAAGTATTTGAACGAACTCTAAAATGGCTTGATAAAAATCATATCGGTAAAAAAGAAGTATTATATATCGGTGATGGGTTGCATGATATGCATGCAGCTCTTGGGGCTAGCTTTGAGTTTATTGGTACAGGAACTGGCCTTGTTACAACCGAGGAATTTCATAATAATGGTGTTCAGGCGGTTACGCGACTATCTGAACTTGTAAAATAGTTCTAACTTCCATTACCACCCGGAGCCATAGCACTTATGCTTAAAAGACCCGAAAGGGTCTTTTTTGATATACTCAAAGTATGAAGTTATTAGTTACCGGTGAACCACATACTGGAAAATCAACATTACTAAAGAAACTTATAAGTAATATTCCAAATAAGGTGGGTTTTGTTACTATAGAAATTCCTGACCCAGACAATCCCGGAATGCGATTAGGATTTAAGTTAATCGATCATAATGGGTAGGGAGCAATATTGGCTTATGTCAATATAGAGAGCGATATTAAGGTGTCGCGGTATGGTGTTGATATAAAGACATTAGATGAATTTATAAATCCTTTGTTTGATTTTCAATCAGACCAACTATTATACATAGACGAAATTGGACAAATGGAGCTATATTCTGAAAAGTTTAAATTATTAGTTGAAAAGTATATTACTGCAACCAATAGCTTCATTGGTACTATCACAAATAATTACCAAGATGAATTAACCGAAGAATTGAAGAGCAATAAGTTGATTAACATTGAAGAAGTTACTATCAAAAATCGAGACAATTTATTTATACAACTAAAAGATAAGTTATAACTTCCATCGCTACCCGGAGCCAAGAAGATGTCCGAGTTAAGCGCTCAGGCTTTTTTACTTTTATTTAGATACTTGTCTAGAATATAGGGTTATTTTGTTATAATACTCTAATGAGTGAACAATCATTTAAAGATGTAATTGAGCAAACTAAAAATACCATAGCACGCTACGAAAATATTGAAGGCAAGCCTTGGGGTGTTGAAGGGGCAGTTATTGAACTAGCAAAACAAGTTGGCCAGCTATCGGCACTAATAATGAACAGAGAGGGCTATTATTTTGCCGACAGAGATAAGGCTGACCCAAAATACACATCAAGTAACGACAATATAGCTGATGAATTGACTGACATTATGTCGGCAGTGGTACGTATTGCAACGCACTACAACATTGATCTTGTTAGAACGAACACAAAAACCAGACAAATGGAAGACAAGTTCTTAAAAGAAAAAGGTGTTTAACTAAATGCAAAAACATCGAATTTATACTACAAGCTCTGCGAGTGTGTACCCACACTATGTTGCTAAAGCAGAAAAGAAAGATAGAACAAAGCAAGAAGTAGATGAAATTATTTGTTGGCTAACCGGGTATAGCCAAAAAGGGTTAGAATCTCAGCTAAAAAAAATCTGACTTTGAGACTTTATTTGCAAAAGCGCCGCACATTAACCCTAATAGAAAACTTATAACTGGCGTAATTTGTGGCGTAAGAGTAGAGGATATCAAAGAGACAGCTATGCAAGAGATTCGCTATCTAGATAAATTGGTTGACGAGTTAGCAAAGGGTAAAGCAATAGATAAAATTCTGCGTAAGTAGTTACTCGCTAGCGTTTGCAATATTTAGTTTTATTGCTTCTAAAATCAGTACTTTTAGAGCAGACTTATCTATCTTATCGCCTTCGCGAAACTCAATTGCACGAATGTCTTTACTTTTAAGACGGGCATTAAACAGCTTACTAGCACTATTTTTTAGCTGAGCACCTTTTGGAAACAGCAGTTTGACATTATCTTTCCATATTTCTGCAAAACAAATAATGCCATTGTAAGACCAAACAGGCAGACCCACAGGCCTAGTAGCCATTTTCCATTTTACTTCTTCAAATATATTAGGTTTAGATTGTGTTACCACAGAGCGTATTTGTGATACTATCTCAGTCTTCCACCCACTATGTAGCTTAATAATACTGTCTATTTGCTCTGAAGCTAGCTTATCTTTCATAAATACAAACCTATTTCTTAGCTCGCTTAGCAAGTATACCTTGTACTGACGGGCTTATTATCTTATCGGTGCGATGCAAGCAACCTATCCAGCAACAAGGCCGACGCTTGCCTTCTTGTAGCTCTTCAACAGTACGCCGTATATGATCATCTCTGGTCTTTTGTTGTTTAACACTAATAGTCCAGCATATCCACTCATTGCGCGCGAGTGGCGTAAGACTTTGCCACTTGGCTAATGCTGGCTTGCTTGAACTTAGAGCTGTCCTTATATCTGACGGCAAAGTATGTACAGTGCCACCTAGTATTTCTTGTTTTGTCATATAACTATAATAACTCAAACTGTATTTTGTAAAAAGCGTACAGCCATGATTACTAAAGACTAAAAAGAAAAACTATTACACTCAACTTATATATGCAAATAATGCCGAGAGGCTAAGGGCGAGAGTAATAACAATTATTATCAAGCTGAGTGTTTTGTGGTATCCGACTGGCGCGATACCACCGTCATTATCCATTTTTTTAATGATAGGAAACATCTTCCAGTAAAAAGAGGTAATAGTAAGTGCCAGCACAGCAACCGAGATTATCTTGAGTGTAGGTTCTGCCCAAATAAGAATTACTAAGAGCAGAGATACAATAATTAATTTAGTGCCTGCAACCCAATACACTAGATATTTTATAAGATTATGAATTTCGGGATCTTTTTTTGACTTGTTCCAGGCATTGAATACACCTATACCATTGGCTTTTTTTAAAGAGGGCTTTAAGTAAAGCACAAATAGATTGAATGTCTCCAGAACAATAAAAGTAGATAGTA
>CAZKFZ010000013.1:0-1576 GCA_964552475.1 uncultured Candidatus Saccharibacteria bacterium
ATTACCCCAAGTTGCTGGGCTATATTGGTAGGCGCCTCGATATTTTGGATTTTTATTATTTTGATAAAAAGTTCCAGATTCTCATTGGGCAATTCGTGGTCGCCAATATTCTGCATTGTCTCTAAAAACTGGTGCACCACCTGCAAATGATTTATAGATAATAAATAGTCCAACTATCAGAAATAAACCAACAAGCAAAACCGCAAATAATTTATTTTGCGAAATTTTAGTTAGTGATTTATTTGAGAAATGTTCTTTTCTTTTAGCCATAATGAATAAATTAACTATACTATTTATGCTTATTTATATCAAATCGTACTTTGCAATCGATTGTATAAATTGTTATGCTTATACTATGTTATCCCCTGTTAGAGAGCTTTCTAAAATTTTGCACGGCCAAGTTTCAACTGCTGAAAAAACCCGTCTGTTTTTTTCTACCGACGGAAGTATTTTTAAAGTTATGCCTCAGGCCGTAATTTATCCCAAAAACCAAGATGATATTGTCAACACTATAAAAGTATTAAATTGGAGTGCTCAAGAGGGTAAAAAAATAAATCTTACCGCACGCGGTAAAGGTACTGACCAAGGTGGAGGCGCGCTAGGTACAGGAGTGGTGTTAGTACTACCTGCACACATGAAGGGCCTGATAGACCTAACCAAAACCACCGTAACTGTTCAGCCCGGTATGATTTATTCACATTTACAAGGTATACTTCAAAGCCACTGGCAATATTTACCACCCTATCCGGCTAGTATTGATTTTTGTAGCGTCGGTGGGGCAGTGGCCAATAATGCCGCTGGTGAAAAAACACTCAAATATGGCGCTACTCGCAATTGGGTCAAAAGTCTCAAGGTTGTTTTAAGTAATGGCGATGTAATTGAAACCACTCGCCTCAATAAAAAACAACTTCGTAAAAAGAAAGAACAACCCGATTTCGAAGGTCATCTATATAGAGCAGTCGATGATTTACTAATACAAAACAGTGATTTGCTGCGGAATACCAAACTCAGGGTAAGTAAAAACTCAACCGGTTACGACTTGTGGGACATTAAAGGTAAAGATGGCTCTTTTGATTTAAGTCAATTGTTTATCGGCTCACAAGGTACCCTTGGTATTGTCACAGAGATAACTTTTCATACCACACCTTACAACCCGCACACCACCTTGTTGGTTGGTTACTATGAAGATATCAAACAAGCCGAAGCGGCGGTTCAGTCTATTTTGCCTCTCAATCCAAGTGCTGCCGAGATGGTAGACTTTCATACTCTCGAGTTCATGAAAGAACACAAACCCGAAATGCTTAAAGGTATGGATATTAACAATCTACCAAAGCTAATTCTTCTAATAGAATTTGACGATCATAAGCAAAAAGACAGAAATAAAAAAGCTAAGCGAGCCTGGAAAACACTCAACCAATCAGCATCGGTCGTACGGCGAGCCGAAAAACTATCCGATCAAGAAATGCTTTGGCACATTCGCCGTGGAGCCGCTGCTGTTATATGGTCTCATCCTGGAGCCAAAAAGGCTCTACCATTTATAGAAGACGGTATAGTGCCACTAGATAAAATGACAGAA